>NZ_BCZB01000013.1 GCF_001598495.1 Neokomagataea thailandica NBRC 106555
CGACTTTTGATGTGATTAATGCTCAAGGGCAGTACTGTGGTGGTGCTATTGCGCCGGGTGTGAATTTGTCGAGTGAAGCCCTGCATCGGGCTGCGGCGCGACTGCCCCGTATGAGCATTGGTCGGCCTATTGCTGTCATTGGGCGCAATACCAGCATTGCGATGCGCTCTGGGTTGTTTTGGGGCTATGTGGGGCTTGTCGAAGGTATTATTCGACGCATTGCCGATGAAATGGATGCGCGCCCTAAAGTGGTGGCGACGGGCGGTTTAGCGCCGCTGTTTTCTGAAGGTACAGATCTTTTTGACGTGATGGCACCAGATTTGACGCTGGATGGTCTCCGTCTGTTGGCAGACCGTAATGCGGCTGTTGAACAAGAACATTCTTCCGGTCGCACAGAAAAGTGATCGGCCATGGATACACTCTCTCATTGATGACAAAAGTAAGGATTTATGATGACGGATATGCCTGACGGTTTGTCCTTCCTGCCCATGGGTGGGACGGGCGAGATTGGCATGAATTTCAATCTCTATCGTCTCACGAAAGATGGGCGCGAACATTGGTTGGCTATTGATTGCGGTATTGGGTTTTCGGGCAATGATACGCCAGAAGCTGAAGTGCTTATGCCGGATCCATCCTTTATTGCGGAGCGTAGAAGAGATCTGCATGGGTTAGTGATTACGCATGCGCATGAAGACCACTTGGGTGCTGTGGCGCATTTGTGGCCGTATTTGCAGTGCCCAGTTTATGTGACGCCTTTTGCTGCGGCTGTATTGCGCCGTAAATTGTATGAAGCTGGTCTTTTGAACCAGGTTCCGGTCAATATTATTTTGCCTGCGTCTCGTTTTGATGTGGGACCATTTGACCTGCAATTTGTGCCGGTGACGCATTCTGTTGCTGAAGCACAGGCCATTGCGCTGCGCACGCCGCATGGTTTGATCGTGCATACGGGTGACTGGAAGCTGGATGAAAACCCGCTGGTCGGACCTAAAACGGATCTTGAGACCTTTGAACGCCTTGGCAAAGAAGGTGTTCTGGCCATGGTGGGTGACAGCACCAACGTCATGAAGGAAGGTCGTTCAGAGTCCGAAGCTGATGTCCGCATTGGTCTGACAGAACTCGTGGCTGGTTTGACTGGGCGTATTGCGGTGACGTGCTTTGCAAGTAACGTTGCCCGTGTTGAGAGCATTGCGAAGGCAGCACGTGCTTCTGGCCGCGAAGTGATGATTGTTGGTCGTTCGTTGCGTAACCTTGAAACGGCTGCGCGTGAATGTGGCTATTTCTCTGATCTGCCACCGTTCCTGACGGAGCAGGATGCTCGTGATATTGAAGATGATCGTTTGCTGATGATCATTACGGGCAGCCAAGGTGAGGCGCGTTCTGCTCTGTCGCGCATTGCTGGTGATACGCATCCCAATATTTCTTTGGGTGAGGGCGATACGGTTATTTACAGCTCCCGCGTTATTCCGGGTAATGAGCAAGCCGTGATGGGTGTGCAGGATAATCTGTCCCGTCGTGGCGTGCGTGTGCTGACGGATAAGGACGGGAAGGTGCATACCTCTGGTCATGCGACGGGCGGTGATGTGCGCGTTCTGTATGACTTGGTAAAGCCCAAATACAGCATCCCGACCCATGGTGAATGGCGTCATTTGACGGCGCATGCGGCTCTAGCGCGTGAAGCTGGGGCTGAGCCAATTTTGTTGGAAGATGGGGATATTTTGAACCTGTCTCCGGGGGCAGTTGGGGTTGTGGATACAGCGCCAACGGGACGTTTGGCGCTGGATGGTGGCCGTTTGCTGCCTATGACGGGCGGTGTTTTGGCTGCGCGTCGTAAGATGCTGTTTAATGGTATCGTTCTGGCCAGCTTCGCAGTGGATGATGAAGGTTACGTTATTGGTAACCCGAAGATCAGTGCGCCGGGTTTGCTGGAGGTTGAAGATCCAGAAACGCTGCGTATCCGTGAAGAATTTGCAGATGCGATTGACGCGATTCCGGATGAACTGCGCGAAGATGACCTGATGTTCCGTGATGCGGCGCGTACGGCATTGCGTCGGGCATTGGGGCGTAAGTTGCAGAAGCGTCCGTTGGTTGATGTCCATTTGCTGCGCGTTTAAGGGAATTTAAAAATCATGCGTTTAAGTAAAGCATTTCAGCCAACGCTGAAGGAAGTCCCGGCGGAAGCGCAAATTGCGTCACATCGTCTTATGTTGCGGGCAGGTCTGATTCGTCAGACTGCTTCGGGCATTTATGCGTGGTTGCCAGCAGGGCTGCGCGTGCTGCGCCGTATTGAAGATATCGTGCGTGAAGAGCAGGATGCGATTGGGGCGCAGGAACTGCTGATGCCGACGTTGCAATCCGCTGAATTGTGGAAGCGTTCTGGCCGTTATGATGCGTATGGCCCAGAAATGCTGCGTATTCAGGATCGTCAGGGGCGTGATCTGCTCTACGGGCCGACCAATGAAGAAATGGTCACGGATATTTTTGGCGCGGCGATCAAGTCCTACAAGGATTTGCCAAAAGCGCTGTATCATATTCAGTGGAAGTTCCGTGATGAGGTGCGCCCACGTTTTGGTGTGATGCGTGGACGTGAGTTTTTGATGAAGGACGCATATTCCTTCGACGTATCATACGAAGACGCTGTGGCCAGCTATCGCCGTATGATGCTGTCTTACTTGCGTATTTTCCAACGTCTGGGTGTGCGTGCCGTGCCAATGGTGGCGGATACGGGGCCGATTGGTGGTGATTTGAGCCATGAATTCTTGGTTCTGGCACCAACGGGCGAAAGCGGCGTGTTCTTTGATGCCGCTTTGGAAGAGCAAGATTGGCTGAGCCGTCCGGTTGATTGTGATGACCATGCGAGCTTGGGAGAGTTCTTCCAAACGGTGACGGGTCATTATGCTGCGACTGACGAAAAGCATGATGAAGCCGCTTGGGCAGAAGTGCCTGAAGCGCGCCGTCGCGAAGGGCGTGGCATTGAAGTGGGGCATATCTTCTACTTCGGCACCAAGTACACGGCGTCTATGGGCGTTGAAGTTGTAGGGCCAGATGGGGCGAAGCTTGCGCCGCATATGGGGTCTTATGGTGTTGGCGTGTCGCGTTTGATGGGGGCGATTATTGAAGCCTCTCATGATGATGGCGGGATTATCTGGCCAGATTCTGTTGCACCTTATCGTGCGGCGATCTTGAATTTGCGTCCGGGTGATGAGGCGTGTGATCGTCTTTGTGCTGAGATCTATGATCGTGAGCCAAACAACCTGATGTATGATGACCGTGATGAGCGGGCCGGTGTAAAGTTTAACGATGCAGATTTGATGGGGCATCCGTGGCAAGTCGTTGTTGGCCCGCGTGGTGCTAAGAATGGTCTGGTTGAATTGAAGCGTCGTGCTACTGGTGAGCGGGTTGAGGTCACGGTGCAAGAGGCCCTAGAGCGTATCGGAATCGCCTGATGTTTGGCCGCTTTGAGCGTATGGTTGCGGGGCGTTATTTACGCGCCCGCAAAGGTGAACGGTTTGCGTCCATTATCGCCATTTTCTCGTTAATCGGGATTGCGCTTGGAGTGGCTACGCTCATCATCGTGATGTCGGTGATGAATGGTTTTAAGTCAGATTTGATGGGGCGGATTTTGGGCCTGCATGGTGATTTGACCGTGTTTGGCTATGGCCGTTCCATTGATGATTATCCGAATGATGTTGCGGCGATTCGCCAAGTGCCGGGGGTGCGGTCTGCGATTGCGATGACCCAGGGTACGGTTTTGGTGGAAGCCGGGCGTTATTCGACGGGGGCGCAGCTTCAGGGGATTGCGCAGGATGATCTGCGGAACTGGAAAGCGTTAAGCAGCGGTGTTATTGCCGGTAGCCTTGATCGTTTTGTAGGCGATGATGCTGTTGCGATTGGGATTACACTGGCGGAGCGTGCGGGCTTAACGGTTGGTTCGCCATTGACGCTGTTATCAGCCGATGGACAAGCGACGCCATTTGGGACGATGCCACGGGCCAAAGTGTACCATGTGGCGGTCGTGTTCGATGCAAACTGGAACGACTACAACGCGAATGTTGTTCTGGCTCCGATTGGGGCGGCGCAGAAGTTTCAAATGCTGGGCAATGCGGCGTCTTTGATTCAAGTGTCTACCGATGACCCGACGCATGTGCAGCCTATTCGCCAAGCGATTGCGGCGCGTTTGGACGATCCGCGTTTGCGGGTGCTGGACTGGACGCAAAGTGCCAATGGCTTTTTGGATGCTGTGACGGTTGAGCAGAATGTGATGTTCCTCATTCTGACGCTGATTATTCTGGTTGCCGCGTTCAATGTCATTTCATCGTTGATTATGATGGTGAAGGACAAGACGCGCGACATTGCGGTGCTGCGGACATTAGGGGCTAGTCGCGGCGCGATTATGCGAATTTTTCTGATGTGTGGTGCTTTTGTTGGTGTTGCGGGGACATTCGCAGGCTCTGTGCTTGGGATTGCGTTTGCGTTGAATATTGAGCGTATTCGGCAGGCGTTGCAGTCTTTGACAGGGACGAATTTGTTTAACCCAGAAGTGTATTTTCTGGAGCGTTTGCCGGCCAAGCTTGTGTGGTCGCAGGTTATCGAAGTGATTGTTATGTCGTTGGTCTTGTCGCTGTTGGCGACGATTTATCCGGCATGGCGTGCTGCAAAAACAGACCCGATTGAGGCCTTGCGTCATGAATAATGCGGTTTTGCAGCTAAAGAATGTTGTCCGTCGTTTTCGGTCGGGTGATGAAACGTTAGAAATTTTGTCGGGTGCAGATTTTGCGCTCATGCCTGGCGAGATTGTGGCGCTGGTTGCGCCGAGCGGCACGGGGAAATCGACGCTGCTGCATTTGGCGGGGTTATTGGAAACGCCGACGGAAGGTGAAGTCTGCGTTGCAGGGCGTGTTATGGGCCGTAAAGAGGCGGCACGTACGGCGATGCGGCGTGATGAGATTGGGTTTGTCTATCAATTCCATCATCTGTTGGGTGAGTTTTCGGCCTTAGAAAATGTGATGTTGCCGCAGCTTGTTGCTGGGGTGTCTAAGGCTGATGCGAAGGCGCGGGCCGTGTCTTTGTTAGAACGATTTGGCCTGGGGCATCGTTTGCATGCGGCACCGGGGCGGATGTCTGGCGGAGAGCAGCAACGCACGGCAATTGCGCGGGCTTTGGCCAATCATCCTAAAGTTATTTTGGCAGATGAGCCGACGGGTAATCTTGATTCGGGGACGTCTGATCAGGTTTTTGCCGAACTCTTGCGTGTGGTGCGTGAGGAAGGTTCCGCGGCTTTAATTGCAACGCATAATGCGGAATTAGCGGCACGTATGGACCGTACGGTGACGTTGCGTGGCGGTAAAATTGTTTCTTATGAAGGCTAGGTCGATAGGGACGAGCTTTGGTTCGTGGGGTGGCTTCTTTTTCTGAAGAAAAAGAAGCAAAAAGACTTTTGAAAATTTGGGGCTGGTGTGGGGCGTGGACGTCAAGCCTAAGCGTTTGCATTTTTGCGGGGCTTAAAAGCCGCTCGGCCCTAGTGGATAAGAGTTTTTTTGATTCTTTTTTGCAAAAAAGAATAACCAACCCTTTACAGCAAGCACTTCATTAACGGCTGCATAGAAGCGGGTGTGCGTGCTAGAGAAGCAGCATGTCCCATGCTGATTTTGTTCATCTCCGTAATCACTCGGCTTACTCTTTAAGTCAGGGTGCTATTCGTATTCCGGACCTTGTTGGTTTGGCGGTAGAAAACGCCATGCCAGCCGTTGCGCTGACGGATAGTGGCAATCTTTTTGGGGCTTTAGAGTTCTCCCTGACGGCACAGGGCAAGAATGTGCAGCCTATTGTGGGATGTCAGCTATCGCTGCCGCCACGGAGTACGAAGCCGGGTGCGCCGTCTGAGCCTTTGGTGGTGTTGGCGCGGAATGAGGTTGGACTGGCCAATCTGCAGATTCTGTCATCGCATGGTTTTTTGAATGGTGACCCGGGGGATCCGACGGTTGCTGTTGATGTGTTGGGGCAGCATGCGGATGGGTTGTTTTTGCTAACGGGTGGTAAGCGTGGCCCGTTGAACCGCATGATTGAAGATGAGCAGAAGGTTGAGGCTGAGGCGCTTCTGCAAAAATTGGCGGCGTTTTTTCCGGATAATATCGCAGTTGAATTGAACCGGTATGGCGAACCGGGTGAGGCGGCGATTGAAGATGTTCTTGTGGCAATGGCGGACCGGCATAATGTGCCGCTTGTTGCGACGAATGAGTGTTTCTTTCCTAACCCGAAGATGCATGAAGCCCATGATGCGCTGATTTGTATTGCGCAGGGTCGGACGATGGCGGAGACGGATCGGTGGCATGTCTCGCCCGAAGCGTGGTTTAAAACGCCGGCTCAGATGCGGGCGTTGTTTCACGATTTGCCTGAAGCCTGCGACAATACGCTGATCATTGCGCAGAAATGCGCCATTGCGGCAACGACGCGTAAGCCTTTGCTTCCAGTGTGCTCGAAAGTTCGTGAGGGGACCACGGAAGAAGAAACCTTGGGTGCTATGGCACGCGAAGGGTTGGACGCACGCTTCGAGGCGATGACTCTTAGCGATGAAGAAAAGCAGACATATCGGGATCGTTTGCAAGTTGAACTCGATATTATCGCAGGGATGGGTTTCCCGGGTTATTTCTTGATCGTTGCGGACTTCATTCAGTGGGCGAAAGCGCATGATATTCCTGTGGGGCCTGGGCGTGGTTCGGGTGCAGGGTCATTGGTGGCGTATGCGCTGACGATTACGGATATTGATCCGCTGCCATTTGGGTTGCTGTTTGAGCGGTTTTTGAATCCTGAACGTGTATCAATGCCTGACTTTGATATCGATTTTTGTCAGGATCGGCGTGACGAAGTCATCCGGTATGTGCGCGAGGAATATGGCGGAAGCCGTGTGGCGCAGATTATTACGTTCGGAAAGCTGCAAGCAAAAGCGGCGGTGCGGGATGTCGGGCGTGTGCTGGGCTTGCCGTATGGGATGGTGAACCGCGTTGCGGAACTGATTCCTAATAACCCGGCTAAGCCTGTGACCTTGGCGCAGGCTATTGAGGGCGAAACGCGCTTACAGGAAATGCGTGATAGTGATGAAGCGCTACGCCGTTTGTTGGAGATCGCGCAGCAGCTTGAAGGATTGTATCGTCACGCATCAACGCATGCTGCGGGCGTGGTGATTGGTGATCGTGAACTAGTCGAACTCGTACCGTTGTACCGAGACCCGAAGAGCGACATGCTGGTGACGCAGTTCAACATGAAGTTTGTTGAGCAGGCAGGGTTGGTGAAGTTCGACTTCTTGGGTTTGACTACGCTAACGATTCTAAAAAGGGGTGTAGACTTCCTTAAAGAACAAGGGGTTACGGTTGATCTTTCACGTATTCCTTTGGATGATAAAAAGACCTTTGAGATGCTCGCACGCGGTGATGCGGCGGGTGTATTCCAATTTGAAGGCGCGGGCATGCGTGACATGCTCAAACAGATGGCTGCCAGCCGTTTGGAAGATTTGATTGCGGGTGTGTCGCTCTATCGACCGGGGCCGATGGCGAATATTCCGGATTATTGCCGTCGTAAACATGGGGAGGCATGGGAGCCGCCGCATGAAGAGATCCGCGATATCTTGTCTGAGACCTATGGTATTATGGTCTATCAGGAACAGGTGATGCAGATTGCGCAGCGCATGGCTGGGTATAGCCTCGGCGGTGCGGATTTGCTGCGTCGTGCGATGGGTAAGAAAATTGCTTCTGAGATGGAGAAGCAGCGAGCGATCTTTACGGAAGGTGCGACGAAGCGGGGTATTACACCAGAGAAAGCGACGGAGGTTTTCGACCTCATGGCGCGCTTTGCGGATTATGGTTTTAACAAATCCCATGCGGCGGCTTATGCCTTAGTTTCGTACCAGACCGCGTGGATGAAGGCGAACCACCCGGTGGCGTTCCTGGCTGGTTGTATGTCTCTGGCGCGTGAAAAAACGGAAAAATTGGCGGCTTTGTGCCAAGAGGCACGCCGCATGAAAATCAAAGTTTTGCCGGTTGATATCAACCGCTCTTTGGCTGATTTTTCGATTGAGACTTTAGAGGACGGGACGCAGGGTATTCGTTATGCGCTCTCTGCGGTGAAGCGTGTTGGCGCTGCGGCGATGGATGCTCTGGTGGCGTCACGCGGGGATAAGCCATTTATTGATATGACGGATTTTGCAGAGCGTGCAGATCCGGCGAGTATCAATAAAATACAATTAGAAAGTCTTGCAAAAGCAGGGGCTTTTGACAGTATCCTGAAAGAAAGACATACGGTTTTTGCGAGTGCGGAAACCATTTTGCGCCGGGCTCAAGCGAAAGCGCAGGAACAGAAAATGGGTCAAGCGGGCCTCTTTGGGGGGGCTGGTCAGGACCGTGAAATTCTTAAGTTAAAAGAGGGGCAAGCATGGCCTGATTTTGAGCGCTTGTCCTTGGAAGCGGCAGCGGTGGGCTTCCATATGAGTGCGCATCCGCTGGATGCGTATCGTACGGTGTTGCGTCGCTTAGGCGTTACGCCCGCGAGTGGCCTAGAGGCCGCGGCTAAAACGGGTAGCACGCGTGTGAAAATAGCCGGATGTGTGATTGATAAAAAGGAGCGCCCAACCCGGACAGGGAAGAAAATGGCGTGGGTCAATTTATCGGACAGCACGGGGACATGTGAGGCAACGCTATTTTCTGAGACGTTGGTCTCGTGCCGAGAGCTTCTCGTGGCAGGGCAGGCTGTGCTGGTGAATGCAGAGTTGAAGCTGGATGGCGATGCGCTGAGAATTACGGCTCAGAGTGTTGTTGATCTGGAGCAGGCGGCGGCTGAAGAGCGTGGGGAAATTCGGGTATGGCTGCAAGAGCCTAAGACCTTGCCGGCTTTGTCTGCCATGCTGGATGACATGCGGGGGGGGCGCGGCCGTATTACGCTTTTGCCGTCTTTGGCGGAAACGAGGGATGTCGAAATCGCGTTGCCGGGGACGTATAAAGTGACGCCTCGTTTGGCGGAGCGTCTGCGGACGATACGTGGGGTTGAGCGCGCAGAGCAGGTTTGATGGCAATCCGATGAAGACTGCCGAATCATGCTTGCAAAAGCGCGGCATTTCAGCCATACCGCAGGCGTCCGCGTACCTTGGTTTTGATCAAGGCGGTGGGCAATTCGCACGCATGGCTGGGGCGTTTACCCAAACGTTCTTCTGGTGTTCCTGAGGGGACCACGCCGTGCGGAGGCTAAACCAGAGGCAAGGAATTCGATTCATGGCAGCGCCTGAATTCACCATGCGTCAGCTGCTCGAAGCTGGCGTTCACTTCGGTCACCACACACGTCGCTGGAACCCAGCGATGGCTCCATACCTGTTCGGTGTCCGTAACCAAGTTCACATCATTGATCTGCAGCAGACAGTTCCTCTGCTCGATCGTGCACTGAAGCAAGTTCGTGATACCGTTGCAAACGGTGGCCGCGTTCTGTTCGTTGGTACGAAGCGCGCTGCTGCTGAGCACGTTGCTGAAGCTGCAACGCGTTGCGGTCAGTACTACGTCAACCACCGTTGGCTCGGCGGTATGCTGACGAACTGGAAGACCATCACGGGTTCCATCAAGCGTCTGCGTCAAATCGACGAAATGCTGAGCGGTGACACGGCTGGTCTGACGAAGAAAGAAGTGCTCGACATCACGCGTGATCGTGAAAAGCTTGAGCGTTCGCTGGGCGGCATCAAGGAGATGGGTGGTCTTCCAGACCTGATCTTCGTGATCGACACGAACAAGGAAAAGCTGGCCGTTGAAGAAGCTAACAAGCTGGGTATCCCGGTTATTGGCGTTCTGGACAGCAACTCCAACCCGGCTGGCGTAACGTTCCCGGTACCGGGCAACGATGACGCTATCCGTGCAATCACCCTGTATTGTGATCTGGTGTCTGCTGCAGTTCTGGACGGTATTTCCGCTGAGCTGGCTGCTTCCGGTCATGACATTGGTGCAGAAGAAGAACTGCCAGCTGAAACAGTTGTCGCTGAGACGGCTGCTGAAGGCGAGCAGGCTTCCGCGAACTGAAACGGTGTGTCGACTCTGCAAAGAGACGATAGCTGAACCAGTCATGCGGCCGGGCGAGTGCGTCCGGCCGCATTAATTTTTTGAGGGATGAGAGATATGGCAGAGATCACAGCAGCCCTAGTCCGCGAACTGCGCGAAAAGACCGGCGCAGGCATGATGGATTGCAAAAAGGCTCTTAAAGAAGCCGCTGGTGACATGGAAGCCGCTGTTGACTGGCTTCGTAAGAAGGGCCTCTCTCAGGCTGCTAAGAAGTCTGGCCGTACGGCAGCTGAAGGCCTGGTAGGCGTTGCGTCTGAAAAGAACCGCGCTGCTATGGTTGAAGTGAACGCTGAGACGGACTTTGTCGGCCGTAACGAAGCGTTCCAACTGCTGGTTGAGCAGGTTGCACACGTAGCGCTGAAGGTTGGTGACGACCTCGAAGCGATCAAGGCGGCTACGGTTCCTTCAGGCCGTACGGTTGCTGACGAACTGACACATCTGATCGCAACGATCGGTGAAAACATGTCACTGCGTCGCGCTAAGGTTCTGGCGGTTTCTAGCGGTGTTGTTGCAAGCTATGTTCATGGTGCGCTGCGCCCGGGCATCGGCAAGATCGGTGTGCTGGCTGCTCTGGAAGCGGAATCTGAAAACGACGCTCTGCTGACGCTGGGCCGTCAAATCGGTATGCATGCTGCTGCAACGCGTCCGGCTGCTCTGGATGTTTCCAGCGTTGATGCTGACGCTCTTGAGCGTGAGCGCGCTGTTCTTGTTGAGCAAGCTCGTGCATCTGGTAAGCCAGAAGCAATCATCGACAAAATGGTTGATGGCCGTATCCGCAAGTTCTACGAAGAAGTTGTTCTTCTGGAGCAAGTTTGGGTGCATGACGGTGAAAGCCGCGTTGCTAAGGTTGTTGAAAAGGCTGGCGCTAAGCTGGTTGCTTTCGAGCGCTTCCACCTTGGTGAAGGCATCGAAAAGGAAGAAAGCGACTTTGCTGCTGAAGTGGCTGCTGCTGCTGGCAACTAAAGGCGTATTGTGTCTGCCCGATTATGATGTATCGGGCAGAACGAAGGCTTATTCTTCGTGTATGCTGAAAACTCCCACATGGTATTCATGTGGGAGTTTTTTTATGGAGTGACGGCGTGTGAAGGAATGGCAGGAAGCGGGTTTGGTGCTCTCTGTATGTCCTTATGGGGAGGGGAGCATTTTGGTTCATCTCTTCACGGAAGAACACGGCGTGGTGCACGGCATTGTGCGTGGTGGTGGGGCACGGCGGAATGCGGCAACGTGGCAGGTTGGTAATCTGGTCATGGTGCAGTGGAAGGCGCGATTAACAGGGCAGTTGGGTTCTGTGGCCGGTGAGTTGGTGCAGAGTGTTGCGGCGCGCTGTTTGGATTATCCGGTGGCGCTTTCCATGTTAAGCAGTGCGTGTGCTGTTGCGGATGGTGCATTGCCGCAGGATGAGGCGCATCCTGAAGTGTTTATGCGTTTGGTACGTTTATTGACGTTGATTGGTGTTGCGCCTGAACCGCCACCAATGGCGGCGTATTTGCGGTGGGAAGCGTGTCTCTTATCCGCTTTGGGCTACGGCTTGGATTTGCGGGTTTGTGCGGTGACGGGTACGCGTGAGGGGTTGGAGTATGTTTCTCCGAAAACTGGGCGTGCTGTCTCGGTTGAGGGGGCGGGTGAATGGCGTGATCGTTTATTGCCGTTGCCGTCGTTATTTTTGGATGAAGATCTCGAAGGTGCGCGTGATGAATGGTGCGCTGGGATTGATCTGACAGGGTATTTTTTAGAGCGCTGGGTGTTTGGGGTGCGGCATAAGGGGATGCCGTTAGCGCGGGGGTATTTGAGGGAACGTTTATCGGTTCCGCTCGGTAGTACTGAAGATGATGCGGAATGAGATGGCCGTATTCATAGCTAGAATGTGTTATTGGGCAGTATGAAGCGGCAGAAAAAAGTGGATGTTTTCTTTTTTCTGCGCAGGCAGGTTAATAAACTACGTTAAGGCGTTTTGAGAGCGCTGGACAGATGGGCGGTGCAGTGTCTAAGTCCTGCGTAAACGAAGGAGTGGGCATGGGCACGGATCTGGCTGGTCATATTGAAGATACGCGTTTCGCTGAGGCTTTGAGCGAGCGTTATATTGCGTATGCCATGTCCACTATCATGTCTCGATCGCTGCCGGATGTGCGCGATGGGTTGAAGCCGGTACATCGGCGCTTGTTGTATGCTATGCAGCAATTGAAGCTTGACCCATCTTCGGGTTTTAAGAAATGCGCCCGTGTTGTTGGTGACGTGATCGGTAAGTTTCACCCGCATGGTGATGCTTCGGTTTATGACGCATTGGTGCGCCTCGCGCAGGATTTCGCGGTGCGTTATCCGTTGGTAGAGGGGCAAGGCAATTTTGGTTCCGTCGACGGTGATGGTGCGGCGGCCATGCGTTATACGGAAAGCCGCCTGACGGAAGTTGCGTGGACGTTGCTGGATGGGTTGGCCGATGATGCCGTGGACTTCCGCGCGACGTATGACAACGAAGATCATGAGCCGGTTGTGCTCTCCGGTACGTTCCCGAATTTGCTGGCCAATGGTGCTGCGGGTATTGCCGTAGGGATGGCGACGAGTATTCCGCCCCATAATGCTGCGGAAGTCTGCCGTGCTGCGAAGCTTTTGATTGAGAAGCCTGATGCTGAGGTGGCCGAACTGGTTGGGCTGATGCCGGGGCCGGACTTTCCGACGGGTGGTATTCTGGTAGAAGATCAGGATGCGATTATCCGGGCGTATGAGACGGGCCGTGGTAGTTTTCGTACGCGTGCGCGCTGGGCTGTGGAGCAAGGGCGCTTTGGTACGTGGACGATTGTGGTTACGGAAATTCCGTATCAGGTGCAGAAATCACGTCTTATTGAGCAAATCGCACAGCAGATGGATGAGAAGAAGCTGCCATTGCTGGGTGATGTGCGCGATGAAAGTACGACGGATATTCGGCTGGTTTTAGAGCCGAAGAATAAGACGGTTGATCCTGATCTTCTGATGGAGACGCTGTTTCGCAATACGGCGTTAGAAAACCGTTTTAGCCTGAATATGAATGTGTTGGGTGGAGATCGGGTGCCGGGGGTTTTGTCCCTCAAGCAGGTTTTGCGGGCATGGTTGGACCATGTGCATGAGGTTTTGGTCCGGCGTTCTAATCATCGCTTGGCGGCAGTTTTGCGCCGCTTGGAGATTTTGGAAGGGTTCCTTGCGGTTTATTTGAATCTGGATGAGGTGATCCGGATTATCCGTGAGGAAGATCATCCTAAGGCTGCGTTGATGGAGACGTTTAGTCTGAGCGATATTCAGGCTGAATCTGTTTTGAATATGCGTTTGCGGTCTCTGCGACGTTTGGAAGAAATGGAGATCCGCAAGGAGCGGGACAAGCTTGATGATGAGCGGCGCTCACTGGAAACATTGCTGGGATCAGAAAAACGTCGTTGGACGCGTATTGGCCGTGATCTGGACGCAACGATTAAGAAGTTTGGTGCGGGGGCCTTAGGAGATCGGCGTACGACGATTTCTGAGCCGCCGAAAGCGATTGATTTGTCGGTTGCGTTTGAGGTGGATCGTGAGCCGTTGACCGTGCTTCTGTCTCGTGAGGGATGGATACGGGCGATGAAGGGCCATAATCTTGATCCGGCGGGGCATCGCTTTAAGGAAGGTGATGATGCTGGTGTCAGTGTGGAATGTCAGAGTACGGAGCGGCTGTGCCTGATTGCCTCTGGCGGTAAGGCCTTTACGCTGAAAGCGGCGGATTTGCCGCGTGGGCGCGGGTTTGGTCAGCCCGTGCGGACGCTTTTGGACATTCCGCAAGAAGATCGCATTATTGCGATGTTTGCGGTGCGTGACGATGGCAAGCGTTTGATTGCGTCCGCGCATGGGCGCGGCATGATCGTGGCCGATAGCACGATGGTGGCCGAGAAACGAACGGGCAAACAGGTCTTTAACATTAAGCCCGGTGAGGCTGTCTTTGCGTGTATGGAAGCTGTTGGCACGCATGTTTTGACGTTGGGTGAAAACAAGCGTGCGCTGATTTTCCCGATGGAGCAGCTACCGGAAATGAGCCGTGGTGCTGGTGTTGCGCTTCAGAAATTGGGTGAATTTACGCTTCGCGATATTCGGACGTTCACCATGGCTGATGGGCTGGTTTGGCAAGAGGGGCAGCGTGCGCGGAGTGCATCTGATCTCTCCGTATGGGAAGCGCGGCGTGGTGCGCTGGGTAAGGCGGCTGCGCAGTGGATGCTGCGGAAGGGGTGATTGGGGCCATCGTATTTGACGGTGCGTGATGTGAGCGGGGGTGCGAGCGTGAAGCGTTTGCTGAGCCGTATGGAATGATCACTGTGAGCGAGGAAAAAGCATGGATACGATTAGTCTACTCGCTCTGCTTTTAACGTGCGCAGCCGGTTTGAGCATTTTTAATTATCACACCGTTCGTCTTCCCATGACGATTGGGGTGCTTGTTTTTTCATTATTGGCCTCTGTGTTTATGATGGCCCTGAATGTGCTGTTCCCCTCTTATGATTTTCAGGCCCTGCCACGATCTGTTCTCGGAGCCATAAATCTTCCAGTGGCATTGCTGAATGGCGTTTTGTCGTTGCTGCTGTTTGCTGGGGCTATGCAGGTTGATGTTGGGCATTTGCGGGCAAAATGCGCTTCAGTGGCGGCGCTTTCTGTTTTAGGGACGGGGTTGGCTGTAGCTTTTCTGGCTATTGTGGCGTGGTATGTTTTCTCTTTGTTAGGCCACGACATTCCTTTTTCTTGGTGCGTTGTGTTGGGAGCTATTTTGGCACCGACAGACCCGGTATCCGTCGTTGGCATGTTGAAACGTTTGGGGCTGCCAGGGCCAATACAGGCTGTGTTTGCTGGTGAGAGTTTGTTTAATGATGGTGTGGGCGTTGTTATCTTCGGTGTGATGATTGGGGTGGCAACGGGAAATAGTCATGGGGTGATGTTCTCGGAGATTGCTTGGAGTTTTTGTCGAGAAGCGCTCGGTGGCGGTGTTGTGGGAGCATTGACGGGCTGGGTCGCTCTTCATGTGCTGAAGAAGCAACGAGATGCATATATTGACCTGTTGACATCGCTCGCTTTAGCGACGGGAACGTTCAGTATTGCCAATCAGTGTGGCATGTCTGGCGCTATTGCCGTTGTTGTTGCTGGGCTGTGTTTTGGGAGTAGTGGCAGTCAGTCTGTTTTTGATGATACGTCGCGCAAGGAGCTTGATGTTGCTTGGGCATTGATTGACGAGATATTGAATGTTCTCTTGTTCATGATTATGGGCTTTGAGATCCTCGACATTACGCCGTGCTTCTTTGCGATATTGGCTACTCTTTTTATAATCCCGCTCTCAATTGTTGTGCGCGCATTGAGTGTATTTTTTTCGACTTTGCCTGTTCATTTGCGGCAATGGGAACGGGGGCGTGTGTTGAGTATCCTGACTTGGGGTGGGTTACGGGGTGGGATCTCTGTCTCTCTTGCTCTTGGCTTGCCGTCTGGAGATTTGCGCGACCTGCTCTTGCCTATTTCTTATGGTGTGGTGGTGTTCACCATTATTGTGCAGGGATTAACCATGGAGCGTGTTGCTCGGGTATTTTATTCAGCATAAATTTTATGTATAGATAATTTTTATTATAATAAAATAAGTCTATTCAGGCGGTAATAGTTCCCAGTGTCCGTTATAAAACACTTCTGCGGGACGGAAGCGGGCTTTATAGGCCATTTTTATGCTACCGGGTACGTAATAGCCGAGGTAAAGCTGGGGGAGGCCGATCTGGCGGGTGTGTTGGATGAGCCAGAGGATGGAGTATGTCCCCCATGAGTGTGCGTGGGGTTCGGGCTCATAAAAGGTGTAGACGGCGGACAGGCCGTCTGACAGGGCGTCAATAAGGCTAACGCAGATGAGTGCGGCGGTATCATCACGGAATTCAACGACATAGGTTGTGACGGGGGTATGCGCGATCATGGCCGCGTAATCATCCCATGACATGGTCACCATTTCGCCTTCCGCGTGGCGGGCGTTTTGGTAGCGTTGGAACAGCAGAAACTGCTCCTCCGTGGGGAGTGGTGGATGAAGTGTGACGCTGAGGTTGGGGTGGCGCCGCCAGATGCGCTGTTGTGTGCGTGATGGCTGGAACTGCGCCACGGGTAAGCGCAGGGACATGCAGGCGCGGCATGTGGCGCAGGCGGGAGTATAGGCCATGGAATGACTGCGCCGAAAGCCTGCTTGGGCGAGGCGGTCATGAATAATATCTGCGTCTTGGCCGCCTAACGCGGTGATGAGCTTACGTTCTAGACGTTCGGGCAGGTACGGGCACGGGGCCGGATCCGTTGTATAGAAAAGCTGCGGCCTGTGTTGCACCGTTGGGTCTGTCCTGCTGCAAATACCGTGTCATGCTAGCGTAATAATATGAGTTGTGCATCCTTGTTCTGACTGACGCGCTTGTACATGGTCAGATTGGATGATTGAGTTAAGCAATGGAGCCTGCATGAACCACGGGGGTGTGTTGTTAGAGTGGTGGAGGTGTTTCTATGCTGTGCTGCGGTGGGCTTTGCCGTTGGGCGTGACGGTGCATGCTTTAAGGCGCAAGCAGGATACGGCGGCGTGTACCGGGTGGATTGGTGTGTGCTGGATTGCGCCGGTTATTGGTACGATTTTGTATATGATGTTCGGCATTAACCGTGTGCAGCGCCGGGCGCGGCGTTTGGTGGACGAGCATGCATGGGCAGGGCGTGAGACGCTGGCGCAATATCGGCATGTTGCACAAGGGAATATGGCGCATTTGGCGCGGATGTTGGGGCGTTTAACGGAGCGCCCGTTGATGCGTGGGAATGTTTTACGTGTTCTGCATGATGGGGATCAGGCCTACCCTGTGATGTTGGAGGCGATTAACAACGCGCAGTCTTCTGTGGTGCTGTGCTCGTATATTTTCCGTGATGATAGGATCGGGCGGGATTTTGTTTGTGCTCTGATTGCTGCCAAGGCGCGTGGTGTTGTGATCCGGGTATTGGTGGATGGCATTGGGAGTGGGTATTTCCATTGCGGTGTGGCGCGGGCATTACGTCGGGCTGGTATACCGTGCCGTCGCTTTATGCATTCTGTTTGGCCGTGGCGTATGCCGTTCATTAATCTACGAAACCACCGTAAAATCCTGATTATTGATGGGCGTTATGGCTTTATGGGCGGATTGAATATCGGCGCGGAGAATGTTTTGAACTTCAAGGCGAAGCTCCCGGTAGCGGACACGCATTTTGCTGTGCAGGGGCCTGTGGTGAGGCAACTTGCAGAAGCATTCGCGCGGGATTGGTCGTTCACGACGGGAGAAGAGCTGCATGGTGAAGCTTATTTCCCGCTTTTGACCCCGCAAGGGGATATGCCCATGCGGGTTGTGACATCTGGGCCCGATGCGGATCTTGAAAAAATTGAATATGGCATGTTGCAGGCCATTACTTTGGCGCGACGGAGTGTGCGTTTGATGACGCCGTATTTTGTGCCAGATGATCGGTTCTCAACGGTTCTGACACTGGCAGCGTTGCGTGGGGTGCAGGTTGATGTAGTGGTGCCGCGCAGTAGTAATCATGCGCTGATTGATTATGCACGTGATGCCAGCGTGCGACCATTTTTAGACGCAGGGTGTAGGATTTGGATGGCGGCTCCGCCGTTTAATCATTCTAAATTAATGGTTGTGGACGAGGAATGGAGTTTTGTTGGGAGCACGAATTTGGATGTGCGTTCCTTGCGACTGAATTTTGAGATTAATCTTGAAGTCTATGATGAGGGGGTAGCGCAGGGCTTGGCGCAGTTCATTGATAGCCGCCCACGCCAGCGTTTGACGCATCATGATGTGGATCGGCGGCCATTATGGATGCAGTTACGGAACTCTGCCTTACGGTTATTGATGCCTTATTTGTGAGAGTGTTCTGTTTTTTCTGAAGAAAAAAACGTCTGAAGGTTGGGGGAGAAACGGTTGAGTATGCATGTCCCATTTCGGTGCGTGGAGGCGTTCTGTTTTATTTGCCCCCACGGTGTTTAAACATTTACGCGTGTTGGCGCAGGGTGAGGCAGATAGGGCGGTGATCGGACCCGAAGCGTGGGAGTGTTTTGGCCTCAATGCGTGAAAAGCCTTTAGCGAGGCAACGGTCCAAGCGCAGGGGCAGTTTGTTGAGCATATGATGGGTGCGTTCTCTGGGGCCGATATCTTGGAATCCGGGAAGGAAAACCGGTCCGACAATATTGAAGTCACCGATGATGAGGGCGTGTTTAGGAAGAATGTCGGCTGTTGTTTTGAGTTGGCGGCGGTTTAAAATTTGGCCGTGAGAGAGATGAACATTTGCAATTGAAAATATTTTAAAATCAATAACTTGAGCATTTCTTCGTACAATGACGCCGCGTGGTAAGCGGTATAATGTAGGTTTGGTATGGACGGGCAGTCGGCTCCAATAAGCAGTGCCGTGGGCGCGGCCGGGTAAAGGTGTACGGTCGTAAGTGCCGCCGAGTTCATGTGGGAGGATATCTAATTCTGGACGGGCTTCTTGAAAGGTGACGATATCGGGGTTTTCAGCCCGGATAAGGGTGAGAATATCTGTGAGGGTAGCGCCGTTAGTGTGCAGGAGGTTCCAGCTTAGGATTTTGATGACGTTGCCTGATGTCAGTGAAGAGACCGGGGAAATCATAATGGGGTATCCGTTGGTCGTTCAGGAATGAAAGCTAAGCGTGGGCTGGCAGATGCAGGATGGGCAAAGCGGCTGATGAGGGTGTATCCGACGGCAAGGAGAACAGGGCCTAGGAAAATCCCTAAACCACCCAAGGCGATAACGCCTCCCAGCACGCCAATGACGGTTAAAAGATAAGGGAGTTGTGCGCCGCGGGCAATGAAGGCGGGGCGGATGAGGTGGTCCGCACCGGAAATGATGAGCACGCCCCAAGCCATGAGAAAGATACCGTCACCGAAGTGATGGGTTGCCATCAGCCATAGTGAGGCTGGAACCCATATAATGGGTGCACCTACGGGGAAAACAGCAATAAATGCTGCAATACCGCCAAGCAGTACGGGAGCGGGCACGCCGCAGATCATAAAGCCAATACCGGTGAGAATACCTTGTATAATGGCGGTGCCCAACACGCCGTAGACTGTACCGCGAATAGTACGGCCGATCATGGAAATGAGATGGGGCGCGGCTAATGGGCCAGCGATGCGGTATGTGAGTGCGGATATGGTGTGGCCAAGCGCATCCCCACTGAGCCAGAGGAAAAACGCGATGAAGAGTGCCATGGCCAGTTCGACGAGGCCGCTAGTGAGTTTGACCAGAATATTGAGCGTAATATGCGCAATTTGTCCGAAATAAGGGCGCAGGAGTTCGCTTATAGCGCCGACGTCATGGTTCAGCCTTGTCCAGATTTCGGTGAGGTGTGGGCCTATAATGGGGGCATGCGTAACCCAGCGTGGCGGGGGGCCGGAGGATGCTGTGTTGCGGAGAAAGAGGTCCAGTTCGTTCACGAGGGAGGGTAAGTCGTTCAAGCCCGCAGATGTAAGGATGGCGAGGGGTACAATAATGGCGATGGCACTGAGGGCCATCATGGTGACGGATGCAATCACTGGGCGGACATGGCTGCATAAGCGCCGATATACGGGCCAAGTGGTAAAGGTCAGGATGGCAGCCCACAAAATGGCCGAGAGAAAGGGCCATAAAA
This sequence comes from Neokomagataea thailandica NBRC 106555, assembly GCF_001598495.1. Taxonomy (GTDB): domain Bacteria; phylum Pseudomonadota; class Alphaproteobacteria; order Acetobacterales; family Acetobacteraceae; genus Gluconobacter; species Gluconobacter thailandicus_A. The sequence continues at coordinate 19,732 of NZ_BCZB01000013.1, forward strand.
TGATGCCGCAGCCATAGGCAATGCCAACGATCACACAGGCCAGAATAATCCGCTCAGTTTTCATGCGTGGTCTGGCCTTGTGGTGCGGAAGGATGAGCGGCGTGTATGTTCATATGCGGAGTGTGCCATGCTCTTGTGTTTCGTGCATCCCTTGACCCCGTGATCATTATGCAGGTCAGATACAGTATTTTGTGAACGTAAGAGAGCGTATTATGTCGCACCGCATTGTGATTCAGCCGGATGAATTGCCTGATGAGTACGTGGCGCTGGATGCCAGCGTGCTGTTGCCGGGGCAAACGGGTGATCTGGATGCTGACTTTCGTAAGTCCGCTTTACCGGGTGCGCGTCGGTTTGACATAGGGGTGTTTTCTGACCCGGAGAGCACTTTGCCGCATACGGTGCCGAGTGCCGCACGTTTTGCAGCGCTTATCGGCGCTTTGGGAATCGAAGCGACGACGACGCTGGTTTTCTATGATCGCTCAGGGTGTGTTGGTGCGGCGCGTGGTTGGTGGCTGACACAGCTTTTTGGGCATCAGGGACCTGTCTATGTGTTGGATGGTGGGTTGGAGCAATGGCGTGCTGAAGGCGGTGTGCCAGAGCCGGGCGTGATGCAGTCTCCGCCGGTCACGTACTGGACTTGCCCGAATTATCGCTTTTTGGTGGGGAGCGGTGATGTTGTGGCGGCTTTGGAGGCGCCAGAGCATTTTAGTGTGGTGGATGTGCGGGCCGCTGGGCGCTTTCGTGGTGTGCAGGCTGAGCCGCGGCGGGGTATGCGGCCGGGGCATATGCCGGGCGCGATTAATATTGAATGGCAATATTTCTTTGATTCATCCGGGTGTTTTATCGACCCTGAACGCTTGCGTGAGGTCCTGGCACCTGCCGGAGATAAGGCGATTATCGCCAGTTGTGGGTCAGGGCTGACGGCATCCACATTGGTGTTGGCTGCTCACGTGGCTGGGTTAGGGCCAGCAGCATTATATGACGGATCATGGGCAGAATGGGGCAGCAATACGAGCTTGCCCGTTGTGAAGGACGAAGACTAATGGATCATGCTCTGGACAAAAGCCTGACCGCTGGATGGCATAAAATGGCGACGACTCTTGTGCAGGGGGGGCGCGCCGACGTGGAAGAGAGCGGAACGCTGGTGAACCTGCCTGTGGAGCGTGGTTCGACGGTTTTGTTCCCCAGTATTGAGGCGATGAACCGTCAAGATGGGCGTAGCCATGCGCATAAGGCGGTGTATGGCGCTATGGGGAACCCGACGCAGCATGAACTGGAGCAGTTTATTGCTGTGTTGGAAGGGGGCAGTCATACGCAGATTGTCAATTCAGGGTTGAGTGCATGTACGACGCCGTTGCTCGCCTTTTTGGGGCAGGGTGATCATCTTTTGCTGCCAGATTCTGTTTATGGCCCAACGCGTCGTTTTGCGGAGACGATGTTGCGGCGGCTCGGAGTGCAGACGAGCTATTATCCGCCCATGGCGTCTCGTGAGGTGGTGGAAGGCTTTTTGCAGAGCAATACGCGTATTGTGTTTGCGGAAAGCCCGGGGAGCCACACGTTTGAAGTGCAGGATGTGCCCATGCTGGCGGATGTGGCGCATCAGGCTGGGGCGCTATGTTTTTTGGATAATACGTGGGGTTTTGGCATTTTCCAGCCTTTTGAGCATGGTGTGGATGTGTCCATTCAGGCGTTGTCCAAATATCCAAGTGGGCATGCAGATGTGATTATGGGCTCCATCACGGTAAATGATGCGGCGCATTGGAAGATTTTGCGGGATGCATCCATTCAATTAGGGCAATGTGCGAGCCCAGATGATTGCTGGTTGGTGCTGCGCGGGCTGCGGACGATTGGTGTGCGTATGGCGCATCAGAGCCAGAATGCGTATGCGCTGGCCGCGTGGTTGAAAACGCGCTCTGAAGTGGAGCGTGTGCTGCATCCCGCGTTTGAAGACTGCCCGGGCCATGATTTTTGGAAGCGGGATTTTCAGGGGGCGAACGGGCTTTTTGGGGTGCAGTTGAAGGCGGATATTTCGGTGCAAGCGGCTGAAACTATGCTGGATGGATTGCGCCATTTTGGCATTGGTGCGTCTTGGGGCGGGTATGAAAGTCTTGTTCTGCCGACGACCGGGCATATTCGCCGTAGTGCGGAGGCAGGACCAACGGCAGCGACATTCCGCGTGCATGTTGGGCTGGAAAGCTTGGAAGATTTGAAGATCGATCTTTCACGTGGGCTGGATAGTCTCGCGTATCACGCGGCGGAGTAAGGTGTTCAGCGCCGTCTGAAGCTGAGGGCTTCGGTGACGTGATGGCGCTGGACTTCAGTCGTGCCTTCTAAGTCCGCAATGGTGCGGCTGACGCGCATGAGGCGTGTCATGCCGCGATTGGAGAGCTTAAGCCTTAGGGCTGCGTGTTCGATGACGGAACGGGCATCATCATCCATCACGAATAAATCTGGATTTGTATGTGCGTTCGCAGCACCTTGGCGGGCGTATTGTTGATGGCGGGCGGTGATGACACGGGCACGAATGGCTGCGCTGTTCTCGCCGCAGGGTGCGCGGGTCATGAGGTTGGGTGGTAGCGGATCTATCGTGACGTAGAGGTCGATGCGGTCCAGCATTGGGCCAGAGATGCGTCCTGCGTAATCATCGCCGCAGCGTGGGGCTTTGCGGCAATTTTGTTCGGGGTCGCCTAAATGGCCGCAACGGCATGGGTTCATAGCGGCGATCAACTGAAAACGTGCAGGGTATGTTGTGTGCCGGGCGACGCGTGAGATGGTGACATTGCCCGTTTCGAGTGGTTGGCGCAGGGCCTCAAGGCTGTTGCGGGCAAACTCTGGGAGTTCGTCTAAGAACAGAACACCGTGATGGGCCAAGCTGACCTCGCCGGGGCGTGCTTTGGCACCGCCGCCAATAAGAGCGGCGAGGCTCGCGCTGTGATGGGGTGCACGATAAGGTGGCCTGACAATTAGGTGTCCATTCTCCAGCATACCGGAAATGCTGTGGATACGGCTGGCCTCAAGGGTTTCTTCGGCGGTGAGGTCTGGAAGAATGCTGGGGAGACGTGAGGCCAGCATGGATTTTCCGCCGCCGGGCGGCCCATTTAAGAGTGCCGAATGTCCGCCAGCGGCAGCAATTTCAAGAGCACGTCGGCCAATGGTCATGCCTTTGATATCGGCGAAGTCAGGGCCGTATTCTTTCGGGTGATGCTCAGGGGCGGTTGTTGTGGGTAAAACTTGCTCCCCACGGAAATGTGCCATCAGGGCTATGAGCGTTTCGGGTGCGAGGACATCATGAGCGTAATTGGTCCAGCGTGCTTCGCGTTCTTGGGAGGCCGGGCAGATGAGGCCGAGTTCTTGTTCTGCGGCACCAAGGGATGCGGAAAGGACGCCATGCACGGGGTTGAGGCGGCCATCTAAGGAGAGTTCGCCTAAAGCAGCATATTCAGAGAGAGCTTCAACATCTAAAAGCCCCATGGCGATGAGCAGGCCTAGGGCGATTGGTAGATCAAAATGCGCGCCTTCTTTGAGTAAATCTGCGGGGGTGAGATTAATCAAAATACGTTTGGGCGGTAGGGCAAGGCCCATGGCCGTGAGAGCAGCTTTAACGCGCTCTTTTGCTTCGCCAACGGCTTTATCGGCCAGGCCAACGAGTAAAAATGCCGGTAAGCCGCTTGATATTTGCACCTCGACCGTAACGGGTATGGCCTCAATGCCGGAAAAGGCAAAGCTCTGAACGCGGGCGAGTGTTGGGTGCAGTGCGGCCGATGTCATGGTGGCTACTATGCGGTAGCCACCATGAGGAAAGTGTTAACGCTGGTAGATCAAGCGTGCGCGCAATGTGCCGTCAAGTGCGCGGAGGCCATCAAGCAGTTGGTGATCTTGATCATGCCCGGCTGATTCGGCTTCAACGACGACGTAACCCAATTCACCATCTGTTTGCAGATATTGTGCGGTGATGTTGGCGTCTGCTGCGGCAAAGAGTTCGTTGATTTGGCGCATGATACCGGGGCGGTTTGCATGCAGATGCATGAAGCGCGTACCGCGTGGGCGCTCTGGCAGTTGCACACCGGGGAAGTTTACGGCGCCAATGGTGGAGCCTACATCGGAGTAATCGGCCAGTTTAACGGCGACTTCTACGCCAATGCGCTCTTGTGCTTCCATTGTGGAGCCGCCGATATGCGGCGTGAGTAGGACGTTTTCTAGCCCTTGAAGTGGTGATGTGAAGCGTTCGCTTGAGCCTTTTGGTTCAACGGGGAACACGTCAATGGCTGCGCCCATCAAGTGTCCGTCTTTCAGGGCTGCGGCGAGGGCATCAAGGTCCACGACCTTACCGCGTGCGTTATTGATGAGAATGCTGTTGGGCTTCATGGCCCGGATTTCAGCTTCACCAATGAGATTGTTGGTTTCCGGTGTTTGGGGGACGTGCAGCGTCACAACATCGGACTGGCCCAGAAGTTCTTCTAAGGTTGGTACAGCAACGGCATTGCCGTGCGGAAGGCACGGAACGGTGTCATAATAAATGACGCGCATACCGAAGGCTTCGGCCAGTACGGAAAGCTGTGAGCCGATGGAGCCGTATCCGACGATACCAAGAGTTTTGCCGCGTACTTCCCATGCATTGGCTGCAGATTTTTCCCAGCCGCCATCATGACAGGCGACGGAGCGTGATGGAATGCGGCGCATGAGCATGACCACTTCGCCCATGACCAATTCGGCAACGGAGCGTGTGTTGCTGTAAGGCGCATTGAAGACGGGAATGCCAGCTTCACGTGCGGCGGTTAGGTCGACTTGATTGGTCCCGATGCAGAAGCAACCGATGGCCATCAGGCGGTCTGCTGATTCGATGACTTCGCGCGTGAGCTGGGTGCGGCTACGAATGCCGACCATGTGCACACCGCGCAGCGCGTCTTTCAGGGCGTCGCCTTCAAGGGCACCTTTGAGGCGGGTGACTTGAGCATAACCCTGTGCGGCAAGATGCGAGACGGCGCTGTCATGGACGCCTTCGAGCAAGAGGATGTTGATTTTGTTCTTGGCAAGGGAAAGCTGGTTGTCCATCGCGCTGCTCCGGTCCGTCTGTCATCATACGCCAGCCTGCACGCGTTCGTCCGGGCGGCGGGGGGATCCTGCCTAACGTATTGTGGCAGGATCGGAAAGGTCTGTTAGGTGGTGGGGGATAGGACAGAAATCAACTGTGGCACTAATGCCGGGTTCCCGCAGGCCAGAACTGTTCCATCACTTTCGAGGCGTAAGGGCGCGCCTTGCCAATCAGAGATATGGCCACCTGCACCTTGAATAATAGGCACTAAGGCGCCCCAGTCCCAAGGTTTCATGGTGCATTCTGCGATGACATCAATTTGGCCGAGAGCAAGGAGGCCGTAAGAATAACAGTCTCCGCCCCATGACGTCCGTAATGTTTGCGCCTGAAGTGCTTTGAAGCGTGGCGTATGCTCTGGGGTAAGCATTTCTGGGGATGTGCAGGATAATTCGGCCTGGTTGAGCGCGAGGCAAGCGCGTGTGCCAGCTTTGCCGGGAATGGATGCTGCGGTGAAGGTGGTTGGGCGGCCCTCAACGCCGAGCCAGCGTTCATTGGTAATGGGTTGGTCAATCAGCCCTAAGACCGGGCGGCCTTGGTAGAAAAGCGAGACAAGAATGCCGAAAGTAGGACGGCCTGTAAGGAAGGCGCGGGTGCCGTCAATGGGGTCCAGTACCCAAAGCCAGTCGCCGTCATGCCCGCTTTGGCCGGCTTCTTCACCGAGAATACCGTGATCAGGGAGGTGCTGTTCTAAAATATCACGCATGGCGCGTTCGGCAGCACGGTCTGCGATGGTGACCGGGCTGTCATCCGATTTGGCATCGGCTTGCAGAGAGGTGCGGAAATGAGGGCGGATGACAGTACGGGCAGCATCCGCACAGGCATGGGCAACCTGAATGATGGTATCCGTGACGAGAGGGGATGTGTGTTGTGCAGTCATATACCTTACATACCTAATAATGGGGTTTCAGTGTCAAAAAATCCCCAGAAGGGGGCTGCCTATGATTGACGGCGCCGCGGGTGAGCGGCATCACAGAGAGTATGAAGCCGATTATTGTTATCCCTGCCAGACTTGCCTCCACGCGCCTTCCGCGCAAGCCCCTTGCGGAGATTGGTGGGCGCACCATGATCGAACAGGTTGCTCTCAGAGCGCTGGAAGCTGATTTGGGGCGCGTAGTTGTCGCGGCAGGTGATCAGGATATTATAGATGCTGTTGCGCATCTTGATGGGGTCGAAGCTGTTTTGACAGCGCCTGATCTGCCCAGTGGTTCAGACCGTGTGCATGCTGCTTTGCAGCATATTGATCCGGCGGGTGAGCATGATGTGGTGGTGAATTTTCAGGGCGATTTGCCTTCTATGGACCCGCAGGCGCTGCGTGCTGTGTTGGCGCCGGTGGAGTGTGGTGCTTTTGATATTGGTACGTTGGTTGCGCCTATTCATACGGATGAGGAGTTACATGCCTCACAAATTGTGAAGGTGGCGTGTACGTTTGATGATCACCCTGTGGCGCGTGGGGTTTATTTCTCACGTCTTCCGGTGCCGTCAGGCGCGGGGGAGCATTGGCATCATATTGGTATTTATGCGTGGCGCCGCCAGGCTTTAGAACGCTTTGTCACCTTGCCACCTTCGGGGTTGGAACGGCGGGAGAGTCTTGAGCAGTTACGCGCACTTGAAAACGGTATGAGTATTGGGTGCGTGCGTATTGCGGAGGCACCGCGCGGCGTTGATACGGCAGATGATTTGGCCTTTGTACGAAAGGCATTTACATGCCCATAATTGCTTTCCAAGGGCGTCCCGGCGCTTATTCTGATCTTGTTTGCCGTCAGGCACGTCCTGTGTGGGAAACGCTGCCATGCTCAAGTTTCTCTGCGGCGATTGAGGCTGTACATGATGGCCGTGCCGATGAGGCCCTCTTAGCGTGCGAAAATTCGCTTGCGGGACGTGTGCCAGAAATTCATGCTCTTTTGCCTAACGCTGGGCTGCATATTGTTGGCGAACATTTTCACCGGGTTGAACATTGTTTGCTGGTTGTGCCGGGTACGCCGATAGAAGCAATTCGTGCAGTACACACACATCCGGTTGCGCTGGGGCAAATTCGCAATCTTCTTGCAGAGTTAGACGTTGAAGGTGTGCCGCAATTTGACACAGCAGGCGCGGCCGAGATGGTGGCACAATGGCAACGGCCGGGGGATGCCGCGGTGGCGTCGTCCTTGGCTGGGGAGCTAAATGGGCTGGAAATCCTCAGGCGAAATGTTGAGGATGCCGCGCATAATACAACACGATTTTACCGCGTGGCGCCGCAGCCGGACTGGCCAGATCCGTCTCATGACGGTACGTTGACAACCTTGCTTATGCGGGTTGGCAATAAGCCGGGAGCGTTGTATGCCGCCCTCGGCGGGTTTGCACGATACGGTGTGAATATGACGCGCCTTGAAAGCTATATGCTGGGTGGCTCTTTTGCGGCAACGCAGTTCTTGATGGATATTGAAGGGCATCCAGAGCAGGACAATGTGCGTTTGGCACTCAAAGAGCTGACACAAGTCAGTGATGATCTGAAGCTACTCGGTATATATCCGCGCAGTTTGGCCCGCGTGTAGGGGTACAATTATCATCGTTATGGTGGTGGTTGGTTAAGGATGAACAGGAACGAGAAGATGGTAGGCACGCGCATGGTTCGTGGAGCGCTGACGGCTTTAATAACGCCGATGCAGACAGATGGCGCTGTTGATTATACGGCTTTTGCGCGGCTGATAGAGCGTCAGGTCAAAGGCAAAGCGGCTGGTGTTATCCCGGCGGGTACGACGGGTGAAAGCCCGACTTTGTCACATGATGAGCACCGTCAGGTTGTGGCGCGTTGTGTGGAAGTGGCGGATGGCCGTATTCCTGTGATGGCTGGTGCGGGGTCCAACAGTACGTCTGAAGCAGTCGAGATGGCGCGTCATGCACATTCTGTCGGTGCAGATAGCGTGCTGGTGGTGGTGCCGTATTATAATAAGCCAACTCAAGAGGGCTTGTACCGCCATTTTATGGCAGTTGCAGATGCAACGCCTTTGCCTTTGTATTTGTACTGTATCCCGGGTCGTTCCATTGTTGATATTGCGCCGGACACGATGGCGCGTTTGGCTCAGCATCCTAATATTGTGGGTACAAAAGATGCGACGGCTAATATGGCGCGTCCGATTGCGGTGCGTCGTGCGATTAATAAGCCGTTTAATCAGCTTTCAGGCGATGATAATTCGACCTTGGCCTTTATGGCGGCTGGCGGTGATGGCTGCATTAGTGTGACCTCTAATGTTGTGCCTGAGTTGTGTGCTGAACTGTTTACAGCATGGGATGAAGGGCGCATTGCGGATGCTATTGCGCTGCAAGACCGGTTGACACCACTGCATGATGCTCTTTTTGCGGAGAGTAATCCGGGACCGGTGAAATATGCACTGTCACGGCTTGGTTTGTGTACGCCAACATTGCGTTTACCATTGGTTGAACCAACAGAAGCAACGCAGCGTGTGGTTGATAATGCTTTACGCTCTCTTGGATTGATTGACTGAGTTTATGGCGGCACCGAAAAAAAAGAGTGGTATGATTTCTCACGGAATCGCTGCGCAAAATAAAAAGGGTCGTTTCAACTATACGATTCTGGAAACGGTTGAGGCTGGATTGGTGCTGAAAGGGCCGGAGGTTAAGAGCCTCCGCCTAGGGCGCGCGACCATTACCGAAGCCTATGCCGGGGAGCGTGATGGTGAAATATGGCTCTATAATTCGTATATACCCGAGTATCAGGGGGGCGTTTTATCGCGCTTTGATACGCGTGCTCCGCGTAAGTTGTTGATGAGCAAAAAGCAGATCAACCATTTTGTGGGGGCAGTGAGTCGCTCAGGGGCATCGTTAGTGCCGTTGGACATTCACTTTAATGCACGTGGTGTTGCGAAGGTGACGTTAGGTCTGGGACAGGGGCGCAAAAAGGAAGACAAGCGTCACGCCATTGCAGAACGTGATTGGCAGCGTGATAAAGCGCGCTTGATGCGCAGCAAAGGCCGGGACTTCTAAGTCTCTAAACATTTCTTGTACGCAGAATGTGAGAAATGTTTCCCTAGTGGGTTTTGAGCATTTCAATTAGGTTATAAAAAAAACGCCGCATCCTTTTGAAAAGGGCGGCGTTTTTTACGTATTGGGAGGCCGAAGCCTCCCAAACGGGATTAGTCAGCGTCGATAACAGCTGCTTCTGGACCCTTCTGGCCCTGAACAACCTTCACGTTGATCGTCTGACCTTCGTTCAGCGTCTGAAGCTGTGAGCGCTCCAGAGCGGAAGCGTGAACGAAGATGTCCTTGCCACCGCTTTCTGGCGTGATGAAGCCGAAGCCCTTCGTTGCATTGTACCACTTTACAATGCCGCGGGTTTCTTCAGCCATGGACAGGTCAGGAGCAGGGCGACCCGGACGTGCAGATGGAGCACCGAAGCGTGGTGCTGCACCCATAGGCGCACGTGGGCGTGGTGCTTCTGCTGTGCTTTCGTCAACGGAAACCACTTCAGCAACCTGACGGCCCTTAGGACCTTGGCCGATGCGCACAACAACTGTTGCGCCTGGGTTTACGCTGCTGTAGCCAGCGTTGCTCAGTGCATTTGCATGCAAGAAGATGTCGCCTGAGCCGTCAGACAGTTCAACAAAGCCGAAGCCCTTTTCTGTGTTGAACCACTTTACGCTGGAGCTGATTTCCGGGCCTGATGCTGCAACGAAGCTGTTGCCACCACGACGGGGGGCGCCATAGCCACCACCACCGGCGCTACCACCACCGAATCCACCACGGTCGCTGTAGCTAGGACGGTCATTGTAGGACGGTTGGGAGCCGAAGTCCCCGTCAAACCCGCCGCGGCGAGGGGAATTGAAGCTGCGGTCGGTTCTGTTGTTTCTCAACGGTCTAATCCCGAGATAGGGGTGCCTCGGTGGGGAGTTTCCCGCCGGGACTTGTCAATTTCAAACGAGTGAAGCGCGCGTTTTTGCGTCTTCGCTTATAGCTGTAGCATGATTTTTTTGATGTCTGCCACAGGGAAGTGCATTCTTCGGGGGGAGATAAACATTTTTTTTAGTTCATGTGTAAAATTCAAGCTGGGCTAGGCGTCTGGTTATGGACGTGAGATACCTCATTTTAAGTATACTCTGATGCGCTATCTTAAGTGTCTTTATTGGGTATTGAGGAAACAGGAGTAGGGATATCAATGAAACGACAAAGCCGCCTCTTTTTTGGCTTATCTGCTCTCGCTTTTGGTGTGAGTGTTGGGCTGGTTGATGTCCCGAAGGTGCATGCGACACCGCTCCAAGACCCCTATGGGACATGGACGATTCAAGGTGAGAATGATGCTGTCTCAACGTTCAAGGGAACGTCGGATCAGTATTACACTTCCGGCCTGCGGATTAATTGGACATCTGGTACGGATAACCTGCCGAAGCCGATTGCGAATCTGAATCACTTCCTGATGGGAGATGGGGTGCAACGTATCAGCATCGGTTTACAGCAGCTGATTTTTACTCCGCATGCAACGCAGCTCGCGCAGCCGCCTCAGAGTGACCGTCCGTATGCGGGGCTTTTGCTGGGAACGGTGAATCTGATTAACGACACGGATTTGTCGCGCTCGGTTGTGGGTGTACAATTTGGTGCCATGGGGCCTGCTGGTTTGGGGCGGCAGGTGCAGAACGGATTCCATAACCTGATTAGTGATACGCCGAATCAGGGCTGGTCTCATCAGTTGGCGAATCAGCCGGTTTTCCAAGTGCAGGCGGGTCGTGTCTGGCGTTTGCCTGTGGCGTCTTTATACGGTGTTGGTGCGGATATTTTGCCTGCCGTTTCGGGGGCCGCTGGGGATTATCGGACTTATGCGGATGTCGCGACGACGTTCCGTATCGGTCAGGGGCTTGATAGCGATTTTGGCAATGCCACGATTGGGCCGGGCTTAGATGGTACCGATGCTTTCCGTGCGACGCGTCCATTAGCATGGTATGTTTATGGTGGTGTTGAAGGTCAGGCGGTTGGGTATGACTCAACTTTGGAAGGCAGCACGTTCCGTCCGAATGCACCGCACGTCGATAAAATGTGGGATGTTGGTGAGATCCATGCCGGCGTGGCGGTGATGTGGCATGGTGTGCGTATGTCTTACAGCCAGAATTGGCAGTCAGCGCAGTTCAAAACCCAACGTAGTGGCATGTTTAACTATGGCTCAGTGAAGCTTTCCGTGAAGTTTTAAGGGAGAAAGCACTACGCCCTGTGTAAGGGGGTGTAGTGCTTTTTTATGTCAGAATCGCAGGGGGGCCAAAAAGGAAACCTTGTGCTTCGAGGCAGCCATGACTGTCTAAAAACGAAAACTGTTGTTCTGTTTCGACACCTTTGGCGCAGATGCTGAGGTTGAGCATTTGGCCTAGACGCAGGATGCAGCGCATGACGTCATCGGCGCGGTCATCTTCATGAAGGCGCTCCACAAAAATACGGTCAAGTTTGAGCTGATCAATGGGGTAGGTGCGCAAGCGTTCTAATGAGGCTGATCCACTTCCGAAATTATCAAGCGCGATGCGGACACCCAAAGCACGGACACGAGCTAATTCACGGAATAGAATATGCTCAGGGGCTAAGGCAGAGCGTTCGGATATTTCGATTTGTAGTCTTTGTGGGGCGAGGCCCGTTTCCTCTAATACTGTGCTGACAGTGTGGGAAAGGCGTTCATTTATGATCCATGTGGGGGAGATATTGACACAGACGCGGTGTGTTGTGTTCCATTGGCTGCCTACGCTGCAGGCTTCACGCAAGGCCCAACGGTCTAATTGTTCAATCAGGCCGTTTTTTTCTGCATTTTGAATGAAGAGTAGTGGTGAGACTTCGCCAAAATGCGGACGGTTCCACCGTAATAGGGCTTCCCGGCCAATAATTTTATGTGTTTTGAGGTCTATAATCGGCATCCAGCGTAAGAACAACGCATTGGTTGTGATCGCGTAGGAGAGGTCTTGTTCTAGGGTTTTGGAAGCATGGTAGCGTTGTGTCAGTTCGGTGGTGGCGCGTGTATTATGCCCGCCGCCAGTCATTTGGGCTTGGGTGAGTGCTGCAGTTGTAGAGAGGAGGAGGGTATCAGAGGTGTTGCCGTCTTCGGGGAAGATGCTCCAACCCATTGAAAGAGTGAAGCTGATGGAGTGCCCGTCGAGAACAATCGGGTCGGTGGTTAAATGTTGAACCGCATTGATTAAATGCTGTGTGCCGATGGCAGATGTTCCTGTGGGGGTAATGATGATGAATTGTCCCCCTCCAAACCCTCCGAAAAAGCTGTCTTTGGGAAGTAAATCCTGAATACGGCTGATGAGAGTATTGAGGACTTTATCAGCGATATCCCATCCATGATTGTGATTGATATGGTGAAGCTGGTCTAGGGCAAGCAGAATGGTGCCGAAGTGGTTTTTGCGGCTTTGGTATGAGATCTGTTCGATATGTTCAGAAAGGGCCTCGTAACTTGCGGCACGATTGGCAAAAGGGCGTTTACGGTGTGCGGAGGGTGAGCGCAGAAGATGGATGAGGTCTTTGAGCGCTGATTGTATGTGAACGGTTAATGCTTGGCCTGAGTGGTGGCGTATAACGATGAGTTCGCAGCGTTCGGGACTAATAGGAAAGAGCGTTATTCCGGGTTCGCGGGCGAGGGCATCAGGGGCAACGGAAAACTGAGCGAGGAGCGTTTGGAAGTCAAAAGAGGCGTCAGGGTGAGGCGTGATGCGCTTGGAAGAAATATCAAGGCGAGGATAAAGAATGGCGCATTCGGTTGTTTCCGCAAGGGTACTGACGAGGCGTAACAAAGAGAGGTAAAATTGTCGGTCTTGGTCGGTTCGGAAACTCATGGGGGCTCCAAATTGGGGCTGTTTATGGTCGGTTGATCGATAATATTGGTTGGTAATTGTTAGCCTGAAATAAGAAGTCGCTCGGGTTTGTCGCGTTTGAAGAAACGTAGAAGCGTTTGGAGCGCAGGTCCACGGCCCTTTTCAAGGTTGGGATTGCGTGTCACTTCGCGCTCGCTGTCTTGGCGCATAGCATGAGCGAGCGGGGCGATGCGGCGGCCATGCGCTAATCGGAGGCCCGGTAGGCCAGATTGCCGGTGTCCGGCGAGGTCACCGCCACCGCGTAATCGGTAATCTTCATCTGCGATGACAAAGCCGTCTGTTGTATCGCGCATGAGGCTAAGGCGTTGCTGGGCGTTGGATGAGAGTTCATCATCATGGAGCAGTAGGCAGAAAGACTGTTTTGCACCACGTCCGACACGCCCACGCAATTGGTGCAGTTGTGCGAGGCCGAAGCGTTCAGCATGTTCAATGACCATGATGGAGGCATTCGGGATGTCGACGCCTACTTCAATAACGGTAGTGGCCACGAGCAGGCGTGTTTTTCCTGTGCGGAAGGCATCAAGTGCGGTCTGTCTGACCGTGATGTCTTGTCGGCCATGGGCAAGGCCGATGGTGTCTGGGCCAAAAATATCACACAACATGGCCCATCGTTCTTCGGCTGCGGCGGCGGATGCAGTTTCGCTATTTTCAATGAGCGGGCAGACCCAGAAAATTTGTGCATTAGCGGCAAGGGCGCGTTTTACAGCATTGATAATATCGCCCAGTGCACTCATGCGGTGCAACGTTGAACGAATGGGCTGTCGGCCTTTTGGTTTGCTGTCTAGCTTGCTTACGCTCATTTCACCCCATTCCATAAGTTGTAATGTGCGGGGGATGGGGGTGGCGGTCATGACGAGGATGTCGGTGGCGTGGCCCTTATTGCTTAGCGCCATACGTTGTTCGACGCCAAAGCGGTGCTGTTCATCAATGACGGCAAGGCCGAGATTGGCGAAGAGTACGTTTTCTTGGAACAGGGCGTGGGTGCCTATGATCAGTTTGGCCTCACCGCTAGCAATGGCAGAGAGTACCTGTTTACGGGCGCTGCCTTGGATGTTGCCGCTGAGATAGATGCAGGGTGCGGGGCAGAGGTGAGAGATGGTTTCGTAATGTTGGCGGGCGAGAATCTCGGTGGGAGCCATGAGGGCAGCTTGCGCGCCAGATTCAACCGCTTGCAGCATGGCGTGCATAGCCACGAAGGTTTTACCTGCGCCGACATCCCCTTGTAGGAGGCGCATCATCGGGGTGGGGTTAGCCATGTCTTGGGTGATGTCGGCAATGGCGTTGCGCTGGGCCTCTGTGGGCGGATGGCCGAATTTCTCTTGTAATTGCTTTTGTAGGATTCCCGTGCCGGGGCGGCTTTGTCCGGGGCGTGCTTTGGCTTGGTGGCGGGCGAGCGCGATGCAGAGTTGATCGGCGAGGATTTCATCCGCAGCGAGGCGGGTACGGGCGCGCTCTAGGGTTGCATGCCAGAGGATGGGGTCTGCATCAGGGGTTTTGTTGGGGGCTTGAAGTGTGTGCAGAGCTTCCGTGAAGGATGGCCAGCGCCGCCGGGCGACGAGCGTAGGGTCATGCCATTCCGGAATGTCCGATAAAAGCGCGAGCGCAGCTCGCATTGCTTTGGCAACGGTGCCTTGGAACAAGCCTGCGGTGAGGGGCCAGACGGGCTCTAATGTGGGGATACGCCAGTGCTCTTCGGGTGTGACGAGGTGATCAGGCGGCGTCAGGGTGAGCTGGTTATTGAAAACACTGACACGGCCTGAGGTGAGGAGTTCTGTACCCGGAGTGCATTTTGGGATGCTGCGTTTTTGGAAGAAAACGAGGTCTAATGTGCCGGTACCATCTGTGGTGTGCAGGACCGTGGGTTGGCCAGGCCGCGCTGGATCCCGACGGGAGATGACACGGATTTTGGTGGTGATGACGGAGCCGAGTTCACGGGTTGCTGCTTCGGCGAGTGTAATGGGCGTACCCCGGTCAATGATGCGTTCAGGCACGGTGAATAGTAGGTCTAAAACGCGTGGGCCGGTGGCAATTTTTTCGAGTAGTTTGCTGTGACGTGGCCCAATACCCGGGAGGCTGTCGAGGGGGGCATCTAATGCTGGGATCGCGTCGCGTGTCACGGGAATGTCTGGGCCTTCAGAAGATGAGAGCGCTGGTATAGAGTAGGATCAGCATGGAACAAAACGAAACCAAGAATCGCGAAACCGCTGCCGCATTCGGCCCGGTTGTGTGGGGTGTGCCAGATGGGAGCGTGGCGTTTTTGCTGCGTCAGCGTCTGGCTGAGCATGAAGGGCCATTGCTGCATGTGGCGCGCGATGATGCGTCCGTAGCGGCTTTGGCGGATATGCTGGCGTGGTTGATGCCAGAGGTGGAGGTACTGAAGCTGCCCGCTTGGGACTGTCTGCCTTATGACCGCGTATCTCCCAATCCTGCGATTGTTGCGGAGCGAGTTGGTACGTTGTGCCGTTTGCTGGAGCCGACGAAAGCCCGGCGCATTGTGCTGACAACGGTACATGCCATGGTGCAGCGTATGCCGCCAAAGGCCGCTTTTGCTGGGCAGTCGATTAATGTGGCAGAAGGCGAAAGCCTTGATCAGGGGTTATTGATCGAACTCTTGGTGGCGAGTGGTTACACCCGGACAGATACCGTGATGGAGCCCGGCGAGTTTGCAACGCGTGGCGGTATTTTTGATCTCTTCCCGTCTGGCGCGGCTGAGCCGGTGCGGTTGGATTTGTTCGGCGATGAAGTTGAAAATATCCGCAATTTTGATGTGGGTACGCAGCGTTCAACCCAGACATTAAAGCGTTTTGTTTTGCGGCCTGTGGCTGAATTTGCGCTCACGGCAGAAAATATCAGCCACTTCCGCACGGGGTGGCGGGATAGTTTCGGCAGTGGTGCCGCGAGTGATGTTGTGTATGCCCATGTGTCGGAAGGGCGGAGGCATCCGGGGCTAGAGCATTATTTGCCGCTTTTCTACGATACGCATGATCAGCATATGGCCACGGTGTTGGACTATATGCCGGGTGCGGCAGTCAGTTTTGAAGCGCAGATGCCGGATGTGCTGCGGGCGCGGTTTGAAATGATCACGGATCATTATGAAGCGCGCCGTGTCCCGGTGCGTGAGGGGGAAACACCGTACCGGGCGTTGCCGCCGCATCGTTTGTATCTGAACCAGCATAGTTGGGATGCGATGCTGGCCGGTGTGCCTGCCGTGATGCTCAATAGTTTTGCCAAGCCGGATCTCGGGGCGGGTGTTGATGCTGGCGGGCGCCCTGGTGCGTTGTTTGCGCGGGCAAAAGATGGTTCGCGTGATGGTGTTTTTGAAGCGTTTGGTCAGCAGGTTAAAGACTGGGCAGAGCAAGGGCGGCGTACTTACGTCACCGCGTGGAGCCGTGGATCACGGGACCGTATCGCGCATTTGCTAAAAGAGCATGGTGTTGCCGTTGCAGAGTATGAAGACTGGCCATCAGCGGCGTCTTTACCCAAAGGCACGGTTGGCTTGTTGGTGTTGGGGCTGGAACGTGGATTTGTTCTGGACCGTTTGTGCTTTGTGTCCGAGCAAGATTTGCTGGGAGAGCGCATTGCACGTCCGCCACGCCGGAAGAAGCGTGGTGAACAGTTTATCTCTCAGATTGGGGAGATTGCTGAGGGAGACCTCGTTGTTCACCATGAGTACGGCATTGGGCGGTATGCGGGGCTAGAGACGGTTACGGAAGGCCGTGTCGCGCATGATTACCTCTCTATTTCGTATGATGGTGAGCAGCGGCTTTTACTGCCGGTTGAAAACATTGATTTGCTGAGCCGTTTTGGCTCTGAGCAAACGGGTGTGCAGCTTGATCGGTTGGGTGGAACGTCTTGGCAGGACCGAAAAGCCAAGATGAAATCCCGCATCCGCGTTATGGCGGGTGAGTTGATCCGAACTGCTGCGGCGCGTGCCTTGCGGGAGGCACCAACTTTGGCTCCGGCGGAAGGGCTGTGGGATGAGTTTTGTGCGCGTTTTCCGTATGTGGAAACGGAAGATCAGTCCCGTGCGATTGCGGATGTTCTAGAAGATATGAGCGCCGGGCGGCCGATGGACCGCTTGGTGTGTGGTGATGTTGGCTTTGGTAAAACCGAGGTTGCCTTGCGTGCGGCGTTTGTCGCGGCTTTGTCTGGAATGCAGGTTGCTGTTGTTGTTCCGACGACGCTTCTGGCACGCCAACATTTCCGTAGCTTTAGCGCGCGCTTTGAGGGGCTTCCGGTTCGTATTGCGCAGTTATCGCGTTTGGTGACGGCTAAGGAAGCGACCAAGGTCCGTGAAGAACTCGCAGGCGGACAGATCGACATTGTTGTGGGCACGCATGCGCTCCTTGCCAAGACGGTGGGTTTTGATCGTCTGGGTTTGCTGATCATTGATGAAGAACAGCATTTTGGCGTGTCCCATAAGGAAAAACTTAAAGCGTTGCGGGAAGATGTCCATGTTCTGACACTTTCTGCGACGCCGCTGCCACGGACATTGCAGCTTTCTTTGTCTGGCGTGCGTGAGATGAGTTTGATCGCGACGCCGCCGACAGATCGGTTGGCAGTACGGACGTTTATCACGCCGTTTGATAGCGTGATGATCCGTGAGGCGATCCAGCGTGAGCGTTTCCGTGGTGGGCAAGTATTCTGCGTCTTGCCGCGCTTGGCGGATTTGGACCGTATGGCGGAGCGCCTGGCTGAGATCGTGCCGGATGCAAAGGTTGTGCAAGCACATGGCCGTCTAACGCCGACGGAACTTGAACGGGTCATGACGGAATTTGCGGATGGCCGTTATGACATTTTGCTCTCCACGAATATCGTGGAAAGTGGGCTCGATATGCCCAGCGTGAATACGATTATTATTCACCGGGCTGATATGTTTGGTCTTGGGCAGTTGTATCAGCTGCGCGGGCGTGTTGGGCGTGGAAAGCAGCGTGGTTATGCGTATTTGACTTGGCCACAGACGAATTCTCTTTCGGCCGCGTCTCAAAAGCGTTTGGAGATTATGCAAACGCTTGATTCTCTGGGGGCAGGATTCACTTTAGCTTCGCATGATTTGGATCTGCGAGGGGCAGGGAACCTGTTAGGGGATGAGCAGTCCGGGCATATTAAAGAAGTCGGGATTGAGTTGTACCAGCAGATGCTGGAAGATGCGGTCTTGGATATGCGCCGAGAGCGTGGACGCCGGGCAGAAGAAGACGATACAGACTGGACGCCGCATATTATTCTTGGCTTGCCCGTTCTGATTCCAGAAACATACGTGAAAGACCTGCCCGTACGGTTGGGGCTGTATCGTCGTATCGCTGCGTTGCAGAACGAAGATGAAGTTGAAGCCATGCGCGCGGAGCTGATTGATCGCTTCGGTAAAATGCCGGGTGAGGTCGGGAATCTCTTGGATGTGGTTCTGATTAAGCGTGCGTGCCGTGAGGCCGGTGTTGAGCGTTTGGAGACGGGGCCTAAGGGCATGGTCTTACAGTTCCGTCGGAATCGCTTCCGTAATCCAACAGGGCTTTTGGACTGGGTGGCACGCAAGAAGGATGCTGGGGTGAAAATACGCCCGGATCAGAAGCTTGCTGTTATCCGTGAGATGACGAATGCTAAGCGTATTGGTTACGCGAAGCAGGTGACCGGTGTTCTGTGTAAATTGGTACGGAAGGCCAGCTAGAGAAGGGGGGCCGTTAGGGGGGGGGCAGGTGCTGTTTGCATGCTGCTGGCAAAGAGATTCAAGTCCTAGAACGCACCGGAGAGAGGCGGGTCATCAGAGAAAAAAGCCTTTGGCTCGGCCAGTTTTGTCAAATCTTCTAGTGGTAGATGTAACAGATAAGGCTCTTCCCAGTGCGTATTGGGCTGAGGGTTTGTAAGGCTGGCAATAAGGTAATGGGCTGTTGTAAGGCGGCTCTGCCCTTGCCATTCGGTAAACCCTGACGGAACAACACGTGGATCAAGTGTGCAGTCGATATAGGCTACGCTGGCGTAATCTCGCCATGGGCGACCAAGGCTTATATGCTGCACGGCGGGGTCTGCTTGGATTGAGCAGTTATGGAAGACATAGCCGCTCAAATGTTCTGGAAATGTTCTTCCTTGCGCCGTGATGGTAACGGTTGGGCGTGCTACGCCATGCAGAGTGCAGTGTTCGAAATACGCACGGGCATCACCAAAAATAAAATCTACTGCACCGTCTATGACATCATCTTGATAGTATTGCCGTGCGGGGTTGCATGATCCGTGCAGGTTACAGCCATGACTGCCTGCAAAGAGCGTGTCTTGATAGCTAATTAAGTGCAAAGAGAGGAAGAACTGACGGTCGCCCGTGGCAGATAACGCGACGGCTTGTGCCCCTTGAGTAATATCCGGGTGATCATCGTGAAAATGGTTAGCAATTGTGAGGTTACGGAGTGTGATACCGTCAGCTTCTGCAAAAACAGTGGCGGAACGTGATGTGCCACCTGTTTGATCAGCACTTTGACTGCTTTCAATACGCACGTCAGCGGGGGTACGGCCTTCTCCCTGCACCTGTAAGCCGGGGGTGCTGATGTGGAGGACTTCATGGTACAGGCCCGGCGCGATGAGAATCGTCGCATTTTCGGGAGCCGCGTCTAGAGCATCTTGAATATGCGTGTAGGGCTGCCCTGTACCGACATGGAGTATCGGACTTGCACAGAATGCGAGCGGTACGCTGTTACACGACAAGAGCGCGATACCGAGCAGGGCAGCTTTATGTGTCATGATGGTTCGTTAATGTGTTGGCAGGGGTAGGGGAACATTATTAATTGTGGCCACTCCATTATGCAGACCAATGTCCCATTCAGTGGTGTTGCCATTGGCGCGCCCCATTAGGCGAGCGATGGTGAGGGCCGTTGTAACGCGCGCAGGTGCTGTTTGCCGGAGTTGCCCCAGCAGGTCATCAACATTGGTCAGGCTGATATGCAGGTCCACAGTCGAGGCCAGGGGATTAGTGGTCGTTTGGACCGTGCCTGTCCCGGTGAGAGCATTGGTCCCATTCGTCGCATGGAGGCTGTTAATGGTGATGAACGGGGTGGAGGTATGGCTTTGGATACTCAGATCAGTGGTGAGTTGTGAAGGTATAAGGGTAGTGGTGGAATCTTTGACGCCTTCTAGTGCAATTTGCGCATGAATGTTCTTGTTATGTTCGCTTTCAGTGAGTGTTAGATCGTTGATGTTGATCGTGTGGTGCGCGTTGGTGATGAGCGTGTTGTGCCAATGTGCGCTGAGTGAGCCATGTGGGGTTGGTAGATTAAGATGGCATGATGCGCTGGGCTTGCCTTGGACTAGGCTTAAAGCGGCAAAAGCTGTCGCTGCGTTGAGCGTTTCTAGCTCTGCGGAAGAGAGGGTATTGTCCGTGTCATTAACGCGCACGGCCCCTGTCGTGAGGGTAGCGCCGGTTCTTGTGAGAGAGGCATGGAGAGATGAGGCTGTAAAACCATGTGCGCTTCGTTGTGGAGCCTCCAAATGATACGTGAAGCATGTATCTGGTAAGGACGGCAGCGTTTCAGCATGAAGATGTGGCATGCCTATGGCTGCGGTTAAGCTTAAAGCGCTGCATAGAAGGGTAGCGGTATAGCGTGGCATAAAGGCTCACTTTTCGGAGGTAATGTATCATTAGGATTATCTTAGGAATTGGGCTGTAGGAAGGCAGAAGAGTGTGTTTTGTGGATGAGGGCGTATGTCTGTTTCATGGCCGATGATGGCAGCCGTTCCTCAATATGTATCGATTGTGAAAGATGAACAAAAATCCGTTCAACAATGGACCAAGACAAGTCCGCAAACACAGCAGACATTGCAAACCTTTCAGAAAACGGCATCTCAAATTACAACACCAGATCAGTTATTGAAGAACTACCGCGCACTCTCTGTGGTGTTGGGGGCTTATGGAATGTCCTCATCCATGGGGCAGACGGCTTTATTGCGTCAGCTTATGACACAAGACCCAACCGCTACGACGTCCCTCGCTGCGCGAGGAGGGAATGCTGCTTGGAAAGCCTTTGCAAAAGACTTTTCGGATTGGAGTAGTCCTCCTTTTGCATCTTCTACAGTGCTCTCTAAAATATCTCAGAATTATCTAACGAATAGTTATGAAAACACGGTACAGACGCAAACGCCGGGCTTAGGGAACGCGTTGTATTTTACCCGTATGGTGACGAATGATACGAAACTGGTGAACCTTATGGCAGATCCAAAGCTTCTTAAGGTTGCTGTCACTGTCGCGGGTTTTGACCCTATGCAATTTGGCGCTTTGGATTTCCCTGAGCAGCAGCGCCTTTTAGGGAGTAAGTTGGATTTAAAGCAGCTTGCTACGCCGCAGGGTGTTCAGAAGTTTGCTCAGCGTTATCTGGCTTTGTTGCAAATTCACCCGGAGAAAACGTCTACCCCAGCGAGTATGTTGACCCTGTATGGCGCTAGCGGTGGGCAAAACGGAATTTTATCGCTGTTTGGGGTGGATGATGGGAGTTCATCTACATCATCGTTGTATTCGGCATCGTTGTATTCGGCATTGTTGTGAGCGTATTTGGGCCCAGCACTTAATACGTACGCTGGGCGCGGGGAAACCTCAGGGAACCGTGCGAAAACATAATTCCCTGAGATGATTCTCATGAGAAACTAGCGCGTTCTGCTCCGCGCTGGGCGGAAGAGTTCGCTCAACTGTGCCATCATTGTACCACCCAGTTGTTCGGCGGATGTGATGGTCACACTATCTCGATAATACCGCGTGACGTCATGGCCAATACCGATGGCCAGTAATTCGGTTCGTACGTCATTTTCAATATGGGCGATCACTGAGCGGAGATGTTCTTCCAGATAGTCATGTGGGTTGGCGGAAAAGGTGCTGTCATCTACCGGAGCGCCATCTGAGATCACCATCAGGATACGGCGTTTTTCAGCACGGCGGCGTAAGCGCTGCCACGCCCAGAGGAGTGCTTCTCCGTCGATATTTTCTTTTAAGAGGCCATCTCGTAGCATAAGGCCCAAGTTTCGCCGGGCGCGACGCCATGGTGTGTCCGCGTCTTTGTAGATGATGTGGCGTAGGTCATTCAGGCGGCCGGGCTGTGGTGGGCGGCCTTGACGGATCCATGCTTCACGGCTTTTACCGCCTTTCCACTGACGGGTGGTAAAGCCCAGCACTTCTACCTTCACACCACAGCGCTCCAACGTCCGTGCTAAAATGTCACCACAAATGGCGGCTGTGCCGATGGGGCGACCACGCATGGAACCAGAATTGTCAATCAAGAGTGTGACGACGGTGTCTTGGAACTCCATCTCTGTTTCGAATTTATATGACAGAGGGAGCGTGGGGTTCGTGACCACACGGGCGAGGCGCCCAGCGTCAATCATGCCCTCTTCCTGATCGAATTCCCACCGGCGTTGTTGCTGTGCCATGAGGCGGCGTTGCAAGCGGTGCGCTAGGCGAGAGATCAGACCTTGGAGCTGGACGAGCTGTTGATCCAGTTGTTGGCGCAGCCGGTCTAGCTCAGCCGGGTCACACAGGTCGGATGCGCTGACTTCTTCATCATATTCTGTGGTGAAGGCGGTATACCGCGCGGGTGCTGCCGCATTTTCTGAAGCGGCTTCGTCTTTTGCTTGATCAGAAGGGCCCGCAGCTTCTTCTGCTCCGTTTTCAGGAGCATCCAGCATGTCAGATGTTTCAGCGTCGCCATCATGGCCGCTCTCACCAGCGTCGTTGGAGGAGCTATCTTCTTCGTCTTCCTCCTGCATATCATCGCCTGATTCGGCGGCTTCACTTTGCTCTACGGGCGCGGCTTCGTCATCACTCTCGGGTGTGTCTTCAGTGGCATTGTCGTCAGAGCTGGTTTCGTCTTCTTCTTCAGCAGCATCTGTGAGTGAACATGCGCCTAAAAATCGTGTGCAGGCTTGAGCAAAAGCGCGCTGGTCGTTTTGAGACGCCGCCATGTCGGCTAAGGCTTGGTGCGCTTTGGGGGAGAGATAATCGCGCCATGCGTCTAGGGCGGGGCCGGCTTCAGCAGGAGCTTTCTGGCCCGATATGGCTTCGCGTGCGAGGAGATTAAGCGCGACGGATGCGGGCATGTCTTCACGCTGTACCATGCGCGCACAACCATTATCCCGGCACTCTAGCGCCGTACGAAGGTTCAAATTCGCACGGACGCCATCCATATGGCGTGACCCATAAATCTCACAGCGTGCTTGCTCAATGGCTTCAAATGCTGTGCGGGCTTCGGGTTCAGGTGGGTGAGTGGTGAGGTGGTCACGGTGGTGGCGCAGTCGTAGGGCGGCTGCATCAGCAGCCCCTCGGATACGATCGCGCTCCATGGTAGAGGGGGTAGAAGACAGGCCGGGAAGTTGGACCGTATCTACGCTGGCGTCTTTGTCCCGTCTTGGTGCCTTGGTGGACGAGGCATCCATGAAGTCAACATTCTGGTCAGGGGCGTTGCCCATGGCTCGTAAGGTCGCCACAGTTGCTCGGCGAAACTCTTCATCCGGGTTGTGTGGGCCGGAACGGTGTGTGACTGATTTCAGCGCAGACACAAGTGTTACTCCACGGGTGATGCGTTGAAGCAGCGTTGGTAATATTCGCTGACAATGCCGCGCTCGGCTTCATCACATTTATTGAGGAAGGTGAGGCGGAACGCAAAAGCCAGATCGTTGAATAGGCGTTCATTTTCGGCCCATGCGATGACGCTACGCGGTGACATGACGGTTGAAATATCGCCAGCGGTAAAACCCGCGCGCGTGAGGTTTGCAAGGGCTACCATACGTTCAACACGAGAAATGGCGTCACGATCATCACTCTGAATTTTCAGCTTGCCTGTAATGATGCTGACTTCTTGTTCCAACGGAAGGTAATTCAGGGTTGCGACGATGTTCCAGCGGTCCATCTGTGCTTGGTTGATTTGCTGCGTGCCGTGATACAGCCCTGTTGTATCCCCAAGGCCGACTGTATTGGCCGTGGCAAACAGGCGGAACGATGGGTGAGGGCGGATAACGCGGTTTTGGTCCAGAAGGGTTAAATGTCCTTCAGCTTCCAAGACGCGTTGAATAACGAACATGACGTCGGGGCGGCCTGCGTCATACTCATCAAAAATTAAGGCGCAAGGGTGCTGTAGGCACCATGGCAGCAGTCCCTCACGGAACTCGGTGACTTGCTTACCATCACGCAGGACGATGGCGTCTTTGCCGATCAGATCAATACGTGAGATGTGGCTGTCAAGATTGATGCGGACGCATGGCCAGTTGAGGCGCGCCGCGATTTGCTCAATATGCGATGATTTCCCCGTTCCGTGAAAGCCTTGGACAAGAACGCGGCGATTATGGGCGAAGCCTGCGAGGATGGCGCGTGTTGTGTCCTCATCAAATTGATATGATTCATCAATTGTGGGGACGTGTTCGGTCCGAATTGAGTAAGCTGGGACTTGTATGTCTGTTGTGATGCCGAAGACTTCTGCGGAAGACACCAAGCGGTCCGGTTCACCGAGTACATGCGTTGGGATAGCGGTGTTTTCTGCCGTGGTGACGGTTTCCGGTGCGTCGATCGTCGCGAAATCATTCATGGTAGGTCGGACTCTCTAGGAGGGGATAATAAAAGGATAGATGCCGCTAAGATGGGTCAGAATGTCCTGCACTTCTAGTCGTAAACTTAGGAAATGCTTTCAGCTTCGCGTGTGAAGTGCGTTTTTAGAGCGGTATATGCGCTACCAATGGCTTTGAAATGTTCTTCGGCCTCTGGTGCTGGGTTTGTATCGGGGTGAAATTGCCGCGCTAATGTACGGTAACGGGCTTTGACTTCATCGAAGCTTATAGGCCATGTCAGGTTGAGGGTTGCGAGAGGTTGTTGAAGCTCTGGCGGTATCGTTTTCTGGGGTGGGGTGCGTGCTCGGTCTTTTGCTGATTGTGCACGTGAACGTCGACTGGCACCCAGAATATCGAGCGGGTCCAGAATATCATCTTCATTGAACTCGGCCTTGTTTGCGGTGCCGCTGCCCAGTTTCCATGAAGGGCGTTGCCATGACGTATCCGCTCGCAGATGCGCTTCAATTTGGCCGGGGGTCATGCCACGATAAAAATCCCAGCGGGCATTATAGGCGCGTACATGCTCCAAGCAGAACCAATAATAAGAGCGTAGTGCGTCCCGTCCGCGTGGCGCACGATAACCGGCAGGGGCATCACAGCCGGGGTGGTCGCACACTTGCTGTGGTGCGTCAGGGTCCGGATCAAAAGCTCTATGTTTGGTTGTTTTACGATTCATGGGATCTGATATGGGGAAAGGGTGCTGTAGGGTGCAAGCGGGTGTGTCGCTTTTATGACGAAGAGATATGCTGGTTTGAAGCTAATCCGCAGAATTATTGAAGAGGAAAGCGTATAATCATGACACAAAATTTGTCTCGCCGGGAACGGATTATTGCCATTTTGACCCGTGAGTTAGCACCTTCGGTTTTGGATGTGCAGGATGATAGTGCGCGTCATGCGGGGCATGTGGGCGCGAAAGTTCTGGCAGATTCTGGAGTTCATGGCGAAACCCACTTTAATGTTGCTGTAACGAGTGCGCAGTTTGACGGACTAAACCGTGTGGCCCGTCATCGCTTGGTGCAGAATTTGCTGTCGGATGAGTTTGAAACCGGCTTACACGCTTTGTCGTTGGTTTTGCATGGAGAACAGACATCATGATGCGCTTCACGTGCCGTGCTGCATTGATGACTGCGCTGCTGAGTATGGCGGGATGTGCAACACATGGGCTGGATCGTTTAGCGCCTGAGCAAAGTCATGATGCAGAGCGTGTTGAGGTGTATCTGAACCATCTTCAGGGTATGACGGCACAATTCTCGCAGCAAGGCCCGGATACGATGCGCGGGGCAGGGAGTTTTACTTATATTCCGGGGCATTTGCGTTTGAACTATGTGATGCCGCACCCCATGCAACTTATCGCAGGGGATGGGCATCTTGTGTTTGATGATCCAGCAAGTGGGGCTGTGACGCGCGTATCCTTACGGCGCAATCCGTTGGGTCTGTTGCTGCGTTATCCAGTGCGTTTCTCAGGTGATGTTGAAG
Source organism: Neokomagataea thailandica NBRC 106555 (assembly GCF_001598495.1). Taxonomy (GTDB): domain Bacteria; phylum Pseudomonadota; class Alphaproteobacteria; order Acetobacterales; family Acetobacteraceae; genus Gluconobacter; species Gluconobacter thailandicus_A. The sequence goes on from NZ_BCZB01000013.1 coordinate 45,700, forward strand.
TCACGGATGTGCATCATGAAGGAGCCGTTTTAGCGCTCTCATTGGCAGAGGCAGATAATCCGTCTCAGGGGTTATTAACGCTGGATTTCATTGATCAGACGGGGAGTTTATCGTTGATTGGTTTGCAGGGTGTGGATGCGCGGCAGCATAATTTCAGTGTTGCTCTGTCGTCTGTTGTCGATCAAGCAACACCGGATCCGTCCTTATTTAAACTTCCTGCGGAATAGAGCCAAAGCAGCCTGGCCATGCCATTTTAAGGGCGTGGTCTAGGTCTTGCATGGTGATGTCTGGGGAGAAGCGTTTTAGGCTTGTGACGCCAAATTCCCGAATGCCGCAGGGGACGATACCATCAAAATCTTCCAATGTTGGGTCTAGGTTGATGGAAACGCCATGCCAACTGACCCAGCGGCTAATACGGATGCCTAATGCGGCAATTTTGGCTTCTTGTTGTGTGATCGGGTCGATTGTCCAAAGACCGATACGTCCCTCACGGGTGAAAGCCGTGACGCCGAGTAAGGCCAGTGAGGCTTTTAACCACTGTTCGAGTGTGGCGACATAGGCTCTGAGATCACGTGGTGGCACAATGCCATTCTGCTGTGTGAGATCAAGCATAATATAGACGAGGCGTTGACCGGGACCATGATAGGTCCATTGCCCGCCGCGTCCGGCATCATATGTTGGGAAGTTGTGTGGGTTATAGAGATCTTCTGCGCGTGCGGATGTTCCAGCGGTAAAAATTGGTGGGTGTTCGACCATCCAGACCATTGGGCTGTCTGTTTTGGCGTGGATGTTGCGGGTGCGTGTCTCCATTAAGGTCATTGCGTCTGGGTATGGTGTGAGCCCCTTAGACGTTTTCCATAAAATTTCGGAAGTTTTTTGCATTTCTGTTGTTGCCCTCGTGTCTATGTTCGGCTATAGCCCCTCTCACCGGACGGTCATGCACTAAGCAGGGTCGTTTGTCACGGGGCGGCCGTGGCGGAATGGTAGACGCGCAAGCTTGAGGTGCTTGTGGGGGATAACCCCGTGGAAGTTCGAGTCTTCTCGGCCGCACCATCACTCTTCCCATTGAGTGATGACAAAAAATCAAAAATAAAAATTTAGTTTCTTTTCCCCGGAAGGGGATCATTATTCTCTGCCCTAGTATTGCCAGAGTTCTCTTGCACTATTATGCCAATTAGAGATGGCCTCGGCGTTATTTGTTGTAGCGCGCGGGTGTTTTCTCTTTGGTTGACGTGCGAGGTTTTGTGATCAAGCCACTAAAAAAAGCAGTTCTTCCTGTAGCAGGTCTGGGAACGCGCTTTCTTCCAGCTACTAAAGCAATGCCCAAAGAGATGTTGCCGGTCGTTGATAAGCCGCTCATTCAGTACGCTATTGATGAAGCACGCGCTGCCGGTATAGAAGAGTTTTGCCTCGTTACAGGCCGTGGTAAAGATAGTCTGATTGACTATTTCGATATTGCTTATGAACTTCAGGCGACTTTGAAAGAACGCGGTAAAATTTCTGCGCTTGAAGCGTTGGCGCCGAGTAGCATGGAGCCGGGATCGTTTGTGGCGGTCCGTCAGCAAGAGCCTCTGGGGCTAGGGCATGCGATTTGGTGTGCACGTTCTTTCATTGGTGAGGACCCTTTTGCTATTTTGCTGCCAGATGACATCGTTAAGAGCGAGAAAAGCTGCGTAGCGCAATTGGTCGAAGCGTATAATCAAACGGGTGGCAATGTTGTTGCCGTCACGGAAGTCCCGCGTGAGCAAACGAACCGTTATGGTATTTTGGATGTCGGTGTTGATGACGGTAAGTTGGTTGAGGTGAAGGGGCTGGTTGAAAAGCCTAAGCCTGAAGATGCACCATCTAATCTGTCGATCATTGGGCGCTATGTGTTGACGGCTGATGTGATGAAGCATCTTTCCAAGTTGGAGCGTGGCGCAGGTAATGAAGTGCAATTGACCGACGCCATGGCAAAAACCATTGGGCATGTTCCGTTCCATGGCTTGCGTTATGAAGGTACGCGCTATGATTGCGGTGACAAGGCGGGTTTCTTAGAGGCGCAAATCGCATTCTCTATTGAGCGTCCTGACCTTGGGGATGCTGTAAAAGAATTCCTGAAGAAATATACAGCATAACATTTGCTCATGTGATGATGAAAAAGGTGGTTTCCTTTTGTTAGGAGCCGCCTTTTTCTTTTTTAGGGAAAGATTGGCTATGGTCGGTAAAGTCTACCAGTCATTTTTAGAGCCTGGTCAAATGGTCAAGCATCCGGGGTATCCGGAATGGGGGTGGGGGCAGGTCCAGTCGGCTATTGCTGAACGTGTCACCGTGACGTTTGAGCATCAGGGTAAGGTTGTGATCGATGCAACGCGTGTGCATTTGGATGCCGTTGATCCCTAAAATTTTTTCGAGTACGCGCGCTGTGCGGCAAACAATAAGCCGTACCTGCTTGAATACTGTGTTCCCACCATGCTGTGATATGTGTGGTGCGGATGTCGAAGGTACTGGCGGGTTTTGTGGCGAGTGTTTTGCTCAGATGCGCCCGATTATTAAGCCATATTGTGAGCAATGTGGTGTGCCTTTGGCTGCGTCGGGTTTTGCTGACCAGCAAGGTGTTTGTGCGTTCTGTGCGAGCACTGCGCCGCCGTGGAATAGAATGCGGGCCGCATTCATCTACGATGATTGGTTGCGGCAGCTTATTTTGCCACTAAAATACGCCGATAGAACAGAAAATGCGCGTATTCTGGCACGAGAAATGTGGCGATCCGGGGAAGATATTCTGCGTGATGCAAATTTCTTGCTGCCCGTGCCAGTACATAAGCGAAAATTGCGGCATAGGCGATATAATCAGGCCGCGTTACTTGCGCGTTTTTTGGCAAAAGAAAGTGGTGTTTCCTCGTTGCCAATGGCTTTGAAGCGTATCCGTAATACTCAGCCTTTGGCACGTTTAGGAAGTCGAGAGCGGAAATTGGAGGTAGAGGGTTCGATTATAGTCTCGCCCCGTTATGTTGAAAAATTAAAGGGACATCCCGTCGTTGTGATTGATGATGTCTTTACAACTGGTGCTACAATGAGTGCCTGCACACGAGCCTTGTTGGCGGCGGGTGTCAGTCGTGTGGATCTGTTGGTTGCGGGACGAGCAGGAAACATGGAAGAAGATAGGCAGAAAGTAACATCAGCGTTGAGAGATTATGCCTAAGATTGAAATTTATACGCAGCCGTATTGCCCATTTTGTGTGCAAGCCGTTGCGTTGTTGACGTCTAAAGGGGTGGAGTTTCAAGACATTAATGCTCCACGCGGAACGCCTGAGCGGGCTGAATCTATCCAGCGATCAGGTCGTCAGACGGTGCCGCAAACTTTTGTAGATGGGCAAGCTCTTGGTGGGTGCGATGATTTGCTCGCACTGGAGCGCTCAGGGCGTTTGGATGCCGTGCTTGGGTTAACTGCGTGAGGTTGAAAGTCCTTTCTCGGGCCGCATGTGCGGCTGTGCTCACCCTTCTTTCGGTACAAGGGGGCGCGTTATATGCTGCGCCTCCACCCTCAGCCTCTTCAGAGGTGGAAGGCTTGTGGTTGTCTCAAGATAAAGACGGTATTTTTGATGTTAAACCCTGTGATGGTGCGCATGGTGGTGAGGTGTGTGGCTGGCTCGTTGGTTTGGATTATGTCGAGCATGTCCCGAGGGATGTAACGGGGCGTTCTGAATGCCACCTGATGATGATGACAGATTTTGCTCCTCTGGATGGGCAAAAATGGCAAGGTCATATTTTAGACCCACGTACCGGGCATATGTATCAGGCGCGTATTTGGAATGAGGGGAGCAATACCCTCAAGCTAAGAGGGTTTGTTCTGGGAGTGCCCTTATTGGGGGAGACGCAGACATGGACGCGGTATGAGGGGCCTCCTGTGGACACAGAATGTCATATGGTAAAAATGCCCCAATAATATATAATTTTTTAAAATTCGGTGCTTGTGCCATGATGTGGCAGCTTTGGCAGAGCTCATGATAAAAAGGAGCACAGTTCTCTATGTCTAACCCTGTTTCTCGCCGTGAATTTGCGGTTGGTCTTGCTGCTGGAACGGCCGCGATTGGTTTGACAGGTACTGTTTGTGCTGCCGATAACACGGTGACAGACGCAGTGCCTGTTCCTCCTCCTCTGCCTAAACCAGTGTCAAAAACGATTTGTTTTGTTGGCGGTTACACGAAACATGGCCCGCCGGGTGGTGCAGGTAACGGGCAGGGCATTGCTGTCTTTGAGATGGACCGTGTTACAGGGGCTTTAGTCCCGGTGACGACCTTTACCGATATTGCGAGCCCGTCTTTTATTACGCTTTCTGCGGATCATCGCTTTTTGTACGCTTTGAGCGAAATTAGTGATTACGATAAGAACGGCAATGGTTCTCTCACCGCGTTTGAGGTGAACCAGCAGACGGGTTCTTTGCGTAAAATTAATACGGTAAGTTCGTGCGGCTCTGTTCCTGCTCATCTGAGTGTTCACCATTCGGGGCGCTATGTGATGGTAGCGAATTATATGGGCGGCTCGGTTGCAGTATTCCCGATTCGTTCAGATGGCTCCTTGGGGGCAGCGACGGATGTTGTGCATAACTCCGGGCCACGCCAGCCAGATCGTGCAGCGGATAATCCGCAGGGTAATTTCGCTGTCTCTGACCACTCAGGAGCGCACCCACATATGATTCGGTCTGATCCGTCCGGTCGGTTTGTGCTGGTGGATGATGCCGGTCTGGATCGGGTGTATGTGTGGACGTTGAATTTAACGACTGGGAAATTAGAGCCAGCAAAAACACCCTATTACGATATGGAGCCCGGCTCGGCTCCTCGCCATTTTGAGTTCAATCATACAGGCCGGATTGTTTATAATCTGTGTGAACAAGACTCAAAAATTGTTGTTTCTACCTTTGATCCGGAAACAGGGTCTCTGAATAATATTCAGACGGTGAGCACGGTGACATCTCATTTCCGTGGTTCAACGTTGGCGGCAGAAATTCTAATTTCTGCGAGCGGTAAGTATGTTTACGCTTCCAACCGCTTGGGTGATTCTTTGGCTGTCTTCGCCATTGGTGATGATGGTACGCTGACGCTGCAAGATGAGGTGTGGATGCATGCCGATTACGGGCGTGCGATGATGTTTGATCCATCAGGAACATTCTTGTTCTGCGCAAATCAGCGTTCTGATGCGGTGACAGCATTTAAAGTTGATAAAGATACTGGGCAATTGGCATTCACCAATCATTTTACGCCGATTGGTAGCCCAACGACGTTTGCGTTTATGGATACGAAAGTCTGATTGTATCAGCGGTCTAATGATGAAAAAGGCGCCCTGTTTGTGGCGCCTTTTTTGTATTTAGTCCTTGGTGAAGATCGCGATGTAATTAATGCCCGTATCGCGCGTGGTGCGCCATTTAGGAGGGATATAAGACATACCGGCGAGATCCGTCATGCGCAGGCCGGCATTGCGCCCCATGCGCGCTAATTCTTCGGGTTTAATGAATTTTTTCCAATCATGAGTGCCGACTGGCAGAAGACGTAAGAGATATTCTGCGCCGAATTTGGCGAAAGCGTATGAGCGGGCTGTACGGTTAAGTGTGGAAACTGCAATCATTCCACCAGGGAGCGTTAGGTCTGCTAGAAGCTTTAGAAAGGCTTGTGGATCTGTGACGTGCTCAATGATTTCAAGCGCAGAAATGACATCAAATTGCTGTCCTTCTTCCACAAGGGTTTCAGCGCTGCCATTGCGGTAAGAAAGGGCAGCAGCACTCTCAGGTAAAGGGTGTTCTATGAGGTGTGCCTTAGCGGCTTCGATGCCTGCGGTGCTGGCATCTAGGCCGAGAGTGTTAAAGCCGAGTTTTGCAAAAGCTTCACTAGCCAGACCCGCGCCACATCCGATGTCTAGAAGAGACAAGCATGCGCCACGTGCTGTTTGCAGTGGGGTGATACGTTCTGCGACCCATTCCGTGCGAAGGGGGTTCATGGCGTGGAGGGGGGCCATGGGGCCGCGCGGGTTCCACCAGTCATGAGCGAGCGCGCTAAAATGCGCGATTTCATCTTCTGAAACGGAGTGCTGGGTGGGTTTTGAGGTAACTGTAGAGGAAAAATCGTTCTCAGAGGCCATGGGAATGATCCTTATTGGCAGAAGTCCGGTCGAGATTGGCTGGACGCAGCGTGACGAGAGAGGTATGTGGACCGGCGGGTTTGTTGAAGAAAACCATCTGGATTATTTCAGCATGTTCTTTCCGATGCCAGACCCGCGCGCGCAATGCCAGACCATGACCTGGAGTTCTGAACGCGATGTCCAAGACTGACACGCCTGTTTTCGTTTCTCATACTGATACGATGTCCCCCTCGATTAAAAGCGGCGAGGCGATGGGTAAACGCAAAACAATCGTCATGAAATTTGGCGGCACGTCAGTAGGTACTATTGAACGCATTCGTGTTGTGGCGGAACGTGTGAAGGCTGAAGTTGAGCGCGGGCATCGGGTTGCTGTTGTCGTATCAGCTATGTCCGGAGTGACCAATCGTATGGTTGGTTATTGTGCCGAACTCGACACAATGGCAGATCCGCGTGAGTATGATGCAGTGGTTGCGTCAGGTGAACAAGTGACAAGCGGTCTTGTCGCGATTGCTTTGCAAAAGCTCGGTGTGCCTGCGCGCTCTTTCCAAGGGTGGCAAATCCCACTCAAGACCGATGAGGCGCACGGTAAAGCGTCCATCGAAGGGGTTGACGGCGCTGCGTTGGAGCAGAGCCTGTCTGAGAATATCGTGCCCGTGATTGCTGGGTTCCAGGGTATCGGCCCAGATCACCGTATTGCGACGTTGGGGCGCGGTGGGTCTGACACATCAGCCGTTGCTGTTGCTGCGGCTATCCGTGCAGACCGTTGTGATATTTATACCGATGTCGATGGTATTTATACGACAGACCCGCGTATTGTGCAGCGTGCGAAGCGTCTGGACCGTATTACCTATGAAGAAATGCTCGAATTGGCTTCAGTTGGAGCCAAGGTATTGCAGACCCGCAGTGTTGGGCTTGCAATGCGTGAAAATGTACGTGTGCGCGTCCTCTCATCCTTTGCGGAAACAGATGATGAGAGTGGATCGTTAGTGGTGAATGAGGACGAACTGATGGAAAAGGAACTCGTAGCGGGTATCGCTTACTCGCGTGATGAAGCGAAGATTTCGGTTCGTCGTATCCCTGACCGGCCCGGTATTGCAGCGGCAATTTTTGGCCCCCTCGCGGCGGCAAATATTAATGTTGATATGATTGTGCAGAGCATCGGTGCGGATAGCCTGAACAATATGACCTTTACGGTCGGCCTCAGCGATGAAGAAGCGGCACGTGCTGTGCTTGAGCAACAGCGCTCTGAAATTGAGTGGGGTGAAATTCAAGCATCGCGCAACGTGACAAAGATTAGTGTTGTCGGGGTTGGGATGCGCTCCAATGCGGGTCTTGCTGCAACAATGTTCCGTACGCTTGCTGAGCGTGGGATCAATGTTCAGGTTATTTCGACCAGCGAAATTAAAATCTCAGTTCTTATTGATGCAGAATATACAGAATTGGCCATGCGCGCATTGCACACGGCTTATGGACTGGACAAAAAAGAGGAACCTAAGACGTGAATGCCACAAGTAACGCCCGTGAGACGCTGCAAAAACTCTGGCAGCCCGGCTGCGATTTCTTAGGCAGTGATGTCGCCATTCTTGGCGGTGCGATGTCTTGGGTGAGTGAGCGTAACCTTGTTTCCGCGATTTCAAATGCGGGCGGTTTTGGTGTGATTGCGTGTGGCGCAATGACACCAGAGCGCCTTGAAGAAGAAATTGTTGCAACGCAAGCGCTGACGAAGCGTCCCTTCGGTGTGAACCTTATCACCATGCACCCTGAGTTGGAGCGTCTGGTTGATGTGTGTTTGGCGCATGGTGTGACGCATATTATTTTGGCTGGCGGCGTGCCAAGCAGTGCTATTATCCGCCGCGTGCGTGATGGTGGCGCGCGTGCTGTTGGGTTTGCCCCTGCTTTGGCGCTGGGTAAGCGTTTGGTCAAAATGGGCATTGAAGCGCTTGTGATTGAAGGGTCTGAAGCTGGCGGGCATATTGGCCCCGTGTCTTTGACGGTTCTGGCACAAGAAATTTTGCCGCATATGCGTGACGTTCCCGTGTTTGTGGCGGGCGGTTTGGGCCGAGGTGATGCGGTCGTGTCTTATCTTGAGCAAGGCGCTTCAGGTGCGCAGTTGGGTACGCTTTTTGCTGCGTCTCAAGAAAGCATTGCCCATGAGAACTTCAAAAAATCATTCTTGCGCGCCAATGCACGTGATGCTTTGACCTCGGTTCAGTTGGATGAGCAGTTCCCTGTGATTCCGGTGCGTGGTTTGGCAAATGCTGGAACGCGTGAATTCTTAAAGCATCAGGCTGAAGCGATTCGTGCATTCCAAAGCGGTGAGAAGAGCAAAGAAGACGCACAACTGTCGATCGAGCATTTCTGGGCGGGTGCATTGCGCCGCGCAGTGGTTGATGGTGATGTTGAAAACGGTTCTGTGATGGCAGGTCAGTCCGTTGGTATGGTGAAGGAAATTCGTCCGGTTGCGGATATCATTACGGGCTTGGTTGATCAGGCGGTTGAAGCGATTGAAAAACGCGAGCAACGTATCCACGTATCCTGATTATTCTGCTGTACTGTCCTTGGTTTGATAGCCTTGTTTGAACGGGTTTGTATCCATGCCTACGCCCTCATCTGACCGTATGACGCCGCTTCGCTCTGATCAGCCGAGTGTTGGTACCGTGCTGCGTCATCGGCGTGAGGAGTTGGAGTGGCATATCGAGGATGTTGCACAGTGGCTGCGCATTCGGGCGCGTGTGTTGGTCGCGTTGGAATCCGATGATTTTACGTCATTACCCGGCGAAGCATATGCTGTTGGGTTTGTACGCGCCTATGCACAGGCGATGCAGTTGGATGCGACAGATCTGGTCACTCGTTTCCAGAGGGATTATCACCGCGTTTCGGGTGCAAAAACCGAATTAGTGTTTCCGCAAGCGCAGGGGGAAAAGGGGCTTCCCCTAGGCTTGTTGATTGGTGTGGGGCTTGTCTTTGTCGCTGTGGCTTATGTCGGGTGGTATCATTTTTCATCGCATGATGAGCCTATTACAAAGCAAGTTCCGTCTCTGGCGGCATTAATGCCCAATACAGCGCATTCGGTGATGACATCTCCGCAAGTCGCGTCTGTTATGCCAAGGAAAGCACCGACAGTAGAGCAACAAGCGCCCGTTGCACCTTCGCTCGCACAGAAGAGCCCTGTCGTCGCGCCGGATCAACGGGCTGCCCTGACTGTATTCCCGGCTATGAATGATAAGATTCAGGCTAACCGGGATAAGACCGTTACGGCCGCAGAGCAGGCGGCTCCAACCGCCGAAAAGCTGGATGTATCTTCACCGCCAGATAGTGTCTCTTCTGAGAGCGCTGCGTCTGAACCTTTGATGGCGGATCAAGGGAAAACAGATCAGCAGGTGCCGCTAGAGCCCGCTCTGAGGGTTGCAGATGGGCAATTGGCGGTGCATGCGATTGCATCAGTTTGGGTGCAAATTGCGGACCATACGGGGCATGTTCTGGTATCGCGTGTTTTGTCTCAAGGAGAGAACTGGACGGGTGATGCGGTGAATGGCCCGTATCGTGTCTCGGTTGGTAATGCCGGAGGCGTCGTTTTCATGACGCATGATGTGGTGAGTGCGCCTTTGGGGCGCAGTGGTGCGGTTATCCGGAATATATCGGTTACGGCTGAAGCTGTGCAACATGGTGCGTTTGGGCGCGGTGCGCTGCCGGTTGCGGAGCTCTCGACACCACGGGCAACGGCAGGTCAGGGAAACACTATGTCTTCATCGGTCATTGTGCCATCATCACCCACACCCGTTGCAATCCGTACGTCACATATCGTGCCTGTTGTGAAGAAGAGTCTTCCAAAAGAGACACGGCACGATGTGACAACAGATGAACTCAATGCGCGCCAACTAACGGGGCAATCACCGAGCGGTGATGCATCATTAGGCCATTGATCTGGAATAAATCATCATCCGCCTCTAAAATGGTCGGACGATTGAAGAAAACGCAGAACCTGACAGGCCCGGTCTGGTCCGGGCACGAAGAGGATTAACATGAGCAGCTACCGTCCGTATCAGTACATTGAGCGTCGTAAGTCGCGTCAGATCCACGTTGGTAAGGTTGCCGTGGGTGGTGATGCACCGATTTCTGTACAGACGATGACCAATACGCTGACATCTGATGCACAAGCGACGATTGAGCAAATTCGTCGTGCTGAATTGGCCGGCGTTGATATTGTTCGTGTTTCGTGCCCAGATGAAGCCAGCACGGCCGCGTTGAAAGAGATCGTGCATGAAGTGAATGTGCCGATCGTTGCAGATATTCACTTCCACTATAAGCGTGCTCTTGAGGCTGCGCGGAATGGTGCGGCGTGTTTACGTATTAATCCGGGCAATATCGGTAGTGCCGAGCGTGTGCGTGAAGTGGTGAACGCAGCCCGTGAGCATAATTGTTCCATTCGTATTGGTGTGAATGCGGGCTCTTTGGAGCGTCATTTGCTGGAAAAATATGGTGAGCCAAACCCTGAGGCGCTGGTTGAGAGTGCGTTAGAGCACGCCAAAATCCTTCAGGATCATGACTTCCATGAGTTCAAGATCAGCGTTAAGGCGTCTGATGTGTTCATGGCGGTTGCGGCGTATCAGCAACTGGCAGATTGCTGTGACCATCCGTTGCATATTGGTATTACGGAAGCAGGCTCTAAGCGTGCTGGTACGGTGAAGTCTTCGATCGGTTTGGGTAATCTGCTCTGGGCTGGCGTGGGTGACACGATGCGTGTGTCTTTGTCTGCGGCACCAGAAGAAGAAGTATTGGTGGGCTGGGATATTTTGAAATCCCTTGGCCTGCGTCATCGTGGTGTAAAAATTATCTCATGCCCGTCTTGTGCGCGTCAGGGCTTTAATGTGGTTGAAACGGTGCAGACGCTGGAAGACCGTTTGCAGCATATTAAGACACCTTTGACGTTGTCGATTATCGGCTGTGTTGTGAACGGTCCGGGTGAAGCGTTGATGACGGATCTGGGTGTTACAGGCGGCGGTCAGGGCCGTCACATGGTGTATTCAGCCGGTAAGCAAGACCATACGATGCCCGCAAAAGATATGATTGAGCATATCGTTGAGCTGGTTGAGAACAAGGTTGCTGCTATTGAGGCCGGAAAAGTTGAAGCCACAACGGCTAAGCAGATGGACCCGGCGAGCGCATAATGGCTGGTGGTATGACAGGATTACAACCGCCACGCGGGACGCATGATCTGATTGGTGAGACGATGCGGCGGCATCGTCATGTGGTGCAAACGGCTGCGAAAGTTCTAGGGACTTACGGGTTCGAGGAATGGAGCACACCGATTTTTGAGGATACGCGCGTTTTTGCGCGGACATTGGGCGAGGCGTCTGATGTTGTGTCCAAAGAAATGTACAGCTTTGAAGACCGTGGGGGGGATAGCATCACGCTGCGCCCGGAAAACACGGCGTCAATCTGTCGTGCGCTGGTGACAAATGGTCTGACGCAGTCTTTGCCGCAAAAAGCATGGTATAACGGGCCGATGTTCCGTTATGAGCGGCCGCAGAAAGGGCGTTACCGGCAGTTCCATCAAATCGGTGCGGAACTCATTGGTGCTGATGGTCCGCTGCGCGACGCTGAAGTCATTGCTATGGCGTTTGATGTCTTGAAGGCATTAGGGCTGGCCGATGATGTTGTGCTGGAACTGAATACGCTCGGTGATGTTGCTTCGCGTCAGGCTTGGCGTGATGCATTGGTTGCGTATTTCCGGCAGCATGTTGATGCATTATCTGACGATAGCCGGACGCGTTTGGATGTGAATCCATTGCGGATTTTGGACAGTAAAGCGGCTCAAGACCGTGCATTACTGGACGATGCTCCACGATTTGCGGATTACTTGAATGAGGAATCTCAGCGTTTTTGGGATGAGTTGCGCGCTCACCTGGATGCGTTTGGTGTACCCTTCACGGAAAATCCGCGTATTGTGCGCGGTCTGGATTACTACTCTCATACGGCTTTTGAATTTGTAACGACGAAGCTTGGTGCACAGGGGACTGTGCTGGCTGGTGGCCGTTATGAAGGGCTTGTGGCGCAAATGGGCGGGCCGGAAACGCCTGCGATTGGTTGGGCTGGCGGCATTGAGCGTTTAGCGCTGCTGTTGGATGATGTGCCTGCCGTTCCCGCAGGTATTGCCATCGTGCCTATGGGCGATGCCGCTGTACAAAAATCAGCATCTTTGGTGCGCGCCTTGCGTCAGGCAGGGCAGAGGGCTGAGATTGAAACACGCGGCAATATGAAAAAGCGTATGGAGCGTGTGGTTAAATCTGGTGCCTCTCATGCTGTTGTGCTGGGTGATGACGAAGTTGCGCGCGGTGTTGTGCAATTGCGTGATTTGACGGCGCGTGAGCAGCGCGAAGTTGCTTTTGATGACGTTGTACAGAGCCTGACTGGAGCCTGATTGTGGCTGTTGATGACAGACTCGAGCGGATTGTCGCTCGGTCCGAGGAACTTCAAGCTCTGATGGCCTCGGGAGAGGCAACGGGAGAGGCGTTTACGCGTCTTTCCCGTGAATATGCTGAATTAGAGCCTGTTGTGGCGTCCATTCAAGCGTATCAGGCGGCTGTGGAGCAAAAAGAGGGGGCGGAAGCTCTTCTGGATGATCCGGAGATGCGTGAGCTTGCGCGTGCTGAGTTAGATGAATTGCACGAAACTCTACCTGCGTTAGAGCATTCTCTACGTTTGGCGCTTCTTCCGAAAGATGAAGCGGATGAGCGGAGTGCTATTCTGGAAATTCGTCCGGCTGCTGGTGGTGATGAGGCGGGGCTCTTCGCGGCAGAAATGTTCGATGCGTATCGTCGTTTTTCAGAGCGCAATGGCTGGCGCTTTGAGGTAATGGAATACGCGGAGAGCGAGGTTGCAGGCCTGAAAGAAGGGATGGCAACTATTTCTGGGCGTTCTGTTTTTGCGCGTTTGAAGTATGAATCTGGCGTGCATCGTGTGCAGCGTGTGCCGGCGACGGAAAGCCAAGGGCGTATTCATACATCGACTATTACCGTTGCGGTTCTGCCGGAAGCCGAAGAAGTTGATGTGACGATCAATGATGATGATCTGCGCATTGACGTTTACCGTGCATCGGGTGCGGGTGGTCAGCACGTGAACAAGACCGAAAGTGCGGTGCGTATCACGCATATGCCGAGTGGTATTGTCGTGGCGATGCAGGAAGAAAAAAGTCAGCATAAGAACCGTGCAAAAGCGATGAAGATTTTGCGTGCACGGCTCTATGAGGCGCAGCGTGCTGCGGCCCATGCGGAACGTGCACAAGATCGGCGTTCTCAGGTCGGGACGGGAGATCGTTCCGAGCGTATTCGGACGTATAACTTCCCACAGGGCCGGGTGACGGAGCACCGTATTAACTTAACGCTGTACAAGATTGATCGGGTTATGGCGGGTGAGTTTGACGAGGTGATTGACGCCTTAACACGTGAAGAACAGACGGCGCTTCTGGCTGATCAGGGCTATTAGGTTTAGCTGTTGGGCAATGCGCAGACGAGTGCCGGGCCGCGATGATGCGTTGCGGTCATGGCATCGTCGTAATCGACGAGGAAAAAGTCGGTGAAGTGTTGTGTCCCGACGGCTTCCAAAAGGTGGCCTTCCGGGTGGTGTAAAGTCCCGGCGCTGCTGACGCTATGTGTTTCGGGGTGGCCGTTATGGAGAATGGTAATTTCTCCGCAGAGTGCGTAGTTCATGCTTGTGCGCCCTAAGGGCATGGTAATCGTCTGTGTTTCGTCTGTGTGTGATAGGTTGAGGCGAAACGTTGCTACGAGTTTTCCTTCTAGATATAGGCGCGATATTTCAGAAATTTCCTCGGGTGCTTTGGTGTCATGAACCTGAAAATTGGGTGCTGTCTGTGCGTTCAGTGGTGATACGATGCCGCCAAGAAGCATTAAGAACGGGAAGAGGGTGGTACGGTGCGTCATGGGCATCATCCTAACAAGGTTATGAGTACAGTGATTTCAAAAAACACTTTATTGCAAGATGCTTCTCATCGCCTTGAGGGTGCAGGTATCGAAGACGGGCGCTTTGAAGCGCGGCATTTATTATGCTGGGCGCTGGAATGTGATTTAACCGGTTTGTTTATGTGCACGGATGTTCCGCCGGATGTGCACGCGCGTTTTGAGAGTGCGCTTCAGAGGCGGTTGGCGCGTGAGCCTTTGGCTTTTATTACGGGTGAGACGGGATTTTGGACGTTGGATTTGTATACGAGTCCGGCGACTTTAATCCCGCGTGGTGATAGTGAAGCATTAATTGAAGCTCTGTTAGCGCAGTCTTTGCCGCGTGATCGTGCCCTAAAAATATTAGATTTAGGCACTGGTACGGGATGTTTGCTTCTTTCAGCGTTGAGTGAGTTCCCGCATGCGTGGGGCCTCGGGGTGGATTTGGCCCCTGAAGCCGCACATTTGGCGCGGCGGAATGCGGAACGGAACGGTTTGGCGCAGCGTAGTGCTTTTATGGCGGGAGACTGGGTTTCTGCGCTGTCTGGGCAGTTTGATGTAATTTTTAGTAACCCACCTTATATTGAAAGCGATGATATTGCGGCCTTGATGCCAGAAGTTGCGCAATATGAACCGCGCCGCGCTCTTGATGGCGGTCAGGATGGTTTGGATGCTTATCGATGGCTGTGCCGCGTTTTGCCGATGCTTTTGGTTGAGCAGGGGGTAGTGATTTTTGAAATGGGCATTGGGCAGATTGATGCCGTTTCGTCCTTTGCTGCGCGGCATGGTCTGCAAGAAATTGCACGTCATCATGATTTAGGGGGGATTGAGCGGGCACTTGTCCTGCAATTTAGCGGGAAAAGCGTTGGCGCGTAGAGGGTTTTCTGATAGTGTACAGAGGTACCGAGGGTTTAGGATGCTATTTTTAAAATAGGCTCCATTCCGTCGGCTTCTCCTGTCGCCCGTCATTTAGTTTGACCGGCGGTGAATGGATCGGTCAGTTTTATCTGGCCACAGCAAGACAGACATACGTCTTTTCGGCAACGGCGGCATTGCTTTGGATGCAAAGTGGTGACTGCCCTCAGGAAAGTGCATCACAGTTCGATGAATATGAAGCGTATGAGAGGCCGGCACCATCGTTCGGGCGGCGGCGGAGCCTCCCGCAACAACGGGAATGCCCAGACCCCCTTAAATCGCAACCATGTGTTCGAGAGCAATGGCCCGGATCTTCGGGTGCGTGGCACGGCACAGCAGCTTTTTGAAAAATATCTTCAGCTTGGTCGTGATGCGACGGGAACGGGTGACCGTATTCTGGCTGAGGCATATTTCCAGCATGCGGAACATTATTTCCGTATTCTGAATGCGATGAATCAAGCTGCGCAGCAGAGCCAGCAAGAGCGCAATGAGCGTCAGCAGCAGCGTCAACGTGCGTATGAAGAGCGCCGTGAGATGTCTATGCGTGACCGTGACATGCGCCATGATGATGAGCAGCAGGGCCAACAGCATCATGGTGACGGTGAGCAGCAGCATTATGCGCACCAGCACCAGCACCAGCACCAGCACCAGCACCAACGCCAGCAGGATTATCAGCAAGAGCAGCGTGCTCATCGGAATGATGGTCATGCTTCAGAGCGTGAGATGCAGGCACCGGTTGAATAAGTGTTTGTTTAAGGCGTTAAAAAACCGGCTTTTAAAGCCGGTTTTTTTATGGGCGGGTGGGGAGGTTTAGGCTGCGTAATAGCTGAGCGAGAGTGGCACGCAAGACATCGGGGCTATGATGTGTGGAGATAGTTGAGAGGCCTTCTTGGGAGATCTCGTGCCACAAAACATCACGGGTTAAGAGTGATGAACAGAGGTGCTGAAAGTCCTCTGTGTTTTTTGCGATGCAGTGTTGCGTAAGGGCAGGTGAAAAACTCATTCCTTCGGCGGCGATCTCGGTCATGACGCAGGGTATGCCGGCAGCGAGGCTGGAGACGACTTTGCCTTTTGCGCCGGCACCAAAGCGTAAAGGGGCGATGGTTAAACGTAAGGTGCTGAGGACTGTCCCGAGATCGGGAAGATGGCCGTGTATTTTTAGGTGGGGAGAGTGGGCCTCAGAGAGGTCGGCAGGAGGATTTTCGCCAATAATATGCAGTATCACATCTGGATGTTGTGCGTGGAGCGAAGGCCAGATGTCAGCGAGAAAAAACGCCATAGCATCCGCATTTGGGCGATGGGAAAAATTACCAATAAACCCGATATCACGTCTGTTCGTAAGGGTGGTTGGGGTGGGGGTTGGTCGTGTTAACGGGATGTATTGAATACGCGCCTTTGGGGCGAGTGTCTTGGCAAGGGCGACTTCATGTTGTGAGAAAAACAAGGAGGCATCGCAGTCTTGCAGGAGTTGGATCTCGTTCTTTTTGGTGTTCTGAGGGGTAAGCGTTTGGGCTGCTTGAGGTGATGTTATGACTTCGCGTTCTTCGCGTAGAAAGTGAAGATCATGTGGTAAGAAAATAAATTTGGCTTTTGTAAAACGGCTCTTGAGTGGGGTGAAAACAAGGCCGCCACAGCAGCTGCGCGCTATAATACAGGTGGAGATCATGGGCAGGGCTGAAAGGCTCTCTTGAATACCGCTATCCCCTGTTGGGGGAGAAGAGCCGGAGGGAGACAGGCACTGTATTCCGCGTGATGTTAAGGGAAAATCTGGCGCATTATTGCGCTCTTTGGGCGACTGGAAAAAGCGCCCGAGTGCTAAAAAGCTTATCGTAAAGCCTAATGAAAGAAGGCTATCAAGGATGGCTAGTGTCTCGACTGAGCCAGCATCATGTTGTGGGCGAGGGAAGTCACAATCGACAAATAAGAGATGTTGTGTGCTGGAAGAGGTTGAAAAAAATTTCTGAAAAATTTTTGGCAGCATAAGGCCCTGCGTAAAGGGTATTGTTTTATAAAGAGCCTAAGAAACGATCAGGCACCTGCCACAGTGCCTCTCCATTAATGTGGAGGTCAAGCCGGTACCGTTCTTGTTGACGCGATAGGGTGCTGTTCATCACGCTGTTTAGATAGGGGTGTAGCTGCGGGTCATTCAAGGCGAGAGAACATGGCGTGACGGGTAGGCCAGCCATGGAGCGTAGCATGTTTTCCCAGTCTTGGTCTTGTAGGCGTTGATGTTGCCCAGCATGCTCTGAGGACCACGCTTGTGTACGGGTGCGGTACAGGCGTTGAAGCCCTGAAGTGAGATCTGTGTAGCGCGTATGGAAAAGGTAGAGTGGGGCGTCAAATTTGGGGCCGGCTTCAGCATGGCAGTGAAAACCCGGTGCCCATGTGATTGGTGCGCGGATGAGCGTGGGTTTGCACATGGCACTGGAAAAACGAACATGGCGCCGTTGAGGAAGCAGGGGAAGGCATGCGTTTAGTGGAGGCTCATGCTCAGGGCGATGAATGAGGTCTAAGCCAATTGCCGTGACAACGGTACGTGTATTGGTGTGTGCAAAATGAGTGAGTGATGGGTGTAAGGCGGGGTCTGCGATTAAGAGCTCATCGACATCAACATAGATGACGCTTTCGTACCACGAGAGAAGGCTGGCACAAAATTGATTGATAAACTCTGTCCGTTTTTCATCATCTTGCGGAGAGCGTGGGATGCGCACATGGTTAAAGCCGTGGAGATGCTCGGTCGAGCCATCATCGGAGCCGTGATCAATAATATAGCAGGCAGATGGGGCAGCATTGTGCCCGTAATGGCGGCACCAGATGGGAAGGTGGTGCGGTTCATTATAAACCATGGTGACGATGGCTAGTGGCGCTCTCGACATTAATACCCATGATTTTGTATGATTTAGGGTTAGGAATGGTAGCGGTGGACGGATTTGAACCGCCGACCAAGGGATTATGATTCCCCTGCTCTACCACTGAGCTACACCGCCATTCCGTTGAAGTCCAGCTTGTGACTGGCTTCGAGGCGGTTTTCTAAGGCGTTGGGGCGTTGATGTCAACGGAGATATTGAAAAAAGGTGCATTTTTTTTGGTCGTATTTTCCTAAGGACTGCTGTCTGATAGAAGCGCAGTCCTTCTCTTCCTCTCGTCTCTAGGAGCTTTACGCCCCGTGACGCAGCATTTTGTCAGCGCACTTTTCACTATTCGTTCGTATTTTTTCTGGCTTCCGCCAGCGCTTGTTTCGGTTTTGATGCTGGCGTTGGTGGGAGGGTTGGCGTTTTATGCCGGAAATGTAGTGACTTCTGTGTTGCTGCGTATTCCAGGCCCTAAAAGTGCGGATTTGCTCCGGAAAATCGTTGGCGCGTTACGTCGGCCGACCCGTATTATTACGGCGCTTGTCGGTATGATGACGGCGTTGCCGACGGTTTCGGGGTTTTCCGAGAGCAGTGCGGAGAATGTCGGTCTCTTTTTCCAGTTCGTTTTGGTGCTTACGCTCGGTTATGGCGTGATCATTGCGTTTCGTTTGATGACGGAAGCATATTTGACGCGCCTCTCATCACGTGAGCAGACGGATGATATTACCATTCGTACACATCAAACGCAGATTCGTGTTTTGCGCCGTTTGATCGAGATTTTGGTAGGGATTGTTACGGTAGCGTCTGCGTTGATGCTTTTTCCATCGGTAAAGCAGTATGGCGTGTCTTTGTTCGCATCGGCGGGGGCGGCGTCTCTTGTTGTTGGTTTGTCTGCACGGGGGTTGCTGACAAATTTGATTGCCGGTGTGCAAATCGCGATCACGCAGCCTATCCGTATGGAGGATTTGGTAATCATCAATGGTGATTGGTGCTGGGTAGAAGAGATTAATGCGACTTATGTTGTGTTGCGTGTGTGGGACTGGCGGCGTCATATCGTGCCGATCTCGTATTTTTTAGAAAATCAGTTTGAAAATTGGACGCATAATTCCGCCGCGATTATTGGCGTTGTGTTTTTGTGGTTGGATTATGAAGCCCCTATGGATCGTATTCGCTCGATGTTAGGGGAAGTGATCAAGACTTGCCCATTATGGGATGGCAAGGTTTTTGATGTGCAGGTTGCAGATTGCAATGACAAGACGATGTCGATTCGTATTATCGCAAGTGCGCGTAATGCGCTGCAAAGCTGGGATTTGCGGTGTGATATTCGTGAGAAGATTATTGCACGGATTAAAGAAGACTGCCCTGAGGCATTGCCGCGTATGCGTTATACCATGATGCCTCCATCCCCTATGGAAGAAGCGGTTATGGATACTATGATGGCGCCACCCATTGGGCGCCCGCCTTCAGGGAGTTATACGGGACCGAAAGGGCAGTCTGCGGGTTTGTAAAAGCCAGTCAGATAGTTAAGGGTATGCAGAGAGGTCCAACCCTGCTTTTTGTTATTTCGTCACGCACGACATCACGGCATACCCAAAACTCCCATATGAAGATCATAAGGGAGTTTTGGGTATGTACGGACAATACATTTTCGTCCTTCAGAATCTTTCTGAGCGGGCGTTTTGAGTGGCCAAAAGGCGCCCGAAATCCAGCAGTTTAGTGACGTGTTTTGATCGTCATGCCCGTAAAGAGGGGTTACTGGGTGGTGATATCACGCATGGTAGAGTTGTGACGTCCATAATAGCGGTATGTGAGCACGCCAATAAGAATATAGCTTCCGAGAAGCCCAAGGGGGACAGGGTTGCCGTGTAGTGTGGCGCGGATCAGGTCTATGATGAGGGGGCCTGTCATAATAAGGCTAAAGAGAATGCCGAGGGATGGTACGGTCCCGATCCAGATTCCTTTTACAGTGATCCCACCGAGTGGAACGCTGAAAGGACGCTCGATATCCGGGCGTGTATTACGTTGCCAAATGACGGTGAAGCACACAATACCAAATGCGGCGGCGGTGCCGATGGATACGAGGTCGCTTATAATATCAATCGGCATTGTTGCGGTCATAATGGCTACAATGATTCCGAGAATGATCGAGCCGTAAGCCGGGGTGTGGTAACGCGGGCTGACACGGCTAAAAATCTTTGGGATGAGGCCATCGCGTCCCATAGTGAGCAGGATGCGTGATTGTGCGTAGAGTAGACCCATCAGCACAGAGCAGAGACCAACTGTGGCGCCGATATTGATAAAGAAAGACAGCCAAGGTGTGTGCATGGCACGAACGGCAATGGCTAGGGGGTCTGCCACGTCAAGCTGTTTGTATGGGACAACCCCGATCAAGACAAAGGCGACGATCACGTAAATAACGGTACAAATCAGGAGGCTACCGATAATGCCGATGGGGACGTCTCGTGTTGGGTTTTTAGCTTCAGATGAAGCGGTAGAAACGGCTTCGAACCCGACATATGCGAAGAAAATAACAGAAGACGCACGGAAAATTCCAGGCACACCAAAATGAAATCCGCCAGTATAGGCCGGGAAAAAGGGGTGCAGATTTGCTGGGTTAATCCAGCGTATGCCAAGGAGAACGAAGACCAGTAGAACGCCGACCTTGAGAGCAACAATCAGGGTGTTAACGCGTGAAGATTCTTCAACGCCACGTGCTAAAAGCAGGCTGATGAGGATAACGGCGACGAGGCCTATGAGGTCTGCTTGCCATCCGGCGGCAATCAGAGTGCCATCTGATCCGGGAACGGGTTGTAAGGTAGCGTGGCTGAGATAAGCTGGAACATGTAGGCCTGTGAGGTCAAGCAAGGATGTCATATAGCCTGATAACCCGGCGGCAACGGCGGTACAGGAAATACCGTATTCAAGTAGTAACAGCCACCCGACGACCCATGCGGCTTTTTCACCCATAGTGATATAGGCGTAGGAATAAGCGGAGCCGGAGACGGGGAGCGTGGAGGCTAGTTCGCCATAGGCTAAGGCTGTGAACAAGCATGCGAGCGCGGCAATGACGAATGAGACCATGACGGATGGGCCCGCAAATTCAGCAGAGGCCGTGCCTATGGTAACGTAGATGCCTGCGCCAATGACGGAACCGATTCCGAGCATGACAAGTTGTGTTGCGGTGAGGCTACGTTTCAGGCCGTGCGTGTTATTTTCACGCAAGATCTGCTCGAGGGTTTTGCGTCTGGCTGTGGAAGGAGCCACACCGTTGGATTTTAAGCTGGAATGTATCGGTTCTGACATGATGTGTTCAATGTGCCGGGAAAGGCGCCTCCTGGGAAGGGGTTAAAGAGCGATCAGAATAACAGCGAGACTGCCGAAACCGATGCAATAGAAACCAAATGGGGTGAGTGACCATCGGTCATGGTTGTGAAAAAGACGGAGCATAGCACGTGAGCAGATCCATGCGGTGATTGCCGCGACGATAGCACCGATAATGCATTCTTGGATGAGGTCATGGCTTAGTGCGATATGTCGTGATTGCCATGCTTGATGGACGGTTGCAGCCAGAACAACGGGCTGTGCCATGAGGAGTGAAAAACGTGCTGCTGATCCATGGTTAAGCCCACGTGACAAGCTCCCGGCCATGGTTGCGCCAGAACGTGAGATTCCCGGAAAGAAGGCGAGGCATTGGGCTAAGCCGATAAGGATGGTGTCTTTCGCGTTGAGATTCGCGAGATCGCGCGCAGGTGTGTTTTTCTTGGCGCGGCTGAGGATGTCGGTTCCGATGAGCAGAAGGCCATTAATGACTAGAAAACCTGCTGCGGCGAGGGGGGCACCGAAAATGGCACGTAGGCGGTGTTCAAATCCAGCGCCGATGAGAATAGCGGGGATGGTGGCAAGAATGAGAAAAACCAATACTCTGATGGAATCTTCTTGCTGTTGAGCGCCAAGTCGCCCGAGTGCGCCGCGTAGAAGGTGCTTCCAATCCTGCCAAAAGACACTGGCTAGCCCTAAGAGGGTGCCGAGGTGCAGCATGGTGAGAAAAGGCAGAAAAAATGGGGCATGTTCGTCAAGTGGCCAATGCAAAATGGCCGGTATGAGTACGGCATGCCCGAGGCTGCTGATCGGAAAAGGCTCAGTAATACCTTGTATGGCCGCAAGGATAATAGCTTGAAGCAGGGTCATAGAGATTCCTGATGCAGGAAGGCTACCGTTTCTGGCGGCTCTGTGCTTGATAGCAGATGAAGAGCCGCTCTTTGCCTTATGGGGACGTGGCGCGCAACCTTTAGCACGTTTATGAGTGTACGGAACGTTCTTGCTGTTATGGCGCGTCATGATGGTGGGGCGCGATGTGTGATGATGATTTGGGGGCAATGAGGCAATGGCAGGGAAGACGCAAAAACGCGGGAGCGCAGTTCTGGCAAGCAGCGTTGTCATTGCTGCTGCGGGTGGTTTTTTATTTTATAGTGCAGCGCTGTATCGTGGTCCTGTTGAGCGTGGCACGGTTTTGCATGCGCATTTTAATTCGGCCAATGGGCTGCATGTTGGGGCTGATGTTGATTTGGCGGGTGTTGCGGTGGGGCGTGTTCAGGCGATTCGGCTCGATCCTGTGAGCCAAATGGCGGATGTGACGTTTACGGTAGATGCAAAACTGTCTTTGCCTGTGGATACAGCCGCAAGCATTGGGGCACCGTCTATGACGTCTGATAACGCATTGCAGTTAAAACCCGGTCACGCGGCCAAAGGATTGGCTGTGGGGGGGCTGATTCAGGATACGCAGGACCAATTATCGTTAGAGCAGCAAGTGAGTAATTATATTTTCGGTGGTGGTGGCCTAGGGCAGTGATGTGTGGAGGGCCTGTTAGTCACTGATGGGGTAAGAGGACAGTAGGCGGCGTTGACGCAGCCATGCGCGGAGAATCAGGAGAGGGCTGGATGGTTTCCAGCCGCGTTTGCGGTTTTGAGCGCCAATGCGAAAGGCCGCACCATAATGCTCAATCTGGGTCATATAAGCCTCACATAAGCTCGTGGTTGGATCCCAGATATGAATGGCCTCAGCGCCAAGACCATTGATTTCGATAATCTGTAAGTCTTCGCCGCGTTTAAGGGCGTCTATGGAGGGAACTTTGGCGTCAATGCGCCCAAAGTGAAAATCGGGTATGTCCTGAAGTATTGTATCGAGTGTATTGGTCAGTTCTGGGGTTATGTCTTTGTATCCGTTATGAAAAATGGACCCTTTGCAATAATTTCCAGTAAAAACCAGTGAAAAAACTTCATCCTTTTTTAAAATGTGATGCGCTTTATGGCCTAGTCGTGTGATGTGCTGCTCTGCTTTTCTGTGCAATGCGGGGGTGTCGTGTAATAATTGTATGATGCTGGAATGACCGTCTCCTATGAGTGAGGGAGAGGTTTTGTAGGTGAGTGATGAGATATACCCTGTGGGGGCATCGGGTGGACGAATGTAGAATACCCCGACTTCGATGGGGTCATGGATGAGTTTTTGGACCATGAGATCAATATGGTCAGGGTACAGTGAGAGGACGGTCTGTAGGTCTTCGTCTGAGGAAACACATTTTACGCCCGTGCCGTTACAGCCAATATCGGGCTTGATAACGACGGGAAATGAGAGGCCGAGTTTGGCGATAAGCTGTGTGGCGTGGCGGTAAGCGTGAGGCCCGGACGGAAAAACCGCGTAAGGTGCAATGGCGCGTGTTGCGTGCTGTCCGGCCATATTAAGAATGGATGATTTACTTTCACCGCAGAGGCCGCCCGTTTCGATGCGTGGGTTTGCGGCGGTGGCAATGCCGAGGTGACGGTAGCGCAGCCCCATGACAAGCCAATAAAAAACAATAGGGGTGTAGAGTACGGCATTGGGGCTTAAGCCAATACGGGACAAAATGTTTTGTGTTGTTTGGCGTTTTAGAAAAGACATTTTTAAGTCTCGGTTTTGTTTAATCGGGCGATCAGACGGCCCATGAATGCGATGGTAAGGACAAGCCCGATCAGTCCGACCCATCGCCATTGGGATTGGAAGCTGAGTAACCATGTGCCGATAGAGCGAGAGACCTCAAAGAGGAGTGTTGTCCAGACCATAGTGGCGCCAATGACCGTGATGGCAAAGGGTAGGAATGGGGCACCAAAATAGCCGCAGGCCGTATAGAGCGGGAGCCGTGCTCCAGGGATGAAGCGTGAGAGTGCAACGGCGCGAATGGTGTTGCGGGCGAACCAGTTTTGCGTTTGTGAGGAGAGGCGTAAAAAGCGCCGTAACCATGGCCACCGAGCACCAGCAGCGCCAAGGCCGTAAAGACCTAAATCGCCCACAGAGACACCAATCCAGAGAGCAATAAGCGCGAGATGCGCATGGATGGCTCCTAACCGGGTTGCGAGCGCGGTCATGACGGTTGCGGCATCTTCCAGCACAAAGGTTGCGCCGATAATGGACGCAGCTTTTACCCATGGAGATTGGGTGGCTAGGAGCGTTACAAACTCGCTCATCAGTGAGTTCGGGGTGGGGTAAGTGCGGTCATGTGGCTCCGGTGTTGCATGGTCCGGTGCAGACCGCAAATGTCCTTTTTAAGATGCCTCTTTAAGAAGGCTGGCAGGATGTAGTGGGGATTGCTAGCATTACTTTGTCATCCTGCCCTGCTGGAGTTGTGATTTTCGTGCTGAAGAGACGTTCTATGATTATGTCTGGCGCTGTGGCGCTGGGGGCATTTGGGGGCATCCGCTCAGCACAGGGAGCGGATTATGGGGCTTTTCTGGCCGGGATACGAGCGGAGGCCTTGGCGCAAGGGCTGTCAGCGTCGGTTGTTAATCGCGCTTTGGCACAAACGCAGCAGCCGAATCCTAAAGTCTTAAAACTCGACCATCATCAGCCAGAGTTTACGCTGACATGGGCACAGTATCGTGATCGTGTGTTACCTGTTGCGCGTTTTGATAAAGGGCGTGAATTGTACGAGCAAGTGGGAGGGGTCATGTCTCCTATTAGCGCACGATTTGGATGTGATGACCGTGTGGTCATGGGGATATGGGGAATCGAATCAGGGTTCGGTGCTCATACGGGAACATTCTCCGTGATTGATGCGCTGGCGACTTTGGCTTTTGATGGGCGTCGGTCAGCTTTTTTCCGTGGTGAACTTCTGAAGGCGTTACAGATTTTAAATGCTGGCGATATTGCGCCGGACGCTATGCTTGGCGGATATGCGGGGGCAATGGGACAGGCGCAGTTCATGCCGAGTGCGTATTTGCGCTATGCGGCTGATGGCGATGGAGATGGGCGGCGGAATATCTGGACGTCTGAGCCGGATGTCTTTGCGTCAATTGCAAATTATATGGGGCGCTGCGGTTGGCAGCCTGACGAACCATGGGGCCAAGAGGTCATGCTTGTTGAGAGCATTCCGGCAGCAGATATGGGGCGTCAAAATACGCGTAGTCTTGGGGCGTGGATGATGCGTGGTGTGCGCCGCAAGGATGGCGAGCCTTTTTCACGCTTGGATGTACAAGGTGCAGTGTTGCAGCCAGATGGGCCGGGAACACAGGCATTCATGGTTTACCATAATTTCAACGTGATCCGTCGGTACAACCCGTCTGATTTTTATGCGTTGGCGGTTGGTGTGTTAGGGTCTGGCATTGCGTCTTAAATTTTGGTGTGTGGCTCTGTCGGGCTTGATGATGGTGGGGTGCCACCGTGAAGCACCGCCTAAACTGGGCGTGGTTGCACATCCACACTATGTGCTGAGTGCGCCGTGGTTGGTGGGAGGGCATTGGTTCTACCCATCTGAACGTTATGATGTGCAAGAAACTGGGCTTGCGACCATTCAGTCCTCAGAGCCTTCTGGGGGTGTGACGGAGGATGGTGAGGTTTGGCGTGCAGACGGTATGACGGGGGCAATGCCGGATGTGCAATTGCCGATCCTTGTGACCGTACGCAACCTTGTTAATGGCCGTAGTGTTCGTGTGCGTATTAATGACCGCGGGCCGGCTCGGATTGGGCGTTTGATGAGTGTGACGCCGCGTGTGGCGTCTTTGTTGGCGATGCAGGGGGACACGCCTGTTTCGGTGACGGAAGATGAAACCGGGACACATGCTCTTGATGCTGCGTTGGGCGGCCCGACCTTAGAGGTGCAAGCGGCTCCTTTGGCTGGAGTGCGTGCCGAGTCTTTGGATGGTAAGGGAGAGGGGCGCATGTATGGTTCTGCCATTGGGGGAAGTGCAGCAACGGCACCTTTCGTGATGGAAGACTTGCCTCAGCAATGGGTGCAATCTTCTGTTGGGCCAACGGCTCTTTTCGTTGAGATAGGGCGTTTCCAAAGTCAAAATGCAGCGCGCATGGTTGTGCGGCGTTGTGGTGGGAATGTGCTGGATAGGCCCGTACGAGATGGTTTGGTATGGAATGTGCGCTCTGGGCCTTATGCCACTCTGCAATCTGCAGATGCGGCACTGGACCAAACCCTCTCTTGCGGGGTAGAGGGCGCACGGATCGTTATTGAATAAGAGACCGGGTAAGGCATTTTAATGAATATCCGGCAGATGATGACAAGACAGGGTGGACACAACGTGCAGACAAGACGTTCCTTAATCACCAGCGCTGCTGCTTTTGCGGCCTGCACGTCTTTGACGGCACCGATGGCAGCATTGGCGCGGCCACATCACCATGCTGCTCCTGCGCGGCATGAAGCCGAATCTCAGGATGAAAACGGTGCTGATGGTGTGTCTATGGCCTCTCCGGCCAATACGCCGTTAGGGCCTGTCGATACCTTAGCACGTTGGGCGTATATTTTTGATTATACGACTGGCGCTGTGCTGATGGATAAGGCGTCAAATGAGCGTATGCCGCCTTCATCACTGACGAAGATGATGACGGCGTATATCGTATTCGCGATGCTTGCATCTGGGCGTCTGCGGTTGGATCAGCAATTGCCTGTGAGTGAGAAGGCTTGGCGCACGCAAGGCTCTAAAATGTTTGTGCCATTGGGGCAGACGGTGAGTGTTGAAGACCTGATCCAAGGTATGGTCATTCAGTCTGGTAATGATGCGTGTATCGTTCTGGCAGAAGGCGTGGCTGGGTCGGAAGAGCGCTTTGTCGCATTGATGAATGAAGAAGCGTCTAAAATTGGTTTGACCAATTCTCACTTCATGAATGTCACTGGGCTCCCGAGTGAAGGGCATTATATGTCCGCGCATGATGTGGCTATGGTAGCCGGGCATTTGATCCGTGATTATCCGCAATATTATCATTTTTTCGGTGAGCCAGAGTTTACGTTTAATAAAATTCGTCAAGGAAACCGTAACGTTTTGGTGGCTAAGGGCCTCGCCGATGGTTTGAAGACGGGCCATACGGATGCTGGTGGTTTTGGTCTTTGTGCTAGTGCGGATCGTAATGGAAATCGTATCATTATGGTGATTAATGGTACGTCTTCGAGCAATGAGCGTGCGCATGAGGGGGAGCGTTTGTTTGCATGGGCTTTTGCCAATTTTGAGAATGTAACGTTGTTCCGCCGTGGGCAATTGGTTGATCAGGCGCCTGTCTGGATGGGCGAACATAGCACCGTTTCTCTTGTTGCACCGTCAGATATTACAATGACATTGCCTTTGGGCTGGCAGCAACGCTCTCAAGTGAGCGTTGATTATGCGTCTCCGATCATGGCGCCTGTGGTGCAAGGGCAGAGCTATGGGGCACTAGTCTTCTCTACACCGGGTATGCCGGATACGCGCTTGCCGTTGGAAGCTGGAGAAACTGTAGCAAAACTGGGCATTGTTGGTCGTGCTATGGCGCGGTTAGGTCATGGGCCAGCCAATTAAGATGTCTGGATTATTTGTTACGTTAGAAGGTGGTGAAGGGGCAGGGAAGTCGACGCAGGCGCGTAGGCTCTCTGCTGCGTTGCAAGAGCATGGTTATGAAACGCTTCTGACACGTGAGCCGGGTGGCACGCCTGGGGCCGAAGCGCTGCGTAATGTATTGCTGCATGGTGAAGCCTCTTTGTCATGGCGTGCGGAGATTTTGACGCTTCTGGCGGCGCGGTGTGATCATCTGGATACCGCAATTAAACCTGCTCTGGAGCGTGGTGCGATTGTGATTTGTGATCGTTTCCATGATTCGACCTTGGCGTATCAAGGGTACGGTGTGGGTGAGGCGGCGCCTGAGCGATTGGCTTTTATTCAAGAAGCACGACGTTTTGTCGCATGTGACCCAGATGTAACGCTGCTGCTGGATTTGCCGCGGGATGTAGCGCGTTCGCGTTTGCAGGCTCGTGGTGGAACGGGGGATCGTTATGAGGATCAGCACGATGCGTTTCATGAGCGTGTGAGTGAGGGTTTTGCGTATATTGCGCAGGCGGAGCCTGAGCGTGTGCGGAGGATTGACGCTGAAGCTGCGCCAGATTGCGTGACGGAACGGCTGGTGTCTGCCGTGTTGAGTGCGTTGTCGCAGCGTTCATGACTGGAGACGCTGCGCTTTTGGATCCACGTCATGCCTCGTGTGTTTATGGGCATGATGTTGCGTGTGCCGCGTTTCAGGAGGCTCTGAAGGCAGGGCGCTTACACCATGCATGGTTGCTACATGGTCCCGCAGGGATTGGGAAAGCGACTTTAGCGTTTCATTTGGCGCGTGTTTTGCTGAAGGGGGAAACCCTCGATAGCCCTGCTGGACGGCGCATTTCCGCGGGAACACATGGCGATCTTTTGGTGATTGCGCGGGCTAAGGATGAGAAGCGCGGGCGGTTACGGTCAGAGATTACGGCAGCAGATGTTCGGCCAGTGCAGGATTTTTTGCACCACACGGCAACGGAAGGTGGCTGGCGTGTTGTTATTGTGGATGGCGCTGAGTTTCTAAATCGTTTTGCAGCGAATGCGTTGCTGAAAATTTTGGAAGAACCACCTCAGAATACGGTTTTGTTCTTAACCAGTGCGGCGCCTGGGGCATTATTGCCGACAATTCGAAGCCGCTGTCGCCTTCTGGCTTTGGCCCCTTTGGGGGATGTTGATATGCGACGTGTTCTGCCGGATTTAACGGCGGAGCAAATGGCGCGAGCTCAGGGAGCGCCGGGGCGTGCTCTTTTTCTGGCAACGGATAAAGATGGCGCAATTGCAGATTTGTCAAAAAAAATACTGCAAGGTCAAAGCCTTAATACAGATCTCTTAACACAAATTGAGCGAGCTGTTCGTGATGCTGACGGTTTCGCATTGTTGTGTGATTTGCTAGGCGAGGGATTAGCAGATCAGGCGCGCCATGCGGCACGTCAAGGCGAGGTGTTTCAGGCTGAAGTATTGGCGCGGCATTTTACGGAATGTGAGGCGTTGAGACGAGAGACGGAACAGATGAACCTTGATAAGGTGCAGGCGATCCGCCAAGTGGTTCAGATCCTCGCGGGAAACTAGGGTTGGTTTCGCGCGTGTAGACAGAAAGATAATGGCAAGACGAATGAATATGACGCGGCGCTTCACGGTTACGACCCCAATTTTTTACGTTAATGGCGCGCCGCATATCGGGCATGCCTATACCTCAATTGCTGCGGATGTTTTGGCGCGCTTTCACCGCTTGAAGGGACATGATGTTTTATTCGTGAGCGGCACGGATGAGCACGGCCAGAAAGTAGCGCAAACAGCAGAGGCGCAGGGCATGGATGCCCAGTCTTATGCTGATGGTGTCTCCGCATCGTTTCGCCAGATGCAAGATGATATGGCGGTTTCAAGCGACCTTTTCATTCGGACAACGTCAGACGCGCATAAACGCGCTGCGACGGCCCTGTGGGAGCGGGTAGCCGCGAATGGTCATATTTATCTGGGCGCGTATGAGGGCTGGTATTCTACCCGTGATGAAGCCTTCATCGTGGAAGACGAACTGGTTAAAAAGCCGGATGGCACGATGGTGGCACCATCTGGCGCACCTGTTGAGCGCGTCAAGGAGCCTTCTTACTTCTTCCGCCTGTCTGACTTTGAAGACCGTTTGCTGAAATTGTATGAAGAACAGCCTGACTTTATTGGTCCACATGGGCCGAAGCGTGAGATTGTTAGTTTTGTAAAGCAAGGTCTGCGTGATCTGTCGGTATCACGGACCAGCTTTGACTGGGGCGTACCTGTTCCGGGTGATCCGAAGCATGTGATGTATGTATGGTTCGATGCATTGGCGAACTATCTGACTGCAACGGGCTTCCCTGATGCCGATGCAGACCGGGCAGGGTACTGGCCTGCAGATCTGCACATTGTTGGGAAAGAAATTGCACGTTTCCACTGTGTGTACTGGCCTGCTTTCTTGATGGCTGCTGGTTTGCCTTTGCCAAAGCGCGTGTTTGCCCATGGCTGGTGGACCGTTGAAGGCGAAAAGATGAGCAAGTCTTTGGGCAATGCTCTGGACCCGAAGGCGCTGGCTGATGAGTTTGGGTTGGATGCGTTGCGCTTCTTTCTGATGCGTGAAGTACCGTTTGGTGGTGATTCTAATTTTAGCCGCCGTTCGATGATCACGCGGACCAATGTCGAATTGGCAAATGATTTAGGAAATCTTTGTCAGCGCACATTGAGCCAAGTTGCACGTAATTTGGGTGGCATTTTGCCACAACAAGGGGCGCGCACGGAAGATGATGACGCTATTTTAGCGGTGGCTTCTGCGCTGCCAGAAGTGGTTTCGGAGCAAATAGAGCGTCTGGCACTGAATGAAGCTCTAGAAGAAATTTGGAAGCTCATCCGTGCCGCGAACTCTTATATTGACCGTCAGGCACCATGGGCGCTGAAAAAGACGGATACGGACCGTATGGCAGATGTGCTGCGCGTGTTGGTGGACGTGATTCGGACCATTGCAACACTGTTGCAGCCTTATATGCCAACGACGATGGACCGTATGTTGACGCAGCTTGGTGTGACGGAAGGGGAGCGTACAATTGAAGCGCTGACGACTGCTTTGCCGGCGGGCCGTGAGTTGCCAAAACCACAAGGGTTGTTCCCGCGTTTTGTTGAGGCTGAAGGCAAGGATTCCTGATGACGGGTTTGATCGACACGCATTGCCATTTGGACCGTCTTACGGATGTGGATGAAGCGTTGAATCTAGCCCGAGAGCATGGTCTCTCGGGTATGATCACGATCGGAACACGTTTTTCGGAGGCGTCAAAGCAAATTGGTCTGGTTGCGTATGATCGGCCTGATCTGCGGGTCTGGTGTGCGATTGGTACGCATCCGGACCACGTTCTGGAAGAGCCGGAAGTCACGGTTGCAGACATCGTGGCGCGGACGAATGAGCCCGGTGTGGTTGCGATTGGGGAATCTGGTCTCGATTATTTCCATGGTGAAGAGGCTGTGCGGCCTGTGCAAGCGGCCTCTTTTCGGATGCATATTGCGGCAGCACGAGAAACAGGGCTGCCGCTTGTGATCCATACGCGTCAAGCAGATGATGACACGATTGCGATTTTGGAAGACGAAAGCGGGAAGGGAGCGTTTCCGTTTCTCATCCATTGTTTTGCCTCAGGACCGAAATTGGCGCGGGCAGCTGTGGCCTTGGGAGGATATGTCAGCTTCTCCGGCTTGCTGACGTTTCCTAAATGCGTTGAAATTCGTGAAGCAGCGCGTGAAGTGCCAGAAGATCGGCTCTTGGTGGAAACGGATAGTCCTTTTTTGGCGCCTGTGCCGAAGCGTGGGAAGCCCAATACGCCGGGTTATGTGAAATATACAGCCGAATGCCTTGCGCGTGAGCGTGGGGTGTCGTTGGATGAGATCACAGCACTAACAACGGCAAATGCACGTCGTTTATTCCGGAGGATAGCCCCGTGAAGATTACGGTTCTCGGTTGTGGTGGCTCAGCAGGTGTTCCCATGCTTGGTGGTGTGGAGGGCTCCTTGACAGGGTTATGGGGGCGCTGTGATCCTCAAAACCCACGCAATCGTAGAACACGGTCTTCTATCGTTATTGAAGGGGATGAGCCGTATTATCCAGACACGATGAATGGTGCCGGTGAGGGGGGCTTTCGTCTCTTGGTGGATTCAGGGCCGGACTTTAGAAGTCAGATGCTGGATCATGGGTTGAGTCGTGTTGATGCTGTGTTGTTTACGCATCCTCATAGCGATCATACGAGTGGCTTGGATGAGTTGCGTTCTATCAACCGTGTTTTGAAGGCCGCTTTGCCGCTTTATGCGCGGCAAGATGTGCTGGATGAACTCAAGCAGCGCTTTGAATATGCATTCACGCCATGGACTGGGCCCGGATACTTCCGGCCGGTTTTTGATGAGCATTTGGTGCATGCGGGGGATACGCTCTTTCTGCCGGGGCTTCAGGTGAAATTGTTTGAGCAACGTCATGGTAAGATCACGACTGTCGGCATGCGTTTAGGGGACTTCGCTTATTGTACAGATGTTGAAACCCTTTCAGAAGATGCGCTGATTGCGCTGGAAGGGGTTGATACCTGGCTTGTCGATTGTTTCCAGTACAAAGAGCATCCGGCCCATGGTTGGTTGGAGCGTGTTTTGGAATGGCGTGAGCGTATTGGTGCGCGGCGTACGATTTTGACGCATATGGGTCCGGAGATGGATTACGAGACGTTGTGTCGTGATCTCCCGCAGGGTGTTGAGCCTGCTTATGATGGTATGGTGATCACACTCTAAATGGCTAAGGAATTGGCGTATTTTCGTGAGAAAATGGCTGATTTCTCATATATCAGTTGGCATAATATATATTATGCGACAAACCTCGATCTGAAAAATATACCCTTTCCTCGGTGTATTCCATTATCTCTGTCCGTGCATACGCTGGTTATAGCTGCAACTGATATTCGTTTTGATCGTATGGCTTCAAAATGGAGCTGTTTATTGGCTTGGTTTGATGGGAATGTCTGATTAATGGCATTTTGCCATAGGTTCTTTATGGGGCGAATTCGTACTTTAGGACAAAATGCCACAACGCTATCAGTGGCAAAATGCCATTGGATAATTTATGGCATTTTGCCACTCTCGTAAAAGTGACTTGTGGCATTTTGTCCTAATTGGTGCGTGTGGCATTTTGCCATTCATCTCCCCTCCCTCTTTACCTCTCTGCAGGTTCCACCTACGGACATGCTCTGCATGTTTTATCCCTGCTGGACCGAGGAACTCCCTTGAGCGAATTACCAATTGAAGGTGTGACGGCAGAACGCCGCGCTGCACCTATGATGACGACTGGCCCGCAATTGTTTGGCCATCCATTGGGTTTGTGGTTTTTGATTGCTACAGAAGTCTGCGTTGCGTTTTCGCAGTATGGGTTGCAGTCCATCTTTGTGTTGTATTTGACCAACGCATTGTTGCAGCCCGGTCACATTGAGCATGTGGTTGGTTTTGGTGCTTTGGCGGCCTGCGTGAAAGCTATTTACGCACCAATTGGCACGAAAGCGATGGCTGCGGGTATTACGGGCCTTTTCCTAACGCTGATTTTCGCTGTTCCTTTGTTAGGTGGCATTGTTGCGGATCGGCTATTGGGGCGAACGCGGACGATTATTCTGGGTGTGGTTTTGCTCACCTGCGGGCATTTACTCATGTCCTTTGAGTGGAGCTTTGTGTTTGCACTGATTTGCTTGATTGCGGGATTTGGTGCTGCAGGCGGCATGAAGGCGCAAATCGGTGGGCTGTATGCGGTTGATGACCCTCGCCGTTCCGAAGCGTATCAGTATTTTCAATTGCTCTTCCAGACGGCCCCCATTGTCTCCCCTCTTATCTGCGGTGCTTTGGCTGCATATGCGTGGCACTGGGGTTTCTTAGCCGCAGGTTTGGGAATGTTGGTAGGCATGGTGATTTATTTGGCTGGCCTGAAATGGCTGCCGACTGAGGCGCCGCTCAAGGAGCGTAAAACAATACGCGTAGCTTTGACCCGACAAGAGCGCCGTTCGGCGATTGGGTTAGTTTTGATTCTGCCAGTTTTAGCTTTGGCCGCCCTGCCCAATCAGGAAATTTTTGATGGGTACATGCTCTGGGCGCAGGAGCATTATCAACTCAAGCTGTTTGGTTGGGATTTTCCGGTCAGTAGTCTTATTTCTTTAGATGCCGTGATTAGCACGTTAACGGCCATATGGGTGCTGGCTTTCTGGCGTTGGTATGCACGTTTTTGGAAAGATCCGGCTGAGATTACCAAGGTGGCGATTAGTACAATTATCGCAGGATTTGGTCCTTTATGTCTTATCGTGGGGGAAATTTTTTCACCGGGTATGCATGCGATGAGTCCGCTTTGGGGAATTGCGTTCCATACGTTTAATGATATTGGCTTTGGCATGAATTACGCGATTGGGATGGCGATGTTCTCACGCGTTGCGCCAGCGAGCTTGAATACTATTTTGGTCGCCGCTTTTGTGCTTCATCTTGCGGTAGCGAATTTGATTGTTGGTAAGCTTTCCACGTTGATTGACCGTATTCCAGACTTAACGTTCTGGTGGTTACATACGGGGGCGGCATTTGCCGGGGGAGCTGTGCTGCTTGTATGTGCGATTTTCTTTAAGGATGTCTTTGATCCGACAGGGAAAGACGCTTAAGCAGATTAAAAGCCCCGCTCTCAGAGCGGGGCTTTTTTATGAGGGATTGGGATGAATGAGGTTCTTGATGTCATGCGTCGGGGCGAGACGACTTCCTTCATCCGTATGAACGACATAGGCTTCGAGCGTGCCTTCTGAGCGCATGGCGCTGCGGGCTAGAACTGTACGGCGCACAATGGGGTAGTGGTGGACCATTTTCTCAAAAATGGGGCGTGGAATGGCCAAAAGATGCCCGAATTGGAGTGAACGTACTGTGCCGGGGATGCGGCTATTTTCGAGAATAGAGGTAGCGCCGATGAGGTCGCCACTACCAAAAAGGATGTCCTGCTCTCCTAAGTGAGCCTCTGCTAGGCCCGCGACCTGTGCATAGACAACGCTTGGATTTTGCCCGCGCCGAAAGAGTATCTCTCCCGGGGAAACAAATTGCAGAGACACGCGGCGCGAGAGTTTGCTGAGCACGGCATCAGGTACGCCGTTAAAAGCTGCAAAAGCACGGAGGCGTTGTTCGATACCGCTTTTTAAGTTGAAGCGTAGAGGTGTATTGAGGCGTTCACGGCGTGTTTCGATGCTACGGTGGAGTTCTCGGTGGACTTCTTCCGAAATGAGATTGTCAGCGGCCAATGCGCCATATTCTTCATCTTCAAGACGAAGTGCGATCTGGCGTAAAATCCGGCTTTCCAGTGCTTCAGAATAACCGGAATAATGTAAGCGCAGGGTTTCGAGGGCGTCATCAAGCAGTTTGCGTTGCCGGCCTAGGACTTCTGAGACGATTTCGGTGATGCGAGGGCCTAAAGTAGGTTCTAGGCGCTGGCGTACAAAGCGCTGCAAAGAGAGTGACACCAGATGGGCGATGATCAACATCTCAAAGCGCTCCATCATGCAGGCGATGAGTGGCTGATCAATATGTAAATGGCTATGCAGTGCTTGTGCGATGCGAAAGCGCAATGTGGGTTTCAGGCGTTTTTTCAGTGCGCGGACATAGCCATAGCGCCCTTCTAAATGTGCGCCATCAGCCATAGATTCCGCCGTGCGGAGTAGTGTTTCCATTACGCGGCGTGAGAGGCCCTGAATACGGAAGAGGTCTAGCAGTAAAGAGCGCTCTTGGTTGGCAAGGGTAATGAGCGCGATGTTTACGCGTGCGCGGTCCCCCAAAACGGTTTCAAAATTATTAGCCGCCCTCTCCCGTTCAGCGCGTTTTTCAATGCGACTGATAACGCCATTGCGGGTTTTTTCGCTAAAGCCCAGTTCATCCGAGATTTGGCGCGTGCGTTCTGCCACGGTGCCGAGGCCGATAGCGAGGATCTGCTGCCGAATAGCTTGATCAACGGGTGAGAGTTGGTCAAGCTTGAGAAATAAGACTAGGGAGCGCAGGGTTGTTCCGTTCACCAGCAGTGTAATGAGGACAAAGCCGGTAGCGATAATCCCGATGAAATGTGCGACGGGGCTTGAGACGTTCTGGTTTTCTGTCACCGCGAGGGCGAGTGCTAGGGTAATGGCGCCGCGCAATCCGCCCCAGACCATGGTGAGTTTAAAGGGTGTAGGAACGGCGGGAGAAAGTTTGGTGATTGCTAGAAGTGGGAGCATGCCGAAGACGACGGCAGCACGCGCTAGAAGCCCTGCTACGGAGGCAATGAGAATTAAGACACAGTCCCAACGGGTCATGCCAATCATTAAACGCGGGACGAGCATAGAGGCGAGTAAAAAGACGAGAGAACCAGCCCAATAAACGAGATGTTCCCACATTTCGTTGAGGGAGCGCCATACCTGTGGGCGGAAGGTGGATGGGCCATAAGCAGAGATGGTCAAGCCTGCGGCGGCTGTAGCGACAACGCCAGAGAAGCCCAGTAATTCATCACATAAAATATAAACCGTATAGGGCAAGGCGAGTGTTAGGGTGATTTCCGCGGCTGCGGAGCCGCCTAGTCCGGCAATGAGCAATAAAGTGAGGCGTGCAAGGCAGATGCCAACAACGATGGCTCCACCAAACGCCGTCAGGAATTCAAGGGCTGCGTCACCGAGTTGGATGTGCTGATGGGCTGTTTCAGCAGTGAGCAGAATTGTGAAAATAGCAATAGCCGCAGCGTCATTGAGGAGCGCCTCCCCCTCAACGAGGCGTGTCAGGCGGGATGCGGCCCCGATTTCACGGAAGATGCCCGCCACGGCGGATGGGTCCGTCGTTGCGACGATAGAGCCCAGCAGCAAACACACGACGAGGCTTTGTCCGGCAAATGGGTATAGAGCGAAGCCAATGGTTGCTGTTGAGACGATCACCGCGACTACGGCTAGAAGCAGGACGGTTGCGGTTTCTTGTGCAAGGCGCCGGACATCAATGCCCATGGCCCCGTGAAAGACAAGAATGGGCAAGAAGATGAGTAGGAAGGCTTCACTATTAATGGGAAAATAAATGAGGGCTTCAGCCGCACCATCCAGCAAGTCTGTGGCTGATGAACGAATGATAAGCGAAGCCGCGCCACCTAAGATAATCCCAACGAGAGCGAGAAGAACAGCCTCAGAAATGACGAGTTTCTTCGCCAATGGCTGAATAAGGC
Organism: Neokomagataea thailandica NBRC 106555; assembly: GCF_001598495.1. GTDB lineage: Bacteria > Pseudomonadota > Alphaproteobacteria > Acetobacterales > Acetobacteraceae > Gluconobacter > Gluconobacter thailandicus_A. Next base: position 82,556 of record NZ_BCZB01000013.1, read on the forward strand.
TTACCAGCGTGAGCAGGAACGCGAGCGCGAGAAGAATGGCTGCGAGCCCGGTCACCATCATAATCCTATCTTCTCCGTCTCAGTGTGAATATGTCTTACACCCTAATGGGCCCCGGTATCGCGGGGAAGTCTTGTTTGCAGGAGATCACGTCAATTCCGGGGCAAGACTGTGTTAGAATGTGGATGATAGCGTCAAACGGCATCTGCTGCTTGTAGCCAACGCTGAACTTGGGTTTCGGGTTCATCATGCCGGATAAAATTACTGACGGCTGAGACACTGTCGGCACCGGCTTTTAAACATTCTGGCATACGCTCTAGCGTAATGCCACCAATGGCAACTAGAGGAATAGAACCGCAGAGGCTACGCCATTCGGTTAATTTAGCGACGCCTTGAGGGCCAAAGGCCATTTTTTTGAGTGTGGTTTCCCAAATGGGGCCGAGGGCTACGTAATCAGGTTTGCAGGCGAGAGCGCGCTCTAGCTCTGGGTGAGAATGGGTGGAAAGGCCAAAGGCGATCTTGGCTGCGCGAATGGCGTCTAGGTCTGCGGTATCCAGATCTTCTTGGCCCAAGTGCACCCAAGGGTAGCCAAGCTCAAGAGCCAGTTCCCAATAGTCATTCAGCACCAGTGTGACATTATGACGGGCAGCAAGGGACAGCCCTTCTTCTGCCTGTGCACGGAGATCTTCAGCAGACAGGTTTTTCAGGCGTAATTGAATAAATCGTGCGCCAGCACTGCCGAGGCGTTCGACCCAGCGTGGATGGTCAACGATGGGGTAAATGCGGGATGGTAAAGCAGATGCGGTTTTCATTCGACAGCGAGCCCCCGGGCAAGTCCAAGTGTTGGGGTGGAAGGAACAGCCATATCACGTTCCTCAATAGGTTGTGCAGCATAGCCGGCTAATCCTGCCTCACAAGCGAGGCGGAAGGCCTCTCCCATACGGACAGGGTTACCGGCTTTAGCGACAGCCGTATTGATGAGAACGGCATCGAAGCCGAGCTCAAAGGCCATGGCAGCGTGTGAAGGGCGACCGATCCCGGCATCAATCACCATGGGGGTGTTTGGGAAGTGCGCGCGTAATGCCCGGAGGCCAAACACATTATTCAGGCCGCGCCCTGAGCCAATAGGTGCCCCCCATGGCATCAGGACTTCGGCACCAGCTTTTAGCAGGCGCTCTGCGGTGACGAGATCTTCAGTTGTGTAGGGAAACACTTTGAAGCCGTCTTCTGTGAGGATGCGTGTGGCTTCGACAAGGCCAAACACATCGGGTTGAAGCAAGTCCCCCTGCCCGATGATTTCGAGTTTTACCCAGTCTGTACCAAAGACTTCACGTGCCATATGTGCGGTTGTGACGGCTTCACGAACGCCATGGCAGCCGGCGGTATTGGGAAGAATATGCACCCCAAGGCTTTTGACTAAAGACCAGAATGCCTGTCCTGCTTGTGCTCCTGCGGCTTCACGGCGTAACGACACGGTGACGACGGAGGCTCCGGAGGCCTCCACCGACTGTGCAAGAAGTGCCGGGCTGTCATACTGCGCCGTGCCGAGCATGAGGCGCGAGGAGAGTTGTGTCCCGTAAAATTCCATGGTCAGCCCCCCTGCATTGGTGCGAGGACCTCGAGCGAGGCACCTTCAATGATGGTCACGGTATCACGTTGGCTGGCGGGTATGAAGGTGCCGTTCACTGCGGTGGCAATGCGTGCGCCGCCATAGCCAAGTTCATTCAGGATGGTCGCGAGAGTGGTGTTCGTAACATCACGCTGTTCATCATTGACCAAGATACGCATAATGAAAAACTCTCCTCAGACCGTATTAAGCGGCAGTGCCGAAGATAATATCACAGATTTGTTGTGCCCGATGCGGGGAGAGAAGAAAGCCATGTCGGTACATACCATTGAGGGTAATATGGCGTCCGTTCTGTCGAATGCGCGGGACATTATCATCAAAGGCAGGGCGGCGGCCTGCATTTGCTTCAAGGATTTCAGCATCTGCAAAGGCGGGGTGCAACGTATAGGCTGCGTTGAGTAAGTCCGTAATGGAGCGGACGGTCATCCCGCGTTTATCATCACTTTCAATCATGGTAGCCCCCACCATGAAAACTTTGTCATCACGCGGTACGATATAAATGGGAATGCGTGGGTGCAACATGCGGACTGGGCGGTGCAGTGTTACGTCGAGGCATTTTAGCAGAAGCATTTCACCACGGACGCAGCGCAGGCGTGTTTTGAGGTCTGGGTCGTGGGTTCGGGCATCAATGCCGGTGCAATCAATGATCCAATCAAAATCGGTATTCTGAGGTTCTAGGCCGTTGAGTGTCAGAGTATGCCCTTGTGAGATGAGGCGTTCAGCGAGTGTGCTGAGGGCTTTTCGGGCATCCACATGAGCTTCTGTGGGGAAGTAGAGCGCGCGCTCGAAACGTCCTGTGAGGTCAGGCTCTAATTCCGCAATGCGTGGGCCTGAAATGGTTTCAAAATGGCGCGTGCGGCGTCCAAATCGTGCGATTTCTGGTGTGTCCCGTGCGGGAGCGACGACGAGGCTGCCGTTATGGGTTGTGCTGGGGACGTGTTCGCTCCACCAAGCGATGGAATGAGCGCTATCACGCGTGACTTCCTCTGGTGCGGCTTCGGCCTCACACCATGGTGTGAGCATACCGCCTGCATGCCATGACGCCCCTGCCCCAATGCGTCCGGCTCGGTCGTAAAGAGTAATGTCAGCGCCGCGATCTGCGAGAGAAACGGCGGTGACAAGACCGGCAACGCCGGCCCCGCGAACGAGAATTTTGGGCTTTGTCATAAGGTGCACTCCTTGATGCAGGATTGCGCGCTTCTGGGCCGAACAAGGCCGCAAGGGCGTGGTGTTGTGACGCAAAGTTGTAGGCCGGTCCGTCGCGCGATCCTAGTGCAACATTTAGTGAGGCTTGGGGAGAAGATGCGTGTTGGGATAAATCAAAATATCATAATGGCTGAGTTTACGTATTTCTGATGGTTCACCAAAGCTATGAAGAATATCTGCTTTTGAGAAGGTTTCTTCCGGGGATGGTAAAAGAATAAAAAATCTTTTTCCTGATAATTCGCTCCAGTCAAAGCTCGGTTGAATATGAAAAAAAGGATGAACATTGCCCTGTGCATCACGCATGCCAGGCATCACTCTTATATGTTGTAAAGAGGCGGCTTGGATATTGAGCGAACTCCACCAAGAGCCGATTCCGATATAAGGGCCGTTTTGGTTCAGGGATTGATAGACCGCCCCTGCCTCAGCAGATAAAATGCCCGTTGAATTGTGGGGCAGATCGTGTCTATCCGCCTGTAGGGTTGTGTAGAGAACCAGTAAAGCGAGCCATATGGCGTAGCGGCTCTGTGCCCAATGCAGGGCTATAAGGCAAGAAAGAGCGGCCCATGCCGGAAAAAGATACCGCGCTGTGGCGATGGGGTTACCATCAAGTTCTATACGGTTGCTGAACATGAGTGCGCAGAGATTTAACCCTGCGAACACTGTGAGCAGGAGTGAAAAATTGGTTGTGCGGGTATGCCACCATTGCCGCGCTGCACTCCCGAGAGCGAGTATGCCTAAAAGCACGAGGCCGAGGCGTAATAACTCTGGTGTTGATGCTGTGATTAACCGTCCTGATGGATCTGCCCCGAACACCAAGAGGAGATCGTGCAGAGTGGTGCTGATGTTGTGCCCTAAGGACTCCCATGCCGTAAAACGGCTTTCGGCAGATTCTGTTTGAAAGCCGCCTTTCACGGTGTTCAGCGCAATGAGTATTTTACCGCAAGTGGCAGCGATGATGGTGTTGAGGATGAGGTAGAATTTTTGGCGAGAGGCTGTCTGAGGCCAAAGAACCGCATAGCCCAAGATGGCACCGGTGGCGGTGTAGTCCATCAGTGGGTCCCCCATGGTACCGAGACATATCATGAGGGCACTGAGATATAATGGACGTTTTTGCTGTGTTTTGAGCGCGTTATCAGCCCAATATAGGGCCCATAAGCCGTAAATAACCGTACCGACGTGAATGGCCGAAAGTGTAATAAAATACGCCATAGGTGAGCGCATCAGGGGGAATGCGAGGCAGGGTAATAAAAGGACCAAAGCGCCAAGGCGCTGGCTTAAGCTGGGTAAGTGTTTGAGGGTGATATAAAAGGCTGACAGAACCAGCCCGGTCCAGAGGATGGCGGGCTGTACAAATAGGAGGACTGGGCTTTGTGCAGGGTGCCCTAAGAGATGCCATATCCCGCCCAGAAGCGCAGAGAGTGCAATGTCTGAGGTCCAGAAATTTGAAGCGGTGAGCATCCAGCCATGCAAGCGCCAGTTCCCGTGAAGAACGGCAAGGCCAGCTTCAAAATACCCTGCTTGATCCGAGGTTTTAGGCCATAGACTGCTGATATGCGTTGCAAGAGCAAGGTATAATAAAGCGAGAATAATGCTGCTTATGGCGATGAGTACCTTCAAACGAGAACTCATGGAGATGTTCTCTCCGTCTTGTGAAGGGCCTGTGCGAGCCATTCAATCGGGTGCAGAGGGCGTGTGCCGGTATAGCGTTTAGTTTGGCATCGACAGGAATAGCCCGTGGCAAGAACGGGGTTTTTGGTCTGCTGTGCCCAGTTTTGTTGGAAAATCTGGTATGAAAGAGCCGCATTTTCGGCTTCATGGCCAAAGAGGCCTGCCATGCCGCAGCATCCGGCTTTGCCTGGCGTTACGGAAAGGCCGAAGAAGGCGAGAACAAAGCGCCAATCGGTTGTGCTGTGCGGGCGCGCGCCTTGTTCTGTGCAGTGAGGCAGAAGGGTGATCTCCTCTTGTGGTTGCATGGTGCAGGGTGAGATGAGTTTTTGCTCAATAGCGTTGCGTAAAAACGCTTCCAACGGGGTGACCTGCGGGATAGGAGAGGCTTCTTTTAATTCCGTGTATTCTTGGGTGAACATCAGGCCGGTGGCGGCGTCGACTGAAATGAGCGGCGTGCCAGCGACGCTAAGGCGCTTAAGGTCTGCGACTGCGCGTTGAGCGGTTTTTGTAAAACCGTGTGTGAAGCCGCGTACATGACGGGCTTTGCCATTATCCAGCACTGGTGAGAGGCGCACATCAAAGCCGAGTGTGGACAGGGTGGTGTAAGCGGCTTCTAAAACGCTGCCATCAAAGCTGCCGGTGAAGGAATCTTGCACGATGATTACGGCATGTGGGTTGGTGGCAGCGTGTTTGAGCCAGCGTGAGGTGACGCGTTTATAGCGAAAGAGGCGTGTTGGTCTTAAAAATGGTAGGTCAATCAGGCCAATTTTCTTAATGAATGCTTTAGAAACAACATTTTGCATAAAAATGTTGGCGAGTGATGGCATGCACCGCGCTATCCGCAGCAAGGGCTCAAGCATATAAACCACTTGGTCACGGAGTGTTCGTGCGTGAGAAGCATAATATGCGTGCAAAAAGCGAGAGCGCATGGAGGGAATGTCCACTTTAATGGGACATTGCGTTGCGCAGGCCTTGCAAGACAAGCAGGTGTCGAGTGCTGCTTTGACCTCTTCCGTTAAGCGCGGCAGAAAGGCTCGGTCTGGCGCGTGATCGGGGAGTGAACGTAGACGCGCCCAACTGCGGAGCAATGTGGCCCGTCCTTTGGGGGATTGTAGCCTATCTCCGGTTGCTTTGTACGATGGGCACATCGCTTGATCAGGCTCACGGTTAAAGCAGGCCCCGTTTCCATTGCAACTGATGGCTGCACCGTAACGGCGGCGAGATGCCTGGGCGAGATCCGCATCAAAAGCTCCTTTGAAGGGGACGGCGTCAATGCGCTCTACAGGGTAGCGCTCACCCGAGCGGGCAAGCTTCCCTCTATTAAAAAGTCCTTCAGGATCAAAGGCTTGTTTAATATCGCATAAGGCATTGTAGAGTGTTTCACCGAAGTAGAGCGGTGAAAATTCGCCGCGATAGCCTCGGCCGTGTTCCCCCCAGATCAAGCCACCATAACGGCGTGTTAGTGTGACGACTTGATCGGAAATATGGCGAATAAGCTTTCGGTCACGCTCGCTGGTCATGTCCATATAGGGGCGTACATGGAGGCACCCCACATCGGCATGACCAAACATGCCGTATATGAGGTTGTGCTGGTCTAGAATGTCGCGAAATTCGGAGACAAATTCAGGAAGGTTTTCGGGTGGAACGGCGGTATCTTCAACAAACGCAATACCTTGCTTTTGTCCCTCAGGGCGTCCGAGAAGACCAACGGATTTCTCGCGTAATGCCCATAGCTGATTAATGATAGCAGGGTCAGCAACAGTTTTAAAATCAATAACATCATCGCTTGTTCTCTCTAATAAAGAGAGAGCGTTCAAACGTTGGTTCTCAATGGTTTGAGCGTCATCACCAACGAATTCGACAAAGCTCATCCCTTCGACCGGCCGTTCGGCTTGTGCCCCCAAAACGGTTTCTAGGGTGGACCAGATGACGTCTTGTGAGGCGCGTGCAAGCACCTTGTCATCGAGCACTTCAATGGCTGCGGGCTCTGCCTTTAAGAGCGTACGAACATTCTGTAGGGCATCTTGAAAACGTCCATAACGAATGACGAGGAGCTGGCGAAATTTGGGGAGGGGTTTGACGTGTAGGGTCGCTTGTTTTGTGAGTGCTAAGGTCCCTTCTGATCCAGCTAATAAGCGTATTAAATTTAAGCCGCCCTGCTCATCCGTGAGTTTTTGGAGATTATATCCTGTCAAGCCACGGTTCATATCCGGGAAAACACACTGGATTTCCTCGGCATGTTTAGTCACAATATCTTGCGTAACACGGTATGCGTCCCCTGCCCGATCCGTCCTTGCGGATAGGGCAACAACATTCTCTGAAGATTGGGCGCAGATGGTAAGGTCTGAGCCGTCTGATAATGTGACATCAAGGGACTGAATGTAGTCCGATGTGCGCCCGTAAATTCGGGATCCTTTTCCAGAGGCATCTGTTGCAATCATCCCGCCGATCGTGGCGCGTGTGGCCGTTGAGACTGTGGGGGGGAAGAAGAAACCATATGGCCGCAAGAACGCATTAAGACGGGCTAAGATGACGCCCGGTTCAACGGTTATGGTCTTGGCCTGTTCATCAAAATGAACAATGGCTGTCAGGTGGCGTGCAACGTCGATCACGACGCCTGATGTCAAAGACTGACCATTGGTACCCGTACCGCCACCGCGAATAGAGAGGGTAAGGTCGATGCTTTTTGCGGCCTTAACGGCACGATTTAGGTCATCTGTTGTTTTCGGGTAAATAACAGCGAGGGGAAGTCTTTGATAAATGCTGTTATCGGTTGAGCCAACCAAACGTGCGGCGATGCTGTCAGTAATCTCACCAGAAAACCCATGTGCTTCAAGGGCGGATTTATACGCCGTCCAGCGTTTTAGGTCTCTAGACGCAAGGGTTAGGCGGTTAGTGTTGTGTGAGAGATAGGGTGCATCACCCATCGTTATTTCCCCCGGGCAGATCGTGGAACCCGCCCGGGTGAAATACGGTCGGGCTGCTAGGTTAATTATTCGACCGTAACAGACTTAGCGAGGTTACGCGGTTGATCAACATCTGTGCCTTTAAGCAGCGCGACTTCATACGCCAGCATTTGCACAGGGATAGCATAAAGGATGGGGATTACGAACGGATCAACATCGGGAAGCACAACAATATGTTCTGCTATGCCTTCAAGCTGTTGTGCTCCCTTTTTATCCGTGAACGCTAAGATACGTGCGCCACGGGCTTTTGCTTCTTGAAGGTTGGAGGCTGTTTTGTCGAACAAGATACCCGATGGTGCAATAGCGACGACGGGGACCGTACGATCAATCAAGCTAATCGGGCCATGTTTTAGCTCACCAGCAGGGTAAGCCTCGGCGTGGATGTAGCTGATTTCCTTTAATTTTAACGCCCCTTCATGTGCGATAGGCGTACAAATGCCGCGCCCCAAATACAGAACATCTCGTGCTTCAGCGACGATACGTGCCATATCGCGGATGGCATCTCCTCGTGCAAGAGCCTCTGCTGCACGTGAAGGAAGGTCGAGCAGGCTAGAGGTTAGGCTCTCTTCACGAGTGGCATCAATCACGCCCCGGGCGCGGGCGAATTCAATAGAAAGAGCTGCAAGAACAGAGAGTTGTGCAGTAAATGCCTTGGTAGATGCAACGGAGATTTCTGGTCCTGCCACCATGCCGAGGACAAGGTCACTTTCACGTCCCATGGTGGAATGTTCGACATTCAACACGGAAACGATCTTTTGTCCGGCATCTTTCAGGCGGCGTAGGACACCTAAAGTATCGGCTGTTTCGCCAGATTGGGAGATGAACAGCGCAACACCATCTTCAGCCAAGGGTAAATCGCGGTAACGCAGTTCAGATGCGACATCAATATCCACGGGTAAGCGGGCTAAAGATTCCAGCCAATAACGCCCGACCATACCGGCATAAAAGGCAGAGCCGCAGGCTGAGATGGTGAGGCGTGGAACGTGTGCTGGATCGAATGGTAAGGATGGTAGAGCAATAGTTTTGGCGGCGGGATCCGTGACACGCTGTAATGTCTGCCCGATCGCCACGGGATGCTCGTGTAGTTCTTTCTCCATATAGTGACGGTAGCCGTCTTTACCGACTTGCCCTGCCATGAAGGCCACGTTGTGCACGGGGCGCGTGATCACATCGCCTTCAGCATTATAGAGAGTCACATCATCGGGGGTAAGAACGCACCAGTCTCCATCTTCGAGGTAGCTAATACGGCTGGCGAGTGGTGCTAGAGCCAGACTATCGGAGCCAAGGAAGGTTTCACCATCGCCATAGCCGACGCCTAAAGGAGCACCGTGTTTGGCACCGATAAGCAGGCCATCATGATCTTTAAAAATCATGGCGAGCGCATAAGCACCTTCTAGCCGCTTGAGGGTCGCAAAAGCGGCTTCACGAGGGGCTAAACCAGTGTGCAGATAATGATCGACCAGATGCACAACGGTTTCGGTGTCTGTGTCGGATAAAAAGACGCGCCCTTCGGCCTCAAGTTCGGCTTTGAGTTCGGCAAAGTTCTCAATAATGCCGTTATGTACGACAGCCACGCGGTCCGTTGCGTGTGGGTGTGCATTATTGGTGGTCGGAGCGCCGTGGGTCGCCCAACGCGTGTGGCCAATGCCGGTAATGCCCTGAAGTGGCGTTTCCTCAAGCACTGTTCCCAGATTGTCGAGCTTTCCGGCCGCACGGCGGCGGTCAATCAGGCCGTCATCATTGAGTACGGCAATGCCTGCTGAGTCGTAACCACGATACTCAAGACGGCGGAGTGCTTCAAAAACGATTGGAGTAGCTGGCTTATGCCCGACAACACCGCAGATACCGCACATCAGCCCTGCTCCTTCTTTTTACGTAAAGCGGCCATGGTTTCGCGGCCGCGTTCTGGTTTTTCGGACTGGCGTGCACGGCCGAAAGCCATAGCGCCAGAGGTCACGTCATCTGTAATGACACTGCCGGCGGCAATGAGCGCTTCATCACCGATAGAAATGGGCGCAACGAGAATGGCATTTGAACCAATAAAGCCGCGTGCACCAATGGTTGTACGATGTTTGAAAACGCCATCATAATTGCAGGTAATCGTCCCTGCCCCGATATTTGTCGCGTTTCCGATGCTGGCATCACCCAGATAGGTCAAGTGATTGGCTTTAGCGCCAGCGCCAAGCGTTACGTTTTTTAGCTCAACAAAGTTGCCAACATGGCTGCCGGCTTCGCAGAGTGTGCCGGGGCGTAGGCGTGCATAGGGACCGATGGTTGCGCTGTCTTCGACCGTACAACTTTCAAGATGCGAGAACGCCCGGATAACGGCATGCGAGCGGATTGTAACACCGGGGCCGAAAAAGACGTTTGGCTCAATAACGACATCGGATTCAATGACGGTGTCAGCACTGAAAAAGACCGTTTCCGGGGCGACGAGTGTGACGCCATTGGCCATGGCGGCTGCACGCAGGCGTTGTTGTACGCTGTGCTCGACGCGTGCGAGTTCTGCGCGGGAATTAACGCCCGCGAGTTCGGCTTCATCTGCGACAACGCAGCTGACAGTACCTTCGGCAGCCGCAAGCGCTACAACATCGGTGAGGTAATACTCATTCTGGGCATTGTTGTTGTTAATGCGCCCCAGCCAACGTCGCAGGTCTGTTGCGGAGGCACAGAAAGCGCCAGCATTGCACAGGCCAATGCTGCGTTCTTCGTCTGTTGCATCTTTATATTCGACAATGCGTTGAACAGAGCCATTCTCTTCGATCACGCGGCCATAACGCGCAGGGTCAGTCGGGCGCATGCCCAGCATGGCAAGCGCTGCGCGCCCCTCTTGGCGCGCACTGAAGAGACGGTGCAGTGTGGCGCTGGAAATGAGCGGGTTATCGGCGTTAAGAATAATGACATCCCCATCACCGAATAAAGGTTCCGCTACTTGTGCGGCATGGCCTGTACCCAGACGCTCGGTCTGCGTGACGGTTGCGTGCGGATGAACGGCTTTTTCAAGCGCAGGCATATCCGGGCCAACGACGACGACAACATGGTTTGCAACCTGCTGTACGGTATCAATCAGGTGATTGATCATCGGACGGTTCGCAAGGCGGTGAAGTGCCTTCGGAAGGCATGACTTCATCCGTGTTCCGAGACCCGCAGCGAGAATGATGGCTGTCAGGGGGCGTGTTTGGGAGGGGGGCGTGCTGCTCATGTTCTCATCCGGGTATCCAACCTCTTGCCTGACGTCAATTTCTTGAACGTCATTTGGCTATCACTTCAGGTTGCCGATTGTTGCATGGTGTTGAAGGGTGCGGGGGTCTTAGTGCGTGATGGGTGTCTGTAGAACGAGACTGATATGGCCAAGTTTCGGGTGCTCAAACTCAACACGCACTGGCAGGAGGCCAAATCCTTGGACATTTTTGAACCAAACAGCCCCAGGTTGGGGAGATGCCATTTTGGCGCGGTTGGGTGAATCTTTAATAAAACCAGCGCTTTGCTGACCAACAAAGTCACACCGCAAGGCCGCACCCGTCTCCAACTGATCATGGTCTGTAGGGACGTTATCGGCCACAGGTCCGTGGACAGTAATATGTGTTAGGCGTGCGCCGTCAAAGACATTGGCTGAGCCGTTACACTGCCCTGTATTACGCATCGTTTGGAGTAAACGGACCATACCGCTGAACGTATCAATGGTTCCCGGCAGTGTACTGCTGGGAACAGGCTCGCGGTCGGTTTCAGGAGGTGTATGTATTGTGACTGTGGGCGTGTTGTTTTGATAGTCCAGATGGACGTGACGCTGCGCACCGCGTGAGAGGCCTGCGCTATCATAGAGAATAGGCGCAACAGTATTGCCCGGCCCGAAATGCCCTTCCATCCGGGCGGTTACGTCCATACGTACAAACCACCCAATCATACCGATCGAGCGAATATGTGCGTTGCCACCATAGCCCCAAGGCTGGGTGGCAAAGGAAACATCTGCATTTAAGGCATGCAGATCATGAACATAGGCGGCGAAGCTTTCATGCGCAGAAACAGGCCCTGAAATAGGAGCAGAATCTTGCGCCCAGACTGTGCTGGTGAATGCTGAAAGTGAGACCGCAGCTGCGATCACATGCCGCCATGTTCGATTAGACATCAAGATTTGCAACCTTCAGAGCATTGCCGACGATGAAGTCACGACGCGGTTCTACCACATCGCCCATTAGGGTGGAGAAAACCTGACCAGCTTCTTCGACATCACCGATTTTAACTTGCAGCAGGGTACGGGTCGCTGGGTCAAGGGTGGTGTGCCACAATTGCTCATCATTCATTTCACCCAAGCCTTTGAAGCGGTTAATGGCTAGCCCCTTTCGGCCTTGGGTGAGGATACGATCCATAATGGCGGCTGGGCCAAAGAGTTCATGTGCGTGTGGGTCGAGTGTCAGGGTGACTGGGCCACTGAAGTCACGCGCTAAGCGTGGACCTTCCGCGGTAAGCCAGCGTGCCTCTGCAGAACGGAGAATGGCGCTGTCCAAACGGTAGATTTCGTTGATACCACGGATAGAACGGGCACATTCAACGCCAGTTTCAGAGGCAGAGACCTTCCAGCCACGTTCGTTTTCTGGTGAGGCGTTGTCCAAGCGCTGTTGGAAGTCCGCAATGTGTTCGGCAGATGCGCTGATATTGGCATCCAGAACGCGAGCAATGGCGGCCTGCTCCAAAATCCAAACGGGAATTTTGGTGGCAATACGATTGAGATTACGGGCTGCATGATTGAAGAAGGCGACTTCATCTTGCAGCGCCTCACCTGTGAAATGACGGTCATCGGCAAAGCGCAGGGACGCATTGGCCAGGGCTTTATCCAGAAGATATTGCTCCAGAGCGGCATCGTCCTTGAGGTAGCGTTCTTCTTGGCCGCGCTTCGCACGATAGAGTGGAGGCTGCGCGATGTAGAGATAGCCGTTTTCGATGAGTTCCGGCATTTGGCGGAAGAAGAAGGTTAGCAGAAGTGTCCGGATATGTGAGCCGTCCACGTCAGCGTCAGTCATGATGACAATCTTGTGGTAGCGTAGCTTTTCGGCGGAAAAACCGCCTTGATCGACTTCCCCACGACCAATGCCGGTGCCAAGTGCCGTGATAAGCGTCCCGATTTCAGCGGAACCTAACATACGGTCAAAGCGTGCGCGTTCGACGTTCAGGATTTTACCACGCAAAGGCAAGATGGCCTGGAAACGACGGTCACGGCCCTGCTTTGCAGTACCGCCTGCGGAGT
>NZ_BCZB01000014.1 GCF_001598495.1 Neokomagataea thailandica NBRC 106555
ATCGACTGTGAAGACACGAACTTCGGTACATGCGATGAGCGTAAATAGCCTGCTTGCCGGTCCAAAACCCCTCGAACCAACGGTTTAGGCTTCAGAAAAACACCCCACCAGTTTTGTATTTTCATGACGTCTCCCGATACCTAAGAGCATCCCAATCAAAACAAAACCCTTCTCGCTCCGCCGTCACCACACAAGCAGCCATCCGCCGCGCACGTGACCAAGATATCACCTGATCCCACGGCACCCCCACCTTCAAAAGATATAAAATCTCTTGAAAATCAGGGTGCCTACTCAGTTTTTTGCCGTAACCCGTAATGCTTCTTCATCTTCTACACCCTCAAAAAAAGGTTGCAGCCCAACAAGCCCACCTTTTCCTAAACGACGTGCCAAATCACGAATTTCATCTTTCGTCCCCGGCATCTGAACTGGAACCCCATCAATAGCCGTGACAGAACAAATCATTTCCGCATAACTCAGCCACGCCCCCGCAGCAGGGCTGTTTACGGCCGCCCCCGCAGCTTCAATCAAATCAAGCATATCTGCCGGATCCAACTCCCGCAGCATAAGCTTACGTCCATCTTCCAACACCAAATCTTTAGGCAGCATTTTAAGAAACCTTTGTACGTGTTGAGGCAAAAAATTGCACAGTCTGATGCATCATTTGATCCGACTGCCATGGGTCATTCTTCAATTTAATAGAAACATTCGTATATTCCCACGTACTCGTCGTACCATCCGGTTCGGAAACGTATTGATAAATAGTACCCGCACCAACTGTCCCAGCATTCCAATACGCAGCTTCAATCGACGCAACCAGATTATCCAAAGCAGCCGAAGCCCGCGCAATCTGAAATGAGCCACGCCAACCATCCGGAACATTAAATTCCATTGGCACGCCATTCAACGGATGCGCCCGCAATGCTTGTGTTTCCTGTGACGCACCAAAAGACGTCACATCTCGCAAATCAACGCGCTCACCGTTCCACAGAACCGTGATACGACAATCACGCCCAATACTATACGGATTGGCCATAATCACACACTCCCACCAAGCGTAGACACACTCACCGATGATCCACCCTGCAAATTCACCACAAATTTCTCATTGATGCCTTGGTAGCGCACCGCAATATCAGCCTGCACATACCCTAAAGCCGTGCGTGCCTGCGGATTATTCGTCGCATCACACACCACACTATACGGCAACACTCCCCCCTGACGGCCCAGAATACCTTGCCCCAGAAGAGATGATAAAAAACCCAATAACGTCGCGCGAATATCACCAAACAACGTATCGTTAATCACCTGACCAACATACCGCCCCATTCCCCCCGCCAAAGAAGCCGCGAGGTAATTCGTCAAACGCGTATAGGCATCACTGTTAATAACGCTCTTACTAGAGCTATTATGTCCACACCGCACCGCCCAATACGCACCGCCCGGCGCAGGGTTACAAATAACATCAAGACCCGCCGTAAACAGCGTTGAGAGTTCCGCAGTAGAATAACTTGTACTGCCACCATTCAACCCCGCTTTCTGACTGCCAATGACACCCGCAAGAGGCTTATTCAAACTCGATTGTTCAGGTGATAAAGCCGCCAGCATTCCTCCTGCAAAAGCCTGCGCACTCACAAGCATCATGCCATAGGTATCATCATTCCAATACAACCAGTCGCCGAACATCACCTTCAGCGCCACGCTATCCACTCCACTCGCAGCCTTCACGGCCACAGCATTAGACACCGTGTCAGACACCTGCGTAGAGGTAATCATATAAATGCCTTCACTCGCGCCAAAGGCCGCCTGCGCTGCCCACAAAGTGCTATCCGTTACACCCTGCACCAGCCCGACAGAACACCCTTGCCCCCGCAAAGCATATAACCCAGTCCTCACCACCCCATCTTGCCCAACACATGCTGAAGCAGACGGCACACCTCCATCCCCCCCGCCAGATAGCACCACATTTCCCACAGCGAGCGCCGGCACCGTCGCTGGCAATATGATTTTAACAAGAGCAGACAAATCCTGCCCTACCGCAGTTTCAAGACTAAACCAGTCTTCCCCCGCATAACTTGCCGAACCCAAAACCGGGTGAGAAACAGACAGCGCAAACCCACTCCCCGTCACCGTAACAGCCGCATTAATCGCGTTACCCGCCGCCCCCGTGCACACCGCCTGGAGCGTTACCCCCTCCAGAGTAGCCGTAGCGGCACTATCACTCCCATCCGTCACACGCACCACAGAGAACACGGAAGCCCCCTGCATTGCCGCTATATTCAGCGCCACACCCGCATCCGTAATCCGTTTTTGCTTCGGACCAAACGCCGCAGCATAATCCGCCATGCTACCCAACGTCACCGGCACCCCAACCGGGCCCCAACTCGCTGTACCAACAATACCTAACCTAGAAGAGACCGCCCCCGCTAACGACAAAGCCTGCGGCTGTGCAATCTGTACATAAAGATTGGGAACCGTCAGGGCCGTCGTATTCAGCGCTCCAGCTTGATAAATCAAAGACATTTTTTTCATTCCCAAAATAAAAAACCTCCACCCAAAAGGCAGAGGTTCCGCACATTAAAATTCAAGAGGACTCAAAAAATATCAGCCGTTTACAGCACTCACCGTTCCAAAGGCATCAACAGCCATCCCCGGATAAACACCTTGCCCTACCTGCTGCATCTCAGCATTTTTCATCGCCTGCAAAGCCTGTTCAACCACCCCCGCATTACATTGCGGCACCTGCACACCCCACATATCAGCATGCCCATGATCGAACTGCCCACCGCCAAACATTAATTCTGACGACCACTGCACCTGTTCAACATCAAATTGAATATCGTAGAAATAATCACGCCGAAACAACGTCTCATTTTGCATCGTATCAACATCCTCAACACCCGCAAAATGAATATGTCCCTGCCCACCATCAATGAAAGAAAGCCAGCTCATATCCGCCAAAGCCGTATCAACAACCCCACCAATGATCTCACGCGCAGATGCATCAGCCGTCCAAATAGACAAGCGATAACGCTGCATTTGCCGCCTCACCGTCCGCACAGATTCACCATACCCCCCCACGCGGGCAAACACAGAACATCCCGGCACTGACAAAGTCGCATCCTCAGCAAGAACCCCATCTAATTGAGTAGCTAATGCCTGCGCCACAGAAACTGGCGTATCCCCCGCCATCACCGCCCGCGCTGCTGACCGTCCATCCTCAGTCCAAATACCCACCACACCAGTCGCCGCACCCACTGAAGGAAACACAAGCCGCACCCGCCCATCCCCCAGACTCACAGCGTCAACAGTCGCCGCCACACGCTGCCTCACCCTCCATGGACGCCCTAACGGCTCTGGTAAAATCGGCATATTACTCTGCGTATTATGCGGCACCATCGTAATCGTCAGGTAATCGACATTATTACGTATCCCCTGCACCGCAAAAATATCATTCGGCAATAACCACCCTCGCCGAATAATCACCTGACGCCCCGTCACACTTTCTGCGTGCAAACCTTGCGGGTAAATCAACTGCGCACATTGATAAGCCAGAGCTTGACCGACCTGCGATAGACCCGCCATTTCTACCCCTCAAACCTGCTGCAACGATAAAATACAGCGCAACCCCCACGCCGATTTTTCCGCCGAATTAATCATATATGTCGCCCCATTATCCGACATAACCGTCATATAAGGATGCAGCATCACCCCCGGCAAATGCGGCAAATACAATATAAATTGCCCCGGATGTGCGGCCCCCGGCACACCACTTTGCACACTCTCCCCTTTAGAGCGCAAAATAATTGCCGCCGGACAGCCAGACACTACCATCCCACTGCCGCCACTGACTGCACTCACACTCACAATCTGATCACAGGCAATACATAAGGCCGGCGCATTCATCCCCACCGCGGCCACAAAAAAATTCTGCCCGCCACACACCAAAACATCCCCAACCCGCGTATCACTCAACCGGTCAGACAGAACATACCGCGCAACAGCACCCCAACCCGCAGGTTTTACACCCGAAAAAGACGGATCAACATCAAACGCCAGCATCGGTGACGCATACGGCGCAGTCAGCGCAGACATCCCATCCACCGGCCGATACTGCACTCCAGACTGCCCCAAAATTTGAGCCACCTTCGCAGAACCACGCCCCAATTTAAGCGCCAAAAGATCAGATCGCACACCGCGCCCCCTCAGATGACAACAGCGCGGCCATCTTGTAATTCAAGCCCGCCAGAAACCCCTAAGAATGCACATAACCGCCTGCGCCAAACCGTAAACAACGCCATACGGTCCTGCACTTCACGCGCATTATGCATCCAACTTGCCGCCTGCGCCGTATCGAGATTATCTGATGCCCCTAATACCGCTTTTTCCAACGGATAAAGCTGCGTCAAATACAAGCGCACTTGCTGCAATTCCACCGCAGACAAATTCTGCATCCGCCACTCCAATGCTCCCTCGACTTCGAAAAAGCGCCATGATTCTTGGCCTGTATTCAAAGCCCCAATCGCCGGATACCCACAAAAGCGGCGCACATCCATTTTCTCGCTATCTGCCAAAAAATCGACAGACAGACCTAAAGATTCAGACATCCCCACTCCACATTTAAAAACGGCGGCGCTCAACACGCCGCCTTTCCAACTCCCTTAGAACGTCAAACCCAGAGCATCCGTGCCCAGACTCTCAATCACAACACCACGCTTCAAATACGCGTTCGTCGCCGTCGGAATCACATTCACATTCGCCGTCACATCAGTCGGCAACGCAAAGCCACCAATCCAATACCAAGACTGCGCAATAATCTGACGCAGACGATCTAACGGCTCACGCGTAACCATCGCCACACCATCCACCATCTCAATCAATGCACGTTCCGCATCCGGAATATCGGAATGCCCCGTCAACGCACAATCGCCCTCAATCAGCGCACCTTGGCCCAACAGCAGCGCACGATGAATAGTTCCCGCCCCCAAAGACGCCTGCTGCGGCGCTTCCGTCGTCGGAATAAAACGCACACCGAGCAATTCAATTACCTGACCAGAACGATATTCTTCCGAGCCATACGCACCACGATAAAGCTGCTTAAAATCATTATCACGGAACAAAGACAAAAGCTGAAGATCATCCAAATAACAGTGATACGCACCATTAATCATCGGCACGTTATTACGCCGCAACGTCGCCACACCAGCCAAAACCTGTTGCAGTCCCAACGTATCCGCCAAACCCTGCACACTCGCCGTTTGCAGCGCCGCCGTCGTCAAACGACCATTAGGGCGAATAACCATAGGTGCCGTCGCCGCAACAACAGCCTGACCCGCCGTACCATCCGAAACCGATACATTTGCCGAGAATTGCAGAACACCCGACACACCACCCGGCGCGGTGGACACATTCACAGCATCTGGAACAACGGCAATCAGCGTATACGAGCCAGCACCAACCGTCACCGTCATGCCACTGCTCGTACCGACCGGAACAACCTGACCGCCGAGAATAACCGACTGGAAACCACGAACATCATCAACTTGCACAGCCGTCGCAGCCGCACCCAGCGTCGTAATAACACGCGTATTACCGCCCAGATAACCACCAACACCGCCCGGCGCGCCGCCAAACAACGTGTTCCGAGCCAGACGATCCAAAGACTGCATCGCCTGAATACCATTCGTATTCGCATTCGCCAAAAATTGTGACGCAATCCCAACACCGGACGTCACCATATTCAGGTCAATCGTATCGCCATACTGGTTAATCCCCAGCGTATATTGCTCAACCGACCAACCCGATGGGCTCATACCATTATCAAAATTCGTGTTCGCCGTTGGGTTCATCGGCGTCGTCACCGGCGCTTTCAAACTTTTACGCGTCTTCGTCAGCGTTTCACCAATAGCGTTCGGAAAAACCTCTCGATCTGCCACCTGACGAAAACCCAAACGAGATTTCAAACCGTTCTCGAACTCACGAGCCAGAAAACCTTGCTGAATTGCGGCCTGAAGCTGAACTGGAAAATTATCAATGCTCATAAATATATCCCGTAAAATACCGTGCTCAACACACGTAAAAAGATGCCAAATACGTCAAAAATATTTTAAGAACGCGCTAAAAACTGCCACTTACGCGCTTCATAGTCCGAACTTGATGCCGAACGCGCATCAAAAGGCTCAAGCCCCCCAGGGCGCGGCGCTCCATGCGCCATCGTCGTACCCAGAGCCACACCCGGCCGTACCTGCTCACCAAACAAATATGCCCGCTCACGCCGAGCACTTTCTAAAGCTTCTGTCACACCAATAACGGCACCACCATCATCACGCCGCACACCACTCACATCAAGCAAACGTACAACATCATCCGGGTTATGCGCCCCCATCCGCATCGCCTCCGCACGTAAAGCCGCAGTCACAACCTCACGATTACTCTCCGCCTTCACACGCAACAAAGCTTCTTCATGCGTCCGTGTCATAGCGTCTTGGCGCGCCAACAACGCATCCATCTCACCACGCATAGAGTTTACTTCATTTTGCGCAGCTTCCAACGCTTGCCGCAGCGCATCATCGCTTACGGATTTCTCTCGAGAATTCGACATCATTTCCTCATCGAATTAAAAGCACCCGTAGATGCAGAACACCGCTCAAGCGCAGCCCACTCCAAGCCGGGATCTGGATGACCAGACGCCGTAGCGAACATTTTCGCCGCCGTTTCCCGACTCACAATTCCGTTCGACACCGCCGTGACCAAGCCCTGAGCCAAAGCCTGAAGCTCCTGATCAGCAACTGGAAACCATGGCGGCCAACGTAAACTCAACCGACAAAGCGGCAGGTCCTTGACCAACACACCACCCAGCCGCAACCCATTGTCCAACACCTGCGAAAAGCGGCACGCCATCCGGTACACTTCAAGCAAAGCCCCCTCGCCATAAGAATGGCGCAGCCGATCCACCAACCAAATCAAAGGCTGGCACATCAGCTCCATCGCTCTCCCCGATTGCACTCCGGACAGTCGATCACCATGCGCCCGATTACCGTGCAATTGCTCCAAAACAATGTGGCGCAACTCCCGATAATGATCGAGCACTGCTCCCGCTGCACTGCCATTAATTTCCAGAAGCTTAGCATCACCTTCAGGCGGCAAAGTCAGCGCCGCCGCCGCCCCCCCTTGATGCGCCACCCCTTCCGCCAAACCACCTGTTTTCAAAACAAGCGTCGGATCAGAGCCATATTTCAGCCCCCGCCCCGCCTGCGAAAGCAGATAATCCGCCTCAATAACCGTATCAATAGCCCGCTCAAACGTGCACTCACCTTCTGAATCACGCCCAGAATGCACGCCCAAATTTCGCATCCATACGATCGGAACAAACCCCAACCCATGATGCACAGAGCGCCGCTCATCACGCGCCCCACCATCCATCCCCACCATCCAAGGAACGGACACAATACAATCCATCGGCGTCCAAATGCGCTGCCACCAGAACTGCGCACCCAACAAATCCTGAGCAATCGGATACCCCTGCGCCGCTAAATCACGCCCATAAACCAAAAAGCGCTCTTCAACCCGCAGCAGCTCACCACTGGCATCATCCCAAAACGGTGTTAAATACGCCGTATCCAACACTGATAATCTCGGTACCCCAGCAGATACCTCAAACAGCATCGCCACAGACCCAACAGAGCCCAACGTCGCCGCTTCCATCATCAAAGACGCCAACCGCGTCTGAGACGCAAACATCCCCATGGCATCCGCCACGCGCGGGTCATCCGCCACCAAACTCGGCCAATGTGAGTCACCGAACAAAAGCGACACCGCATCATCCACAACCGTCCGACACATATTCGTCCGCACCGCAGGACGACGGTTCGAAAGCGGAATATACTCCCCCGCCCCCGAACGCTCCTGCGCAAAAGGATACGATAGCGCATCATATTGCGTACCATCCAACACCCGACGAAGCGCCAACAAACGTGCCGTACGCGCCGAAGCACCCGCCGGCACAGCATAACGCTGTTGCAGAGACAACCAGTCCATGAGTTCTCCAATTTTAAAAAGGAAAAAAGCCCGTAACGTTCATCACCGCATCAAGGAAAAACCAGACGAACCCCAACTCGCTACCTGCCCACTTGATGACAACATCACTTCACTCAATCCCCAGACCATCGCATCCGCTCGGTCCGGTGATCGCGCCCCACGATAACCACTCACGGAGAAATAACAGAGCTGCTCTTCCAAAGCCGCAAAACGCCCATGATGAACAACTTTTCCAACCTCATATAACGCTGCAACCGGTTCAGCTCGCGCCGCCTTGCCCCGCGCCGCCGTTACCATTTTCACCGGTGCATGCGCCCTCACACTCCGTAATGTGCCTTCCACCAACGCACCGCCAAAATTACGCTCCGCAACAATGCGCTCCGCCCCCCATTCATCCAAGGCACGCAACGCACGTCCAGCCCAACCCGCCGGACTATCCCGCGCAGACACATCTTCCAAAACATGGCCAACCCCCTGCGCATCCACACCACACACAACAATCCCAATTTCATCAGAGCGCGTATCTTCCGGCCCAGACGCCCCCGAAGGATCAACCGCCACCACAATGCGCCGCATCCGTGCCGCCACATCCTGCCGGGTCACAGACGTCACCGCCGCTTCCCGCCGGAACATCTCCAAGCGCCACAACGCTCCCTCAACAGCCACCTGATACTCACCATGCAAAAAACGCCGCCGTTCCCGCTCCGGCAGCGCTTCCAAAGCCGCCAAATACTCCGGGCTTAAATTCTCCCGGTTAGCGTGCGGGTTTAAAATCATCGTCGCATATAATGCGGGATTACCCAGAGGCTCCCCCGATTTCGGCTCAATACCTGTCTCAAATAATGAATATAACCAATGCCCTACACTCGGCGGGTTCGCATCAATATATTCCCGGTTCACCAAACCCGTTTTCTGCGCAAGCCGCGTCAGCAGCATATTCCGCGCGCCATAACTAATCTGGCTCGCCTCATTCAAATAAACCGTTGAAAATTCCAACCCAAGAATTTTTTCCGTGCGCTGCTCATCATCCAACCCGCCGAATAAAATTGATGAACCATTCGGAAACGTCACCACACATTCTTGCCGGTCCAGCTTCCACGCCACTTGCGGAAAACATTTCTGCATGACCTTCGGAAACGTATCCCGCAACACAGACGCCTTCAGCGCCGTCAAACGATGCCGAAATACCCCATGCCGGCTCCCCGGCTCCTTCAACGCACGAATAATAACCGCACGCATCAGAACAAACGTCTTCCCAGAACGAGATCCACCCCGCAAAAGAATATGCCGTGCCTCCCCCCCCAACAGCCGCACAGCCTCACGCTGCCCGTCATTAAGTTTAAAGAGCGTTGTCGTCATGGCTAATATTAATTGAAATTGCGCCAGACACCGCAGCACCTTCAGCTGCCTTAAACCGTGCAGGACGATGCGCCTTCAGCAAAAACGCCATCAGCCCATCACTATATTTTTTCCGGATCAAAGGGTGTCCCGTCTCCGGGTTACACACCACCTTCCCACCATATGTAACCGGCTCATCATATCCATCCACAGCCCGCCGCCGCGCTTCCGCCTCAAGGCAATCCGCCGCCTCTTCCAGAGCATCCTCCCAGCGCACACAGAAAGACGGATCCGTGTCTTTCCATTTATACAACGTCCCCCTCTGTACTTCCGCTACACGCCCCGCTTCAGAAATGTTTCCGCTTAATGCCAAATGCGCCAGAAATTTCTCTTGTCGCTTCCGTGTACGCCCACCGCCTGACCGCATTTTTTTGACTGACCGTTCACTCACCATACCCTACCCCCTTACCCAAGCCCGTACCGCATATCTTCAACCAACCCGCCGCCGCACACCCTGATAAGCCCCCCGAACATCACGACCTTCCCGCACCAACCGCGCCCGAGCTACAGCCTGCTGCGACCGTATATCAGCCCACCCCTCTGCACCGCGCCGCTCAGCCACTCGCCTTTTTTGTTCTTGCAAAGCCGCCGGAACGATGCGCGCCATCACATCACTCCCCACCCGCCCCAAAAGTCGTAATTTCCGCACATCCCTTTGACACGGAATAGCACGGCACCGCACATCTACACGGTTCAAACCCGCTTCGACCAACTCTGACCAATGCAACACAACATCCGCACGATGATGAGCCTCATCATCATAAATCAAAGGACACAACACCGCCTGACCACGGCAAACCTCCAAAACAACCATGGTCTGCCAACCCACAAAAACAACGGCCCCGCATTGAATAGAATTCAATAAACTCACAAAAAACTCCAATAAAAAAAGCCACCCACCCAGAAGGTGCGCGGCTTTTGTTAATCAATACAAATCTTCAATATAGTCTCTATATAAATAAACCGCGTTCACAATGCAATAGTTAATTTAACGTTAATGATATTTTTTATTATTCATGCATTTTAAATTTTCATAAGCATGAACCAGCTGCTCCAATACCAAAGCACATTGAGCCGATACCTTCATTCGTGCACGCCCCTCCGATAAACCCGGATAAATATACCGCGCCATCGCTGAAAAGGTCATCTCACGCGCCAAAAGCATTTCCAGCCGAACGTGCACCGCCAAACCAAGCGCATCACGAATAGCCGATATCCGAGCAGAACACTTTCCCCGCCCAAGCATCCACGTATGCATATCACCCTTTTCACGAAACCGCCCATCAGACGGCACCTCTTCCACCACACCCATCGTGGCAAACAGATATTCCCGATACCACCGATCCGCAGCCGCCAGCTCATCATCCCCAATATCCTGCGCGTCATACATGGACTGCACCGTATTCACGACACGATACACTCCCTTTTTCTCATGCAACGCATTATGCTGGTGCCTCTCTTTCGTCGGCGCCATCATGGCCTCATCCAACGGGCGCCCACCCATCTTCACGCCCTGAACTTTCTCTCCTTGCGCCAACATCAGTGAATACCCGTCACCAACTCGCGCCCACCCATCGGCACCAAGCCAGGAAACGCCGGGACTTTATCCGCCCCCCACAAAGCAGCCCAAGTGACAGAGTGCCCCGCCGGCAAGGCCTCCATCGTATCACGCTCCACCATTTTTCGAGCGATACGCGCCTTAATCGGCTTTTTCGCCGCAAAGGCCTTATATGCCGCCCCTTCCGTCTTTTTCTTAGGCACCCAACCATCAGACGCAAGCATAGCTGCCAATGCCCCCGATGAAACCCGCGCACCAACCCCACCTATATTTGTCTGATGAAACATAAAAAAATCCTTACAAAATCAAATTTATGACAAAATGCCATAATTTATATGAAACAAGAAGAGACTAGATTTGGCATAAAGCCATTGCTAAAAAAGCCTCATGGCCAAACAAAAACGCTCAGATTCTCTTACGGTACTCCAACGCGCGATTGGACAGCGCATTGCATGGGCCAGAGAACTCGTTATCCCCAACCAGAGCGAATGTGCTCGCCTGCTGGGTATTGACGCATCCACACTCAATAAGATTGAACGCGGGGACCGCGCCCCAAACGTGTTCCTCATTGCCGCATTGTCGAACCGGCTTCGCGTTTCAACTGACTTTCTTCTGAAAGGCGTCCTGAACGGTCGTACCGACGAAGAATTGGCCCTGAGGCTGGCCGCCCTGCACCCAGAGTTGGTGCTCCAGCGACAAGACACGGCGTCGCACACGGACAGAAACAGTCCTTCTGACACACCTGCTCCGCCCACGAAACCAGATGAAGAGATGCACTGATTGTGGGTTGCTTGTTCTTCATACGCCCTCAGGACTTCTTTGACCGCTATGACCAATCCCTTCCGCACCGATACGAAAAAGATCAACGAGATAGAGTGCGGTTCTCGAAACGACATCGCCAAAGAACCCCCCTACCTAAACACTGAACGTCACCATGAAACCCAGCGATTAACGATAAATTAATGGCAATATGCCATGGGGTCAAGGAAGAAATGTGGCTTAATGCCAAATGTCTTTACTCAAAACCTTCCCCATCCTCATGGCAATACCCCCCCCACACACCCAGATACCCTTCAAAAACCCAAATCCAAGACCACCAAAACTGAAGAACACTCTCAATCATGACAAAGCGGTAATCATTCATCCACAATATAAAGCATCATTTATGAGACTAAATCGCATGAAACGATTAGCTTTGGCAGCACTCCTTCATAGCTAGTCACAGGATTGGAACTACCGCTCCATGAATGCCATCGTCGTGACCGCGCTAAGACGACCATTAACATTCGTCGTCTTATCGATCTTAATTGTCATGTTCGGGGTCATGTCGATCTTCAAGACCCCGACAGACGTCTTCCCCAACATTAAAGTTCCCGTCGTTGCTGTCGTCTGGACCTACCCAGGTCTGCTGCCACAGCAATTCGCCGGACGAATCACCTATAACTTCGAGCTCTCCGTCACCACGACGGTACAGGGCATCGAACATATGGAGTCGGATAGCTATTACGGCCGCTCCATCGTCCGAATCTATTTCCAACCCGGCACAGAAGTCGGCACAGCAGAGGCTGAAGTCACAGCCATCGCCCAAACAATCTTGCTGGGCCTGCCGCCAAAAGTCCCTGCTCCTATGATCATGGCCCTGAACCCATCACAGGTTCCGGTCATTGCTCTTCAGGTGACTTCACAAAAACAAACCCCGTCGGATTTGTTTAAACTCGGCGTCATCGCCATCCGCCCACTTCTCGCCACCGTCCCCGGCGCTGTCGTGGCCCACCCTAACGGTGGTATGGATAGCTTCGTGATGATCGCGCTGAACCAGAATCAGCTCCGCGCCCATCACCTTTCTGCGGCAGACGTCCAACAAGCCATGCGTGATCAGAACATCGTTCTGCCGGCAGGTGACCAAAAAATCGACCAAACGGATTGGATGGTCCAAACCAACGCCACACCGGAAACGATGGATGACATCGCCAACATCCCGGTCAAACGCGTCGGTAACGCTGTGATTTATGTCCGTGATGTCGCTGAAGTCTATCGCGGCGGTCACCCCCAAACAAACCTTGTGCTGGTCAAAGGCCGCCAAGGCGTAGAAATGATCACGCAAAAGAGCGGCTCCGCCTCAACACTCGACGTTGTGGCCGCAACCAAAGCCCTCCTCCCACGCCTGCGCGCCATCCTCCCACCAGACGTCCACGTCTCCATTTTGTCTGACGCCTCTATCTTGGTGAAAGACCAGATCCACGACGTGGTTCAAGAAATGGTCACAGCCGCTTTGCTCACCGGCATTGTCGTGCTGCTTTTCCTCGGTTCATGGCGCTCCACCGTCATCATCGCCACTTCCATCCCCTTGGCTATTTTGTGCTCCATCATTAGCTTGGGCTGGGCTGGTGAATCCATCAACGTGATGACCCTTGGTGGCCTCGCTCTCGCCGTCGGTATCCTCGTGGACGACGCGACCGTGATGATCGAAAACATCGATACCCATCTCGAAATGGGTAAAGATCTCGAACTCGCCATCATTGATGCCGCCAACCAAATCGTTATTCCAACCTTCGTCTCAACAACCTGCATCTGTATCGTCTGGCTCCCTCTCTTTGAGCTGGACGGCGTCGCAGGTTACCTCTTCATGCCAATGGCAAAGGCCATCATCTTTGCGATGATTGCGTCTTTCATCCTGTCCCGTACTCTGGTCCCAACCATGGCCAAGTACCTTCTTGCCGGTCAGGTCCACCACGCCCATGGGCACGACACTCACCCACCAGCACCGAAAACATTCTTCGGTCGCTTTCAACAGGGCTTCGAGCGCCGCTTCACAGCCTTCCGTAACGGCTATAACGATGTGCTGACACGCTGCGTCGCACGCCGTAAAGCCTTCGTGAGCATCTTCCTCATTTGCTCGCTGGCTTCCTTCACCCTCTACGCATTCTCGGGCCGTGACTTCTTCCCCGAAGTCAAATCTGGCGCCCTGCAAATGCATATGCGCACCCCACTCGGAACGCGTATTGAAGTTGCTGGCCGTATCGCGGCACTCGTTGATGATCGCATCCACCAAGACCTCCCCGGTAAAGTGGCCAACATCATCTCCAATTGCGGCCTTCCTGAAGGCCCCCATAACCAAGCCTTCATGCCCACACCAAGCGTCGGCACGCAGGATTGTGACCTAACAATCGCTCTCAAAGACCCAGAGTCACCGGTTTGGGATTACCGCAAGCTGCTGCGTAAAGATCTTTCTGCGCGCTTCCCCGGCACAGTCTTCACCTTCCAACCGGCTGACCTCACCACCCAAATTCTGAACTTCGGCTCACCTGCCCCAATCGATATCCAAATCGCAGGCCCGAGCATTTCAGACAACTACAGCTACGCACGCCACATCATCGGCCAACTACGCCACGTCCCCGGCGCAGCCGACGTCACCATCCAACAAACGATGGCAACGCCTACACTGATGGTAAATGGCAACCGTACCTTTAGTCAGGCCACCGGTATCACCGAAAACGATCTGGCCACCAACGAACTCCTGACCCTCTCCGGTTCCGGCGTTGTTGATCCCCAGTTCTGGCTTGACCCTGAAGACAACGTTACCTTCCCACTCAACGTTTATACGTCACAGGATCAACTCACTCACCTGACAGACCTGCTGACCATTCCTGTTGATAAGGGCGATGGTGACCCGAACGATAAAACACAACTTCTCGGCGCATTGGCTGACGTTGTCGCCACCGGCACACCGGGCGAAGTGTCTCACTTTAACTCGATGTCTGAAATTGACATCTACGTCTCCGCAGAAGGCACCGATCTCGGCTCCGTCCTGAATGGCGTGAACGATGTGCTGTCCCATGACAAACACAACGTCCCACGCACGTCAGACGTCACCGTCCACGGACAAGCCACTACCATGCACGGCGCTTACACCCAATTGGTCGAGGGCCTGCTTGTCTCCATCGTGCTGATCTACCTGCTGATCGTGGTGAACTTCCAGTCTTGGCTGGACCCCTTCATCATCATCACCGCATTGCCCGGTGCCTTGGGCGGCATCGCATGGGCGCTGTTCCTAACAGGCACACGCCTCTCCGTCCCTGCCCTTACAGGTGCCATCATGTGCATGGGTACCGCCACGGCAAACTCCATCCTCATTGTCTCTTTTGCCCGTGAGCGGATCGAAATTCACGGTGACGCCCTCAAGGCCGCCATCGAAGCCGGGTTTGGCCGTATCCGCCCCGTTCTCATGACCGCACTGGCCATGATCGTGGGTATGATCCCAATGGCAACATCCAACTCCACCAACGCACCACTCGGACGTGCCGTGATCGGTGGCCTTATCGTGGCCACTATCTCCACACTCCTTTTCGTACCGTGCGTTTACGCTATCCTCCATAATCGCTCATCGCGTCAGAAGGAAACCGTCTGATGGCCACTTCTCCTAAACTCGTCGCCGTCGCGGGTGGCTGCCTCCTGGCGCTCTACGCCGGCTATCTCGTCATTGATAAAGTCCACGCCTCTTCCGCACTTGCGGAAGAAACGGACGCAAACGCGATCCCGAATGTCTCGGTCATCGCACCGCAAAAATCACCGACCAAAGTCGCCCTGACTCTGCCCGGCACGATTGACGCTTGGTACCAAGCCCCAATCTACGCACAAGTCTCTGGCTACGTGAAAATGTGGTACAAAGATTACGGTGCCCACGTCAAAGCTGGTGACGTCTTGGCCGAGATCAACGCACCAGCACTTGATGCCCAATACGCACAAGCCAAAGCAGATCTCGCCTCCGTCATGGCAAAATACAAACTCGCGACCGTAACGGCAGAACGTTGGCGCGCCATGGGCCGGTCAGAAGCCGTCTCCGGCCAATCTGTCTCCGTCTCTAACGCCGGTGAACAATCCGCCCTCGCAGAGTTCAACGCAGCCCAACATAACGTGGACCACTTTGAAGCTCTCGAACGCTTCAAAACCATCGTCGCACCGTATGACGGCGTCGTCACAGCACGTAACGTCAGCGTAGGTGACTACGTCAATAGCGGCGGCGGTAGCGTAGACTCTTCAGGCGGCGCATCCGAACTGTTCACCGTAGC
The DNA here is from genome assembly GCF_001598495.1 of Neokomagataea thailandica NBRC 106555. Classification (GTDB taxonomy): domain Bacteria; phylum Pseudomonadota; class Alphaproteobacteria; order Acetobacterales; family Acetobacteraceae; genus Gluconobacter; species Gluconobacter thailandicus_A. Next base: position 16,060 of record NZ_BCZB01000014.1, read on the forward strand.
GGACACGCACCGCCTGCGTATGTTCGTCTCCATTCCTGAAGTCTTCTCCTACGTCTTACAGCCGGACCTGACCGCAGAAGTCACCGTCCCCCAATACCCGGACCGTAAATTCACGGCTCAGTTCCTCACCACCTCACAAGGCTTCGACCCCAACACCCGTACCGCCATCACCGAATTCACGATGGAAAACGACAAGCAAGAACTCTGGCCCGGCACCTTCGCGTCCGTAGCCCTCAAAGCTAATAATGAACACTCCCAACTCTACGAACTGCCTTCATCCTCTCTCGTCTTTGAAGAAAAAGGCATGACCGTCGCCACGGTGGACGCCAACAGCCGCGTTCACTACAAAAAGGTCGTCGTTGGCCGCATGGCCGATAGCTCCACCGAAATCCAAGCCGGGATCAATAGCCAAGACCGCGTCATCGACAACCCTCCAGCAGACCTTCTCGAAGGAGATCAGGTTCACATTGTTACCCCACAACGTGGCTACAACGAATCAGGATTTGGGAAATCAGAATGACCCTGCGCCGCCTCAAAAGCCTTAGCCTCGCTGGCGGAACAGCCCTATCGCTCTTGGGTCTGTCCGCCTGTGACCTTGCCCCTACCTACACGCCACCAACCTTCGTCGTGCCAGAATCCTGGCACGGCCAAGGCCCCTTCGGCATCGCCACCCCGGCAGATAATACCTTGCCGACGGACTGGTGGACCATGTTCGATGACCCCCTGCTCAACACGCTTGAAACACGCGCTGTTACAGAAAATGCAGACCTTCAAGCCGCCGCAGAACGCTTCACACAAGCACGCTCGCTCGTTGTTGAAGCCCGCTCCGAGTTGCTCCCACATCTCGGCCTGAACGCTGGGGCATCGGATAATAAACAAGCAGCAGACCGCCTTTTCCGTAACGGCGCCACCCTGACGCAAACGCAAGAAATCTACCAAGGCCTCGCCTCATGGGAGCCGGATTTCTGGTCCGCCATCCGCAACCACGTCCGCGCTGAAAAGCAAAAAGCACAAGAGCGCGCGGCTGATTACGCCATGGCACGCCTCAGCCTCCAAGCTGAACTCGCCCGGGATTATATCGAACTGCGCGGCTATGACGCCCAAATCGCGATCTACACACAATCCATTGCGTATTATCAGCGCGCCATGCAAATCACCGAGACGCAGCTAAAATTCAAAGCCGCGCCTCGCCTCGATCTCGCCCGCGCACAAGCACAACTTTACACATCTCAAGCGGCTAAGCTGGATGTAGAAGCTGCACGCCAGGTCACAGAACACGCCATCGCTGTTCTCACCAATACCTCTCCGTCCAGCTTCCATATTCCACAAATTGACAAGCTGAGCTTCCACCAACCCACCATCCCCACAGGCATCCCGTCTGAACTGCTGCAACGCCGCCCAGACATCGCCTCAGCCGAACGTGAAATGGCCCAAGCCAACCGCGAAATCGGGATCGCACGCGCTGCGTTCTACCCGCATATCGCATTCAATTTCGGCGGTGGCTTTGAGTCCAACGGGTTTGACCTCGCAAACCTCGCAAACTCACTTTGGACCTACGGCGCCAGCTTTAACATGCCCTTGTTCGATGGTGGCCTCCGCCGCGCAGAACTTCAGCGCACATGGTCGGCCTACCGTGAAACACGAGACGAATATCGCGGTACCGTCCTCGCTGCCTTCCGCGAAGTGGAAGACGGCCTCTCTCGCACCGAGCGCCTAAATCTCGAAAACAAGGCACTCCAACAAGCCGTCGCAGCGAACCTCCAAACTCAGGGCATGACCATGACCCTGTATCAAGGCGGCGTCGGCACCTATCTGGATGCCATTTTCAGCCAAGAAAACACCTTGGACAGCCGCATCCATCAGGTCGAGATTGCCACACGCCTCTACCAAGCCGATGTGGACCTCATCCGCAGCCTCGGCGGCGGCTGGAACGTCAAACTCCTGCCGACAATGGATCAAACCCTCTCCATCACACCCTTCCAGTATGATGGCCTGCATCACCCTGCTTCCGTTGGCGATGTCACAGCCTCCCAACACCCAGAGCAGTTTGAAAACCTCGCGGCCCCCGCGCCGTCAACACCAGGCAAAGGCACCGGGGCAGAACTCGCCCCCCTCCCTACTGGGGCACTCCCTCAGTAACTTTTCCTGTAATGCTTCTTCCTTAAGGCCGGGTCTTCCCGGCCTTAAGTCTTTTATAAACCGCCACCACAGCCCCCTAAAAAAGAATATCGTTCGGATTATTCCACCACAAAAACAAACACCCAGAAAAAATCCCAATAGATAATTTCCATACACAAACAGAGCACAAAGCCCCCACCAATATCAGAACCCAGCGATAGGCCCACAGGCACAGGCACAGGCACAGGCACAGGCACAGGCACAGGCACAGGCACAGGCACAATGGCCCCATCAAAAGCCACACCGCACAAGCCAAACAAACTCTTACAATTTCAGAGAGAGCACATTATACCCACACGCATTATCAAAACACGCCGTTAAAATAACGCACTCTCTTCTAAAGGACCCCTCACAATGGGCTATCGCGAAATTGCGCCCCATATCGGGTTTTATGAGGAAGAAGTCACAATAACCTATATCCTCTCCACCGGCTCAGGTGGCCAGAACGTCAATAAAGTCGCCACCGCAGCACAGCTACGCTTCAACGTACACACTGCTTGCGCTTTACCAGACCGCGTCAAACAAAAATTACTCGAAATCGCGGGAAGCCGGGGCACTCAAAATGGCGAAATCGTCCTTACTGGTCGGCGCTTCCGCACTCAACTCCGCAACCGTGAAGACATCCTCAACAGATTAACAGACATGATCCGTGAGGCTTCCCACCGTAAAGCCTTCCGCGTCCCCACCCGCCCCGGCAAAGCCGCTCGTCAACGCCGCCTAGACGGCAAATCCCACCGCTCCGGCATTAAAAAGAACCGCCGCGTACGATTGGATGATTAACGGAAAACCTCTTCGCGTCACATTCCAATCGCCCCAACAACTTCTCCTCTCAATGTTTAACCGCCTTTTTACTTCATACCCCCATAAAAAAGCCCCGCACAAACCTGTACGGGGCACACATAAACCACATCTTCAACCCATCACTCGTGGATCACATCCAAGTCCCCAAAACGGGTAAATTCACCCTCAAAATACAACTGCACCGTACCCGTCGGTCCATGACGTTGCTTCTCAAGGATTAGTTCAGCTTTATTATGCACCAGCGCCATTTTGCGCTGCCACTCTTCCGTTGCCACTTGGAATTTATCATTGCTGTCATACGCACTATCCTTCGGCATACGCTGCTGCAGATAATACTCATCACGATACACAAACATCACCGCATCCGCGTCCTGCTCAATCGAGCCCGATTCACGCAAGTCAGACAACATCGGCCGCTTATCCTCACGGGATTCCACCTGACGCGATAGCTGAGACAGCGCAATCACCGGTACCGCCAATTCCTTCGCGATAGCCTTCAAACCCTGCGTAATCATCGAGATTTCTAGAACACGACTTTCCGGCCGCGTCCCAATCGCTGGCCGCATCAACTGCAAATAATCAACCACCACAAGGCTCAAACCCTGCGTACGAGACAAACGCCTGCACCGCGTCCGCATCGCCGAGAGCGAAATAGCCGGTGTATCATCGATATAAAGCGGCAAGCTTTGCAACTCACGCGAGACGCGCACAAAACGATCAAACTCTTTTTGCCCAATGTCACCACGACGAATCTTTTCGCCCGAGACGGCCGATTCACTGGACAAAATACGCGTCGCCAACTGCTCAGCAGACATTTCCAAAGAGAAAATCGCTACTGAACCCTTAGGCTTCGTATTCCCTTCCTGCGCATCCCGCATCAACGCACGCGCAGCAGAGAAGGCAATTTTCGTCGCCAGAGCCGTCTTACCCATCGCAGGACGGCCCGCCAGAATCAACAAGTCAGAAGGATGCAAGCCACCCGTCCGCTTATCCAAATCACGCAAACCAGAGGTCAGGCCAACAACATCGCCCGTCCGTTGAAAGGCCTCTTCCGCGATCTTAACAGCCGTCGTCAATGCACCGCCGAAAGAAACAAACCCACCATCTTGGCCGCGTTCTGTCGCCAAGCTGAACAATGCTTCTTCTGAGGCCGAAATCTGATCCGCACCATCCAAATCCGGGCGCGCACCATACGCATTGTTCACGGTGGTCTCGCCAATTTCAATCAACTGACGCCGTATCCATGCATCATGAATGACACGGCCATAATCACCCGCATTCACAATGCCCACCATCGCCGTGAGCAACTTCGTCAAATAAGCCGGCCCACCTGCGGCGTCCAATATACCCGTATGCTCAAACTCTGCACGCATGGTCACGGGATCAGCCAACTGCCCACGCTCAATTCGCCGCGCAATCGCTTCATAAATGCGGCCATTCACCGCATCCGCAAAATGCCCCGGCTCCAAAAAGTCCGAAACCCGCTCATACGCTTTATTATTGGTCAGAATCGCACCCAGCAAAGCATGTTCTGCCTGCATGCTGGACGGAAGCGCACGCCGTAAAAGAGCTGTCAGCCCACCTTCTGATGTATCTTGCCCAGCAGCCACCACATTCGCTTCACTCATACGCCCTGACACCCACTCACCACAAAAGACATCTCAAACATCAACACGTAGCCACGTCCTCCATTACGAACGCAGCAAGAGAAACAGAGCATGGCCTTTAGCCGCCCTTATTGAGCAACCCAACCATCTTGTTGCAAAACCACACCTGCCAAATACAAACTACCACAGACCAACACCCGTGCTGGTGGCACAACGCGCCCAACATTCTCAGCCTGAGCCTGCTCAGACAATGCTAACAGCGCTTCACGCACCGTGGGTCCAGCCTTCGCACGCCCACCAGATGCTGCAATAACCTCATCGACAGAGGTCGCCATATGCTGGCCCGGCTCCGAGACAGCCCACACACTCGTCGCAGACTCTAAAAGCGGCTCCAAAAAACCACCCACATCCTTGCTTTGCTTTACACCCGCAATCACATGGATCGGCTGATCGTTCCATCCCGTCATCACGCGCGCCAACGCAGCACCTGCACCGGGATTATGCCCACCATCTAAAATAAGCTCCCACCCCTCAGGCAAAAGCTGAGCGAGTGTCCCATGCAAAGACTGCAAGCGCGCAGGCCATACCGCCTTCGCAATCCCCGCATAAGCCGCTTCCGGTACAGCCAGGCCAGAGTGACGCAACGCCGCAACAGCCCCCGCAGAGTTTAATGCCTGATGCGTCCCCAACAGCCCCGGACGCGGTAAGGGCAATACACCGAACGCATCCCGGTACACCAAACCATCAACCGTGTCCGAAACCGTAATATCCTGCCCGACAACATAAAGCGGAGCATTCATCGCCGCCGCCTTCTCACGAATAACAGCCAGTGCTTCCGGCTGCTGAGGTGCCGTCACCACAGGAACACCCTGCTTAATGATTCCAGCTTTTTCAGCTGCAATCGCCTCCAACGTATCGCCCAAAAATGCCTGATGATCCAAACTGATCGGCGTAATCACACACATATGTGGTGACGGGATCACGTTAGACGCATCTAAACGCCCACCAAGCCCGACTTCCAGTACGACCAAATCTGCCGGATTCCGGGAAAACAACAAGAAACCAGCGGCTGTCAGAACCTCAAAAACCGTAATCGGCGCGCCGTCATTCACGCGCTCGACCTCTTCCAAAACCTCAACCAGCGCATCTTCCGAGACCAAACGCCCCGCCACGCGGAAACGCTCGGTCACATCCACCAGATGGGGGCTAGTCATGACATGCACGCGCCACCCGGCTTCTTCAGCAATAGCCCGCAGATTAGCGCAGGTGCTGCCCTTACCGTTCGTACCTGCCACATGCACCACAGGCGGGAGATGCCGTTCAGGATTACCTAAACGCGCCAAAAGCGCCTCCAAACGTCCCAAAGACAGATCAATCAGCTTTGGGTACAGCGCTTGAAGCCGCGCCAACACAGCACCAGGGCGCCCACGATACTCACTTGCCAGCACCGCCGGCGCTCCCTCACCCGCCATAATGTTTTACTCAGCTGCTTCAGAAACAGGGGCAGGCTGCTTGGTCAGCATCCCGATCAAACGCCCAAGCAGGGCCGTCAACTCAGAGCGCTTCTCTACAATATCAACCATACCGTGCTCACGCAGATATTCAGAACGTTGGAAGCCTTCTGGCAGCTTCTCGCGCACTGTATCCTGAATCACTCGCGGCCCCGCAAATGCGATGAGCGCATTCGGCTCAGCAACATGTACATCACCCAACATCGCAAACGATGCCGATACACCACCCGTCGTCGGATTCGTGAACACCACGATATAAGGCAGACCAGCTTCACGCAGCATCTGCACACCAATCGTCGTGCGCGGCATCTGCATCAAGCTCACAGCGCCTTCCTGCATACGCGCACCACCTGATGCCGTGTACACAATCAACGGCGCCTTTTGCAGCACAGCCAAACGACAGGCCGCCACAAAGGCTTCACCCAATGCCGCACCCATCGTACCCAACAAAAACTCAGGCGCCATTACGGCCACAACCGCGTCCTGCCCCTGCACCTTGCCGTGCGCTACCAACAAGGCCTCATCCAGTTGAGACTTGTTACGCGCATCCTTCAAGCGGTCCGTATACCGCTTAGAATCACGGAAATTCAACGGATCAACCGGTACTTTCGGCACGTCAATGCAGGTATATTCCCCACCATCAAACGTCCATGCCATACGCTCACGCGCCGTCGCACGCATATGATGCCCACAATGCGGACACACTTTCTGCGCGCGCTCCAGCTCTTTCACTAGGACCATCTGCGAACAGGAATCACAGTTCGCCCACAAATTATCCGGAACTTCGCGCTGCAAAAGGCCACGCAGCTTCGGGCGTACATACTCAGTTAACCAGCTCATAGTGCCTCGTCACTCTCTTCCTGTTAGCACCATAAAATAGCCCTAACACCATAAAATAGCCCTAACAGGTTTCATATATATCGGGACCACCAACCGGGCCCCTCGGTCTTGTTATGCGCGTTCTAGCCCTCACGCAGCATTTACGCCACCCTCCAGACGAAAAGCCAAAAAACTTCGCTCAGACAAATACGCTTACAAACAAAAGGCTCACGGCGCGTTATACTCACCTTACCCTTTTCTCAACTCCATAGATCGTTCATGTCACCCTCACGAATCCATTTTTTAAAATCCGGCGTTCAAATCCACGGCAGCTTCCATGTTGGCCTCTTTCTGCTCTCATTATGTGCCGTTGACACCTTCACGACTATACTAACAGACCCAACTAACAATATGATCTTAGCCGCCACCCTACTTCTACGCGGCTGTATGCAAATCATCTTCGGGCAAAAGCACCAAAAACTCTCTTACTCAACCTGCTGGCTCACCAATTTATCCGCAACATTTTACTTAACAGCAGGGGCCGCACTGATTGACGAGCCAGATGGCGGCTCCACATTGCTCACATTTGTTCTACTCACCTGCCTTGCGTTTGCAGGGATAGCGCGCATGTTCTGGGCCTGCACCCACCGAGATATTCGAAACTGGCTCATCATCGCCATCAGTGGATGCTTCACCTCACTCACAGGCGTTTTATTATATCTCAGCCTGCCGTGGTCCACATCATGGCTGCTCGGAGGGCTACTCTCACTCGAACTTCTTGTCGCAGGGACGGCCGCCCTCATCCTCGCCTTTACCGTACGCTTCGTTGACTAAACGCGAGGCGTTAAACGCCCCGTACCGCCGCAGCCAATGCACTGATTTGTTGCGTCACAGCAGGCACAGTCTGCCCTGTAGCCTTCCCGTCCACCAAGGTTCCCGCCAAAGTTCTAATCAGCGTAGACGCCACAACAGCCGCATCCCCAATTTGAGACGCCACCCGCGCTTGCTCTGGCGTTGAAATGCCAAAGCCAATCGCCACCGGGACCGACGTCACCGCCTTAACCTTCGGTACTGCCGCAGCCAATTGCTCGGCAGATGCACTGGCCGTCCCCGTAATCCCGGTAATACTTACATAGTACACAAACCCACTGGCCTCACGCAGTACATGCACTAACCGCTCATGCGTCGTATTCGGTGCAACCAATGCAATAATATCCAGCCCATGCGCCTCAGCATGTGGCCGCAACCACTGCGCTTCTTCCGTCGGTAGATCCACCAAAATCACACCATCCACACCCGCTTGCGCCGCATCACGGCAAAAAGCATCCGCACCATAAGTATGAATCGGGTTCAAATACCCCATCAGCACAATCGGCGTGCTCTGGTCATGCTCACGGAAGCGCTGCACCATCTCCAACACACCCGCCAGAGTGGCCCCAGCCTTCAAACCACGCTGCGCTGCCAATTGGATGGTTGGACCATCTGCAGAAGGATCTGAAAAAGGCACACCCACTTCAATAATATCAGCACCGGCTTCCGGCATCGCTTTCAGCAACGCCAAGGACGTTTCCAAATCCGGGTCATACGCCTGCAAATAAGGAATGAGCGCACCACGACCTTCAGCTTTCAATGCCTCAAAACGCGCTTGAATACGGCTCACAGCTCAACCCCCACATGCTTCGCAACCGTGAAGATATCTTTATCCCCCCGCCCCGATAAATTCATAACAATGATCTGATCTTTACCCATCGTCGGTGCAATTTTAATGACATGCGCCAAAGCATGCGCAGACTCCAACGCAGGCAGAATCCCTTCCTGACGTGAGCAAAGCTGGAACGCCTCTAACGCTTCTTGGTCCGTCACCCCAACATATTCAACGCGCCCAATATCATTCAGCCAAGAATGCTCAGGCCCAATACCCGGATAATCCAGCCCCGCACTGATAGAATGTGCTTCATCAATCTGACCATCCGCATTTTGCAACAAATATGTCCGATTACCATGCAAAACACCCGGACGCCCCCGCGAAACAGACGCCGCCGTTTTCCCAGAATCCAGCCCCAAACCAGCCGCTTCTGCGCCAATAAGCTTCACATCCACATCATCAAGGAACGGATGGAAAATACCCATCGCATTTGAACCGCCACCAATCGCGGCAACAATCGCATCCGGCAAACGCCCTTCTGCTTCCAAAATCTGCGCCTTCGTCTCTGTCCCAATAACAGACTGAAAATCACGCACCATTTCTGGGTAAGGATGCGGCCCAGCCACCGTCCCTACAAGGAAATACGTATCTTCCACATTGGCCACCCAGTCACGCATGGCCTCATTCATGGCATCTTTTAGCGTACCAGCCCCCGCCGTAACCGGCCGCACCTCAGCACCCAACAAATTCATACGAAACACATTCGGCTTTTGGCGCTCAACATCCGTCGCGCCCATATAAACCGTACATTTCAAGCCAAACAGCGCACAAACCGTGGCCGTCGCCACCCCATGCTGACCAGCACCCGTCTCCGCCACGATACGGGTCTTCCCCATACGCCGCGCAACAAGAATTTGCCCCATCACATTATTCAGCTTGTGCGAACCCGTATGGTTCAACTCTTCACGCTTAAGATAAATTTTCGCTCCACCCAAGCTTTCCGTCAGGCGGCGCGCAAACCATAACGGACTCGGACGGCCAACATAATCTTTATAATAAAATGCGAGCTCTTTCTGAAAAGACGGGTCCGCCTGCGCCGCCCGATAGGCCTCTTCAAGCTCCAAAATCAACGGCATTAACGTCTCTGCAACAAACCGCCCGCCAAATTCTCCAAACCACCCACGCCCATCAGGCCCTGACCGCAACGAGTTCGGAAGAGTAACCTGCGCCGGTGTGGCGGTAGAAGAAGCAGACATCGCACTAACACTCACTTCAAAAACAATACCCTTCTGCGATACCAATTCCTGCCCCCGCCGTCCATCAAGGAAGCGCCATCAACCCACACAATAAAATACATCTCAACCACAGCAGACACTCGAGCGCCCTCATAAAAGAACCTGCTTAAACGTTTTTATATTGGAACAGTAATCAACCCATTATACACCTTGCTCAAACATAATTTTTATTCAATTTTCTTGAGCTCATACCCTATTCTGTGCAGGTGCGGCCATTCATGTTTTTTCTCAAACATCTTTTCCACCGTCGCCCACACCACCCCCCCAAACCTCTCACACTCGCAGACATTGCCACACATGTCACAACCCTTGAGGAAGCCCCGTCTTATCCCGCCGCTTTGCTCAATAACGGCTCTTTAAACGCCAACACACACTCACTTTTCCAAGACTGGGCCACCAGCCCTTGCACATTGCGCCAATACACACTGGAAAATGTCGTCTTAGACACCGCTTCCATGATGTTTTTCAAAGATGGCCAACCCATCATTGATACCGCTTACCTCCAATCGCCCGACATCATTCCATCCCTCGCCATACGAGAAGACACCCTCATCCCCGCCCCGCCCGGACAAGACGTAATGGCTGCCTGTTTTGACCACTGGCATCAAAATTATTACCACTGGATTACCCACACAATTCCAACGCTTTTTCATCTCAAAAACAGCCACTACAAGGACGGCCTCATCTTGCCCCCCCTCACAGCATGGCAAGAAGACACCATTCGCTTACTCGGCTTTGATCCCTCGCACAGCACACGCACAAAACCGGGGGAACAATACGCCTTTCATACCGTCCTCTATACCGATTGCGTCCGAGGAACTGCCGATTTCTCAGCCCTCACATCATCACGACGCGCCTATCACACCCTCGCCCAAACATGCCCCCCACCCGCACACACAACCACCTCGCCCCATCTTTTTATTGAACGAGGCCAAGCCCCTAACCGCTTCATCCACAACGAACCCGAACTGGCTAAAGCCCTCACCGAAATCGGTTTCACCACTGTAAAACCTGAAACCTTAAACATCGCCGAGCAAATACACCTCTTTTCACAAGCACGCATCGTTATAGGCTCTCTCGGCGCCGGCATGGCTAACCTCGCATGGTGCAAACCCGGCACAATCATCTGCGAACTCGTGCCACAACAACACATCAATCCCTGCACCTTAGCCTTAGCAATGCAAATGCAGCTCCATTATTGGGGAGAGCCCATCGAAACAGGCGTCGAAATCGCCAGTCACGTTACCCCCGCCCAAAAAGGGTTCGACATCCCCAAAATTGTGCAACGCGCCAAAGAAATGATACATTACGCCTCTTCTATGAAATAATAGATGCCCCCACACCCTATGGCTGCCCTTCATGCTCCTCACCCGCCCCATTGGAACACCCGCCTATGAAATGGGGCCACACACCCGGCTCGACAGCATCCCATGGGTTGACCTGCTCAACCCCACAGAAGACGAAATCACACGCGCCACCGAAAAACTCGGCATCCACATCCCCAGCCGGGCAGAACTCAGCGAAATTGAAAGCTCATCGCGCCATTATGAACGTGACGGCGCCCTGTATCTCTCCGGCCCACTGGTCCGCCGTTACGAGACTGGCCCCGTCATCCGGCCCGTAGGCTTCATCTTATCCCCCACACATCTCATCACCATCCGCTACGCAGACTACCCAGCCTTTGACCGTATCGGCCTCGCTCTGGCGGAACACACCGCAGAAAACCCCGCCCCAACACCGACAAATCTCCTCACGGACCTCATCGAAGACATCATCAACCGCTTGGCTGACTTACTGGAAAATGTCGGCCATACCCTCGATACACTCTCACATTGTATTTTCAGCAGTGATGACCGGCAGCGCCATCACACCCGCAGTGGCGCAACCCTCCGCACCACACTACGCCACCTTGGAAATACCGGGGACCTCGCCTCCATGATCCGAGACTCCCTCTTATCCATTGATCGTATCCGCCTACATCTAGACACAATAACCGCTCACACCCTCGCACACACCCAAACACCGCCAAAAGCAGATCACGCCCTCACCACAGATCTCATCCACAATCGTCTCGATACCGCAGGGCGAGACATCGCCTCACTCAACGAGTTCAACACACAGATAAACAATAAAGTGCAATTCCTACTGGACGCCACATTAGGCTTCATCAATATCGAACAAAATGACGGCATGAAAATCCTCACCGTCGCCAGCTCCATCGGTATTATGCCGACCCTCATCGCCGGTATTTACGGCATGAACTTCCGCATCATGCCAGAACTCAACTGGAGCTTCGGTTACCCCTTCGCCATACTCCTCATGCTCAGCTCCATCGCCCTCCCCCTCTTCTGGTTCTGGCGGCGCGGCTGGCTCACCCGACTTTAAGAGCCCTTTTGGAAAAGATTGGCAGCGCTGAAACGGACCCCGAGAAGAACTCCGCCTCATCATGAAAATGGCGGTAATCCGATCCGCTATTTTCTGACGCCATATGCACGCCAGAAAGACTGATGTGGTGTCAGATAACCCATTGTCAAAAAGGCTCTAAAAAGAAAGGCCCCATCTTCTAACGAAGACAGGGCCTTGCACCATTGACGTAAAAACGCGCCTCACCGAGCAACCCGCGTCCCAACATCCAAGACTTTTTCTGGCAAAACAGAGCGTTGGAACGATACAGAATAACGCTTCAACTGCCGCTCCCACGGCCTAACATCACTCCCCTCCGGCAGGACAACACTATCCACACCACAGCGCTTCAAAAAATCCGCCTGATCCGGCAATACATGCCCCTCAACACGAATTTCACCGCCAAAATGCAAATACTCCCGCAATTCGCGCGCCTGCGTGAACCCGCGTCCATCACGAAAAATCGGAAAACGCAGGACCACCAATTCCAAACGGTTCAGATACGGCTTCAACGCCGCAACCTCATCCCCACTCTCCAACACCACCGAACGCGCTTCACCCTGCTCAACCAAGTCCGCCAGCGTCACAGGCTCGGCATAATGCCCAGCCTCACGCGCCCCAAGATTAAACAGTGTCATACGCTGCCTCCTTAAACGGAGCCTCACCCACACGTTTCAACGTCTCAAGGAAACTTTCCTGCCCTGAGCGTTCCTGCAAATACCGATCCACAATCCGCGCAATCGCATCCACCGTGTCATCTTCCGGCAAGGCTGGCCCCAAAATCTTCCCAACAGTAGCCTGATCATCAGCCCGACCACCCAGCGTCATCTGGAAAAACTCTTCACCGCGCTTATCAACACCTAACAAGCCAATATGCCCCGCATGGTGATGCCCACAGGCATTAATGCAGCCAGAGATATTAATTTGCAGCGCACCAATCTGCTCCTGCAACGTCATATCCGCAAAACGCGCACCCAGTTTCTGCGCAATCGGAATCGAACGCGCATTGGCCAAAGCGCAATAATCCAGCCCAGGGCACGCCACAATGTCCCCAATCAAGCCAACATTCGGTGCGCCAAGCCCCACGTCAACCAATCCACGCCACAAATCATAAAGCTGATCCTGCCGTACATGGCCAAACACCACATTTTGCAAATGCGTCGTCCGCAATTCACCATACGCAAAACGTTCAGACAGCCCAGCTAACCGATCCAACTGATCCGCCGTCACATCACCCGGAATCTCTCCCGGCGGCTTTAACGACACAACCGCAATGATATGCCCCTCTGAACGATGAGCATGCGTATTACTCCGCACCCAACGGTCAAACACCATATTCTGCGCGCGCTGCTCCGCCAAAACTGCAGCAGCCCCCTCCGGCGCTTGCAAATCGGGCGCAGCAAAACGTGCTTCAATCGACGCCACCATCTCCGGGCTTAAACGGTAACGCGCAATATCCATCTGCGCGAGTTCCGCCTCAACCTCGTTACGATAAGCGGCAACCCCCAACGCCTGAACCAGAATCTTGATTCGTGCTTTGTAAATATTATCGCGCCGCCCATGCGCATTATACACACGGATAATCGCCTCAAGCGTAGCGAGCAAACGCTCCTCCGGCACAGAATCATACAGTTCCTGCCCCACAATCGGCGTACGCCCTAAGCCACCCCCCACAAAGATCTGAAAGACGACACGCCCATCATCACCAGGCCGCGCTATAACTCCAATATCATGGAAACGCGCCGCCACTCGGTCATTCGGACTACCCGAAATCGCAATTTTGAACTTACGCGGCAAGAACGTAAATTCCGGATGCAATGTGGACCATTGGCGCAAAATCTCAGCATGCACACGCGGATCCACTAATTCATCCGCCGCAGCCCCGGCAAACTCATCGGACGTCACATTCCGAATACAATTACCGGATGTCTGCAACGCATGCATGTCCACATCCGCTAAAAGGCGCAGAATATCTGGCGTATCCTCAAGGCGTATCCAATTAAACTGAATGTTCTGCCGGGTCGTAAAATGCCCATAGCCCCGGTCATAACGCCGCGCCACATCCGCAAACGCACGCACCTGCGCTGCATTTAACGTGCCATACGGTACGGCGACACGCAGCATGTAAGCATGCAGTTGCAAGTACAAACCATTCATCAGGCGGAGCGGCTTGAACTCGTCCTCAGTCAGCGCACCATCCAAACGCCGCGCAACCTGCTCCGAAAACTCTTCAATACGCGCGGCCAAAAAATCCCGATCAACCTGATCGTACTGATATTGCCCAATAGCCGTTGTCATGCCCCGGCTCCTTCCTGCTGCTCATACGCAAATTGCGGATGTACCGTCGGCCCAAATGCACGAATACGCTCACGCATTGTCAGAGGTACGGGTCCACCCACTTCAGGGCGCACCGCAATTTCATAAATTCCCACAACACCATCAGCCTGCGCCCGGCTTTGAACCCCTTCAAGGCGCTCAGAAACGGCATCCGACACCAACACCTCAGCACGCTGAATCGCCGTCTGCCATGTATGATCAGCAGACAGCCAGACAATCGCTCCATCCAGCAGGCGGTTGGCTGTAATCACCAAACCCTCTCCCGCTCCGACGCGTACCGCGCGCTTCATGGTGCCTTCCCCTCATCAACCTTCTGCCAAACGCAGAATTACCGAAATTGAACGGTATAATGATTGATAATGGTGAATTATGGAAGAGGATTCACTGAAATTCGTCGCTAAATCGTCTTTATATAACGAATTATTTTAGTGTAAAATTAACTTTAAATCGCACTTACCCAACAACACACACCATCTTTCGGTGCGGAATCGGACCCTTGAAATAGACATCCCCAACCGCCGTAAGCCCGTGCTTTTCATAAAAACCAATGGCTGAAACACGTGCACTCAGCATAAACGTCTTCAAACCTAACGCAGCACAACGCTCAAAAGATGCCCTCAAAAGGGCAGAGCCAATACCTTGCCCCTGATACTCCTGCGAAACAGCAAATTTCCGCAGTTGCATTTCACCATCAGGAAGCACAAAAAGCGACGTACACCCAACGAGCGTATCACCGTCAAAAGCCCCCAGATGAACCGCCGTCTCATCATGCTCAACGCGGCATTCATCTTGCGTCAAATTCGGCCATAAAACCTGCTGCCGCAACGGCAAACAATCATCGACCGTAATATCACGTAGCGTTACACTCACAGACATAAAATTTTTCCCCCTTAAATAGAAAACGAAATAGGAGCACGACTCGGACGCTGCATACCGGCCTCTTCCGCCTGTCGCAGCAAGCTCTCCAGCGTCACAGCATCCATACGCGTGGCTATTTCACCATCCAATGTTTGCCAAAACGGTGAGAGCACCTTTTCCAAGAGTGGGTTTGACTCTTCTTCACTCGCGTCACGCTCTTCCATCACAGCACTGACAATATCATGCAACGTGATCGCACGTGGCGGACGCCCCAACCGATACCCCCCTTTAGGGCCACGCACACTGGATAACAGCCCTTCACGAGACAAGGCTTGCAACACTGGCTCAATCCCGCGCCGCAGCATATCGCCACGTCGCGCAATATCCGCGCCACTCACAACGCCCGCTCGCCCAGCATGAAACGCAACATCCAGCATAATCGAAACAGCCGTCAAAGCACGATCGCGGCGCAAATACATAAAAAATCCGTATTCCAAACCAAAACAGAAAAAACAGGCCACATAAGGCCCGATTGCTATTCGTATTTTTTACAAATACCCTCACCTTGTCAATAAAAAGCGATTACCCACCCATTACCCACTATAAAAAACACAAAAAAGGCGCCTCACAGCGCCTCTTCTGCTCAAACATCACAAAGCCCAAAATTACTTTTCGTGGATAAAATCCGCATTGTTACAATCTTTCGGCGCATTCACCGGGTTACACCGCGCAACGGCATGATCAGGGAACTCAACCGTGTAACCATGCCAAGGCGCAGGTTCCAACGCCGGATAATCCGTGCTGATAATCTGTGCACCACTGGCAAATGACACATCACGCCGCGTCACATCATTCGTACGCGCTTCCACCGTATTCGCATCCGCACGCGTCCGCACCAAATAACCCTGCTTCACCAAATCAGGGGTTTTATGCGCAGCTTCCGCATTATCAAACGTCGCCCCTTTTTGACCGGCAAATCCTTCATTCACTTCCGTATAAGCCGCATCAGGCTCACCCGGGCGGCCATTGGTAAACAACACACGCCCACGTAACCCCGGATGGTTCGCCACATAACGCTCCGTATCCTGCGGACGATCCAGAACGAACATGATTTTACCACGCTCAGACTCAACCGACGGCCAACCCTTCGTACGGATAGCCTCATTCACCGAAGGCGCATCCCCACGCACATCATCCGGCAGAATCAAATTCTTGCGCCCAATAACCTGCACAATTTCCTGATCCAACCGATCATACGTAGCCGTAGTAAAACGCTCAGGAACGGTAAATTGCAGCTTATCGCTTTTCAGCGGAATATCCTGCTTCGTTTCAATATCAATAAAAACAGGCAAATGACGCGGATGCGCTGCGGACCAATCACGAATAATCTGTAAGCACTTCGCAAATGGCTCACAATTTGAGCGCTGATCAATATCGACAATATGCATGACCTTAAAATCACGCCCTTGCATCAAAGCACTCGATCCTGAAGGAGCATCTGGCGTAATCCCGCTTTTGCGCTCCCATTCTGCACCACGCGGGTGGCTATATTGCCCCCCTTTACTATCCGCATAAATATCAATTTCAAGCTGACGAACACCACTATCCAACTGCCGATCCAGCGTCGTGTGCTTATAATCCAATGCTTCCGCAGCCTGCGGCGAAAACTTCGTTAACCACTGCAAAGTCGCCGGTGAAATATCAGTGCGGTAACTATTATGCGTCCCCACTACCTGTATCTGATTAAGACGAACATCCTGTGGGATACCCGCTGCAAAAGCGGATTGTGTCACCAAAGAACCGATTACAGACAAAAACGCCAGACGATACTTCATAATACAAAACCTAATTTTGAAATTAGGGCGCATAAAAATATCTAAACCAATAATAAAACAATAAAAATAATATGAAACATTTAAGCCATCATCGCATATGTGTCATATTATGTTAATAAAAACATCTTTTGAAATACATTCTCCTTAATACTAAAGCCCCATTTAATTCGTCCTTATCGTGACGTCTCGCTGACACAACAGCGCAAGACACATCATTTCAGAAAGACCACTTCATGACCCGCCGTACAATAAAATATACATCATTTCTGCTCTGTGCCTCCGCCCTTCTCCCCGTCGTCACATTGCACGCCGCACCAAACACAAAAAATACCGTGAAAAAGCCAACACAACACAGTGCTCCACATGACATGAACAGCACACAGGCTGATAATTACAGCGTGCGCGGCCACCGCCACGTTCTCGGCGGGGGCATGATGGTCCGTCAGACAGAACCCAAATCCATTAGCGCCGTCACCCAAGAATATATTTCCAAACAATCCCCCACCGTTTCACCGGGCACACTCGTCTCCAGCTTACCCGGCGTCCAAACAACCAATGAAGGCCCCCTCAGCACCTCCTCTGAAGGCATTCATATTCGTGGCCTAGACCAAACGCAGATTGGCCTCGTCTATGAAGGTGTCCCTTTGGCTGACCCCTTCTCATACGGCGCCTACACCTCCGCCATGGTCGATAACGAAAACCTCGGCTCCGTCTCCGTAAGCCAAGGCTCCTCAGACCTCACCGCACCAACCTACAATGCGGACGGCGCAGAAATGAGCATGTCCCTGCGCCACCCATCGGACAAAATGGCCGTTTATGCCGAAGCCTCAGGCGGCACACACAGCACCAACAAAGAATTTATCCGCTTTGATACCGGGGATATTCATAATAGCGGCTTCCGCGCCTTTGCCTCTGGCTCCTATTCCAGCGCTAATCTCTGGCGCGGCCCCGGCCAAATGGACCGCTGGCACATTGATTCCGCCGTTGAAAAACATTGGACACCCGCCAGCAGCTCAGAGCTGATTTTCAGCTATAACCAGGCCAACCAAACCGAATGGGTGTACCCAACTCTGGCACAATGGCGCACCTACGGCACCAGCTACACCACCCACGCCACATATACGAAGGGTGATACCTTCTTCTATAAACTCAACACGAAAGCGACCAACGCTGTTGTCGGCGCCCTCAAAAACCATTTTGACTTCGGCTCAGGCCTCAGCCTTGATGCAGAACCATACGCCATTGAAACCTTCGGCCCGAACAATTACGGCGCCAATATCCCCATCGCAAACGGCTATGTTGGCACCCAGAAATACGCCACACTGAACGGATATTCCGCACAAAGTGGCACCGTCACCGCCATTAGTATTCACCCATGGGTCCAAACCTCCAGCGGGCTTAATCTTGTCGGCGCATGGCATCATAACAACAACACATTGAAACTCTCATACTGGTACTCATACGCCGTTCATACAGAATACCAGAACCACTACCCCGTCGATGCCACCGGTCAGTACACCAAAAATAACGGCTACCTAACCGCGTTTAACGACATCTCCGTAAGCCAATACAACATTAATGGCTTCCAACAACTCAACGCCATCGGCCTCGAAGATCAAATTAAGCTGCTCAATAATCGCCTGACGATTGACGCTGGCCTGCGGACAAACATGATCTCACGAAGCTTCAGCCAAGACCTACCGGGCGCGGCCAATATCAAATCCGTCAAAAATATCTTCGTACCCACCCCGCAGGTCCTGATCAGCTATCAAATCAACGACCAAAACCAAGTCTATATCAATGGCACCACTGGCTACCGCGCTCCATCATCCTTCCAAGCACAAGTGCCGGTCTACACCTTCACAACCCCAGTCCCAGTCTCTGTCCCTCTCCAAAACTTCCGCCCAGAATACATGATCGGAGAAGAAATCGGCTTCCGCCATTATGGCCCCGTCATGTTCAACCTCGCGCTCTTTAATTACAATCTAACCCACCACCAGATCACCAGCGCCTCCTACCTGCCCAATTCCAGCATCATGGTCTCCCAGCCGATTGACGCCGGCGGTGAAAGCGCTCAAGGCATCCAAGCCGAACTCTCCACCGCACCATGGCACCATATCAGTGCCTATGCCGCCGGGCAGTTTATGCATACACGGATCGGCAATAACGTCGCATATCAAGGGGATTACCTCGCCTCAAAAGGCAAGCAGGAAGTCGCCTCCCCGAAATTCACCGGATCATTGGGCCTAACCTATGATGACGGCACCAATTTCGGGAACTTCAACCTGCGTTACACAGATTCACAATACTCCACCCTCATGAACGACCAATCCATCCCCTCCTACATCACATCTGACGTCTCTTTGGGCCGCTACTTGCCACAAGTCGGGCGCATTCATCCTAAAGCCATGCTCAGCATGATGAATGTGGGGGACAGCCACTATCTGGCACAAGTCAACGGCTTCTCAGGTGCCGCCAACGCAACACGCGGCGTCAATGGCAAAACCCTGTCCGCATCACAGCCCTCTTACAGCGTAGGCACAGGCTTTGCCACCATCGTCACCGTTGCTGGTACGTTTGAATAATCGCCTCATACCCCTTCCTCGGCCCCCTCTGGCCCGAGGAACCAAAGCCGAATTAGAATCAGAACCCAACAAAAAAAGGGAAGCCACAAGGCTTCCCTTTCTACGTTTCTAAAACCAGCGTTTTATTCGCCAGAATCATCATCCCCACTGCCATTGGGGGACACAGCAACAAACAACTGCTGCCCATCACGCAAAATACGCAACAGCGGCGGCTGCTTATGCCCCAGAGCATCATGCACTTGCGCCACAACCGATTTCGGCGTCGGCGTCACATGATTACCAACTGCTACAATAATATCACCCGGACGAATACCGGACTGATCCGCGGGTGAACCTTGGGTCACGTCCGCCACCACAGCGCCTTGCACACTTTCATCCAGCCCAAGCTCTTGGCGCGCACGCGGCGTCAATGCCGCCAGAGCAACCCCAAGTTTACCCGTCCCTTCTGATGCAGAAGACTCACTGTCACCATGCGCATGGTCCTGCGCGGCCATATTACCGACCGTAAACGGCACATCCACCGTCTTACCATCACGCAGAATACCCAGCGTCGCTTTCGCACCCGGCACAATACCCACAACGCGCACAGCCAAGTCATGACCATTCTTCACATCATGGCCATTCAGCGTCAAAATCACATCACCGCTCTTAACGCCCGCCTTTTCCGCAGGGCTACCCTTCATAACCGACGCCACGAGCGTACCATGCGGCGGAGCGCCCGGCTCAGAAGGCTTCAAGTTCAGTGCTTGCGCCATCGTCGGGCTAATGTCTTGGCCTTCAACACCCAGATATCCACGGATCACATGACCAGTCTTTTCCAACTGGTCGACCACAGACTTCACCGTGTTGGACGGAATAGCAAAGCCAATACCAATCGAGCCGCCGCCATTCGGTGAAATGATCATGGAGTTAATCCCCACAACCTTTCCATCCTGCGTAAAGAGCGGACCACCCGAGTTCCCGTGATTGATCGGCGCATCAACCTGAATAAAGTCGTTATATGCACCAGAATGCAGGTCACGTCCCAGAGCCGACACGATACCAGCCGTCACCGTACCGCCCAGCCCATAAGGGTTCCCAACAGCAATCACCCATTCACCCGGCTGAACATCGTCCGAGTCACCCAGTTCAATGAACGGCAACTTGCCCGTTGGCTTCACGCGCAACAACGCCACATCGGTCTTAGGGTCACGCCCAATAACCTTAGCAGGCAGCGTGGTGCCATCATCCAGCGTTACGCTTACCTTCGTCGCACCATTCACCACATGGTTATTCGTCACGACATAACCATCAGAGGAAATGATAAACCCTGACCCTCGCGCTTCAACCGTACGGTTTGGCTGTTGCTGCTGAGGCATCATTTGGAACGGAAAAGGGAAGGGGAAAGGCATTTCCTGCATGCCACCGCCGCCACCTTGCCCCATTGGGCCACCCTCTTCCTGCTCAGCCACATCTGCTTTGATATGCGCCGTAATCGACACAACAGCAGGCTTCACTTCCTTTACGAGGTTCACAAAATTCGGCAGCGCCTGCACCGTTGATTGCGGCTTAATGGCCCCTGTATCCGCATAAGCACTGGACACACCACCCATAGCCGTCGTGGCCAAAAGCGCCGTGCTCACAGCAAAAGCAGCAAGAGAAGAACGGAAACGTTGGGTCATAGCTGTTCCGATTGTCCTTTTACATAACAGTGAAAGTCGTAAACCGCCGACAAAGCGCTTACAGACACTCAGCCGTATCCTTCCCTACAGTTATGAAGACACACACCATTCTGCAAGCTGGCCGCTGCGTGAAAACTCCGTAAGCTATTACGACCTCGCACGTAATTGACGAAAAAAATCGCGCAATATCTGCGCTGAAGCACGCTCCCGCACACCACCAATCACTTCCGGCACATGCAAACACCCCGGCCGCTCAAACACACGCGCACCATGTTCCACCCCACCACCTTTCGGATCATAAGCCCCAAACACCACACGCTCACACCGAAAATGCACCATCGCCGCAGCACACATCGCACATGGCTCTAACGTCACCACAACCGTACAACCCAATAAACGCGGCGTCCCCAAACGCTGGGCCGCACGGCGCATCGCCAAAAGCTCCGCATGTGCAGACGCATCATGGCACGCTTCCACTTCATTCCGCCCAACGGCCACAACCGTCCCATCTGGCCCCAAAACCACCGCCCCCACTGGCACTTCACCAACCAAAGCCGCTTCATGCGCATACACCAAAGCATGGTCCATCACGGCCCCAACATCAGAGCAAACTACCCCCTCAACGTCCAAGCGCTCCCTTTTCATCCCCACACCAGCCTTCTACACATCACGACACGATGATTTTTTGAGCATTTTTTACAAAAAAGAACAGACATTCCGGCACAAACAGTTCAAAAGAACACCATGCACAGACCCCTTATCGGCCTGACACTTGATCATGAAAGCGGTGGCGAAAACTCTTTTTCCCGCTATCCATTTCATGCCATCCGTGAAAACTACCTAACGGCCCTCTCCCATGCTGGTGCACTCCCCGTCTGCCTCGGATACGATGCCCCTGCAGACGCGATGGTGGAGCGCCTCGACGCACTCGTCATCACAGGCGGCGCGTTCGATGTGGATCCCGCGCTTTACAACGCACCACCAGCCCCCGAAACAAGCCCGCGCCCTGAGCGTACACGTGCAGAACACGCCTTGCTCAAAGCAGCGCTCAAGCGTGACATCCCTATCCTCGGCATTTGCGGCGGCATGCAGCTTCTCGCCGTTGAAGCTGGCGGCACACTCATTCAACACCTCCCGCCCGAGGCTGGACACGAACAACCTAACCCACGCCATGAGCCAGGACATACCGTCACGCTCGTGCCAAATACCCTCCTCGCATCCATCGTTGGCAACACAACGATGAACGTTAACTCTGCCCATCATCAAGCAGTACACCATGCCGGAACAGCCCGCATTTCCGCCCATGCCCCTGATGGTGTTATTGAAGCAATCGAGTTAACACACGCCCGTTTTGCCATTGGTGTACAATGGCATCCTGAATTCTCTCTCGACCCCGGGGACCAACGCTTGTATGCGGCCCTCGTGGAGGCAAGCCGATGACCGAAGACACCAATCCAAACACCGACTCAAACACTAACGAACCTCGTGGCGAACGTATTGCCAAATATCTCGCCCGCGCCGGCGTCGCCAGCCGCCGTGATGTTGAGCGTATGATCACCGAGCGCCGCATCCGCATTGGCGGAAAAACCATTGAGCATCCCGCGACCTTTGTGCAGCGCGGCGACATCGTCATCGTTGATGGCAAACCCATTGACCACCCAGACCGCACCCGCCTGTGGCGTTACCACAAGCCAGACGGCCTGATGACCACGCATAAAGACCCACAAGGCCGCCCGACCGTCTTCGAATCTCTGCCCCCCGGCCTACCACGCGTCATTAGCGTCGGGCGTCTGGATATTAATTCGGAAGGTCTTTTGCTCCTCACCAATGACGGTGAACTGGCCCGCCGCCTAGAACTGCCCGGCAATGCGTGGATCCGCCGCTACCGCGTACGTGTCTTCGGTGTTGTGGACGAAAAGCGCCTTGCATCCCTGATCGATGGCTTTGAGTTTGAAGGCATCCGCTACGGCTCCATCGAAGCTGAACTCGATTCCAGTAAGGGCGATAATTCATGGCTCACGGTCAGCCTCCGTGAGGGCAAAAACCGTGAAATTCGTAACGTGATGCGCGGTCTCAACCTCCATGTCAGCCGCCTGATCCGCCTTTCCTACGGCCCCTTCCAGCTCGGTTCATTAAAAGCGCGTGAGCTGACTGAAGTTGCGGGTAAAACGCTGCGTGAACAAATCCCCGAACTCCACACCTCAAAAGGGAGCCACTAATCTATGCGGATTGTCGGCGGCTCACTCAAAGGGCGCGCACTCATTGCGCCCTCAGGCAACACCACACGCCCCACATCAGACCGTGCACGTCAGGCTATTTTTGACATGCTGGTTCATGCCCCATGGTATGGCCGCGAAGCCCTCGAAAACGCGACCGTCCTGGACACTTATGCTGGCACGGGCGCACTGGGTATTGAAGCCCTATCACGCGGCGTTGAACATGCTGCATTCATTGAGCGGGACCGCAACGCACTCAATGCCCTCCGCGCAAACCTAACCGCCTTCCAACTCCGGGACCGCAGCCGCGTCCTATCATGCAGCACCACGCACCCTCCACGCGCTGAACGCCCCTACGACCTTGTGTTTCTTGACCCTCCTTACGGGAAAAACTTAGTCGAATCGGGTATCGCCGCACTGCGCCGTACCGGCTGGCTTGCTGAGGGTGCACTCATCGTCGCCGAAACCGGCGCGAAAGAGGACTTCGTTCCCCCTACGCCATTAACTCGACACAATATTTTGGCCAAAGTGCAGGGAAATGCCGAGCCAGATGAGACAAACAAACCTGAAATTTTGGCAGAACGTCGCTTTGGGGCTGCAAAAGTGACAATCTGGAAATATTCAAGCATTGTTTCTTAAGATACGTTCTGTATGCAGAGGCTACACAGGCTCATCATGAGCGGTGTGGCCGTACAGATGACGGATACATTCTAAAAGACGGGGTGAAAAACTTGGCCGTGTTCAGCCGATCGACCAACGCGATGCGTGAAACACTGAACGAAGCCCGCAAACGCTCCATGCCACCCGGCCTTCGTACTGCAGTCAATGCCCGCTTACTTGAGCTTCTAGGCCTCGTATTCCTCATATTGGCCGTCGGCATTGCACTGGCACTGTGGAGCTTTAATCCACTCGATCCATCTTTCAACACATCCACCGGCACAAGCCCAACCAATCTTTTGGGCCGAACTGGCGCCACCATTTCGGACGCTCTGATCCAATGGTTCGGCCTTGGCAGTGGTCTCCCGATTATCGTACTGCTGGCATGGGCATGGCGCATGGTCCGCCACCACCACCTTGGCATGGCCGTCATCCGTATTTTTGCCGCTCTTGCCCTTCTCCCTGCAGGTGCCGCCTTTATCGGTACCTTAGCCGAACTCATTCCCGGTCTCGACATCCCATGGCCAACAGAATCGCGCCTCGGCGGAGAACTCGGGCACTCCTGTGCAACACATTTACTCGATGCCGCCCGTGCAGAAGCCGGCAGCGCCGGTAGCACCATCGCACTCTTCTTAGTGTTCTTACTGATGGGCATGCTACTACCCCTCGCCATGGGCCTTCAATGGCGTGAATGGCGCGCCCTCGGCAACGGTATTCTCACCCTCGCACGTCAACCCATCCTCCTCGCACGCCGCATAAGCGGAGAACATACAGCGCCGGACACAACACCCGCCCCCCCTAATCCGCGTGATTATGAGTATTATAACTCACCCAATACCCCCACACGCAAAAATGCTGACGGCTCAACACCAGCCCCCAACACAGCCCCCCTGTCATTCTTAAAGCGTAATCTCAACCGCGCAGCGCCCGTCAACGCCCCAGAACCCTTCGTGCCGCAGAATACAGGCTGGATGCACCCACCAGCAGACACCACACCACATGACCTCCCCCCCACGCCCGAAGCCACACATCAACCGCCCTCAGAACCCATTATCGTGGAAGCACCCGCCAACCGTTACGCTGAACGCTTGGCAGAAATTGAACGGCACCGCGCAACACCTCCAGAGACCCGCTCTCCCATTGATGAGGGAGAAGATGAAGCACCCCCAACCCCACTTGGTGCCCCCTCCCCTACCACACAGCCTAAGCGCAGCTTTCTGGAACGCCTACGCCCAGAGCGCCCTGCACCTGTGACACCACAACATCAGACCCAAGCACCATCACCCACGCCAGCCGCCGCAACCACCCGCACGCCCGTGTCTAGCGGCTGGGAACACCCCCCCATGGCACTCCTAAACCCACCACCTCCACATGCCGCCAACAACGCCCCGTCAGACGAAGATCTACAACGCAAAGCCCGCATGCTCGAAGGCGTGTTGTCTGATTACGGCGTCCAAGGTGAGATTGGTGACATCCACGCAGGCCCCGTCGTTACACTATACGAACTCACACCTGCGCCGGGTATTCGTTCATCACGCGTCATTGGCTTGGCCGATGATATCGCACGCTCTCTCTCCGTCTTGAGCGTGCGTATCGCCACCGTCCCCGGCCGTAACGTCATTGGCATCGAAGTGCCAAATGCGAAGCGCCAAACCGTCTATTTCTCAGAGCTCCTCCGTTCAGCCGAATGGGAGAACGCACCAGGCCGCCTCAAAATCGCTCTCGGCAAAGACATTTCCGGCGCACCGATTTATACAGACCTCGCAAAAATGCCGCACCTTCTGGTGGCTGGTACGACAGGTTCTGGTAAATCCGTCGGCGTGAACGCTATGATCTTGTCACTCCTCTACCGCCTTAGCCCGGAAGAGTGCCGCCTGATCATGATTGACCCCAAGATCCTCGAATTGTCGATTTATGACGGCATCCCGCATCTCCTCACGCCCGTCGTAACAGAACCCACAAAAGCCGTTAGTGCGCTCAAATGGACCGTGCAGGAAATGGACCGCCGTTACCGCCTTATGGCGCATCTACAAGTGCGTAATATCGGGGGCTACAACGACCGCGTTGCACAACTCCGCGGCACCGGCGAAATGGTCACACGCCGCGTCCAAACCGGCTTTGACCCTGAAACCGGCAAACCCGTCTTTGACGAACAGCAAGTCCCGCTCGAAAACCTCCCCTATATCGTGGTTGTTATTGACGAAATGGCAGACCTCATGATGGTCGCAGGCAAGGAAATTGAAACTGCTGTACAGCGCCTTGCTCAAAAAGCCCGTGCTGCCGGTATCCACGTCATCATGGCCACACAACGCCCGTCAGTTGACGTCATTACCGGCACGATTAAGGCCAACTTCCCAACCCGTATCTCTTTCCAAGTCATCAGTAAGTTCGACAGTCGTACCATTCTACAAGAACAAGGCGCTGAACAACTGCTGGGACAAGGCGATATGCTCTTCATGCAAGGCGGCGGCCGCATCACCCGTGTCCATGGCCCCTTCGTCGCTGATGATGAAGTTGAAGCCGTCGTGGCCGATCTCCGTACCAAGGGCGATCCAATCTATAATGATGACGTCGTCTCTGGAGAGGAAGAAGAAGCCCCACGCGCAAGCAGTGGTGCGTCCAGTGGCGGTGATGGTGAGAATAACCTCTTCGACCAAGCTGTTGAGATCGTTACACGTGAAGGCCGCGCCTCCACAAGCTTCATCCAGCGCCATCTTTCAATCGGCTATAACCGCGCTGCCAAGCTGATTGAACAAATGGAAAAAGAAGGCATCATCGGTCCCGCAAACCACGTCGGGAAGCGCGAAATTCTAGTCCGCCGCCAAACTGATGAAGACTAAACCCCCTTCCTTAACAGGCATCAAGAAAAGCCCTGCCCTCTTCCGGGCAGGACAAGACCTCCCTCTTCTCTACACCAGTCCACACTACCTGATCATCAACAAACCCAGTGGCCTTGCCGTACATCCCGGCCCCCGCACACCAGATAGCGTTGAAACCCGCCTCGTCCCGCATCCTCGCGGGGGGCCGTGGCTCGTCCATCGGCTTGACCGAGATACATCAGGCTGCCTCTTGATCGCACGGCGGAAAACTGCGCTTATCGCGGCCCAAAATGCCTTCACACAACGCCATGTACACAAAACCTACTGGGCCATTGTCAACGGACGCCCTCCCAACGAAGAAGGCACCCTCACAGTACCCCTCAAAAAACATACAACACCAACAGGCTGGCGCATGATCAGTGACCCCGAGGGAGATCATGCTGAAACACATTGGCGCGTGCTCACACATAAAGACGGCAAAAGCCTTCTGGAGCTTGACCTAAAAACAGGACGCACCCACCAAGCGCGTATTCACTGCGCCATCCTTGGCACCCCCATCCTCGGAGACAACGTCTATGGCCAGCAGCACTCACATGGCCTCCACCTTCTCGCGCGCGGCCTCACTGTCACCCTTCCAGAGGAAAATTTAACTGCACAAGCTCCCCTGCCTGAGCACTTTTTAGCCATTTTTGATCATACGCTTCACGCGTGAAACACCTGCCACGATACCAGATCTCGTGCGGATCACTAGGTGACCACCTCACCGAAGATACGACCAGCTCTTATGCTCAAAATCCACTGCAAGCGCATGCCTCTTCCGCCTGAAGATCGCAATAACACCACATTGTTCAAGGTGCTCAGATCATGTGGCAGCACAAGCCGAAACCCGCTAACACCACCTTAGGACATATCCCCGATGAGATCAGAGACGTACTGTACGCATGCTCGCCGGCCTCTCCGAGGGCCGCGCTGAAAACGCGCAGATACCATTCACCAGTGAGACTAAAAGCACAACATTCCACGCCAAGAAAAGACCTACGGGCAGAATATACACCAATTCCCACATACCCGGCTCACTTGGCGGAGCAATATAATAACACAACCCAAAAACCCCTAGGGTCGTGCAAGAAATAATCACATCAATATAAAAAAAATTCAACAAGCGCTCGATATGAAACAAAGCAGAATCAACAGCCCTCCTCTTTAAAATAAGGGCTATAAAAAAAACAATTACAGATGTAAATAATGTCAAAAATCTCAATAAAAATAAATAATAAAGTAAATAAACACACTGATTTCTGTATGCATTCAATAACGAACCTAAACGATCCAGAAGCGCATTAATCCATTTCACCTGAATGTCCTCCGACAAAGACCGTCATCGGAGTGCAGCATGCACTGCACTCCATATCCGGCGCTCAACGTCCAAGGCGACGAAGCTTAACTCCCTTCATCAAACGATCTTCAATCCTATGCAGTGACATCCCCTTGGTTTCAGGAACAAAAAGAATAGTCAGCAAGAGGAACAACGCGTTAAGGCCGGCAAAGAGCCAAAACGTGCCAGCCGTTCCAAAAGTTTCCATAAGGGAAAGAAAGCTCACACCAACGACAAGGTTGGTCATCCAATTTGTGAAGGTGGACACGGCAATACCAAAATCACGCCCGCCAAGAGGCTGAATTTCAGAACATAGAACCCACATCAACGGCCCTGCGGACATCGCAAACCCAGCACAGAAAATCATCAGCAAGAAAACAGCCGCAATCTGTGAGGACTGCGTATGCATCCCGCCACTCAGCAGCACAGCCAGCACAGCCATACCCACAGCCATCACCGAGAAACCACAATACAAAATAGGCTTACGGCCCCAGCGATCAACAAGCCCCACAGCAACAAACGTGGCTAACATATTGACCAAACCGATAATCGCCGTGCACCACATTTGTGCATGCTGATCAAAATGCGCAGCCGCCAAAATGTTTGGCGCATAATACATCACGATGTTAATGCCTGCGAGTTGCTGCATCGCCTGCAACATTACCCCTAGAGCGACCGAACGGCGAAAATTTGGGTTCGTCCGAAAAAGCTTGAACCCCTCCTGCTTCGTTTCAAGCTGCTCACGAATAGCGCGGATCTCTTTAGACGCTTCCAACGGATCATTCCGCAAATCCAAAAGAATTTGCCGTGCTTCTTTATGCCGCCCCTGCATCACCAACCAACGTGGGCTATACGGCAGAAACAACACGCCGACCAGAAAGAGTATAGCCGGAATACCAGCCACACCGAACATCCAACGCCAGCTCCCAGAATATGAAAAATACGTATCGGACAAAAAAGCAATGAAGATCCCAACCGTCACCATTAGCTGGTAGGTCGACACCATCGCACCGCGCGATTCTTCACTCGCAATTTCAGACAAGTACAAAGGTGCCGTGAAGGCTGAAATACCGACAGCAACGCCCATAATCACGCGAAAAACAATCATAGACGGCACAGACCATGACACCGCACAGCCAACTGTACCCCCCACAAAAATCGCAGCCCCCAAGATCAAAGAGCGCTTACGACCTAAGCTATGAGACATACGACCCGCACTCAACGCGCCGACAGCCGCCCCCGCCATCATCGCACTCACCACCCATTCCAGAGCAATGGTCGAGGCGTGATACTCTTTCCCGAACAAATCCAAAGCCCCAGCGACAACGCCGATGTCTAGGCCAGACATAAGCCCTGCCAAAGCCGCAATCACGCCAATGGCAATAATTTTAAAGCGCGTTGCATCAAATAAGGACGCATCCTCATCCGTCACCGGACTGATAGGGGTCGTCTCAGTTTGTTCTGTCATTTTGAACTATCACTCCTCCGTAAAATTGACGCTGCCCGAATGATACCGACATCTCGCCCTTGCCAATTCCGCAAAGACTGATGCGCCGTCTGCTCTAACACACCACTAGAAGCGGCCTTACCCAGCAAAGCTGAACCACCAAAACGTGCCATTAACGCAGACATGGCCACTTCAGCAGCCCGATTAGCACCATCATTGATCTTAATCGCGATTCCGAGGCCTTCATCAGGCAAAGCCGCAACCATGACGCCTTCTGCCCCCATTTTGATAAACGCCCCCAAGCCGAGTTCCTTCATCAACGCAGTATCATACCGTCCCGTTCCCGCGACCATGAAAGGCTCTTTTGCGACAGCCTCCCGCAGAACCTTCGCCGCACGCGCCCGATCTGCCGTTAAACCGACGCCACTTCCAAAACGAGCAAAACCATGCGCCAAAGCCCGTAACGGGATCGCATAAGTCGGCATAGAGCATCCATCTGTTCCGCGCTCTTCTTCACGATGCGCAGCACCTGTCACCTCTTCCAAAACACGCGTCACCCGTTTTTGGATCTGATGGTCGGGCTCAATATACCCCTCTGGATCTACCCCCGAATCACACGCCAGACAGATCAACCCCGCATGCTTACCAGAACAGTTATTATGCAGTGGGCAAGCCTGCTGCCCCGCTTGAGCCAATGCACGCCCCGCAGGTTCATAAGTCGGCCAATGCGCTCCACATTCTAACGCCTCCACCCCGCGCCCAACGCGCTGCAAAAGGCGTAAAGCAACCTCCGCATGCGCCGCCTCACCACCATGAGACGCACAGGTCAGAGCCAACTCCGCATCAGACAATTGTAAACGCTCCGCAGCGCCACTCTCCACCAGTTCCAAGCCTAAAAGAGCTTTCACCGTAGAACGTGGATACGTCACAGCATCATGGTCACCACAGGACCACACCACCTGACCATGCGCGTCCACCACAACAGCACGACCAAAATGCTGGGATTCAACGCGGTTACCGCGCGTTACTTCCGCAAGAAGACCGACACTCTCCATCACCATCACCTTATACCCTGCTGCACATTCGTACTGAACTGCGCCCATAGCACAGTTTCAATACCCAGACAGAATACCACCTCCACTTAAATCTCTCTATTTGGAAAAATAATGATTGCTTCATACAATATGAAACCATATAAAAATTAGATAAGAAAATTATGATATTTGCACTGATGCGGGGTTATTAATGTCACATCGCTTTTACAAAAAAATTAATAAATTTCTTGTTTTTAGCCTTATTGGATCCAGTATTTACTGCCTAAGCGCATTTCCTGCTGCGGCAGACGACATGACATTTGCGCATTCGGCTCAACATAATATCGACATTAATTATATAGACCCAACAACACGTTGTCGTGTTTCGACATTACACCTCACCATGCTAATTACACCCGACAGCCGTGACATCAGCAGCCCAGAGCAGCAATTAACCCTCGCGCAAAAATTAGGGCGTCGCCTCGCAGCAGACCCAAACTGTCACGACGTCCAGACCATTGATATTGCCGTTGTTCAAAACGGCACAATCCCACGACATCTCAACGCAACCAGTGCCACGGGCTGGCAATTCACCCTTTCTGACAGCTCCCCCCAACCAACACCAACACCAACACCAACACCAACACCAACACCAACACCAACACCAACACCAACACCAACACCAACGGCGAGCACACCGCCTACGCCGACGCAACCCCTCGCCTCGCCCCCTTACACACCCGTTCCCGAAGGGTATATGGCCGTTCTCGCGCTTATGGCACGCGCAAACCCAGCCTTACTTGATGATCAGAACGCTCAAAAATGCTGGGCTTATATCTTCTTCCGGCACGAGTGGAACGACACGCATGAAGATGAATTCCGCCTGCATGGCCTTTTAAATACGGCCCGCGCTTCACTCGCGAACACAGCATCCAACATGCCCCAAGGGCACATCAGCATTACTCTCAGCACGACATTCGGAGAGTATAATTTTAATACCCAATCCTTTCCCGTAGAGCTTAACGGAACACATTTAACACTCCGCCCCACCTGCTCGACCTACAATACCTCACTCCCCAACAGCATCTCACTCAATTTTTCCCAGACTCCCCTGACCCTACAAGCCCCCATTTCTGCCGAAGATGCCGCCCAATTCATCAAAAGCCGTACGCATTATGGATATGTAAACCGTGATGTCGTGACTACGTTTACTTTCACCATTAACCCTCAAGACCTCACCACACTCAATAACAACCAAGACCCCACCCTTGATGCCCCTTTGGATGACGTAAAATTTTATCGTGATGACCAAAAAACGGCGCTTTTATCAGAGGTCAACCACTCTGCGATTGCTGCTATTTTGCAAAAGCAAGTAGAAGAAAAAGCCTCCGAAGCCGCTCACGCTGCCGCAGCAGAACGCGCCGAAAAACTAGAGCGCCTCACAAACTCCTTACAATACGCGTCAAAATCCCAAAAATTAGCCGCATGGGTCACGCAGAGTAATGGCTTTTCTCTTCCCGCACTCGATACCATGCGCAACGTAAGAGCGAATGCCTTACGCAACCAACAACCCGTACCCGCTATTTTACTCGTCCATACAGATGACAGTGGCACACAACACGTGTCCACCGCATGGCCGGGACACTTGAACCTCACGCTCCCCAAAGGGCATGAAGCTCTCAAGAACGATACATGGTATATCGTGCATGGTACTGTCAGCGTCTCTTCAAAAGACACATTTCCACCGGCTGAAATGACAGTGACCAACCTGCACACATGCACATCTTCCACCTGTGAAGATGCAGCGAACGTGCAAGCCCTCTGTGAGTATTTGCAAAATAACCATGTATCCTCTCAATAAACCATTCTATTTATAAGGACATAAACATCATGCGTGCACTTTTAACCTTCGATACACTCATCACACCAAAGTTTATTAAGTTTCTGTTCTATGTCGGCGTTATTTTCTGCTGCTTGAGTGGCCTCGTCACCTTCGCCTCCGTCATCACCGCCATGATCGGCGGCGCAGAAGCCACTGGCCGTTCAACCATCCTCGCTGCACTTCTTGGCGTCTTCCTTGGCCTCATCAGTGGCACGCTAGTGACTATTATCGGTGTTATCCTCACACGTATTTCCAGCGAACTCACGCTCGTCATTTTCATGATCCGTGACGAACTTGCATGGCAGCGTGAACACCACCGCGATCATATCACACCATCTGGTGACTAAGGCCCAAAGCGATGACAGAGCATCCCAAAAAAAACACGTCTCCCCTTGCTAAAGGCTCTCCCTGTTCTTCCTTGCTTATACCCTCAGAGGTCACTGACAGCACATCACACAAATCACACTCTGCACCCTCCAGCTCTACACAGCCCGATATTGATTGGGCTGAACAAACCAGCCGCTTGGCCGATTTGGGGAGAGAAAAAGGCGCGCAACTCAACAACATCGCCACCCATATTTACCAACAGGGCAGCACAGCCGCGCAAGGGGCACAAAAAACGCTTTCCAACCCTGAAAAGCGACGTGAATTCCTAGAACGGTATGGAAAAACCTTTAAAATTGGCGCCGCAGCAATTCTGGCTATCGGAGTGATCGCCTATTGGGGTGTCTCACATGAGGCAAGTCGAATCGCGGATCAAAAAATACACAGCTTCTTAGTGCAAAACGGATTATCATCCCGTCTTCAATATGCTTCTGTATCAGCGTCTCCATGGGGGCACGTCACGTTGCACGACGTCACGATCCTCACCCCAACACATGACAAAGTCGGGATTTCACGCCTCTCCATTACACACGCAGATATAGGCAGCACCCTCCCGGCAAACATACAGATCGCTGCTTCAGGCATTGAGTGCTCCCTCACGACAGCGACATCATGTCCTATCATAGCACCACGAGACAGAGCCTCCTTGCTCGCCCTTGGATACACCTCACTCACGGGTGATATGAGCGCGTCATATCACCTCCATAATGGGCATTTCAGCCTCGAAACCCATGGTGAACTAAAACACGGCTTCTCTTGGAACTTCAATGCATCTTTCTCCGGCGTTCCGGATGATGTCCTAGAAACGGTGCCTACACTCATAAACATGCAAGCCCCCCTGCAAGTTATGCGTTTCTTCAACCAAATGCAGAACGCCGAACTGTCAAATATCACAATCAACATTGACACGAGCGATATTACCAAACGCCTCAAAGCCGTTCCTGATACCCCGCTCCCAATAACGGATACTTCGAATACGCCCGATACACCCTTAGGTCGGTGGGAACAAAACGGTGGCCGCCTCAACATTAAGAGCAACATGGACAGTGGCATCCCACTGATACGCACAATATTTGGGGTTCCCACTCCCAACCCTGAATTTCAGGAACTCTTTGAATCACCTAATCAATTCTTTCAGGCCATACACGCCGACATCTCTACAGATTAATTCTTTACTGAAAATCACCACAAAAAAGGCGGCCATTCTAAGGCCGCCTTTTTTATCATTACAGACCGTATAATATCTTCAGTCTAAATTAATCGGTGCCGTTCCGGATGACGCTGGCGCTGCCGTCGTCACGGCAGTTTTATCCGTTGTCGTCTTAGACAGACCATGACGCGGCGCTGATGTACGGTACGTCTCATGCTCCCGTGTAATAATCGTCACGCTTTGTGGTCTTACAGGCGTATTATAGCCCGGCAGGATATTATGATAGGTCAGCATGCATTGCGCGAAAGCATTATTATACTGCGTTTGAATACCACCCTGCTGGTCACGCGAGTATATCCCGCCACCCAAACCTGACCCCAATGCACCAGAAGCCGCACCAATACCAGCACCAGCACCGCCACCAAGAGCAGCACCCAACCCCGTACCCAAAGCCGTCGTTGCAACCGCTCCCAGAAGGGCACGTTGATTTTCGTGTGATGCCTGCCCCGCAACCGCACTTTCTGCCTGCGTCTTACAGAATTGCTGCTCCTGCAAGAAGGTTTGATAATTTTTACCCGGTGCAGGATACACTTGTACTGTCGGCCCCATAGGAGTTTCGGCACAACCAGCCAGAGCTAAACATAATGTCACAGCCGTTACGCATGTACGATTAAGCATCTACGAATCTCCATAAAGTCATATGGCATTATAACCATAGCGGTCTTTTAAAAAAAACATATTAAACGCTTTTCGTATATTCTACTTTACCCCTTTAGCACCCCCCTTCATCAGAGGGGAACCTCACACTAAAACTGTAAAATTACGTTCCCGTCGCCCAAAGAACCTTATTAATTTCACTTCATACCGCACTGCACTGAGCACAAACGCCTTCAATTTCAATTGTTGCTGTTTCTGCCGCAAACCCTACTTGCTGTGCTGCATCCATTAAAACAGGAACAATTTTCTCTTGCTCCAATTCCCATGCCTTGCCGCAGCTATGGCAAATCAGAAACTGCGCACGATGCACCCCCCAAGCGTCATGATGATGACATCCATCATCACACAGCATCGCGTGCGTACACCCTACAAACGCCGCCAAACGCTCCAGCTTATGAATAAGCCCCTGCTCCAACAGGAAGTCTAAGGCACGATACACAGTCGGCGGAGCCGCATTGGGCTGCACAGGACGAAGCTGCGCTAATATATCATACGCCCCAGTTGGACGCTCGGCAGACAAAATCAGTCCCAGAACTAAACGGCGTGTATCCGTTAAACGCGCACCACGAGAACGGCAACGCTGTACCGCGCGCTCCAATTGCTCATCAACGGCACGCGTAAAGCCAAGACCTGAAACTGAAGAATATATCGAATCCACCATGGAACGGTTTTTATGATATTCTCCAGCATCAGGCTACAAAATGTTCGCACCGCGTCTAAGTGCGACGCCTCAATTACGCCTGTGCTGCCCCTCGGCGGGCCAGTGGTAAAACCCGCTTTTGTAGCGTAGCCAAATCATCCACTGTTTCATTATGCAACGCACGCACACTATCATGTGCCGCATAAAAACGACGTAGCCCTGATTGGCTCATGAGGATAGCCACCCCAAGAAAAACACCATTATTTTCGATAATTGTTGAACCAAGCATGATCGTATCATTCCGTCATCACGCCCGGCCATCATTCTCACCGGGCAATTATAAAAAACTAAAATTTCTCTTCGGCATCGCACCGCTCAAACATCGCCTACACATTCGGATCATCACGATCTGCACCTTTGTATGAAGAGATAACACTCAACATAATACGCACCACAAAAGGTGAGTCAACAATTATATTAAAAAGCATGGTTTTTATTTGTAATTACTTTTTTATATAGTTATTTTTCATTTCCATCATTCTTCTGCCCTCTACATCGTTTTTTATGCTATCATTACACCATGAAGAAAAAGGCTCCTTCACCCACCGCCCCGCTCGCCCCTCCTGCTCCGTTTGAGTGTTACGCTGCACCTCGTGGCCGCGTTTATAACTCATTCCTAGAGACTGTCGGCGGCACCCCGCTCGTTGCGCTCCCACGGTTAACAGATCGAGAGAGCTTGCATGCCCGCCTCTTAATCAAGCTAGAGTTCTTCAACCCACTCGGCTCTGTCAAAGACCGTATCGGCGTTGCAATGCTGCGTGATGCAGAAGAGCGCGGCCTTATCACACCAGGGCGCACCATCTTGGTCGAGCCGACCTCCGGCAATACAGGCATCTCTCTCGCTTTCGCCGCCGTAGCCCTTGGCTATCGCCTCATCGTGACTATGCCAGAAAACGCCTCAACCGAACGCCGGAAAATGATTCGCCTCATCGGTGGGGAAACAGAACTCACCTCAGCCCAAGAAGGCATGGCAGGCGCCATTAACCGTGCCCACGAATTACTCGAAACCCTGCCTGACGCATGGATGCCCGCGCAGTTCGAAAATGACGCAAACCCCTCCGTCCACGAAATCACCACCGCACAAGAAATCTGGACAGATACACAAGGCAATGTCGATATCGTGATCGCAGGACTCGGTACAGGCGGCACCGCTTCAGGCATCGCACACGGCCTCCGAAAGCACAAAAAATCCATTAAAATTCACGGCGTCGAGCCCCGCGAAAGCGCAGTTCTCCACGGCGATGAACCCGGCCCACACGGTATTCAAGGCATTGGCCCGGGATTTCAGCCAGATACCCTCGATCTTCGTGCCATGGACAGCATAATCGAAGTGTCAGAGCATGATTCCTTAGCAACGGCACGCCTTTGCGCTGCAGTCGAAGGCATTCCCATTGGCATTTCTTCAGGTGCTGCCCTCCATGCAGGCCTCGAACTCGCCAAACAACCGACGAACCGAGGCAAGACCATCGTCGTCATCGCGCCCTCTTTCGCTGAGCGCTACCTGTCTACCCCACTTTTTGATGGCTTATCCTAAGACTTCACGGAAAGCTGAGAAATAAAACTTTCATTTTTCGTTGTTTCCAATTAACCTCTATTTGTTTCGTGGTTAATTGGAAGGCGAAAAGCCATGAGAAGAATCGCTACACCACAGAAGGGGCTTCCCCCTCTTTCTGCCCCAGCGCCATCCTTGGAACTTCATGGGCGCACAGCATTGCGTCAAGAATTCATCGCCCTGAAACAACGCTTTCACCTCTTGCTGGTCCCCGGCCTGTTTGGCTCAGGCCCCTTACACTGGCAAAGTGAATGGTCCCATGCCTTCGCTCTTGATCGCCTAACACAACATGATTGGAATAACCCAGCCCCCGCAGCATGGGACCAATCCTTGTCACGTGCCATCAACGCCCCCGAGCGGGCGGATAAACCCATTCTCCTCATTGGTCATAGCTTGGGAGCCATTCTCTGCGCCCGTTGGCTGCACCAAAACCAAACACAAAAAGCTGCCACCCCAGTCGCGGGTGCTTTTCTCGTTGCTCCGGCCGATGCCGAACAGGCCCAAACACCCGAGAGCGACCGTATTCGTGCCTTCGCCCCCTTACCCAATGCGCCTCTCAACACACCAACAACCATCATCGCGAGTGAAAATGACCCTTGGCTTCATCGTGACCGCGCACAAACACTCGCAGCACTCTGGAAGGCTAACCTCAGATGTATCGGCCCACGTGGCCATATCGGATCGAATGAGCCCCTCGGCCTCTGGGAAGAAGGCGCTCAGGCCTTATTTACATTCGCCCAAACACGCCTCACTCACTCCACATCGGGCGCCAACGATTTAACAACAACGCATTCGTAATCACGGACACTGAACTCAGCGCCATTGCCATTGCTGCTAAAACCGGGCTCAAAAACCCGAAAGCAGCCAGTGGAATACCCAACATATTATACACAAAGGCAAAGAAAAGATTTTGACGTATCTTGCGCAACGTCGCTTGTGACAACGCCATCGCATCCACCACAGAGCACAGCGTGTTCCGCATCAACACTACGCCTGCCGTCTCTCCCGCTACAGCAGATCCAGCCCCCAAAGCAAACCCGACATCTGCCGTAGCCAAAGCAGGGGCATCATTCACCCCATCCCCCACCATACCAACACGCCCGCCATCCGCTTTATACGCCTCCAGAATCAACGCTTTATGCTCTGGCAATACACCGGCCCGAATATCATCCACGCCCAAAGCGTGACCAACAAGCGCCGCAACACGCTCATTATCCCCCGTCAACATACTCAAGCGCACACCACGCGCCTTCAACGCAGCCAATGCCTGCGCCGCATCAGCCCGCACCGTATCAGACAGCGCAATCGCGCCGAGTATAACGCCACCATGCGCCACCAAAACGACCGTACGGCCTCGTGCCTCTTCTAAACGCACATCAAAACCGGGCATCTCCGCCCCTAAAACACACCCGCTCTCCTTCAAAAATGTTTCCGTACCTAAAACAGCCTGCTCCCCACGCA
Organism: Neokomagataea thailandica NBRC 106555; assembly: GCF_001598495.1. Lineage (GTDB taxonomy): Bacteria > Pseudomonadota > Alphaproteobacteria > Acetobacterales > Acetobacteraceae > Gluconobacter > Gluconobacter thailandicus_A. Next base: position 54,989 of record NZ_BCZB01000014.1, read on the forward strand.
GAATACCCTGCACGCCACGCCCCGGAACGGCCTGAAACTCCTGCACGTTATCATGGGAAACACCGGTCGCAGCAGCCACAATAGCCCGAGCCAACGGATGTTCAGAGCCTTGCTCCAACGAAGACGCCACCGCCAATAAGCGATCATGTGTCACACCCGCCGCAGGATACACCCCAACCACATCAGGGTGCCCTTCCGTCAGCGTCCCAGTCTTATCAAAAACAATATGTGTCAAACGCCCAGCCTGTTCCAAAGCCTCAGCAGAACGAAACACAATCCCATGATGCGCCCCACGGCCCGTTCCTACCATGATGGCCGCAGGGGTCGCCAAACCCAAAGCACACGGGCAAGCAATCACCAAAACCGATACCGCCGCAATCAAGCCCGATACCCAGCTCTGCGTTATCAGGCCATTCACCAATAACGTCACCACAGCCAAGCTCAGAACCACCGGTACAAATACCGCCGAAACCCGATCCGCAATCCTCTGCACCGGTGCGCGTGATCCCTGCGCCTGCTCCACCATCGTGACAATACGAGCCAACGCCGTATCAGCACCAACACCCGTTGCCCGCACCCGCAACACACCATGCCCATTGACGGTGCCCGCACTCACAGCAGCACCTTCAGCCTTACGCACCGGCACACTTTCTCCCGTCAGCAGCGCTTCATCCACATCTGACGCGCCATCTCGGACAACACCATCAACGGGAACACTCTCCCCCGGTCGTACCGTAAACACATCTCCCACACTCAAATCGGCCACAGCACAATCGACCACCACCCCATCGCGCTCCACATGCGCAACACTCGGCTGAAGCTTTAACAAACTCTCCAACCCCGCCGATGTACGTTGCTTCGCCCGGAACTCCAGAAGCTTACCAAGCGAAATCAGGACTAAAATCATCCCACTGGCTTCAAAATAAACCGGAGTATGTAAGCCCAAAACCACGACAGCCACACTGTAAATCAGCGCTACACCAGACCCCAGCGCCACCAAAACATCCATATTCGGTGCCGCCGCACGTAATGCCTGATACGCCCGCCGAAACACCGGAAACGCACAGCCGATCACCAGCACAGCACTCACCAACTGCGCCATAACCGGCACAACCATGCGCCCCGTCACCAGCATTACCAACATGGACACAATAAGCGGCAGCGCTAGCACGCTCATGATACCAAAGCGCCGTAACTCCCTCTGCCACTCATCATCACGCACCGCCCCCGCAGCACGCTCTTCCCCTGCACCGAGCGTCATAGCCCCAAACCCGGCTTTCTCGATTGCTGCTTTCAAATGCTCCGGAGACGATAAACCCGGCGTAAAACGAATATGCACGCGCTCAGACGCGAAATTCACAACCGCCTCAACCCCCTCATGGCGGTTCAAAACCTTCTCTATACGCGCAGCACACGCCGAGCAGCTCATTCCCGTGAGCGCGTAATCCACATCCTGCAACGGCACATCAAACCCCGCCTTACGCACGGCTGCCACAGCCTGCGCCATACCATCGGGAACGTCAGACACCACCAGAGCACGCTGACCCGCAAAACTAACCGTTGCTTGAATGCCCTCTATACGGTTTAGGAGTTTTTCAATCCGTGTCGCACAGGCAACGCAGCTCATGCCCGTAATCGGCAACGTAGCGGAATGCTTCTCCGCCTGCACAGTTCCCGACATACGACACTCTCCTCTTCCATTACCACGCAAATTTCATTACCGTGTAATTATTGGTACGATAAGAATCATTCGCAAGTCGAATTGCGTTTCCTTATGCAACTTTATGGATGATGCCCCGCATTATGCTGCGTTTCAGCACAATACCTGAACGGCTCCGACTGTTCCTCTGCTTGCTTCAGGCAGTGTTGTTGCTGGCCATAACGCCAAGCCGCGCTGCACCGCACATGATGCATCACGCCACAGCACCAGCCATGGCCACCATGCACGCCATGGACAGCGTGCGAGAGTGCTGCACCACTCATGCCCCACCGCCAGTGTCCTTACATGCAGAAACACCACACACACCCAAGGGACATTGCGGCAACTGCGCTCACATAGCCTGTGACACCAACACGGCATTTCTGCCCGTGACAGCCCGCATCACCGGGCCTTTCCTCACCTACCGGCAAAGCCCCACCTCACTACACACCGTCCCGCCCGGCAGCCCAGCCCGGCCAGACCTCCCCCCACCGCGCCCACAAACCGTCTGAAAATACGCAGCCTCTGCACCATGGCCTCGCCACGTGCAGAAACGAGGCTAACCCCACCCCTTTCTTACGGTTCTGTACCATGACCAATTGTGTCACCACCCCGCCAACACGGCGTGGTTTTCTCGCGTCTCTCAGCGCGGCCAGTGGGCTTATGGCCCTCGCGCCAACGCAACTCCGCGCAACAGCCAAACCCCCGATAGGGCTCATCCCTCCCTCAACCCAAACAGACTGGCACCTCACCGTCGGCCGCACAACCGTGACCATTGACGGCAAAACGCTCAACGCCCCAACGGTCAATCACACCGTTCCCGGCCCCATGCTTCGCTTCAAAGAAGGCGAAACAATTTCCATCACCGTCAGCAACACCCTGAGTGAAGAAACCTCCATTCATTGGCATGGGCTTCGGGTGCCTGCCTGTATGGATGGCGTCCCCGGACTGAGCTTCCACGGCATCGCCCCCGGTGAATCCTTCACATACCGCTTTCCCATCAAACAAAATGGAACCTATTGGTACCATAGCCATTCCAACATGCAGGAAGCCCAGGGCCTGATCGGCCCCATCATCATTGACCCTGCCACCCCAGAACCCAATCCGTGCGACCGAGATTACGTCATCATGCTTGGCGAATGGACCGATGTCTCCCCGGCCGAAATCGTCAGCAATATGAAAATGCAAGATGATTATTACAATTTCCGGCAGCGCAGCACCGCCTCCTTACCCGCGCAATCCCAGCATGATGGCGGTGTCATCCCTGCCTTAAAAAGCCGCTTGATGTGGTCCGGAATGAACATGTCCGCCACCGATATCTCAGACGTCTCCGGCGTTATTTATACATACACCATGAACGCCATCGCACCCGATACCGGCTGGGAAGGGCTATTCCGTGCGGGGGAGCGTATCCGCTTGCGCTTTATCAACAGCGCAACAATGACCCTGTTTGACGTCCGCATCCCCGGCCTTGAGATGACCGTGATCGCTGCCGACGGAAACCCGGTCGAACCCGTACCAATTGATGAATTCCGTATCGGCGTCGCGGAAACCTACGACGTCATCGTCCAACCCCACGAAAACCATGCTTATACGCTCTTTGCCCAAAGCGAAGACCGTACCGGATACGCCCTCGGCACTCTCACCCCTCAAACAGGGCTACGCGCCCCCATCCCCCCTATGGACCCACGCCCCGTTCGCACCATGGTCGATATGGGCATGGATATGCGTGACATGGACATGAAAAACATGCCCGGCATGGCAATGCCCGACGATAAGATGACCAGCGACAAGATGGCCACCATGCCTTCCATGGCAGGCATGCCCCAACCGGATTCGACCCATCACACCATGCACAGCATGACAATGCCCCACATGGCGATGCCCGGCATGGCGATGGAGCACTCAATGAACATGGCCAATATGCCGGGTATGACACAACATGGCATGTCCTCAATGCCCGGTATGCAACCCGGTATGTCCATGGGGGAGCCGATGGGAGACATACACAAAACCTCACCCCAACATCACATAATGCCGGGTATGACCATGCCTCACGCCCATCACATGATGGGCGGAATGAACATGCAAGCCATGGATATGAGCCACATGTCGATGGCCGATATGCCCGGCACGGCGATGCCGAAGACATCCCCTCCTCCCTCGGCATTAGAAGTTGATGATCCCGGTCCACCGCCCCTCAATGTCGAAAATCAAAACGTTGCCACACATCCCATTGACCGGTTAGGGGACCCCGGAGATGGCCTGTCCAACACCAACAGGCGGGTATTAACCTACACCAACCTCCGCGCCCTCACACCATCCCCTGACCCGCGCCCACCCTCACGGGAAATTATTCTCCACCTCACCGGAAATATGGAACGCTATATCTGGGGCTTTAACGGACGAAAATTCTCGGAATCCGGCCCCATTCGCCTGCGCCTGAATGAGCGCGTGCGCTTTACCCTCATCAATGACACCATGATGGAACACCCCATCCACCTCCATGGCTTCTGGAGCGAACTCGAAAACGGCCATGGCGCGTACAACCCCCGTAAACACACGATCATCTCACAGCCCGGCAGCACAATGAGCTTCCTCATGACCGCAGATGAACCCGGCATGTGGGCTTTCCACTGCCACCTGCTCTACCACATGGATCTCGGCATGTTCCGCACAGTGAGCGTCGCATGAGCATGAAACACATCATCCCCACATTGACCCTCGGAGTACTGAGCATGCTCGCCCTCCCTTGGTCCGCCCATGCTCAAATCATCACCATTCACCACGCGGCAGATGCCCCTACGGATAACGCCCCCACCTCTCTACCCGGTATGAGTCCCGTCATGATGGACCAAAGTACATGGTTCCACGGTATCTTTAACCAACTCGAAGGGCGCTACTCCCCCCAAGGAACAGATTTTCATTGGGACGGTGAAATGTGGTTCGGCACCGATTATAACCGCCTCTGGCTACGCTCCGAAGGCACCCTATCCAAGGGGCAATTCTCTGATGGCCAGCACGAAATTCTCTATAGCCGCTCCATTTCAACTTATTGGAACCTCCAAGGCGGCACACGCATTGACCTTGATAGCGGCCCGACCCGTGCATGGGCTGCCTTCGGCGTCGAAGGACTCGCACTTTATCAGTTTGAACTCGGTGCTATGGGGTATGTCGGCGGCAATGGCGGCGCAGCAGCACGCATTGAAGGATCATATGACATTTTGCTGACCAACCGCTTGATCCTTCAGCCTCAGGTAGAGCTAAATACCTACACACGACCGGACCCCTCGCGCGGTGCTGGTTCCGGGTTATCGGACATCGATACCGGCCTCCGCCTACGCTATGAACATTGGCGAAAATTCGCTCCTTACCTCGCCATGACGTATAATACCCCCCTCGGCCAAGCACGGCATTTCCCCAATAACCGTAATGACATACGCTCTGCCTTGCGTTTCACATTCGGTCTGCGGAACTGGTTTTAAGATTCCGCCATCAGTGCCAGAAGCACCTTCTGGCACTGATATGTTCTATCAACTCTCCTCACGTCATCGCTGTAAATGCAATTTAGTCGCATTTTTTTCTTTTCGATCCCCTATGAGCACCCTATCTAGAGAGACCAATGACAGCGCCAACACGCAAAGAGGCCGGAACATCCCGTGTATACGCTCGCCACACTGCCCAAAGGCCATGAAGCCATCATCAACCGTGTCTCTCACCTAACAGGTAATGACGCCATCGCCCTGCGCTTGGGGGAGCTCGGCTTCGTCACGGGCGAGCTGGTGCATGTCATCGCCACAGGGCCTTTCGGCCATGATCCTATTGCCGTACGCCTTGGCACATCACGCTTTGCTCTCCGCCGCAGCGAAGCTGCCCGCATTCACTTGCAGGACACCAAGTAACGTCTTATGTCCACCTCCACGCCCCGTCACATCGCCCTTGCCGGAAACCCGAATTGCGGCAAAACATCCCTGTTTAATCAGCTCACAGGGAGCCGCCAAAAAGTCGGCAACTATGCTGGTGTTACGGTCGAACGGAAGGTCGGATTTTTCACCACTCCACAAAATACCACCATCCGGGTACTCGACCTCCCCGGTGCCTACAGCCTCTCCTCCACCAGCCCTGATGAAGATATCACCCGCGATATCTGCCTCGGCCACCATCCCGCCGAAGCTCAGCCTGAAATCCTCATCGGCGTTGTTTCCGCCTCCAACCTGCGGTTGCACCTGCGTTTTCTTCTAGAACTCAAACAAATCGGCGTGCCCGTCATCGTCGCCCTTAATATGATGGACGAAGCGGAAAAAATGGGCCTCACCATTGATATCAATGGTCTTTCCGCCGCTCTGGACATGCCCGTTATTCCCGTCGTCAGCCTGCACAAACAAGGCGTCAGCCAACTCCTCACCGTGCTGGACCAGCCCGTCCAAACCCCAACACCACTACCAGAAGACACAGACCTCCACACCGAAGTCCGACGCCTCCTCTCTCACTATGTGCAGCAACCTGCCACTCCTCATGAACGCTTCACTGACCGACTAGACCGATGGACACTACACCCCGTCCTCGGCCCACTGATTCTGCTCATCATTCTATTCATTATGTTCCAAACCGTCTTCGCATGGGCACAACCCATCATGGACGCTCTCGGAAGTGGCTTGAACGATCTTGGTGCATGGCTCCTCACCCCCTTGCCCGATGGTATGCTGCACAGCCTTTTGGCAGACGGCGTCATCGCTGGGGCGGGTACCGTCGTCGTTTTCCTTCCACAAATTCTGATCCTCTTTTTATGGATCATTACCCTCGAAGAATCCGGTTATCTCCCGCGAGCCGCCTTCTTACTTGACCGGATCATGGCCATGGCAGGCCTAAGCGGACGCTCTTTCATCCCGCTTCTCTCCAGCTTTGCCTGCGCCATCCCCGGTATCATGGCCGCACGCACCATCCAAAACCCACGGGACCGCTTGGTGACGATCCTCATCGCACCCCTCATGACCTGCTCAGCCCGCCTGCCCGTCTATACCTTGCTCATCGGCGCTTTTGTTCCTCACCGCAGCGTTTGGGGCATCATCAACCTACAAGGTCTTGTCCTCTTTGGTCTTTATGCCGCCGCCATCATCAGTGGCATTATCGCCGCACGCATCATGACACGCGGTGTCGCATCCCAAGAACACCCCCTCCTCCTTGAGTTGCCGCCCTATCGCCGCCCCCTCTTACGCAGCGTGGCACTCGGTCTCTGGCAGCGCGCCGTGATGTTCCTCTCCCGCGTCGGCACAATCATTGTCTCACTCAATGTCCTGCTTTGGGGCCTCTCCAGCTTCCCCGCCCCACCCGCACACGCAATGGGCGCTGCCATTGATTACAGCATCGCAGGACGGATCGGGCACCTTATGCAGCCTGTTTTCGCCCCATTGGGCTTTAACTGGCAAATTTGCGTCGCCCTCATTCCCGGCCTTGCCGCACGAGAAGTCGCCATCAGTTCGCTTGCCACCGTGTACGCTATCGGGGCCACAGGTGATGATGCAGGGGACAAACTCCTCCCCATCCTCTCGAGCCAATGGTCCATGGCCACCGCTTTTGCGCTCTTGGCATGGTATGTTTACGCACCACAATGCATCTCTACACTAGCCGTCATGCGGCGTGAGACACGCTCACTTAAAATCGTTCTCGGTGCCGCCGCATATTTATTCGGCCTCGCCTATTTGGGCGCGTTCCTCACACATTATATAACTCTTAAGATGCTCTAATGCAGCACAAGGACATTGCATGATGATTGAAACCCTCATCGCTACCCTGCTCGTACTCGCCGCAGCCCTTTACTGGGTCATACGGCTCTTCCCAAGCATCCGTAAACCCGTTTACGCCGCATTGGGACGCACAACCCCACACAGCACAGCAACCACACGACCGGGCTCATGCGGTGGATGCACTGGATGCACTGGACAAAAAGGGGGATGCCACTAAAAGAAGCTCCTCGGTTTTGTTCTCCACCAAGCCGTATTCAGCATCCATACACTCCCCCCACACACATAACTCCATCAGCCGACACCCCCAGCCCTCACCGGCCATCAAAATAAAAAACCGTATTTTATAAACACTCAACACGCTGTCTAATGATAACATCATGCCTGTTCCATACAGGCACAGCCATCATGCAAATCAACTATGGAAACGCCACCGCCTAGCACACAACATAGTGCTGAGAGCCACTCAACAAAGAGCACAAAAAAGGCCCGTAATCCGAAGATTACAGGCCACATACCTTAAGGTATAATCAAACTTATATATTAGTGCGCCATACCACCAAGGCTGGACCACAAATACGTCCAACTCAGCGCTTGTGTCTGAGCAATTTCTGGCTGGCTCGCACCAAAACCATGGCCACCCGCTACTTGCTCCCAGTAATAATAAGGCAGGTTCAATTCGCTCATACGCCACGCAAAACGCCGCGCATGCACAGGCCCAACACGGTCATCTTTCGTCGTCGTTTCAATAAACGGCACCGGATAGTGCGTGCCCGCTTTTAGGTTTTGCAATGGTGAGATTTTACGCAAAAAGTCACGCTGTTCAGGAATAGACACCGTGCCGTATTCCCCCACCCATGATGCCCCGGCAGACATGTGTTCATAATTCACCATGTCCAACAACGGCACTTCAATATCAACTGCTTTCCAGAAATCCGGATGTTGCGTGAACTCAACCCCCATCAACAACCCACCATTCGAACCACCACGAATAGCCAAATGCTGCGGAGAGGTAATGTGCCGCGTGGCAAGGTCACGCGCCACAGCCGCAAAATCATCATAAATATGCTGACGACGCGTCTTTAAACCCGCCTCATGCCAAGCCGGGCCGAACTCACCGCCACCACGGATATTCGCCAAAACGTAAACGCCACCATGGCTTAACAGATTCACACCCAACCCTGCGGAATAAGACGGGAAGAGCGGCACTTCAAAACCACCATAGGCATAAAGCAATGTCGGGTTGGCATCATTATGCGGCATGTCTTTCGCATGAACGACGAAATAAGGAACATCCGTTCCATCTGTCGAGCGCGCTTGATACTGATCTACCTCCATAGAGGACGCATCAAACTGAGCTGGCAGAGTATGCACAGCATTCACGGTTGCTGTATCTGTATTAATCGACCAAATCGTCGGCGGCGTTAAAAACCCTTCTGACTGCGCATAAGCCAACGCGCTTGCATGATCTGCACTCACCAAATTCACGGACATGTTTTTTGGCAAGGGCAGTTGTGTCCGGGTGAATGTATCGCCAGACGGCGTAAAGACCAAAAGCTGTCCACGCACATTATCATACAAAGAAACCAAAATATGACCGTGGCTTACCACAGCATTTTCAATCACTTGCTTCGCTTCTGGCTGAATCAGTAATTGCGGCACGACATGGCGATCCAAATCCACCAAAATCACGGAACCAGCAATAAAGTTAGGTCCGTGCGTGTCCCAATCCTGATCCAGACGGACAACTAATTTATGCCCCAAAAGACCAGTCACTTCTGCGCGCTCCGGCAGATCCAAAGCAACCGTACGGCCATTCACATAATGGTAAAAACGTGCCGAAAATGCATCAATCCCTTCACGGATTAAAGCAACCTGATGACCCTTCCCATCATGCAACACGACTGGGTCTACAGACACATCCGATGGCTTACCCGAAAACACCGTAACGGCAGATGAGAGCTTTTTCCCACGCTTAAGGGCTTTGACGATATAAGGATAAGACGACTTCGTAACGTCTTTCTCCGTCCATGGATAGCTCACCAAAAGCGTATCACGGTCCAGCCAATCCGCAACCAGCTTCGCATGCGGTAACGTAAAGCCATTCGGTACGAACTGGCCTGTTGAAAGATCAAACTCTCTCAACGTCTCAGCGTCTTCACCACCATCAGACAGTGCAAGCAAGCAACGATTTTGGTGCAGGTCCAAGCATGACAGGCCATGATACACCCAGTTTTTCTGCTCTGCCGTCGCCAAGGCATCAAGATCTAGAACCGTCACCCAATTCGGAGATGCTGACGCATAATCGGCAACCGTTGTGCGGCGCAAAATACCACGCTGATGCGTAGCATCCCGCCAGAAATTATAAATCATACCGTCAATTTGTTCAGGCATAGCCAAACGGTCATGCGTCTGAAGCAACTTCAAAGATGCATCGTAAAAAGGCTTAAATAATGGATTTTGTCCCAGCGTATTGAGCGTTTTTTGATTTTGGGTACGTACCCAATCCATCGCCTGTTGACCATCAATTTGGTCCAACCATGCCGGTGGCGATTTTTGTTCCGTATCGGACGCCGCTTGAGATGGCGCTGTCTGGGCGTACCCCACCCCCGTATGGAGCATAGAAGCCCCTGCCAAAAGAATACCCAACCGCCGAAATGATATCAAAGACATATATACACCCTACTCATGCAGCACCTGCTCTCTACGCTTCCGCTCGAACAGCCCACAAAAGGAAAACAATATTTTCCGATGCTAAACTGAAATGCTCTGGGGCGAAATAGTCTTCTGTTACCACAGAAGACTTCCTTCTTGGCCCATAATGCCCATATCATCAAAAACATCTCATTCAGGGGGATGAATTCACCGCCTTCCTGCGCTAGAGCGTGACATCACACATTGTCATTCACCTGATGGGCTATATATTGCCCAGCATGCCGAAATTGGATCGCACCATGACCTCTCCCCTGACGGTCCCGGCCCTTGCATCCCCCTTCTTAGACATGCTGCCCCAAACAGGTCGTATGCCCGCCATGCCGTCCCGCATAACGGTCGATGCCATGCGCCATACCAGCGAATTTGCCTGCATTACGGAACTGCTCTCCTTAGTGATCACCTCGGCCGAACAAGATTCTGCTATCAATACACAGGCCGAACACCTCGCATCCATCTTACGCACAGCCTCACGCAGCGCCATAGGCACCCTTCTAGAGGCCTTTCCCCCTACCAGTGCGCATGGCCGCGCTTTGCTCGCCCTCGCCGAAGCCTTTTTACGTATCCCCGATCACGCCACGCGTGAAGCTCTCATTGATGCCCAAGTACGCCACTTAGAATGGATAACCCCCACCGCCAAAACCAGCGCGCCTACGTTAGTCTCCATGCTAACACGCGGCCTCTCACTCGCCAGTCTACTGCGCAAAGGCGGCGCTCTCAGCTTGCGCCGCTTAACCCTGCAAACGTCAGCTCCCCTGATTCGTCATGGCCTGGAAAAAACACTCCGGGCCGCCGCAGAAGAAGTCACCCTTGGCACCACACCGAGCGAAGCCCTCCGCAATGCTCAATCCACCCGCAAACGTGGTTTCAACCATACATTTGACCTCTGCGCTCCCGCAGCCCTCGACATGGCCCAAGCCCATAAAGCGCAGCATCACTTTGAAGCTTTATTAGAAGCCTGTAGCCGCCATGCGGGCATGACAGGCGGCCGCTCTGAACGGCCCAGCCTCACCCTACGCCCTGCGCTACTCTGCCCTCACTTCTCCAGCATGCGCCATGAACACGTCATGACGGCGTTTTTGCCAATCCTCTCACGCTTGGCCGAGCGGACACGGCAGCTTGATCTCGCGCTCATCTTAACCGTAGAACACAGCCGTGAAATTGACCTATGCTTAGACCTCATCACCGCACTTTGCACTCAGCGCGAGCTTGAAGGCTGGGACGGCTTGGGCATGACCGTTCAGGCACATGACCGCCGTGCCCTCGCCATAACCCAACATCTCATCGCCCTCGGGCGCTCTACAGGCCGCCGCCTTATCATCCGCCTAACACGCGGCGCCGCTTGGCGTGCCGAACATAACCGAGAAGACACACTCGCGCCCACACCACTCTTCTCCCGAAGCTGCCACACCAATCTAAGTTACCTCGCGTGTACCCAAGCCCTGCTCAAAAACCTCAATTGCACCTATCCGCACTTCGCTACACATAACCCCCGCCTCGTCGCCCATATCCAAACCCTAGCCCCCAATGCCAAACGCGGTGATTTTGAGTTCGAGTGTCTCCACGGCCTCGCTCAACCACTGGCGGAAACACTCATCTCTGCCAAAGACAAAAACGCACCACCCTGCCGCCTTCATGCCCCCATAGGCCCAGCAAGCACTGTACTCCCTGCCCTCGTCAAACAACTCCGCGAAAGTGACGGACCAAGCCCCCTGCTCTCCAGCAAAACCCACACTACAGACGACGTCATCGAAGCTTTAACGGCAAATCCTGTTACGGCGGCACAAACGCTCCGCGCACAACACCCCTATGCAGAGCCCTCCCCTGATGAGAGCACAGACCCTAACAGTCTTCCCTTACTTTTTGAACTTGACCTCTCTGACGCCACAGACCAAGTCACCCTCCATCACGCACTCACCACCACAACACCAGACACACTCCCCTTCATTCATCCCCTCATCGCGGAGCCCCCCACGGAGCGCACCCCGCCCCATTTCGGGCGCCGTATCTGCAACCCCGCCGCCCGCCAAGACGCCATTGGCGATGTACTCGACACAGATGGTGAAACACTCCTCAAAGCACTCTCCACGGCAGACGCGCATTTGTCAGACTGGCGCCAATACCCCGCCGCCCATCGCGCCACCTTATTACGCAACGCAGCCGCCGCCATTGAAGCCGATTACGTCCCCCTACTCGGCTTGATTATCCGTGAAACCGGTAAGACCTTCCCCTCAGCACTCAGTGAGTTACGTGACGGGGTCACGGCCCTCTACCAAGCCGCACAAGATGCTGAAAACAGCAGCCTCACCGCCACGCCCCTCGGGTTAATCGCCTGCATCAGCCCATGGAGCAGCCCTTTTGCAGCCTTCATGCGCCAGATTGCGTTTGCCCTCGCCGCAGGAAATAGCGTCTTGGCCAAACCCGCCGCAGCCACCCCCTTTACCGCCGAAGCTGCCATCCAACACCTCCACCGCGCAGGCATCCCTCAAACAACCTTGCTCTTCCTGCCTGGCAATGAACAGGTGGGCGAAGAACTCGTAAGTGACCACCGCATTGATGGCGTTTTATTCACGGGCTCAACCGCCGCGAGTAAAGCCCTCTCACGCCTCATTGCACAGCGTACCGGCCGCACCGGTGACCCTGTCTCTCTCATTGCCCGCAGCAGCGGCCAAAACGCTCTTCTAGCTGATAGCTCCGCCCAACCCGGCCAAATAGTCCATGACGTCATCCGTCTTGCCTTTACCGATAGCGGCCAAAATTGCGGCGCTGTCCGCATCCTCCTGCTGCAAGATGACAATGCAGAGAACGTCCTCACCTTATTACGCGGCGCACTCAGCACCCTAAACCTTGGAGATCCCTGCCGCATTGACACCGATATTGGCCCCATGATCAGTGCTGAAGCCCGTACCGAAACCCTCGCGCATATTGATCAAATGCGGCGTGCCGGCCGTAAAGTCTGGACGGCCCCTCTCAAAGAACCTGACCGCAATGCAGGACACCACCCCGGCAGCTACCTCGCCCCAACTTTGATCGACATTGGCCGCGTGGCTGATATCCCCAGAGAGGTCTTCGGCCCTGTCCTGCATATCCGCCGCTTCCACCGCAATGAACTGGAAGGCGTCATTGATGCCGTCAATGCCACCGGCTATGGATTGAGCTTCGGCGTCCATTCGCGCATCCCCAATACCATCCATCGCGTCCTCACCCGGGCACAAGCTGGTAATCTGAGCGTGAACACACTCACCTCCAGCACAAGCGTCCACGCACCGCCCTTCGGCGGGTACGGCCTATCCGGCTGTGGTGCCAAGCTGGGCGGCCCATTAGCCCTACGCCAACTGCAAGCTAACATTCCCGCCCTTCACTTCCCACATTTTAGCCCTACAGATATGAACCCCGGCCATATCTCGCGGATTGCCGCTAATCTCGTTGCCTTCCTAGAGAGCCGAGATGCCGTTTCTGCCCGGACAATCCGCCAAGACATTGCTCATAACCTCCTCGGCAGTTCACTCACCCTACCCGCTGCCATTGGTGAAACCCGCACCCTCACCCTTATCCCATGTGGTACAGTCCTTTGCGCGGGGGAAAGCTGGCCCGCCCTCTTGCGTGCCGTTGGCATGGCACTCGGCACCGGCAATACAGCCCTCGTCCTCGCCCCCAAAACAGCACTTGAATGGATGCAACGCCTGCCCCAAAGCCTTGCAGACCAGATCCAGCGTGTAGATCCCGGCGCACTCCCCGAATGTGACGCCATGATCTTCGAGCGCGGCAGCACAACCGCACAAGATGCGGCTGCAACATTGACCGCACGTGAAGGGCGGATCGTACCGCTTTATCCGCTCGACAGCGTCCGCCCAGAATGGCTACTGCAAGAACGCGTCACCTGCGTTAATGAAGAGGCCCTGTCCGGTGCACCCACCGTTATGGCCTTAATGTAAAGTCGATCTCTCTCCCTAAGCCCCACCACCGGAGCCTGCGCAAAACACCATGATCAGCCTGTTCGACCTTTTTAAAATCGGGATTGGCCCGTCATCATCTCACACCGTCGGCCCGATGCGTGCGGCACGGCGTTTCATCGCGCATCTCCCCACCGAACAACCCATCCACCGTATTCAAGTCATCCTCTACGGTTCACTCGCATGGACCGCTAAAGGCCACGCAACAGATACCGCCATTATGCTCGGCCTCTGGGGAGAAAGCCCTGAAACCATCAATCCTGATGATGCCCCAGCAATCCTCAACACCCTGCACGATCAGAAATACCTCACCGTTAACGCGCAACACATCGCCTTTGACCCCGAACACGATATCATCCTTGATACCGCCACCACGCCCCCTGTTCACCCCAATACCCTACAATTTAGCGCCCTCTCCATCACGGGAGAGACGCTCCTAAAAGCCCGCTTCTGCTCCGTCGGTGGTGGCTTTATTGTGCCGGAAGACCATACTGAAGGCGCAACATATACCTTACCGGACATGCCGCTCGACTTTACCAGCGGCGTCGAACTCCTCAACCGCACACAAGAGAGCAATCTCTCCATCGCAGACGTCGTCATGACCAATGAAGAAGTGCTGCGCCCTAAGGCCGAAATTACAGCTTACCTTGACCGCATCATTGACGTCATGATGGCCTGCATCAATCGCGGCCTGACCCAAAACGGCACCCTACCCGGCCGCCTCAAAGTCAAACGCCGCGCCGCCGCACTACATGAGCGGCTGCAAGCAACCACGTTCCAAAACCAAAAGCCAGCCCATGAAATCATGGATTGGGTAAGCCTCTACGCCATTGCTGTGAATGAGGAAAATGCCGCAGGCAGCCGCGTCGTAACCGCACCGACAAATGGTGCTGCAGGCGTTATTCCAGCTGTTTTACGTTATTACCGAGACCATTGCCCCCAAGCATCACAAGACGGCCTGCGAAAATTTCTCCTCACCGCTGCGGCCATTGGCGGCCTTTTCAAACTCAATGCCTCCATCTCTGGTGCAGAAGTTGGCTGCCAAGGTGAAGTTGGCGTTGCCTCCTCTATGGCCGCAGCAGGCCTCGCCGCCGCACTAGGCGCAAACCCACAACAAGTCGAAAATGCTGCCGAAATCGGTATGGAGCATCACCTCGGCATGACCTGTGACCCCATCGCAGGCTTAGTGCAAATCCCATGCATTGAACGCAATGCTTTCGGCGCCATAAAAGCCATTAATGCGGCATCACTCGCCATGCATGGGGACGGCGCACACCACGTATCCCTTGATCACGTCATTCGCACCATGGCGGAAACCGGCCGAGACATGAACCACCGCTACAAAGAAACCTCTCTCGGCGGCCTTGCGGTCAACGTCCCTGAATGTTGATTTTTAGAGGGTGTTCCGGGCTAGTCCTCATTTCATCAATGGCCGCTAAGATCTTTTACCCGTTCAAACGACCCAATAGGGGTGGCGTCTACCTCAAGCCGTCACAACACGCCAATGCACCTGCATGACCCCACATCATTCGGAAAAGTCTTAACCCAAACCACTTTCACGGAGTGGGACATAAACCACTCCAACCAATGGCCGACAGGATTATGGCCTGTTTTTCTGGCACCGTATTCGTGCCCCAGAGAGAACACGTCATCCTACACGCAAAGTAACGGGCCCCCATACAGTGCCCGTTACCCCCAAAAGCCTGTTTACCCTTACTCGCCCAGCTCCGCCTGTATCTCTACCGTCGCAGACACAACCTGCTCTTCACGGCTCGCCTGCGGCGGGGCCATAGGCGCACTACGCAAACTTAACGCCGCCATCATAGGGCGCGGCGCTCCCTCATAACCCGCATTAATCCGCACATCATGGAGCCGAATAAGCTTCAAGCCCAGCGCCTTCGCATTCTCTTCCGCCTGCGGACGAACCTTCTCCAGCGCCTCCAAACGCGCCTTCTTCAATAAGGCATCCCGTGAAGCCTGATCCAATGACCAATCTGTCCCATCAAGCATCAAGCCCTGCGCCTGCAATATGCCCGCCAACTCTAGAATACGCCCCGCATCTTCACCGCTCAGCGTAACATCCTGACGCGCAATCCAGCGCGTATGACCATGTTCCGGCGTCTCATCATCAATGGTGTAACTTCCCGCCTTGGCATCCACACCTGCCTGTCCCGAAACTGCTTTCATTGCTGCCGCAATCGACACATTCAGTGCTTTCTGCGCCCCCATTGGAGATGCGTTTTCAGACCGCGCATATAAATGCGCCGTTAGCCGCGTTGCGGGAGCCCTCACCTCATTCGTAATAGAAAAATTCAACGTCGTCATATCATGATCCTGCACAGCAGCCTCAGCACGCCCCAACAGCCCACACAATAGGCCAGCAGCACAAAGAGCACCAAAAGTGAAACGTGAATATGTCATGAGTGTCCCTGACTATGTTCCAACAGCACCAAAGCACGACGTAACCGCTCAATTCCGGCACGAAGATGGCCATTTTGGCACAATTTTACGCCATGAGCCCGCAAACGCCGCGCATCTTCCATCGCCCCAACCAAAACGCCATGAGGCTCCGCGATAATCGCATCCACATTTGAGACCAGTTGTTCACAATATTCTGGACTATCCGTAGTAACGGAAATCACACCATCACCATGATGCGGATTAGCCTGCATAAACCGACCCATCACACGCCCATCATCATTCCGAGAGAGTGTATCAACCTGCACAGAACGTACCTCCTGTGACATGATCTTAGGACTCCCCGCCACACCGAGGCTACACAAACAGAGAAAAATAAGAACATGCTTCATGGCTTATCCATTTCAGCCATCTGCGCGCCCCATAACACGAAGACCAAACGGCGCTTACAATACTGAGCGATGAACCATGACATTATATCCCCCAACATCATCACAAGATGAGCGCGGCATGAAACTTCCGTCATACGATAGACCCCTCCCGCACCAACTCACCCCCTAGAGATGGAATATATAACGTCACACCTAAGCCCGGTTTCCGATCTTGCAAAACCATACGCCCATTATGCAAAGCAACAACAGCCTGAACGAGTGATAACCCCAAGCCTGACCCCGGTGTATGACGGGCCGCCTCCGCACGAAAAAACCGCTCTGATGCACGGGCCATATCATCCGGACTCATCCCCGGCCCGGCATCCATCACTGCAATAAACACATCATTCCCGACCATCCCGGCATGCATCACCACATCCGTTCCTGATGGTGCAAATTTAATGGCATTATCCAATAAATTAGCGAGTGCTTGCTGTAATAAATGCCGGTCTCCATGCACCGGACGCACAGCATCAACACGTAATTTTAAACGCAAAGACGCTTCTTCAGCACTGGCTTCGTATAATTCCGCAAGCCCTTCCAGCAAGGGCGGCACCTCCAAATCGGTAAAGGCCGCGCGGCGTGTTCCAGCCTCCAATTGCGCAATACGCAATAACGCCTCAAAAATAGACGTCACATGGTCCAAATCAACCACAGCCCGATCCACCGCAGACCGCAGCGCCTGTTCTGACGTTGCCGTCACACTCGCCTCTTCCAAACGCGCACGCGCACGCGTAATTGGCGTCCGTAAATCATGGGCAATCGCGTTCGAAACTTGGCGCACGCCATCCATCAAACGATCAATACGCTCCAACATTTCATTCACAGTTTGACTAATTGAATCCGTTTCATTCCCCGTCAGAGGCATGCGGCGACTCAAATCTCCCCGTGCAACGGCTGCCGTCGTCCGCGCTATGGAGCCGACAACCTGCCGAAAAATCCCGCGCATTACCAAGGCCCCACCCGCCGCCAAGAGCGACACCATGATCCACGCCCAAATCAACGTATCCATCAAAACATGCCGGACCAGCTCCCGCCCATGAATATCGCGGCCAACAATCAACCCACATCCACCAGGCAAAATATAAGCATGCATCTTCGCACGGGTTCGGAAACTATCACGCTGTATCGCTAACTCATAAAAATGATCCGTCCCCGAAACGGCCGTCGGCCACCCCGGTAAATTGCCCGCATAACGCCGCCCCGTCGGGCCAACTAACAAATACAACGCGTCATCTTCAACATTATGATCCAACCGATCTTGGATCGCCCGTACAAGGCCAGCCATCCCCCCACGCTGCGCACGTTGCGCCAGATCATGCGCATCAACCTGCACAGCAACTTCCACCCGGCGCTCAATCTGCCCCGTCGTATTCCACCAGATAAACGACAAAAAAAGACCGGCGGACAGCACAAACACTGAGCCATAAGCCAGCGCAAAATTTAACCCCGCAGACCGCACGGGCCAACGGGGCTTAAAAGACTTCACTAAAAACTGAGGCACGCGCATCTCGCTTTAACCGTCAATCAGCACGTAAAATATAACCCGCATTACGGATGGTATGAATCAACGCATGGTCAAACGGCTTATCTACTTTCTGCCGCAAACGCGAAACATGCACGTCAATCACATTGGTCTGCGGGTCAAAGTGATAATCCCACACACGCTCCAACAGCATAGTCCGCGTCACAACCTGCCCCGCATGTCGAACCAAAAACTCTAATAAACGAAATTCCCGGGGTTGCAGGTCTATCTTCTCTCCACCGCGCTTTACAGTACGCGCCAACAAATCCATTTCCAGATCTGCTACCGTTAAACGTGTTTGCGGCACTACCTCCGAACGACCGCGCCGCCCCAAGGCTTCAACACGCGCCATCAACTCAGAAAACGCAAAAGGCTTGGTCACATAATCATCGCCACCCGCTTTCAGCCCAGCCACCCGATCATCCACATCAGCCAAAGCGGAAAGAAGCAGAACGGGCGTCGCGTTATTCTGTACCCGCAATGTCTCCAAAATACGTACACCATCTATGCCACCGGGCAACATACGGTCCAAAATCAGTACATCGTAGCTTTCACTGACAGCAAGGAACAAACCATCCTTGCCATTATCTGCCTCATCAACGACATGCCCGGCTTCACGCAGCCCTTTCAGCACAAAGGCGCGGACCGTAACATCGTCCTCGACCAAAAGGATACGCATAGCTCTCTCTCACTTCCCAAACGCTGGAAAATATCACCTTAACGCTTCACGACAGCAGATCAATCATCTGCCTCAGTCGGTCGGGCACCAATATGCACAACAAGATTCAAATCACCATGCCCACGCCGCACAACAAACGTCAGATCCGTACCGGGACGGGCCGCAGCGATGCTCCGCAACAACATGCGTGCACTCGTCACGGCAGCACCATCCACCTGCCGAACAATATCTCCGCCCTGAAGACCGCTCTTTTGTGCAGGCCCCCCGGCATCAACGCTAGCAATGCTCACATTCGTATCGCCATCATTCAACGTAATACCCAACCACCCATGCTCCGCATGACCAGTCCGCTCAATTTCCGCAACAACTGGCGCAACGATTTCTGACGGAATCCCAAAACCAATTCCAACAGAACCACCAGCGGGCGTCACAATCGCGGCATTAATGGCCACAACCTGCCCACGCATATTAAACGCTGGACCACCAGAATTTCCCGGATTAATCGGCGCATCTAACTGGATGAAATCATCCAAAGATCCAATACCCAGATCCCGCCCCGCAGCAGATACGATACCCGCCGTTACAGATGAACCAAACCCAAAAGGGTTACCCGCCACCAAAATCCAGTCTCCAATATCCGTCTGGCGTGAATCTCCCCATGTGACATAAGGCAAAGGCTCAGGACTCTCGACCTTAATGACCGCGATATCGGTCAGTGGATCAGCACCCAATAAATGGGCAGGAAGTTCCAACCCATTTGATAATGATACCACCACGCGCCCATTATCACCCACAACGTGGCGGTTCGTGACGATAATACCCGTTGGATCAACAATAAACCCTGAGCCTGCTCCCACCATTTCCTCAGAGGCACGCTTCATTTTATCATGATACCGCTTTTCAAGGGGGGTCCCACGAATTTGCGGCGGCGTATGGTCATGCCCATCCTGCGCTAATTGGGTCGTCGCGATGTTCACAACAGCCGGAATAACTTGGCGCACCAAGGGTGCAAACGTCAGGGGCGCATACTTTACCAACAAGGGCGGCAGAGCCGATGAAACCTCTGGTGCTGCTGGCTGAATAGGTATCCCTTGCGCATCCGTGCTTTCCCCCGCCACTGGCTGCTCTCCCACAAGGAGGGGAGAGACTGAACCCGCCACCGGCACAGAAGGCGACACCTCTTTGAGCGAGACAGACGCTGAAGAGGAGGGATGAATCCCAAGTCGTGCATGATCCAGTGCAAGTACCCCCGCCAAAGTGACAACGGCAGCACTAGCTCCCCCAATAACGGCGGAAAGAAAAGCGCGGTTCACAGACATTCAAGCAACGTATTGTTCATCCGGCAACCGTACCACACAGTTTTCAAGATTCACAAAACCCGTTTCTTCATTACTCTATAAAAACAACGCTTTTCTCTAAGGGCACCTCGAAAAGAGTGCCCTTAGAAGGCAAAATATATCCCTTACAAGCCCACAGCCTTCTGAGCTCGGTACATATCCGCCACAATATAAGGTCCAGAAGCCACGATCTGCACCTCCAAAGCCCAGATACCCTCTTGCATCGTAGCCGGCAGATCAATCCGCCCCGCACCAGACGTCCAACGCACTTCCGAGTGCTCACAAGCATGCCAGCCTAATACTTCAACATCCGTACGATACCCCGTAAGATCTTGCTTACCATCCAAACCGTGCAGCGTAATAGCCGCAACCCCAACGCCTAAACGACGGCGGTCATCACAGAAAGGGCCAACATAATCACACGGGCGTGACACGCGTGACAGCAATTCAACAAATGCCGTCCCCGCTGGCAGGCGGAAAAACACACTACCCTCCACACGGCGCAATACGTCCAATGTCGTGCCCGTATCTGTACGCAGCATTAAACCAGCATCATGCGTCAACGACAGCGATTCAACCGGTGCAAAACCCAGCTCATCTGCTCGTACTTCCAACATACGGAAGAGTGGTTCCACCCGCTCCATAGCGCACGCCAAAGGTGCCGCTGCATCATGCTCCCATGTTTTCGCTGGGCTACCACCAATACTCACCACATGGCCACATTGCTCAAAGCTATGACGATTTCCCGTGTTCAAATAGCTTTCCGTAAGAGCACCATTCGCACGGATAATCGTGTGGTTTTCCGTCTCAATATGATAGTACTGATACGACATAATAGAGCGATCGTAGGAAATAGTGCGCCCATTGACCAACATACGCACTGGCACGAAAACGCCATCCAGCAACATGCAATGCTCAGATGTCACCAACAAATCGTCACGTGGCACACCGGGAGCAATGGCGTTCTTCGCTATACGTACAGGATAGCCTGCTTCATCATCGAATAAACCAACCTCAACACTCGCCTGCCGCTGCCCTACCCACTGAACAGCCCGCCCTACGGCATGCCGCCCTTCAGGGTCATACGCCATCACCACATCACCAATCACAATATCTTCGACGAGCTTGAACCCACTCCCGGTCTCAATTGAAGCACCTGCGAGAAAGCATTTACGGAGATATGTATTGCCATCGTCATAAAAAATGTTGAGCGGGTTATTTACACCGTTCAACGTATCATAGCTTCCCGACTGAAGAGAAACCCCTTTTGCTAACTGCGCCTCATAAACACCTAAAACATTATTGCCACTGTATAGCGTGACGCGAACGGTATCATGCTTAAGGTTTTTAATGCTGTAAGACGTCACTGGCTGGATTGTATTTTGTAATTCAATTGTAGAATTACCAGGATCATAATTCAGAATAGATGTGTGACTTAAATCTATAACACTCTGCTTACTATTAATTACAAGAGTTCCACCACCTTCACCAAATCGAATACTTGATTTGCTATCAACCGAGAATACCTCTGTATCAACCTGAAATGAGCCACCGTCACTTAAGGTAACATGTAAATGATTTCCAATATCTGCGACATCATTATATTTTACATTCCCACCCACCACATAGATATTGGTATCCAAATCAGCCAAAATACCTAAATTAATAATTGTATTACCACCAATATAAAATGTTTCTCCACCGGACAGTAAGTTTATAGACCCTGTCGAGTTAGGCAGACTGACATAAACTGTCCCCGGGCCACCAATATCATCTATGCTCTGATCATCGAAAACAATGCCATCTGGTACGCCGTTATATAAAACATGACCAAAAGAATTAACGACCTGAACAGTGAAGTCATCACCAAACCAGTCATCATTTTCGATAACATTATAAGAAGATCCGGAGTTTGTAAAAAAAGATCCAGAATACATATTTAAATCCTATATAAATAGCGTGTATTAATTATATAAAAAATAAAATAATAACCAACCACACAACCAATACACAGCAACAATCCATCAACATATTACAAACACAACACATTTAAATACGTGTCAAATTTTTTATAAAAATAACGAAATAGTTAATGGAAATTTTTAATAAACAGTTTCCATGGTTATATGATTAATTTAAAAATAACGGGCAGTAAGTTTATTTTGACACTTCGATCATTTTAACGACACATGCGCTGGATTCGCTGGCCATTCATGCTTAGGGTACCGACCACGCATATCCCGACGCATATCCGCCCAAGCCCCTGCCCAGAAACCCGACAAATCACTCGTAATGGCCTGTGGCCGCCCTGCTGGCGACAACAAGGCGCACTGCAACTTCACACGCCCGTCCATTAATAACGGCAGCGCATTGGTTCCGTAAAAAGCTTGGGCACGTGCAGACACCGTTGGAACAGGCGCTGTGTAATCAATCTCATGCGTCGTTTTCTTTAACGCCAACCGTGCGGGCAAAACACGATCCAACCACTGCATAACATCATAGGGAAGCAACGCACGCACAACAGACAAAATATCAATTTCTTTTACCTGCGTCAGCCGATCCATTCCCGCCAAATAAGGCTCCAACCACCCCAAATCCGCGCATAAAGCCGCATCAGACACGTCCTGCACATGCTCAGCTCCATGCGCACGCGCCCAAGAAACACGCGCCTGAAATTGCCGTACAGCATCATTCCACTGTAGACACCGCATCGGATCAGCCGCCACCTGTTGCAAAAGCATAGCCTGCGCTTCATCCGGCGTAATCTCTGTATTACGGTCACGCAAAACGAGCGCACCAAGACGCAAACGCCGCCGTGCAATAATCCGACCAGACGCTCCATCAACGCTCGTCTCAACCTGCTCCACAGCACGGTCTAACAAAGATTTTGGCAAATCCTGTCCATTCAATGGAGCCGCCAAAGTAATTTCTGTGGCCGTGCGTGTATGAAAAGAGGCCGCAGCCAACAATTTTTCACGCGCCAAGTCATCTGACACGGACAAACGGGCGCTACCACCACCCGCCAAACGAAAACGCCCTAAGGCTCCAGCCGCCTGCGCCACACGATCCGGAAAGCCCGCAGCAATCAAGGCCCCTGCACAAGCGCCATCAGGCGATAAACGTTCATCCCGCTCCCCCATACGGCGCAGAAAACGTCGCGCGGACAGCCTAATCATACGTACACCAAAACCGCCCGCCTTCTCGCCCATAGCTGGGTCTAAAAGCGCCAAGCGTGCCCGAATATCCACACCCACATGCCGCTCTCCCGGCGCTGGCGTGGCATTTGGCCGGGCCCGTAACGGGTCACGCTCCTCAAGCAGCGCCGCCAAATATGCCGCCGTCACACGTTCCGTACGTGTTCGCGCTGCACACAACATCGCGGCCAAACGCGGATGCGTCCCCAAAGACACCATACGCTGCCCCAAAGCCGTGATCTTTCCGGCATCATCCACAGCTCCAAGATCACACAATAACGCTCCGCCTGCGGCGAACACGCCCGCAGGCGGAGCATCCAGCAAAGGCAAAGCCTCAACGGGCGTGCCCATCGCCTCACGCCACGCCGCCGCGACCAAGGCAAAATCCGTCAAATCTGCCACCAGAATCTCGGGCATATCTTGCGGCCGTAAACCACGCTGCGTCGCTTCAGACCATAACCGCACTGCCACACCCGGCGCTTGCCTTCCCGCACGCCCTGCACGTTGCGTCGCCGTAGCGCGTGAAATCCGCAGCGTCTCCAAACGAGACAGGCCCGTATTTGGATCTAATCGTGGCGCACGCCGCACCCCACCATCAATAACAATCCGTACGCCCGCAACCGTTACCGACGTTTCCGCAATCGAGGTCGCCAACACAACACGCCGCATCTCCGACGGAGCCAAAGCCAAATCCTGCTCAGCCGTGTCCTGTTCTCCATGCAATGGGAAAACCGGAAGCCCCTCTAAAAGCCCCTGCGTCCGACGGATCTCTCCCACACCCGGCAGGAAGACCAAAATATCTCCCTCCTCTTCTACCCAAACCTGCCGGACAGCCTGCGCACACGCCGCAGGCAAATCACGCGGATGCAGCACATCGCGCGTATAGCGCACATCAATCGGATAATGCCGCCCTTCACTCTCAATCAACTCGGCCTGCAACAAATCCGTAAATGCACGCCCATCCGGCGTGGCGGACATCGCCACCAGCCGTAATTCCGGCCGTAAAGTTCTTTGTATATCCAAACAACAAGCAAGAGCCGCATCCAAGTCCAAAGACCGCTCATGCACTTCGTCAAAAAGAACAGCGCCAACCCCTTCCAATAAAGGGTCAGCCAATAAACGACGAAGTAAAAGCCCTTCCGTCACCACCTCAATGCGTGTCACTGCTGAAATGGCTGAATCCGTCCGCGTCCGAAAACCAACCGTCTCTCCGGCCTTTTCTCCTAGGGAAGACGCCATACGATAGGCCGCGTTACGCACGGCCACACGTCGCGGCTCAACCAGCAGGATCTTCTGTTCCCCCAACCAATCAGCATCACGCAAGGCCAAAGGCGCTACTGTCGTTTTACCAGCACCGGGCGGCGCGACCAAAACAACATTCTGCCCCCGTGCCAAAACAGCCTTAAACGGAGAGAGAACGTCAACAATAGGAAGATCGGGGAATACCAACGCCTATGACCCAATACTGCACAGAATAAATAATTTTCGCAGAAACATAAAAAGCCCATGCATTAAGCGCAAACGTAAAGCGCTACATACACAGGCTCACATAGCCCACCATCACTATGCCGGTGCCGCTTTATTTCAAAGGAAAACCCAAACGATTCAACACAGAGCGAATCACATGACGCCCACCCAAACCGCGTAACGTCTCCATACGCTCAGAAACCGTGACGGACCAACGCCGGGACGATAAACCTTGCTCTTGTTGATACGCATCTGCGCGCTCATCGTAGCCAGTAACCGCGCCTAGATCTTCCGCATTATAACGCTCACGATGCACCACCGCATCCTGCCCCAAACGGGGTTTAAAACCGTTCTGATGCGCCTGATCAGGCTGCCCCACACAGAGCCCAACCACAGCCACACAGCGCGGCGGCAAGCCTAATAACGCAGCCACCTCTTCAGGATGGTTCCGAAGACCGCCAATATACACCGTCCCCAAGCCCATGGACTCAAACGCAACCACCGCATTTTGCGCGGCAATGCCCGTGTCCAACGTTGCCATCAAGAAGGTTTCTTCAAAATCCAACGCTTCAGCCGAAAGGCCACGGCGCTGCGCAATCCGCTCCAAACGCGATAAATCGACCACCCACGCCAGAAAAACGGGCGCTACCGCAATATGCTTCTGCCCGCCCGATAACTCAGCCAAACATGCGCGTGTCTGCGCATCTTCCACCACAACCACAGACCATGTCTGTAAATTGCTTGATGTCGCGGCAGACGATGCTGCCGCAATACCCACTTCCAACGCCCCTTCAGGCAAAGGCGTCGGCAGATAATTCCGCACCGAATGATGCGCCATCAACGTGCGTAGAACTGGATTATCCGGCAAGGTCACCACAGGTTCTTGCCGATAGCGTGTCTGCCAAAGTGTTTTCATGTCAGCCACCATCCTACGCACTCCAGAGTATTACTGTATCAATCGTCGTAAGAAATGAGCGAATTTACCGGCACATCCAGCTTATCACGGCCTTTCAGCGCGGTCAGTTCAATCATCACACTCGCACCAACAACTTCAGCGCCCGCTTTGCGCAGCAATTCAACAGATGCCGCCAGCGTACCACCCGTTGCCAACAAATCATCGAGCACAACAACGCGTTGACCCGGTACAATCGCGTCCTTCTGAATATGGAGTTCGTCCTCACCATATTCGAGACCATATTTCAAAGAAATCGTCTCACCCGGCAGCTTGCCCGGCTTACGCAGCATGGTGAAACCCGTACCCAAACGCTGTGCAATGGGTGCTGCTGTCAAGAAACCACGGCTTTCAATACCTGCCAGCAAATCCGGCTTCCACGTCCCGATCAGACGCGCCAAACGGCCGGTTGCCACTTGCCACGCTTCTGCCGAGCGGATCAGCGTTGAGATGTCATAAAACAGGATACCCGGCTTCGGGAAATCAGGGATTTCACGGATATATTTCTTGAGATCAAGCGGCGCAGGCTCTTGGAATGACATGGACGGACCTTTCTATCATCGGCCGCAGACCACCCAGACACCGCCAGAGCGATACCTTAAGCGACCGCCCACGGGCCTCGTTTTGGAAAATCGGCTTACTGCTCTAGGGGACCCGCCTGCTTAACTCAAGTAAGAACTCACATTCCCTTATGAAATCGCTGCCCGTGCAGATGCAATAGCCTCTAAAAGTGCCACCTTCCGAAAGGGCTTCGGCAATTGCACAATGCCATCCTCCAGCACTGCCGCCACATCATAATCACCCGAAATCACAACAACCGCGAGGGCCGAATGCTCATCACGCAACGCACGCGCAAGGTCTTCCCCCGTCTCTCCACCATCCAGATTACGGTCCGTAATCATCACGAGCACCACCTCACCAGCCGCCGCACGCGCCGCAAAACCAGCCCGCGCCTCCTCAGCAGAAGAAACCTGCCACACCACCCAGCCTTCACGCTTCAGGACTGTCGTGACCACCAATGCAATGGACGAATCATCCTCGACCAAACAAACAGACAGCGCCTCACTCATCGCATGTTATCCTTCTGACCCTTGTAACCCCACACCGCCAACCCAGCCGCCACAACATACGCCCCTAACAAAACAAGCGCGAGAGAGACACCAACGTTGTGTGCGAACAAACCAAACAGCGCAGAGGCAGAAGCACCACACACATATTGTGTCGTACCCACCAAAGCCGCAGCAGACCCCGCCTGCCCTTCCTGCGCCGAAAGTGCTGTCGCCATCGCGTTTGGCGCCACAATTCCCCCCGGAGCCAAACAGAAAAACAACGCCACAATCATCGGCGCCAGCCACATAGCAGGATAAGCCCCCGCCACAGCCCCATGTGTTGCCGCAAGGCTAATCACTAGGGCCGCACTGGCCCCCACTAAAGCACAGATCACCGCACCTATCATCAAACGCGCACCACGCACGCGCCCAACCAACGCACCATTCACAGCAGAAGCCCCAATAGCCCCCACTGCAAAGACCCCAAACAACATGCCATAATGCGCAGGGTTCATTCCAAAGCGCCCTTCAAATAATTCCGGCGCAGCGCTCAAATAGGTGAATGTCACAACACCCAAACAGCCCCAAATCAACGTATGGCTGGTAAAACTCGGGGAACGAAAAATCGCCCTGTACCGGCGGAGCAACACCGTGGGACGCAAATCACCCCGTAATGACGGAGACAATGTTTCGGGAAAAAATACTGCCACCAACACTGTGCACAAAGCACCAAAAACAACCGTTGCCCAGAAGATCATGCGCCAATCCACATAATGCAGCGCAAGACCACCCAGCATTGGCGCAAGAATAGGCACCGCCCCCTGAATCACCGTCAAGCGGGACATCAACCGAGAGGAAGCATCCCCAACGGTTAAATCACGAATACACGCATTCGGCACAACCAGCCCAGCCGAAGCCATGATCGCAGCAAATACACGCCACACGCACATCACCGTCATGTCGGAAGAAAGCGCGCAACCAATCTCACCAATCGTGTAGCCCGCCATTCCCACCAATACCGGCAGCTTACGCCCGAACCGATCCGATAACGGCCCCATACTGATCTGACCGATAGCCAGCCCCAACACCCACGCGGCCATCGTTAAGCTACCCGCCCCCGGCGCACCGTGAAGTTCCTGCTCCATCTGGGGCATAGCAGGCAAATATACATCTGTAGAAACTGGGCCAACCGCCGTCAAAGCGCCCAATAATAACGGAAGCCAAGCCGGAATAGCATCGCCTCGTTCAAGCGTTTTGACACGGCCAGCCATAGCACTCTCCTATACAACCCAAATATATAAAATCGACCTCAGAGCACATCATTGTCCCGGGCACCATAACGCAACAAAATGACGCCCAAGACCCCAGACAACACAAATAACGCACCCGCCAAGAATAATTGCACCCAGTGCCCGAACTGTGTCCCACTACCAATTAAAGCGAATACAACCGTCTGCGGCAGGCCGCCCAACCCCGTCGCCACTGCAAACGGCAGCGCTGGCACTTCAAATAAGCCAGACGCCAAAGAAACCAATACAGCAGACCCTACTGGCATCAAACGCAACATCAACACCGCACCAAAAGGCTGACGGTGCAAAACACGCACCACCGTCTTATAACGATGATCCAAGCGCGCCCGCAGACCATGACGCGCCTTCACTGGCGCCAAGAAACGTGCCCACCCATACGCCAGAAGCGCCCCACATACATACGCTATGGATGAAAGGCCAACACCAGACCACACACCAAAAGCCAACCCAGACGCCGCACATAACGCCTGCCGCGGCAAGCCCAACGCGCTATAAGGCACAGCCAGCACTAAAAACCACACAACCGCATAAGGCGTCTCCCGCCAATGCGGCGCACTCACCAATAAACGATGTACAAACGGCAGCTTTTGCAGCAACGCTACAAACACCAAAACAGCCGCAATACTCAACACCAAACGCAGCACAAACTGCCACGACAATGCCCTATTGGCGGACATTGTATCAGATGGCGGTGACACTGGCGTCTCAGGAGAGTGAGGTAAAACAGTCATCATTGCCCCATACCAGCCACCCGAAAGATGACCAACCCTTTACCCGGCCTCAACACGCCCATCACGTCATTGCGACCACATCTTGAAAGCACTTGATCTCTACAAACATTCAGCGCTGTAAAAACACGAGAACATGACCCGAAAGGTTTCCCTCATGACCAAATCACTCTACGCCACCATGACCGCACGCCCCGGACAGAAAGACACATTACAGGGCCTGCTCACGGACCTCGCCACACATGTCCGTGGGGAACCCGGCTGTGAACGCTTTGTTGTCTATACACTGGCCGAAAACCCAGATCTCTTCCATGTCGAAGAAACATATAAAGATGATGCAGCCTTCGCCGCGCACATGGCGACAGAACACGGCAAGACATTCAACAAAGCCATTGAAAACCTTGTCGAAGGGGGTGGATCAACGGTCGTCTTTCTTAATCACATCGCTTAACCTGCCCCAACACAAGCACGCGGCTTATAATAAACCGCGTGCTTTAATCATGGCATAAGCAGCAACACTTACCATGCACTTGATATCGCCCCGTGCAATCATGGCTTCGAACTCCGCCAGGGGCATATCATGCGTCGTAATATCTTGTTCCGTCTCTTCCAAATCCGTGGCCCCACGTGTCAAATTCCGTGCGAGATAGACTTGTCCCTTCTGATTCGAATAGCCGGCCCCCTGATACATCGTACCAGCATGTATCATCTCCCCTGCGCGCAAGCCGGTTTCTTCACGCAGCTCTCCAAGCGCTAATTCACCGGGATCAACATTGTCTTTCGTTTCCCAGCACCCCATAGGGAGCTCCCACATCCGCTCACCCACCGGATAACGGAATTGCTGAATTAGCGTTACGCTCCCATCCGTATGTAGAGGCAAAATCACTACAAATTCTGAACGATCCACCACTCCATATAAGCCCTGCTTACCATTCGGATGGATAATCACGTCCTCCCGCACTGCCGTCCACGGGTTGCTATAGGCAACACGGCTCGACACCGTTTGAAAACCCGCTAAACGCCGTCCCTCTTCAATCATTTTATCAACGGCCATAACACCATTATCCTTAAAAAAATTATATCCATAATAGATGGGATAATACATCATTTTTTTATTTTATATAAAAAAATACAAATAATTAAATTTATAAAAATACTTCATATATAAAATACTAGCATTGATGTTCACAAAATATTTTCAATAATTTAGTGAAACAATATCGGTTAACTCAATAATTATCTATCTGTATTTTTATAAAAATGCATGAATCGTATACGCTATACGGCGCAGGCGCCAAACGCCTGCGCCGCACAATATCAACCCTGCGAGGCCTCAGCGCCTAACAGAGCTTCATACTCAGCAGGAACACCGCAGAAGGTGATAACATCAGCAGAGACGAGGTCATAATGAACGCGCTTTCCCTCCTGAATCAGGTGATTATAAAGAGGAGCAACATACAGCTCCGGCGCTGAAGGAGAAGCACGCTCCTGCTCTAAAGCACGTAAAAAATCATCTGTACGCGCGAAATGGTAGAGACCATCACAACACAAGTCAGAAATCGGCTTTTTCTCAGCCGTTTCTAATGCAACAGGCTCATGGGCATCATCCGCCGGCTTAACATAGGACCAGTTCGCCCCTTCACCGCGAAAAACTTCAAGGTAACCATCGGATTGCGTAAACCACGGTGCCGCAGGGAAAACGAAATCTCGACGGAACGTATCGATATTAAAGATCGTAAGTGGCGTTGCTGCGTCAACCTTGGCCGCACGCAGGCCAAGCTCCACCGTCTCAGCTTGGCCGGATGTTTCACAATCGAGAATAACAACGCGAACATCCGCGATCTTAAGGCGCGCTGTTGAGGCCCGAATAAAAGCTTCCGTATCGTGAACCGAGCGCGCAATAAATAAGAACGGCACTGTGTCAAACAAGGCCGAAAAGCCAGATATTGCGTGATCGAAAACGGTTTGCCCCCCGAGCGGAAGCATATATTTAGGGCGATCATAGCCCGCACGTGTAAAACGGCTGGACAACCCAGCCATAGGAATGACGATCATGCTGAGGCTCCGTCTAAAGCTGTGAACAGACGTAAGGCGTTAGCGATAAAGGCTTGTTGACGATCTGGTCGATCGGCATGCAAAGGCAACATTGAGAGGAATAAGCTGATCGTCATTGCGCGTATGTCATCAGCAGCGACTGCGAAACCACCGATTGTCATTTCGCTGAAATACCCTTGCATCCAAGTACGCTGGGATGAACGCTCAAAGGTCAGATCATAGGCGTAATTTCGATCCCACTGCATGTCATAACGCCCTGCGAGGATCATATCATAAAGTCCATCCACTGAATGAGCGAACTTAGCGATGTCATAACGCAAGTCACCATAAGGTTCATGTGCGCCATCGAATACATAACCACGCGGGTCAATAACCGAAATCCGACTACTGCGCGAGTTATAAAGGATATTACTGAAACAGAAATCCCCGTGCATGAACGTCGTTTGCGCCGATGAATCAAATGTTATGAGCGGCGCTACCTGTTCCGCCAGTCCCAACAAGGACGGCATGGCCCTTCCAGCATAAGAGAGTGGCCGCGAAACATCAAAACCCGTTTCACGTGCAAAACGTTCAATGCGATCAAACGTCTTCTTACCAACCAATTGCTGAGTATACGTGTCACGCGGGTGTGGTCCCGGAGACTGAGCGCAAAGCTCAAGAAACTCAACACAAGACGCTAGAATTTTTCGCCAAGATGTACGGCCAATTTCAGAAAATACATACAATTCAGAAAGATTAGGCGCGTACTGATACTCTGTGGTGTAAAAAGCACGCTCACCATCCCGGCCATGATCAAGCAACCGTGCGGTAAAGGGCCTAACGGCAGGCGGCACACTGTCCAACCACTTGGCTTCGGCATCCATCTTGAAGGTATCAGCCGAAATTTTGCGTACACTATTCGCTGTAATTTGAAGGGAATTAAAAGCACGCGCTGTGGTTACAAGACGGCGTGAACCAAAAGG
>NZ_BCZB01000015.1 GCF_001598495.1 Neokomagataea thailandica NBRC 106555
CAAGTTTTATGCGTTTCATCAAGTATTCGGCCGTACATACAGTGTCTACCGTGATTTTCTCACGCTGAGTCGGTGCTAGATTTTACGGGAATTCATAACTTCAGAAATACCAAATGCACCTGCGTGGCGCTTCATCTATTGGAATCCATTCGGCAGGAAAAATGGGGTTGAACCGATGGTGAAATAGGTAAAATTTATTGATAAAATATATCATATTACTCTCTAAATAGAAATTTTAAATTTGGTATTGCAATTTTTATAAAGATCTTCTCTATCCAGAGTTAAAGAGCCTCCATGCCCTAAAATAATTTGTCGGGCGAGTGTTAGTCCTATGCCGTTCCCTCCCTCTTTGAGGGAAACGAAGGGATGAAAGATCATTTCTTCTTGTCCGGGTGGGATGCCGTGACCATTATCCTGTATGAAAATCTGTACAGAGTGTGATGTTGCTTCTGCTGAAAGATGAACCCAAGGCTTCGCGCGCCCTAACGTCGCTTCTGCTGCATTGTTGAGGATGTTCAGGAGTGCTTGCTCCATTTGCGCTTGGTCGAGTTGAATAGTGGTCAAGGTGATCGGGAGTGAGATCTCAAGCGATACGCGGCCTTGCCAACGTGCGTCAAAAATTTTGGCTGTCTCTTGTAGTAATTGGCCAAGGTTAAGTGGTTTGAGTTGTGGCGCGGGTAGGCGGGCAAGGTTTCGGTAACCTTGCACAAAACGGTCCAACCCTTCTGCGCGCCGTTTTATGGTTGAGATCGCGTTGGCAATAAGGCTTTGTGTTTCAGGGGAATAGGGTTCGTCAAAAAGTTCTTTTGCGGTGGCCGAGAGGGAAACAATCGGCGTCAAAGAGTTCATAATTTCATGGCTTAGAATATGCAGCATATCGCGAAGGGCCTGAGCTTCGGCGGCGTTTAACCCAGCTTCAATATCTGTCAGAGCCATATAATGGGTGATACCGCCAACATGGTTTCCCGTACTGATGGAGAGCGTATAGAGGCGGGATGTGCCTGTTATGCGAGAGGTGAGGCGTATGATTTTATTGTTTGGGGAAGGTGGTTGGGTATCTAGTGCTGAGATCAAGGTGTCTGGTGGGTTGAGCAAATGCCCTTCTGTACCAAAAAGCTGGCGAGCGGATCGATTAGCCGTGTGTAATGTACCGTCAATGGTGCGAAACAAAAGTGGGACAGGAACGTGATTGAGTAGCGCACGATTGCGGATGGTTTCGCGGTCTTTAGGTGCCACAACCGAATGTTCGACCCGTTTTGTAGGACGTTGTTGCAGGGTATATTGAGTTAAGAGAATGGTGATGATGCAGGCAAGCGCGAGGCCTGCGAGCAGGCAGGATGAAGCATAAAAATGGGCGTGCCATGCGGGTAGCACTAAAGCAGTACTTGCGCTCAGAGCGATGAGTTGTGCCGTAAGGCGAAATTGGTGCTTCATTTATAAGCCATACCGGGCCATGCGGCGATAAAGTGCAGGGCGTGTTAGCCCCAGCTCTTGAGCAGCGCGTGAGACGTTAAAACTATGTTTACGCAAGGCATCTTCAACCAAAGTGCGCTCTGCGTCTTTCAATGTGGCGTTACGTGTTAGGGGGAGACTGGAAGGCTGCGTGGGTTCTTCCCAGTGCCCCGAGAGAACGGCACGTTCTATTGTTGCGCGAAGAGAACGTATGCCTTGTGGCCATGGTGATGCTTGGAGGCGCGCTAAGTGTTCTGGCGAAAGTGTTGGGGCAGGAAGTGCGTGCCGGGTGGAGAAATAGTGCAAAAAATGCAGCGTTAACGCTTCGATATCCTCTGGCCGTTGTGAGAGAGGGGGAAGATAGAGAGCGTTCATTTCGAGATGAAGCATTAAGCGTGGGAGAAGAGCTTTTTTGAGGTCAAGTAGGTCTAGAGATGACAGGGCAATGAGCCGTGGCCCGTCATGCTCTTCTAGGCGTTCGGCCAAATGACGCTGTGTGGTGTGGGGAAGCTGTTCTATTTGTGGGCAGAGCCATGTTTTGCCGTGGTTGGGCAGGGGCGTGCTCCCATCAGAACAGATGAGGCATGGAGGGTTTTCATCGCGTGAGAGGGCGTGCAAGCGCTTGGCAAGGGAGAGCTTTCCAGATGCAGGAGGGCCGTAGATGAGGAGAGATGCCCATGTGGGGGCTAATCTATCCGCTTTGGTTAAGATAGCCTGCATCGCAGGAGATGAGGCTAAAAAAACGGCTTCCGTATTCGTGTCAGGGGTAGGCGAGGGCGTGTTGAGGTTTTTTTGTAGCAAGGCGATCAGGCGGTTATTGTTCCATGGCTTCATTACAAAATCTGCGGCACCTGTGCGCATGGCTTCTACGGCGATAGTGATGCCGCTATGGCCGGTGACGACAATGACGGGCATGTTTGGGCGCAAGAGCAGTATTTCTTTAAGAAGGATGATGCCTTCTGCACCGGATCGGGCGCCTTTTGTGTAGTTCAAATCCAGCAGCACGAGGTCGATCGTGTGGGACGCAAGGCGCATGAGGGCCTCTTGTGTGTTCTGCGCTTCCAGCATGGCGATGTTATGCCGTCGGAGCAGGAGGCGCGCTGCTGAAAGGATATCCGGGTCATCATCAACGAACAACACGGTGAAGGTTTTAGGCGATTCGTTTTGAAGTGTGTTCATTTCGGGGGGTGACGGCCTTGTGAGGGGTGTACGGTTCCGGACAGTATGTTCGCTTTCGGACAAGTGGAGGTGCGTATTTAGAAAATACCGTTTATTTTCAATAAATTAAAAACGAACATTTTTATCATACACTGTTTGTCATGAGGAGAAACAGTGCCATGGATCATCCTGTTTTTAACACTGCACAAACGGCAGCAGCTCCGAGCATTTCCGGAACGGGGATGGATCGAGCGGTTGCACCGTCCCGTCGGAAAAAGGCGTTGCGTTATGCCGTACGCTATGGTGGGCCGGTTGCGGTTCTCTTTGTGGCGTGGGGTGTGTGGGCGCTAGTTCCAGCTTCGGGCACGCTGTCCGTATCGAGCGATCAACTGCAAGTGGCGGTGGTGAAATCTGCGCCGTTTCTCGATTATCTTCCGGTGCGGGCCACTGTTGCGCCGTTGAATGTGACTTTTGTCGACGCCGTGCAAGGTGGTGAGGTCCTGCAGTTGATCGCGCATGATGGGGCCTTGGTGAAGGAGGGGGATGTGCTGGCCAAGCTCACGAACCCGCAGCTTCAACTGGATGTTACGTCACGCGAAGCGCAAATCGCCAGCCAGATTGGTTCGGTGAGTGCGCAGCAATTGGCGCTGCAACAGAGCCGTACGGCAGAAGAAACGCAAATGGCAGAGGCGCGGTATAATCTGCTCAAAGCGCAGCGGGAATTGTCCATTCGTGAACAGTTGCATGGGCAAGGATTTGAGTCAGATGCGAATGTGCAGTCTTATCGTGATGAAAGCGATTATTACGCACAGCGCTTGAAGCGATTGAATGACGCGCGGGTGCAGGATCTGAGTGTGTTCTCTCGGCAGGAGCGTGAAATTGCGCAGGAAGCGGAGCGTTTACGTTCGAATTTATCGGTTGTGCGGGACAGTTTGAATGCGTTGATATTGCGCGCTCCAGTGGCTGGTCGCGTGACCAATTTTGAGCTGCAACCTGGGCAGTCTTTGAAGGCGGGCGATAAAATCGCGCAGATTGATAGCGAGGGCCAATATCGGCTCGATGCAGATATTGATGAGTTTTATCTCGGACGTGTGGCAGTTGGGGAGCGCGCTACGGCGAGTTTTGGAGATGTTGCGGTGCCTATGACGGTATCGCGGGTACATCCGCAGGTTACTAATGGTCAGTTCCGTGCAGAACTGACGTTTGACAAGCCGCCAACGGGTGATTTGCGGCGTGGTGAGAGCGTAGATGTGCGTTTGACCTTGGGCGAGACGCATACCGCGCTTGTCTTGCCGAATGGTGCGTGGATGGAGGCCAGTGGTGGGACATCTGCCTTTGTGGAAAATTCCGGTGGCCGTGGTGCGGAGCGGGTCAGTGTGACGTCTGGTCGACGGAACCCAGAGCAAGTGGAAATTACCAGCGGCGTGCATGAGGGGGATCATGTGATCGTGTCCTCATACAATAGCTACAAAAACTTCAATCATCTCTCAATTCATTAAAAATAAGGAATAATACGATGTTCATTCATCTTTCAAATATCCAACGCTTGTACCGTTCTGACGAAGTTGAAACCACGGCTCTGCATGATGTCAATCTCAGCATTGATGCGGGTGAGTTCGTGGCCATTATGGGGCCGTCGGGCTGTGGGAAATCTACGCTCTTAAACATTTTGGGGACGATTGATCGGCCAACGGCGGGGCAATACTGCTTTGCGGAGCATGATCTGACGGCGATGAGTGAGGTGACGCTGGCACAATTCCGTCGGGAAAATTTGGGTTATGTGTTCCAGAGTTTTAATCTGATTGATGAGCTGACCATTGAAGAGAATATCGATCTCGCTTTGATTTATCGGAAAATTCCGAAATCGGAACGAAAAGACCGTGTTGCGGCGGCGATGGACCACGTGGGTATTGCGCATCGGGCGCGGCATTATCCGTCTCAGCTTTCGGGTGGTCAGCAGCAGCGGGCGGCTATTGCCCGCGCCATTGTGGGTAAGCCCCGCTTGATCCTTGCCGATGAACCGACCGGGAATTTGGACACGGAAAACGGCGCGCAGGTCATGGATATGCTCCAGCGCCTAAATGACGATGGCGCGACCATTATCATGGTAACGCACTCCCCATCACACGCGGATTTGGCGAAACGGCGAATTGATATGCTGGACGGGCAGGTGGTCGTGTCCGTGCGTAACGCGCTCTAGGGAGGGTGTTATGATGTTTGGCACAATCATCCGTAGCGTAGCGCGACAGGCGCAGCGACAACCGCTCTATGTAGGGTTGAATGTTTTTGGCTTGGCGCTGGGGATCGGGGTCTTTCTGACTTTGGCGTTACTAGTGCGGTATGAGTATAGTTTTAATACGGACTTGGCTGATATTCAGCGCGTGGCACGAGTTGATGCACATTGGATGATGCCGGGCGTTGAGGCCAAAGAATATCCTGAAAGTACGTTCCGGGCCGTCCCTTTTTTACGGCAGGATTTCCCGGAAATTGAAAGCAGTACGCGGCTGGAAGAAAATGGGGTTAGCCTTCAAAAAGACGGCCATTTTGAAGAGTTTGATGAAGGGTCAGTTGATCCGGATTTTTTTAAGGTTTTTGGTGTTTCCCTGCGTTCTGGCCGTGTGGAGGGAGCATTAAGCCAGCCGGATAGTGTGGTTATCTCCGAAGGTGCGGCGCGCAAAATTTTTGGCACAGTTGATGTGCTCGGGCGGGTTGTGACGCTTAATCATGGTGAGAAAAACTATGCTCATACGATTAGCGGTGTGTTGAAAAACCGGAGTAAGCCTGATTTTTTGACGCGGTATGATTTTTTTATGCCGATTACGAAAAATGAAGAAAAGCAGGACTGCTATATTGATTGGGGCGGAGATTGTGGGGCCATTTATTTAAAGCTGCATAAGCCGTCTCAGATTAACGTCATTAACGCGCAATTAGAGCAATTTATTAAGCAGCATGCTGCAGGGACGGATGATTTCTCCATCGGTCCTAACCCGGAAAGAATCTTTGCGCTGTCTTTGGTGGGGCTAGATAAGACGCATTTTTATGATGCGCATCTTCAATACGCTCAAGATGCCATTAACCAAAACGTTGTGAAGAGTATTGGCTTGATTGCTGTGCTGTCTTTGGTGCTGGCATGCGTCAATACGGTGAATTTGGCAACGGCACGCTCTGTTTTGCGGGCGCGAGAGGTTGCTTTGCGGAAAACCTTTGGTGCCACCCGTAAGGCTCTTTTCATACAATTTATGGGGGAAGCGACGTGTTTGGTTGTGTTCTCGGCATTTATTGGGCTTGCATTGAGTGAAGTATTAGTTCCAGAAATTGCACTTATTACGGCTAAAAACGTAACGATTGACTATGGATTCGTGTGTGGAATTCTGCCGATTATTATTGTGGCGTGTAGTGTTTTGAGTGGAGTTTATCCGGCTGTTATTTTGTCTGGCTATCGTCCGTCTTTGATTTTTGCGGCGACGCGGATGGCCTCTGGTGGGCGCTTTGCGGAGCGTTTGCGGAATGGTTTGACGGTTGGGCAGTTCACGATTGCTGTTTCTTTAGTGATTTGCATGTTGGTTATTCATCATCAAACGGAATTTCTGCGTGATGCAAATCGTGGCTTTTCTAAAGAGGGTCTTTTAATTGGTCATCAGATTGCTGCGGATACTCTAAAGACGCAAAAAGATATATTGCGGGAAATACGCAATGTTCAGGGCGTGGACTTTGCTACTTTAGCGCTCTTGGCTCCCAACCCTGATCGGAAGTCACGTACGACATTTGACTATAATGCCCCTACGGGAACAGTGCGGGTTCATGTTTTAACAGATACTGTGAGCACGGATTATCAAAAAACTTATCAGCCTGTACTTATGGCGGGGCGGTGGTTTGATCTGGAGCATCTTGAAGATGTCTTGCCTACGGGGAATGGGAAAAGACAGCGCCGCACCAACGCAATCCTGAATGCGAGCGCCGCACTAAAATTCGGCTTTCATACTGTGGAAGATGCGGTTGGAAAAACGATTAATGACGGGGGCGGTGATGTCGTCATTATTGGCGTTATCCGTGATATTCGTTTTGAATCGCCTCATGCGG
The DNA here is from genome assembly GCF_001598495.1 of Neokomagataea thailandica NBRC 106555. GTDB lineage: Bacteria > Pseudomonadota > Alphaproteobacteria > Acetobacterales > Acetobacteraceae > Gluconobacter > Gluconobacter thailandicus_A. Next base: position 6,691 of record NZ_BCZB01000015.1, read on the forward strand.
CAGTATATCCGAGCATAATATTTTTTAATCCACTCTCGGATAATTCACTTTATCTGCCAATACCCGCTATTCGTTTTCATGGGGTTTCTGAAGCTGTGATGAAATCACGTTTGGAAAAGGCGTGGTACAAAATTACGCCGAATATGCCGGCGGATTTTTCGGATATTAATGAGCGTCTTTCCAGTTATTACGAGGATGATCAACGTTTGGGGGAAGTCTTCACGGCGGGGGCTGTTGTTGCGCTGATGATTGCTTGCCTTGGTTTGTATGGCCTGGCGTCTTTTGCAGCGACGCGGCGTGTGCATGAGATTGGTATTCGTAAAACGCTTGGTGCGACGGGCGGGCAGGTTATCGCCTTACTGTTGCAGGGGTTTTTGAAGCCTGTTGCGCTGGCTTGCGTCATTGCGACCCCGATTGCTTGGGTGATTATGCGTAGCTGGTTGTCGGGGTTTGACCAGCGTATCGCCTTGAGTGGTGGTGATTTTATCATTGCAGTTTTGGGCGCGATTATTATCGCGACGGTCACGGTTATTGGACAGACTTACCGTATCTCACGTGCTGAACCGGCGCGTGCTTTGAGGGCGGAGTGATTATTATGCGCAAAGCACATTACATTCTTTCTCTGGCGCTTTTCAGTGCTGTGTCTCCACTCAAGGCTCAAACGCTGAATGAGGCGTTGGAGATGGCGTATAAGAGCAACCCAACTTTGCAGGGGGAGCGCGCGAACCAGCGTGCGGTGACGGAAAACTCAGCTCAAGCGCGTTCTGGCTGGAGGCCGACTGTGACGATTAACGTGGATGCAAATTACCAGAAGGGGCCTTATACTGGGGCTTATGCGCTGGGGTCTTACACATCGAATTATGCCGAAGGGTATGTTCAGGCCAGGCAGACGCTTTATTCATTTGGGCATGTAGCGAACCAAGTCAAGGCGGCAGATGCGCGTTCACGGGCGGAAATTCATGCGCTTGAGCAGACGGAAAACCAGGTTTTTACCAGTGCGATTACGGCCTATATGGATGTGCTGCGGGACCGGGCTATTCTTGACGTTCGCAAAGCTGATTTGGAGATGCTGCGACGGCAAGTTCAATTGACGACATCACGTTATAATCTCGGTGGTATTCCGGCGGAGCAAGTGACGAAAACGGATGTTGAGCAAGCGCAGGCACGGTTGCACTCGGCAGAAGTTGGCCTGAATCAAGCGCGCGCTACTCTTGCGTCTTCAGAAGCATTGTTTCGTACAGTTATTGGTGTGGAGCCGGGTGTTTTGGTGATGCCTGAAGGTTTGCCGGGGCTGCCGAACGATTTGGGGCATGCGTTGAAGGAAGCCTTAGCTTCTAGCCCGCAGTTTGCTCAATCGCAGGATAATAAATCTGCGGCGGATGCAGATATTGATACGGCCCGTTCCCAATGGGGACCGCAAATTCAGGCTCAAGGGATGTTTGGTACGACTGGGCCTGCGTCTCCGTTCCGTGGGCGGTTATATGGTGAGCAGATGTCGGGGACGGTGTCCTTAGTACAGCCGCTCTATAATGGGGATTTGTATAATTCGCAGATCCGGCAAGCGCGCGATAAGGACGAGCAAGCGCGTCATGCTGTAGAGTTAGCGCGGCGCACGGTGTTGCAGAATGTCGCGGCGAGCTGGAGTGCGGTTGAAAATGGCCTCCAAGCTATTTCGGCTGGTGCTGCGGAAGTGCATTCGGGTGAGACGACGTTGAAGGGCTATCAGCTGGAATATGGCTATGGTCTGCGCAGTACGACCGATGTGCTGTATGCGGATCAGAACTTACGTTCGGCTCAGGTTGAGTTAGCGTCGAGCGGGCATGACACAATTGTTGCGGAAGCAAATCTTTTGGCGTCCATGGGGCGTCTGCAAGCGCAACAGCTTTTATCCAATAACCACGACACACATGGTGAAGAGGCGTTTCGCCATGCGCGGCGGCGCGGTTGGGAGCCGTTGCAGGCGCCGATTTCTGCCCTTGATCAAGCGGGTTGGTGAGGAGAGCAAGCGATGTTTACCGTCATGTTTACTGGAATTTTCAAGAGTGTTTATCGTACGCTGACGCACCAAAAGCGTTATGCCGCGATTAATATTGCGGGGCTGGCGCTGGGTGTGGCCGTGTTCCTCGTGATGGCGCTGATTGTGCGGTATCAGCTGTCTTATAATGGGTCTTACCCCGGCATGAGTGATGTTTATCGTGCTGATGAGGCATTTCGCCTGCCGGGGAATGCACCGTTTGAGACAAAGTTGACGAGTTTTGTCGGTGCGCCGTTCCTGAAGCAGGATTTCCCTGACATTAAAGATGTCCTCCGCGTTTGGGAGGGGGAGGATATGACGCTGCGCTTGGGGGGGAATGTTCAGCGAGAAGCCGGCGTTATAGCGGACCCGAATGTCTTTTCGTTCTTTAAAGTGGGGGTGATTGCTGGGGATCGGGCGCATGCGTTGGACCGGGCAGAGGCGGTGGCTATACCGGCCTCAATTGCGCGTAAGTATTTTGGGACAGAGCAGGCGCTGGGGCAGGTTCTGACGGATGTGAATACGAAGACATCCTTCACGGTGACGCTGGTCTATGCGGACCCGCCGCCGAATACGGATGTGACGTTCGGGGTTGTGCGGCGGGCCACCAAGTTAACGGGCAACTCTGAAATGACGCAATGGGGCTCGATGGCCGGAGAGATATATGTCCGTATTCCGGATAAGCGGGCAGTTGCGGGTATTCAGGCAGGGCTGGATGGTTATCCGCTCCAACATCCGGGTGAGGTCACTGAGGAGATGATTAGGACAGAGTTTGGGAAGAGTGCACCGAAGCTTGTACCGTTTGAGGGGCTACATTTTTACGATGCGACGATTGGGGAAGGCGGTGAGGACCAGAGGCTTGTTTATATTCTGGCGTTTATTGGCCTCGCCGCGCTCGCTATTTCCTGTGTGAATTACATTAACCTCGCCACCGCCCGAGCTGGAGAGCGGGCGCGTGAAGTGGCTATGCGCAAAGTGTTGGGCGCGACACGTGGGGTGCTTATCCAGCAATTTATTGCAGAAGCAGTTGGGATTTCGCTCATAGCTGGATTGTTTGGGCTGGCGCTTGCGGAGGTTTCGCTCCAGTTCGTTAATGCGCAGGGCGGGTGGCAGGTTGCGTTTGACCTGTGGTTTGCGGTGCCTGTGGGGCTGGGTATTGCGGCGCTGGCGGGGTTGCTGGCGGGGGTATATCCGGCGTTTATTTTGTCGGGCTATCGGGCGGCGTCTGTTCTGGCGTCAAGCAAGATGCCTTCTGGTGGAAAACTGGCTGGACGTCTGCGCAATGCGCTTGTTGTGGCGCAGTTTGCGTTTGCGACGGGGCTGGCGATTTGCGCGCTCATTATGGGGCAGCAGGCGTCTTATGTGCAGTCCCTCGGGCAGAAGGCTAATCCGGATGAAATTGTGGTGGTGTATCCGCCCAAAATCGGTGGGGAGGCAGCATTACAACAGGCTTTCGCGTTGGTTCCGGGAGCGGTTGCCGTAGGGCGTAGTAACCTTTGGCCGCATCATCACAATATGAATAGGATGTATGGGCGGCAGGGCGTACCGGGTCAAAAATTGTTGTCGGCTGGGTATGTTTCTCCTGAATATCAAGCACTTTATGGAGTGAAATTGCTGGCGGGGCGGTGGTTTGACCTAGCGCGGGCGATGGATTTTTCTGTGGCAGGTAAGGAAGGCCCAGAAGAAGGGGAAGTGCGCTCTGGAGAGAGCATCGTCATTAATGCGCAGGCGGCGCGGATGCTTGGGTTTGCGCGGCCAGAGGAGGCTGTTGGCAAAATTATCCATGAGAATGATGAGAATGCCGATTTGATGATCAGTGGGGTGACGGCGGATCTTCGTTTGAATGGGCCGTCTGAGGGGATGAAAGGGATTGTTTTCTTCGGGCTGCACACGACTCATCCGCAGGATGGTGACATGGCGTGGCAGGTACGGATTCATGGGGTGACAGCCGGGGAGGCGCGGGAGCGGGTTCAGGCGGCGTGGCACCATGTGCGGCCTGATGATGTGTTTAACCCTGTGCTGGTGTCGGATATTGAGGCCACGGAATATCGGGAGAGCGGCAATTTATCACGCTTGTTTGGGGTGGGGGCTGGAGTGTCCATTCTGATCGCGTGTCTTGGGTTGTTTGGGCTTTCTGTCTTTACGTTGGCGCGCCGTGCCCATGAGATTGGTATTCGCAAGGTTTTGGGGGCCGCGCAGCAGGATATTTTCGTGCTGCTTGGGCGGGAGTTTCTTGGCCCGGTTATTTTGGCGAGTGTTGTGGCGTGGCCTGTGTCGTTGCTTGTGATGTGGCGCTGGCTTGCGGGCTTTAATGAGCGGGTTGGGCTTGGATTGGGGCCATGTGTTTTGGTCACGGCCATTGCGCTCATCATCGCGGGTGGGACGGTGCTGGTGCAGGCAGTGCAGGCGTCCCGGCAGGCTCCTGCGGTGGCTTTGCAACGGTAATAGGGCGTTTTGAATGATGTGAGGGGCAGTGTTTGGCCCAAGGGTTGGCACCAAAACTGACCTGTCATTCGGTAGGTTGGTGAGGGAGATAAAGCGATGTTTACAGCAATTTTTAAAAATGTTTACCGGAGTTTGACGCACCAAAAGCGTTATGCCGCGATTAATATTTTGGGGCTGGCGCTGGGTGTGGCTGTGTTCCTCGTGATGGCGTTGATCGTGCATTATGAGGAGACTTATGACACGACACTGCCACGGGCGGGGCAGATTTATCAGGTTGATGAAGTGGCGCGCCTGCCGCACACGGCGCCGGAAGAAAACGATAATGTAAGCTTTGTTCCGTTTCCGTTTCTGAAACAGGATTTCCATGAAATTCAGGCCGCTACATATGTGATGCGGATTCCGTTGACGGTGCGCTCGGGTGAAGAGATCGGGCAAGAACAGGTCACGATGACGGATAAGGATTTCTTTTCCATTTTTGACCTGACGTTATTGGCTGGAGATAAGGCGACGGCGTTGGACGGGCCGGAGAAGGTCGTGATTTCCCAAAATATGGCGCGTAAATATTTTGGCACGACGGACGCACTTGGGAAAACGTTACATATTGATGATGATAAAGGGGATGCAGTTGTTACGGGTATTTTGGCGCAACCGCCTGCCAATCGGACGGTGAATTTTGATATTGTTGAACTCACGCCGAGCAAGTGGTTTTCGTACTGGCCCTTCAAGACTTGGGGGGCAGAATGGGGGACTATCTGGGTTCGGCTGGCACATCCGCAGGATCGGGCGCGTGTTGACCAAGGTTTTCAGCATTATATTGCGCGCCATCCGGGACGCGACACACTCGGTTCGGTCAAAGAAATGTTTGGTGATGGCGGATTGGAGTTGGTTCCGCTCCCTCACGTTCATTTCCATAATGTGGAGATTGGTGAGGGCGGGAATAGCCGGGCTTTGATCCATATATTGGGCCTGATTGGCTGCGCAGCTTTGGCGACGGCGGTGATTAATTATGTGAATTTAGCGACATCTCGCTCAGTCCTACGGGCGCGTGAAGTGGCGATGCGTAAGGTTTTGGGCGCAACGCGGGCGGCGTTAATAACGCAATTTATGTGTGAAGCACTGGTCTTGGTGTTGATTGCGGTGTTTATCGGCGCGGCTTTGACCGAAATAGCGCTGCACTGGGTCAATGCGTGGGGTGGCTGGAGCTTATGGATGGATTGGCCGTTTCTTTTCCCGATATTGGGGGCGGTTATTGCGGTCACGACGTGCGTGGCGGGGTTCTATCCGGCGATTATTTTGTCGGGCTATCGACCGGCGATTATTCTGGCCAGCAGTAAGACGCCTTCAGGGGGACGGTTAGAAAGTGCTGTGCGCTCTGCGTTGGTGGTTGGGCAATTTGGCTTTGCGCTGGTCTTAGGGATTTGTACGATGGTGATGCTCTCCCAAGCGTCTTACATACGGCATATGGACCGTGGAGTGCGGCAGGATGGATTGATTGTTATTGATTCTCTTTGGAATCAAAGTCTTAAGGCGCGACAAAAAGAGATTATCACGCGTTTGTCTGCTGTGCCGGGTGTATCGATTGCCACGCGCTCCGATCTTTACCCGTATCATGCGGTCGATGGTATGGATTTTGCTTTAGCTGGGCATGCGGACAAGCATAATATGCGATGGGGCAGTGCTACGGTGGGGTATTTTGACGCGATAGGCGCGCATTTGATCGCGGGGCGTTTTTTTGATGCTCAGCATGGAATGGATTATATTCGTCAGGACGGGGATGAAGTTGAGCGGAATGTCATTTTGTCACGTCAGGCGGTGGTGGAATTAGGGTTCGCATCCCCAGAGAAGGCCGTAGGGGCGAGTGTACACACCGTCTATAATGGTCAGAATGGTGCGGAGAGCCATATTATCGGTGTGGTTGAGGATATTCGTTTCAACGGTGCTCAAGGGCATATGCGCCCCATTCTGTATTATGGCACCAATCGACCGATTACGTTATGTGGAGCGCTTATTCGTTACGACCATGTTCCGCAAAATGTGATGATGGATCGTTTGAAAGCGGCGTGGCACGACATCGCGCCGGATGCGGCGTTTAGCGCGAAGAGCGTCTCTGAGATTTATGCCGCAGATTCAGCGCCGGAACAAAATCGTGGCAGTCTCTTTGCGATGGGCGCTGGTGTGGCGATAGGGATTGCGTGTTTGGGGCTGTATGGCTTGTCCTCGTTTTATGTGTCCCGCAGACGGCAGGAAATTGGTATTCGCAAAGTCTTGGGCGCGCAGCCGAGGGATATTTTGTTTCAGTTTTTACGCGAGTTTTTGAAGCCGGTTGTATTGGCGGCGTTTATCGCGTGGCCTGTGGCGTGGTTTCTTATGCGGTCTTGGCTGTCTGATTATAGTAACCGTATCGCACTGACGCCTGTGCCGTTTACTCTCATCACGCTGGGGGCGTTGTGTATTGCGAGTTTAACGGTGCTGGGGCAGACGTTTCGTGCTGTAAAGCAAGCGCCTGTTGAGGCATTGCGTCAGTAGGGCAATGGGGGCGTATGATTTTCAATAGAAGAGGGGCAAGCTAAGTTGGAGGGCGTGGATAAAGTGGAGTATTTCTAATTGAACTGGAAAGCCATGATGCTTCGCACGGTATGTTCCACAATGCGCATGAGTTTAAAGTCTTGTCCCCAGAGGTTGAAGTAGGGCTGTCGCATTATTGTGTACTTCCTCTGGAAGAAGGGGCTGAGCTTCAGGTTATCCGTGTGGGTGTTGGCTACGTTGATTTATCAACCCAAATCATACCACATTGGCGTGTAGCCCTTGCAGGCCGCTATGAAGCTGATAGTGATGTTGGCAATGCCAATACAGGAAAAATATACACGCGCTATGACCTCAATAAATATATTGGCTTTCGAGGCGCCGTGAATATGGGGTTTCGTGACTCGTCATTATGTTTACTGATAGTATTATTTGGTTTTTATTATTTTTTTTAATATGATAAATTTAAAAATGGTTATTTTTAAATTTTATTACCCTAAGGATACGTTATATCATACTCATTATTTTGGCGAATATTCTCTGAATAATAACCAAAAAAAATAGTTAAATAAAGGATAATATATATTTTTTACTTTGCGAAATGTCTGTTTTTGGAGTGATGTTACCGGAAGAGAACGGATCATGGGCTGAAAAGGCAGCCCGTTAACACATCCGCTGATGGGAGTGTTGTACTATGGTCCTAGGGGAGCAGAAATGAAAAACGCTTTTCGGTATTTTTTAGGTGTAGCTGGTCTTTTAGGGGGTGGTGCGCACGGTGTTTACGCCGCGCCATTGAGTACAGATTTTATCCCTCATGAAACAGCTTCTGCCGAAACCGCCGTGCATTTTGATGTGACGCTGCCTTTGCGTGACCCTGCTGGATTGGCTGAATTAGTTCGCAAGCAGCAGGACCCTACCGCCCCAGAATATCATCACTGGCTACAGCCTATTGATATTTTAAATCGTTTTGGGCCAACGGCTTATGATGTGGCAAAGGCGAAAGCGGCGCTGGAAGCGCGCGGTTTAAGTGTTCAGCAAGAGGGACGAACACTGCATGTGAGTGGGCGTGTAGCACCCGTCAATGCAACACTTTCAACGTCTTTGAAGGTTGCGCATGTTGCTGAAGGAAAAGTGCATATTTACACCGCGAGTAAGCCGGTATTGCCGGCCGAATTCGCCGTAGGATCGGTTGTTACGGGGTTAAGTGCTCATGAGCATGTGGCGCGCCCTTATCTCCAACATGTTCAGCTGCCTCCCAGTGTTGCAAATCCCAAAAATCGCTTTTCAACGACGGGTGCGTATTGGTTTACGGATTTAAAGCAAGCTTATGGATACCCCTCTTATGAGGCGCATGTTTCTACGCAAGCCGGTGTTCGCCGTCTAGATGGGAGTGGAGCAACCGTTGCTATTTTGATGGCATCAGATGTTTATGACAGCGATGTCGAAGCGATGTTCGAGCATGAGCAGTTCAAGCAAAAGGCAGGATTATCGGCTAATCCGAAGTTGGCCGGGCGTGTTGCTGTTGATGGTGGGGCGACGACTAGTAGCTCTGCTTTGGATGAAGCATCGCTGGATGTACAGCAAGCTTTAGGCGGTGCGCCGGGGGCTAATGTTATTTTATATACTCTGCCCGATTTGTCAGATACGCACATTATTGATGGTTATACAAAAATCATTAATGATAATAAGGCTGATGTTGTTTCATCGTCATTTGGTGGTTGTGAATTATTTTACACGGCGGCTTATAATGAAGGCGTTGATCAGACGCAGACATTAAATTTAGAGCATGAACTTTTTCTGCAAGGGAATGCGCAGGGTATCACTTTCCTTGCCTCATCGGGGGATGAATCTGGCTTGGAATGCCCCAATCTTACATATCTCAATGGAGGCAATGGCCAGTTTATCCCGAGTGTTTCGACCCCGGCGGCAGATCCAAATGTGACGGCGGTTGGCGGTACAAATTTGGTAACCGCATCGACGGCAGGCTCATTAGATTCTCCCTATCTGCGTGAAAATGCTTATGCTGATCCAGAAACGCCCTATGATCCAGATAATGTCGGTGCAGAGGCATCCGGCGGATATTGGGGAGCTGGTGGTGGTGTTTCAACCATTTTTGCTGCGCCGACGTATCAATTAAACGCAGGCATTAATACGGGCTCAACGTCCAACCGTGCTCTGCCGGATATTGGTATGCAAGTGGGGGGATGCCCTGGCTTGGCTCAGTCTCCGTGCAACGGCGGGGATACGGCGGAAGAGGGGAATGGCAATTCTGAGCGCTCGGCCGTTATTGTTTATATTCAAGGCCAGCCATCAGGCTTAATTGGTACGTCTGTTGCGTCTCCAGAGTTCTCGTCTGTTGTGGCATTATTGGTTGAAAAGTCAGGGCGCCAAGGAAATTTGAATCCTTATATTTATAGCCTAGGACAGCAGCAATCATCCTCTCCCAATAGCCAATATGCGGCATATCACCGCGATATTCCGGGGTATAACGGCGTGGTGACGAATGGGCAGCCTGTGCAGTCAGGACATGCTTATTTTAACTATACTGTTGGTAATGGTACGCCCGTTGTGAAGAACTTTATTGGTGCTTATTCTGTGCCCAGTGCAGGAACACCTCAGACTTCGACAAATCCATAAAGGGAAAGGCCCAACTCTTACGGGGTTGGGCCTTTTGACGTCTTTTATTTTAGCCGTTTAGGTTCAAAATAGCGGCTGTTTCTTGGCGGATCTGGTGGCAGGCTTCCTGATGCGTTGCGAGATCGAGGCCATAGGACGGCAAGAGTGTCTTAAGCTTTTGTGTGTAGTCTTTGGATAGGCCCAGACTATCGGCATGTGCTGTGAGGAGCTTGAGAATAATTCCAGCAGAAACAGACGCCCCCGGTGAAGCGCCCAAGACAGCAGAGAGCGTGCCATCTGCGCTTTTGATCACCTCGGTCCCGAGCTTTAAAACACCACGGCCTTTGCCTTCTGGGCGGATGATTTGTACGCGCTGCCCTGCGATGACGCGGTTCCAGTCCTGAGGTTGTGCAAGTGGGTAAGTACCGTGCAAAAATGCCATTCGTGCGGCATCACTTTGGACGATTTCAGTCATCAGATAACGCACAAGGGGCAGATTATCGAGCCCCGCACTTAGGGCCGGCCATAGATTATCTGCTTTAAGAGAGCGTACATAATCGCTGGGTGCCCCTGTTTTTAAAAAGCGCGTTGTAAAACCGGCATAGGGGCCAAAGAGAAGCTGATTCTTCCCGTCAATTATGCGTGTATCCAGATGCGGGACAGACATTGGTGGGGCCCCAACGGGGGCCATGCCGTAGACCTTTGCATGATGGCGTGAGATGACATCAGGGTTCGTACATTTCATCCAAATGCCACTTACAGGAAAACCGGCATAGCCTTTGGCTTCAGGGAGCTTGGCCTGCTGTAGCAAGGGGAGCGTTGCACCGCCTGCGCCGATGAAGACGCAGCGTGTTGAGAACGTAATATCCCCCTGAGGACTGCGTGCTGTTACGGACCATTGGCCACTCAGGGAGCGCTTTAAGCGGGTAACGCGGTGTTCCGTTAGTAATTGTACGGCACCTTTTTGCGTGACTCCTTTGAAGAGAGAGCGGGTGAGTGTACCGAAATTAACGTCTGTTCCGTGTAAAACGCGTGTTGCAGCGACGGGCTCACTGGGGTTGCGGCCTTCCATGGCGAGAGGCGCCCAAGAGGTAATGGTTGCTGGATCTTCAGAGTATTCCATGCCAGCAAAGCAATGATGCGCGGAGAGAGCCTCATAGCGCTTTTTGAGGAATGCGACGTCCTTATGGCCATGGACGAGGGCGATATGCGGACAATTTGTAATAAACTGCTCTGGAGATGGGAGCAGGTTATTGCGTACCCAATGCGCCCAGAGTTGGCGGGAGAGGTCAAAATCTGTGTTGATGCTTAAGGCTTTATCAATGGCGATGCTGCCATCTGTGGCCATGGGCGTATAATTGAGTTCACAATACGCGGCGTGACCTGTCCCGGCATTGTTCCAAGCATTGCTGCTTTCTAAGCCCGCTTCGGGCAAACCTTCCAGCACAACAATGTTGAGATGCGGTGCCACCTCTTGGAGGAGTGCGGCAAAAGTCGCACTCATAATACCTGCGCCAATGAGCACGAGATCAGGGGAGGTCAATGTCCGCATGGTGCGTTAGCCGTTGTTTGAGTTGTTAGGCTGGAGAGTGTTGGTGATGCGCAGTACGAGCCACGGTATAAGGAAGTAAAGCCAGACAAGAATAAGCATGAAGCGGGTCAAGCTGTGCATGTCTGCCTTGATGACATTTCGGCAAAACATGAAGGCGAGACCAAGTGCGCAGGATACGCAAATGGCCCCAAAAAGGTTGCCCATGAGGCCGCGCCCATCATTCATCTGTTGGAAGCGTGTGATGATGCTGTTGTGTGTGTTCATGCTCATGGTGCTCAACAGGTTAGACAGTAAAATATTTGGCGCGTGGGTTTAGGAAGACGAGCGCAGATGTGGATTGCTCAGGGTGGAGCTGATAGCCATCTGATAGGGAAATCCCGACGCGTTCTGCCCCAAGAAGTCGTAGGATGGGTTCTTGGTCTTCCAAACGCGGGCAGGCGGGGTAGCCGAAGGAATAGCGTGATCCACGGTAGGACTGAGACAGCATTTTTTCCATGTCACGGTCATCTTCTGCGGCGAAGCCAAGTTCAGCGCGGATGCGCTTATGAGTGTATTCCGCCATGGCCTCGGCCATCTCCACAGATAGGCCGTGGAGATAGAGGTAGTCTTGGTAACGGTCAGCCTCAAACCATTCACGCGCTAGATCGGATGCTTTTTGGCCGACAGTGACCACTTGTAGGCCAATGACATCACGCTCTGGGTCATGAATGTCACGCACGAAATCTGCGATGCACTCGCCGTCTTCTTTCGGTTGGCGTGGCAGGGTGAAGCGTGTGGCTTCTGTGATGCCATCTTCTTCGAATAAGACGAGGTCATTGCCGTCACCGGCCGCTTTCCAGTAGCCGTAAATGGCTTGAGGGCGGAGCACGTCTTGCTCTGCGCAGAGGGCGAGCATGCGCTTCATGACGGGGCGGAGTTCCGTTTTGGCGTACTCCATGAACTCTTCAAGAGAGCGGCCTTGCTTCCGGAAGCCCCATTGGAATTGGTAGAGAGAGCGTTCGTTGAGGAAGGGTAAGACTGCGTTTGGTGCGGCTTCCACAACTTTTGCGCCCCAGAATGGTGGGGTGAGTACAGCCTCACTCCCCGCGATGCGTGCGCGGCGGGTGCGTGCGGCGTCTTTATCCACCGTACCAAAACCGCGCGTTTCTTGTATTTCGGGGGCGCGGGCATTACGGCGGGTGCTTTTGCCTGCACGCTTGGTTTGGATGGCGGTGAGGTAGTCTTTGAATTTGCCTTGAGAGATCGTGTCCATCAAGGAAAGGCCGTCAAACGCATCTCGTGCATAGGCAACGTGACCGGGCTCTCCGCCACCGTAAGAGGCCGCACACTCTTCTTCCACGTAATTTCGGGTCAGAGCGGCACCGCCAAGGATCACCGGTACGTCAATGCCCTGACGGTGCATTTCTTCTAGGTTTTCCCGCATGATAACGGTTGATTTGACGAGAAGGCCGGACATGCCGATGGCATCGGCCTTATGTTCTTTCGCTGCCGTGATCATATCAGCAAGTGGGACTTTGATGCCCAGATTAATGACCTGATAACCGTTATTCGTCAGAATAATATCGACAAGGTTCTTACCAATATCATGCACGTCCCCCTTAACAGTGGCGAGGACCATCGTGCCGCGGTGTTGGCCTTCAACGCGTTCCATATGGGGCTCAAGCCATGCAACGGCGGTTTTCATGGTCTCAGCCGATTGCAGCACGAAGGGAAGCTGCATTTTCCCCGCGCCGAAGAGTTCTCCGACGACTTTCATGCCGTCGAGCAGAACGGTATTGATAATATCAAGGGCAGGCATGGTCTGCATGGCAGCTTCGAGGTCTTCCTCAATGCCTTTACGGTCCCCATCGACAATGCGGTCTTTTAGACGCTCAGCCGGAGTTTCGGCGCGGCGCTTTTTGACGGCATCGGCCGCTTTACGACCCGCAAAGAGCTCAAGCAGCTTTTGCAGTGGGTCATAATCTTCAGTTCGGCGGTCAAAAATGAGATCTTCCGCAACTTTGACCTCTTCTGGTGCAATGAGGTGCAATGGGCGGATCTTGCTGACATGAACAATGGCGCCGGTCATGCCCGCTTTGACGGCATGATCCAAAAAGACGGAGTTTAACACGGCGCGAGCCGCAGGGTTGAGCCCGAAGGAAATGTTGGACAGGCCAAGAATGATTTGAATATCAGGGAATTTTTCCCGGATCATCCGAATGCCTTCGAGTGTCCACACCCCTAGTTTACGGTCATCCTCTACGCCCGTAGCAATAGTGAAGGTGAGGGGGTCAATCATGAGGTCTGATTGAGGGAGGCCGTATTGTGTGCAGGCAAAATCAACCAGACGTTCGGCAATACGAAGTTTGTCGTGTGGTTCTTTCGCCATGCCCACTTCGTCAATGGTCAGGGCAATCATGGCCGCACCGAACTTGCGTGCAAGCTTCATGCGGTCATGTGCGTGCTCTTCGCCATCTTCAAAGTTGATGGAGTTGATGATGGGTTTGCCGCCATGGCGCTTGAGAGCGGCTTCGATAACGGGGGTTTCGGTGGAATCAATGACTAGGGGAGCGTTTACTGAAGACGTAAAGCGCGAGACAATTTCGTTCATCTCTGCCGTTTCATTGCGCCCGACAAATGCCGTACAAATATCGAGGGCGTTGGACCCTTCAGACGCTTGTTCACGGCCAATGGCGACGCAGCCGTCCCAGTCTTGGGCCTCTTGCAGTTCACGCCATTTTTTGGACCCATTGGCGTTACAGCGTTCACCAATGGAGAAATAGCTGTTTTCTTGGCGTAGTGGTGTTTGTGTGTAGAGGCTAGCCACGGAGGGCATCCACACAGCATTACGCTTTACGGGTTTGGGGCGCAGACGCTCTCCGCCAAGGCGACGGAGCATTTTATCGAGGGCTGCAATATGTGGCACTGATGTGCCACAGCACCCACCAATGAGGTTGAGCCCATCTTCTTTGACGAAACGTTCAACCCATACAGCCATTTCATCTGGGCCGAGTGGGTAGACTGTTTGACCATCCACAAGTTCCGGAAGGCCAGCATTGGGCTGGATGGAGAGTAGGCCGGGCCAGTTCTCGGACAACCAGCGCACATGTTCAGCCATTTCTTGCGGGCCAGTTGCACAATTGAGGCCGAGTGACGGTACGCCAAGAGATTCGACGACGGTGGCTGCTGCGGCAATATCTGGGCCGACCAAGAGAGTGCCGGTTGTTTCAACGGTGACTTGTACAAAGATAGGCGCGTCAGAGTTGAGTTCTAAACGTGCTTGCTTTGCAGCATTCACGGCGGCTTTGATTTGTAAGGTATCTTGGCATGTTTCGATTAAGAAACCATCGACGCCGCCATCAATAAGGCCGCGGCATTGTTCGATAATGCCAGCTTCTAGTGTATCATAATCAATATTATTGAGCGTTGGGAGTTTTGTGCCGGGGCCGATGGAGCCCATGACATAACGGTGCCGATCATCCGCAAAGCTATCAGCGGCTTCTCGGGCGAGTGTCGCGGCAGTACGGTTAATCTCACGTGCGCGGTCTTGAAGGTCAAATTCGCTGAGGGTTACGATTGAGCCGCCGAATGTGTTGGTTTCCACCATATCCGCGCCGGCTTCGTAGTAACCGCGATGGATTTCACGAACGAGCTCTGGGCGAGAGAGGTTGAGGATTTCTGTACAGTTTTCCTGCCCCCAGTAATCACGTTCAACTTCAAGGTCGAGCATTTGAACGCGCGATCCCATGCCGCCGTCACACAGCAGGACCTGATCGGAAAGGGCATCGAGCAGATGGGGACGGGAAGACATGAAAGGCGGACCCTCGTAGAGAAACAGCAGCGAGATTGTCGGCCTAACCGTCATCATAAGATGGTTATAAAAACGGTGCGCCCGACGCGAGAAGAAGAACGTGTATAACGGGTGACGTTACCTGCTGGCAAACGGGTAAAAAGTCAGGCTATGGTGCTTGCCCATAAAATGATGAGTGTTTTGCAATGAAATCGCGCTTTTCCCTTGTTTTGCCGCTGTGTGTTGTCTTGGCAATTGTTTCTTGGGCAAGTGCATATCCCGTTACGCGCATGGCTTTGCAGGAGATGTCTCCACTGCCATTGGCTGCGACACGTTATGCACTGGCTGGAGGGATTGCGTTGTTATGGCTGCTGGTAACACGGCCTCCCTTGCCCGCGCGGAAGGATTGGCCGCAGTTAATTGCCTGCGGTGCAACGGGCATTGCTGTGTACAATATTCTTTTTAATAGCGGTGAGGTGACGGTGAGTTCAGGGGCAACCAGTTTGCTTTTGGCTGCGATGCCGTTGATTTCGGCTTTATTGGCTTCTGTGTTTTTGGGGGAACGCTTGCTTCTTCGCGGCTGGATTGGCTCTTTGATCAGTTTTATCGGTGTGGCGCTGATTTCTCTGAATGAGGGGGGCGGTATGCATTTGGGGAAGGGGGCTGTATTTATCATTGGGGCAGCATGCTGTGGTGCGTTGTATACAAATTTGCAGAGGCGCTTGATTCGCAAATATGGCGCTTTGCCTGTGATTGCCTATGTTTTGATTATTGGCGGTATTTTGCTGTCACCTTGGTTGATGGCTGGCATCACTCGTCTGGAGACGGCGGGTGCAGTCACGCGGTGGTCTGTTATTGAGCTGGCTGTTTTACCTGCTGCGCTGGGCTATGCGGCATGGGGCTATGTGATCGGACAGTTAGGGGCCGCACGTGGTGTTTTGTTTATGTATCTTTTACCGCCTGTGACCATGTTGTTAGCGTTTGCATTAAGTGGTGAGGTGCCTCGGTGGTCGACCCTCGAAGGAGGGAGTGTGGTCATGGCGGGGTTGGCTTTGGCGACGTTCCCAGCGCGGCGGAAAGTGCCGGTTATTGTGCCGGAAAATGTTGAATTGGGTGAGGCGTGAGCCGGATCCCACTTTATATTACGCGTGACGTAGAATGCTTCAGTCGTGCGCAGCGTGAGTGTTGTGTGTGTGTGGCTTTAGGTCCCGTGTCTCGGGAAGGTTGGGTGGATGTGGTGGTGCAGCCCCCGCCTTCGCCTTTTCGGCGGCATAGTTTTGGTTGCGCGTGCTGTGCGCGTGACGGTTTGACGGTGCTTCTTGGTGGCCTGTTTCAAGAGTATGTGCGTGGAGTACGTCAGTTTGATGCTCTGGTTTTAGAAGTGACATCATCTGAATATGACGATGTTCAGACTTTATTGCGGCAAGATGCTTTATTGTCCGCGCGTTATGATGTGCAGGTTGAAGAATTAAAGGAAGAGTAATGAATATCGCGTCATGGATGGAGCGGTCCGGCGTTGCGTTTGGAACAAGTGGCGCGCGCGGATTGGTCGCGGCCATGACGGATGAGATCTGCTGGGTTTATACGCAAGCCTTTTTGCGATATTTGCGGGCAATAGGGCAGTTTGAACGGGGGACGCCCGTTGCTGTCGCGGGAGATTTGCGCCCGAGTACACCCCGCATTATTGCCGCATGTATTGCCGCTATTCGGGCTGAAGGCGGTGTGCCGGTATATGGTGGCACAGTGCCGACACCAGCTTTGTGTACCTATGCGTTTGCGCGGCGTATGCCTTCTTTAATGGTGACGGGGAGCCATATCCCGGCGGATCGGAATGGGATTAAGTTTAATCGTATTGATGGAGAATTCCTCAAAGGCGATGAAGCCGCGATGCGAGAGGTTGTGGTGACCGTGCCGGATGGTTTGTTTGACCAAGATGGCTCTTTATGCCGTGCGGAGGTTTTGCCGCCCGTGACGGATATGGTTGAGGGGTATGTGGTGCGTTATCGGAATGCGTTTGGTCAAGAGGCGCTGAAGGGGCAAACGCTGGGCGTATATCAGCATTCATCGGTTGGGCGTGATGTCCTTCCTCTGATTCTAAAAGCTTTGGGAGCTGATGTTGTGCCTTTGGGGCGGTCCGAGAGTTTTGTGTCTGTTGATACGGAGGCGGTCCGGCCAGAAGATACAATACTCGCCGTAGAATGGGCAAAATCCGGGCGCTTTCAAGCTATTTTGACGATGGATGGGGATGCGGATCGGCCATTATTAGCTGATGAATATGGGCAATGGCTGCGGGGGGATGTGCTGGGTATTTTATGTGCGCGCTTTCTGAAAGCTGCTCATGTTGTGACGCCGGTCAGCAGTAATACGGCTTTAGAGAAATCCGCCTTTGCGGTTGAGACGTATCGTACTCGTATTGGATCGCCTTACGTCATTTCGGCTATGCAAGACGCTGTGGCGGCTGTGAATACAAAGGCGGGGCCAGTTGTGGGGTATGAGGCAAATGGCGGTTTTTTGCTGCAAACGGAGGTAGTGTTACAGGCTGGTGTTTTATCTGCGCTACCAACCCGTGATGCGGTATTGCCTATGCTGGCGGCGTTATGTGCCGCAGCAGAGCGTCATAGACCTCTCTCTGCGTTATGTGCGGAGTTGCCGTCACGCTTTACCGCGAGTGATCGTTTGAAAGAGATGCCAACGGCGCAAAGCTGTGCGGCTATAGAGGGTTTGGTGAAAGAAACGGCGGCAGGAGCCAAAAAACTCGGTTTTACGGCGTTATGTGGTGACGTGATGCATGTGGATATGACGGACGGCTTGCGTATGACGTTTGTGAGCCAAGAGATTATTCATGTGCGCCCTTCAGGGAATGCGCCAGAATTACGCGTATATGTTGAAGCTGCCACGCAGGAACGTGCGGTTAGGGTTTTGGAGAGTGCTTTGCGCGCGGTTTCGGTGTGGCGGGAAGCGGCATAACGTCTTTGATGTGCGTTCGGTATCTGGGTGTCTGTGCTTTATAATCTTGTAAGTGGGATGCCCTCTTTGTGGGGCAAAGAGGGCATTTGGGGGCGTGTTGTTGTGTTATTAAGCGGGGATTGGTGATTAGGGGGCGCTGGTATTCTGTTGCTTTAAGGTTGCCTCGTTGGAAGATGAGAACAATCTCTCTAATCCGTCATCGAGAGATGAGGGATGCACATTGAGGCGCTCTTGCATGGGGGTAATGTCAAAAATTTTATCTTCCAAAAGGCGGCGTATTTCTTCGGGCTTAATGGTTGGTACGAATGAAAAACAGCGTGTGTACCAAGCAAGATGCGCTAATAAGGCACCGGGAACAGAGACAATGGGGCGTTGGCGTAATCCGGCATAATGGCTAATTTTTTGTATAAATTGGCGATAAGGTAATGCCGTCTTTCCTGCGATGATGAGAGTCTCGGGGGTGGTTATCTGGTGATGGATCAGTAATGACGTGCCCGCGACCAAGCATTGGATGACATCGCGCTGTTCAATGGGCTGCACCTGCATAGTGCCACCGCCCGGTAAAGGAATAATCGGGAGTTTGCGAATAAGTTTGGCAAGGCGTTGAACGTTATTTTCGCCATTAGCGCCATAAATCATGGTGGGGTGTAAGAGTAAGGATGGGCGGCCGTCTTGATGCAAGGCAGCTTCTCCCGCAAGAACGCCGTTACCGTGTGCGTCTGGCCAGCGCGTGAATTTGCGTGTGCTGCCTAAGGCGATGATGGGGGCGGAGCTTGCCTGTAAAATAGCCGGAATGTGGCGGGCATGTGCGGTATTGGCGACAAGTGTTACGTCTTGCAGGGCGGTGTTGAGCGTATCCTGATTGGTGAGGTCAGCCTGCATGACGCTATGTAAATGCGGGCGTAGGTCATTAGGCAGGGTTTCAATGCGGCGTAGGATAGCACGGACATTGTAACCTTGTGCGATGAGTGCGCTGCACAGGCTGCGTCCGGAGCGGCCATTGGCCCCGATTACGGCGATGAGGCGCGTCATTGGACGGAAAACGTCATGACATTAGGGGTGAAAAGCAGCATTCCCCATGTCGGGTTATGCGCTAGAGCCGGTATCTGTGAAATTGGCAGAGGGGTGGGGGGCACAATGTTAAGGCTGAGCGTACGTCCATTCGGCGCCGTGATGTAGTCAAGTACAGGCGCGAAGACGGGGGCTGATTTGGTGAGGTTTTGTAAGCCTAGAAGAAGGCTTTTTTGATCCTCTTCGGAAAAACGTGTTTTGGGCAGAAGCAGAGGAGCATCATGCAAGAAGCGATCTCCTTGCACAGACAATTGTATATTTTTTAGAAAAAAATCTGACAGTGGCGGTGGGGTTTCGGCAGGGGGGATCGCCCCCTTTTGTAGGTGCAGAGAAAACGTAAAATGTACGAAGTCAGGAATCGTGAGAGCCAGCTGTGACGTGAGGTCATTGTGATTCGACGATAAAATTGTGTTTTGTGTGATGGTCGAGCCTGCTCCGTTGAGTGGTACGGGAATTTTCTGTGAGCCAAGGTGGAGATGTAAGCCTGTGGCCGTCAGGGCAGAATGTGTTCCGTCGTTTTCTTGTGTATTGTGGAAAGAGATTTGATCAATAGATCCGTGATTATTACCAAAACGGACAGTGTTGTTGAGCGCAGTAAACGACGCCGTATTTGGAGGTGTAGGGGTATTATTCTTGAGGGTTTCTTGGAGGGTGGTGGTTGTATCGTCTATTTGTGCTGTGAACGCATCACACGTTAAAAAAATGGGTGTTGGGTAGGCTGGAGAGGTGCCGTCATCTAAAGACGTTTTTCGAAGAGAGAGTGTTGTTGCACGGTTTTTACCGTATCGGTTTAGCTGAGCATTTTGTGCGGTAAAGGACCATGCTTGCTGGGCTGTCCGGAGAGTGAAGTGGGCTGAGAGGTCTTCGCTTTCTCCATGATCAAGAATAATATTGCTCGCTTCAACAGCGGTAAGGCCAGCGCCGTGGTCTGGGGGAATGACGAGGCCGCGTAAATGCATTGTGTTAGCGTGTATATGGTAAGATGGGCCATCGAGAGATGGCTGCTCCAGATCAAGGCGTGAGAAGCTTGTTTCACCGGCTGGAGATAATGTCACATGCCCTAAATGCAGTTCATGTGCGCGGTAGGTGATATCGTGAATACGTAATGTGACGTCAGAAAGATGTGCGCCGCGTGCTAGAAGGTCAGGGCGTGCGGCGCTGTATTCAAGAGTTGAGCCTGGAGGGAGCGCGGCACGAAAGCGTGCTAGGCCGTTTTGAAGGGCGTGCTCAGGGCCGTAATGGGTGCCGTAGGCGACAACGCCGGCAAAGGCCACTAAGAGGCTGGTGGCAAGTAAAGGGCGTTTCATAGCGGACTCCGACACGACTGCTATAATGCAGTAGGGCTAACTTACAGAGAATGTATGGCCGATAATGTATTTTTCTTATCACGGAGTGGCTTGAGAGCAAAAGTGGGTATAAAAATTACGGTAATATAATACCGCATTACTTTTTTTGGCAGAAAACTGCGGAAAATTAAAGGGTGTAGTGTAAAATAAGCACTTGACGAAAGGCGCTGATACCGCGATAACGCCGCACCTGATCCGCTCCCGGGCATGTTCCGGCGGGCGTTGTCCATAGGTGTGGCCTTTTCTTTGAGGTCATACCCCGAAACCGGAATATCAACGATGAAGACTACACAGTCGCTGAAGCCGGCGGAGGTGACGAAGAACTGGATCCTGATCGACGCTGAAGGGCTCGTTCTTGGCCGTCTCGCCACTATTATCGCCAATCGTCTGCGCGGCAAGCATAAGCCACAGTTCACACCGCATGTTGATTGTGGCGACAATGTCGTCGTGATCAACGCGGAAAAGATTGCCCTGACCGGCAATAAAGTGGGCCAAAAGCTGTTCCACTACCACACGGGTCATCCGGGCGGTATTAAAGAGCGCACCATCACGCAGCGTCTGACAGGTAAGAACCCAGGTCACGTTGTTGAGAAGGCTGTCGAGCGTATGATTACGCGCGGCCCGCTGCAGCGCGCTCAAATGAAGCACCTGTACGTTTATGCTGGCGCAGAGCACCCGCATGACGGCCAGAAGCCCGTCAAGCTGGACGTGGCTGCGCTGAACCGCAAGAACACCGTTTCACACGAGTCGTAAGGCCTGACCATGTCCGAGACCCAAGAGCGCACCGGCACGCTGCAGGACCTTGCGAGCGCTGCCCCTTCAATTGCTACCAACGCAGCACCTGTTCGTGAAGCTAAGCACGACGCACAGGGCCGTTCCTACGCTACAGGCCGTCGTAAAGACGCTGTTGCACGCGTGTGGATCAAGCCAGGTAAGGGCGACATCATCGTCAATGGCCGTCCGGTCAAGACGTATTTCGCTCGTCCAGTTCTGCGTATGCTCCTTGCACAGCCATTCCTGATCACGGATCGTTACAACCAGTTTGACGTGTATTGCACGGTCGCTGGTGGCGGTCTGTCCGGTCAGGCGGGTGCAGTTCGTCACGGTATCTCCCGTGCACTGACGCATTACGAGCCAGGTCTGCGCGGTATCCTGAAGCTTGCTGGCTTCCTGACGCGTGACAGCCGTGTTGTTGAGCGTAAGAAGTACGGCCGTGCGAAGGCACGTCGTTCCTTCCAGTTCTCAAAGCGTTGATTTTTCAACGTCTTTGTTGGACAGAAAAAACCCGGCCATGTGCCGGGTTTTTTTGTGTCTTACCTAGGCGTAAGAACTGTACGAGTTTTTTCTGAAAATTGTTGGCTGGACCTAAGGTGCAAATGCTTAGAAGGCTTTATTGCCTTATGGTTATGAGGTGATGGCGCTTTATGAGCGGATGAGTGATAACGCATCATCTAATGAGTTGATGTCTCGGTGCTTCATAATGAGGGTGCGGCCTGTGTGTAAGGCTTTAAGCCGTGCGGCGCTGCGTATTTCAGGTGTGGCGCATATATTATAATCTGCGACTTGGGCAAAGCCGATTGTGCGGCGGATCAGCTCTAGGCCACAAAACCCGCATGTGTCTCGCAAGATGGAGATAAGGGTCTCGTGAAGTAAAGACTGAGCGGCGTTGTCGGATAAGAGGGAGGCTGCATCTCCTTTACGTTGCTGGAAAAGTAATGTGAGTTCTTGGCAAAAGCTGCGCCAGAATGTTTCTATTTCGCTGATTAAAATATCGATTTTATGTGGTGCTGCGCAGGCATGCAGTATGAGATTGCCGATATAGAGGCCGCAATCAAAACCAATAGGCCCCATAAGAGCGAACTCCCCATCAATGACGCGGATATCGTTGCCATGCAGCATGATGGAGCCGGTGTGTAGGTCACCATGGAGTAAGGCTTGGCGTTCTGTCAGGAAACGCATTTGCAGCGTGCTAATGGCTTGATGTAAGGCGGTGTCTTGCTGGAGCGCTTGAATAGTGGGTTCTAAAGCGGGTTCTGCCGGAGGGTTTCTGGGGCAGGGGTGGAATGGGTCCGTTAAAATGAGATCTACGGTGATGCGGGTGAGAGATGTATTGCCTGAAAAGGCTTCGAGAAGATGGGCGCCTGTTTCAAAGGGTTGTGTGAGCCAGCTACTCGCATGGGTGGCGCGCGCGATGTACTCCCCGATTGATGCAGAAAATCCAGTGCTAACGCTATCGTTTATTAAGGCGGTACGCAGGACTTGATGCGGTATGAGTGCTTCCATGACCAGCAAATACATTTCTGGGTCATAGGTATAAAGCTGTGGCGCGTAAGGGCTGACTGCGCTTGCGGTGTGTTGCATGTAGCGGGATTCAAAGAGTGCGCGCTCAAGGGGCATAGGCCAGTCTGGCGCTACGCGGACATGCGGAAGAGATTGTTTGCAGCAGAGGGAGCCTGAGGGGCCAGAGACGATAAAGACTAGGTTGAGGTTGCCGTCACTGACTTCTTGAATATGCCAGTCTTCAGAAGTGGGGCCCAAAAGTTGGGTCATGTTTTCCTGCGTTTTGAGCCAGTCTCTGAGAGTTGTCGGGGTTAAGGCATAATAGGGCATTATGTGTGTTCCAGTAGGGCGCGTAATGTTGGGACCATGAGACCATCAAAAGATGTTTTCTGCATTAGATTAAGGCAGGTGAGGGCATCATATTCTGCATTGCCTTCGGTCTTGCAGCGTTCTTCTATAGTTCGGAAGGAGAGAGGGCTGTGGATGGATACGCCGATATCAATGATATGTGTGTTGGGATGTTCACAGGCGAGAAGAGGGGGGCCAATATCTATCTCTTCTGGGGTGAGGCCAAGCTCCTCATGTGCTTCTGCTTGCAGTTGTTCAGTTAGATTAATGGCGGTGGTGTGATCTCGTGTTTCAACACTGCCTGCCGGGATACCTTGCCAATATCCGGGTAAATAAATGGAGCGTGCTGAGCGTTTTCCTATGACAATGCCATCGGTTGCGTGAAAAAGACCGACAACAGCGAGGGATTTGAGTGGGTTTTCTGCGAAGAGATCCGGGCGGGTCATTTGAGCGAGTACATTTTTGAACTCGTTCCAATGTCCTTCAATATGGGTTGACGTGAGGCGATCTACGCAAAAGACGCGGCCATTATAAAGGGTGGGGTGTTGGGTCGTTTTTTTCTCCCAAATGTGTGCGATGTCTTCTTGGTGTGTGTGGCAGAGTGGGTTGATGGTTTCATGCACGGCTATGTGTAGAGAGGCTTGGAGGGGCGTTACGGACCAAGGTGTGTGTGAAAGCATGGTTTTACCTATGATGCATTGGTGATTGTGAGTGACCGTAGAAGGCATGTGCGCTCTGATACGGTTATGCGTGGTGTTGCGGGTGTGTATTGTGGGAATGCGAGAGAGGTGAGGGATAACATCCCGTCGTTGAAAATAATTTCAATGCTACTGCTATTGATGATGGCGGTGAATGTGACGGCTCTTTGGAAAGTAAGAGGTGCATTTCGTTCTGCGGTCCATGCGATGCTCTGAGAGGGGGCGAAGCCGGAATGATCGCGCTTTAAGTTCACGTTATTGCGGCTTGGGGACAAGATCAGTGTGAAGGGCGTGCCCATACCGCTTTGAAAAGTCAGGGTAATGTCATGTGGCCAGTCACTGTTATGGGGGGGAGTGATGGTGGCTTGGATGGCGTAATGGTCCGAGTGTACCAGAGGGATGGAGAAGGGATTTTCCGGGGTAATAATGCGTTGCTCTAGTATTTGATGTTTTGTGTTATAGAAAATTTCATCGGAGGCGATGAAATTGTTGGTGAGACGAGGGCCAGCATCTGTCTCTTGTAATGTTAGTGTACGTATGCGTGTGTAGCTACCATAGTAATTAATGGGGGGAAGTTGGGTTGCATAATCCCAATTATTTTTCCATGCTATGGCATAGTAGTGTTCTTGTGGGTGAGATGTGAGGGTATGGTCTCCCCAAATGGCGCAGGCATAGAAATCACTTCCGCCGTCAAGCCACTGGCCGGATGGTTCATCTGGTTGGAAGGTATATCCATCGAAATGCCCTACCCAGTAATGGGCCCCTGTGGTGAAGCCATGGCGATATCCATTTGCGCTGCATAAGAGAATCCAGCGTTCTCCTTTGTGCCGACCTTGGGAGTCACGGGCTATAATCGGGAAGAGAGTTGGGCACTCTAAGGTGCCCAATGTGTCGCACATGAAGCCGGAGAGGTAAGACCAGTCTGTTAGATTTGATGAACGATAAAAGCCAATTTTGCCAATTTCAGCGAGAGACATAACCCAGCATTGTTCTTTCTCCATCCATGTCACCCGAGGATCTCGAAAGACTTTATCTTTAATTGTCGTGTTTTTAGGGAGTGGGTTCGTCATGACGGCGCGGTCAAAGGTAAAGCTTTTTCCTCCGTCTTTTGAAAACCAGCGTGCGGTTCCTTGCCCATCTGGCATGGGCATGGTGCAAAGAGCAATAATGGTGTCTTGGCCTAAACCTGCGCGGTTATCATGGTCAATGATGAGGGATCCGCTCCATGGATCCCCATAGGGGGTCGTGTATTTGGGGATGGCAATTCCGGCATCGTGCCAATGAATAAGATCAAGTGAGATAGAAAGCTTCCAGGCAGTACCGTTTCCAGTAGGGAAATCAACATTATAGAGATAATAAAAATGCCAAGTGCCATTCACTTTGAGAATAGGTTGCGGATCGCCGCGAAAGGGTAAATGGCTCATTAGAACGCTCTCTTTGGATCATAGAGTATTCGTATCAGATCATGTTTTTATGTCGAGAGATAGTGCTCCAATACGTGCAAGGCTATGTTTAGCGTTGTGGAGGGCGTGGTTGTATTGTTAAGTAGTCTTTATTTCCTTCTTCTTGTAAATATAAAATATCACGATACTTTGGTATCCATAGTCGGTAATGTCTTAGGAAGTCTGCTCCTAATATATTTATATTGATGTCAGAAATAGATAATGTGATGTTGTGGAATGTTAAGGAGGAAAAGCTGAAACTTTTGAATTTATGCCGATAATTGGTTATTTTATATTCACTTATACCGTATGATGTTGTGGTTTTGTCAGCGTATAGCTCTGATTTTTTAATGCCAGCATCAAGCGCGTCGTCCTCAGAAATGAATGTGTTGCTTGCTCCGCTGTCAATGATAGCGTCAATAGGATAGTTATTTATTTTAAGGGTGATACCAATTTTATTGCGATCATTTATCGGCGCAGAAAATGGAATGGACGTATACTTCCCTGGCCAAGGGGGGATTTGTCCTGTGCAGCCTTGTACATCAAATAACGCAATCTGGTGCTGGGGTAGGTCCATGGCGAGGTCGTAATTGCGTAGGAAATCGGCACCAAAAAGTCCCACGAGTGGCAGTCCTGCAATGGTGGAGTGCCCTGCTTTTTCTCCTGTAGAGATGAGTGTGATATTGCGTGCTATGCCTGAGCCAATGCCGAGTGTCTCGACAGAAACGAGCTGAGCGAAGGCGCTGCCGCCGGCACCGTTGATCAGGATGGATTGTGGAAGGGTAGTCAAGCCCAAGGGTTCAATCTGTGCGGACCAAATTAAACTGTGTGCAGCCCCAGTATCGACAAGAAAGGCTACGGGGTGCCCGTTTACGGTGGCGCGCACGATGGGGGATGATTGGTTATTAAGAACCTCCATATTGCCGAGGGAGGCAATGTGGCAAGAACCATCATCGGCACAGCCGGAGAGGAACAATGCAAGAATGGTCAATGATAATGTTTTATGCTTCATGTATTCATTGCCCCTTGGAAAAATATTTATATTACTTTGATATATATGAGTATAATGATAAATTGTAATTTTAATCAATTATGAATTTTATATTTAGGCATTGAAAATATGATTTTAATCATGGAGGAAGAAAAATTATTTAGATAGGGATTGTTATGTTTGTAAAAAATATCGTCCGTTTTCTTGGTATCCTTTCTCTTTTCGTCGGCGGTCAATATCTGCACGCGGCGGATGATTTAAAGGTTATGAGCTTTAATGTCCGCTACCCCAATCCAGAAGATGGGGAAAACATTTGGGATAAGCGGCGTGATATTCTGGTGGAGACGATACGTCATTTCTCACCGGATGTTATGGGAACACAGGAAATTTTTCTACAGCAAGCGCAAGATATTGTGCGGGATTTGCCGCAGTATCAGTGGTTTGGCGTTGATCGGTTTGGTGGCCACAGCAATGAACATATGGGTATTTTTTATAACACACACCGTATAAAATTAACGGATCATGGTGTGTTTTGGCTGTCCAATACGCCTGATGTCCCCGGGAGTATGGGGTGGGGGGCAGCATTGCCGCGTTATGTGAATTGGGGGGTCTTTGAAACGCGAGAGGTTGTGGCTCGGCGCCCCAGAATGCGTTTTTTGTTTTTAGATACGCATTTTGCTAATCGTGATGTTGAAGATGCTCCAGCGCGCGCACATTCGGTTCAGTTGATTTTGAAGACATTGCCCCAATTAGCGCATGGGTTGCCGATTATTTTGGTGGGGGATTTTAATTCAGCACCGACAGATGAGGCGCATCGCCTGATGGAAAAAGGGCTGACGGATATGTGGGAACATGCGGCGCGTAAGGTGGGGCCAGATGGTACGTTTCATGATTTCACGGGTACGCCGCAAGTCATGTTGGATTATGTGATGACGCAAGGTTTCCGGGCGCGTTGGATGAAGGTGGATACGTTTCATCGAGGAGTGCATTATCCTTCGGACCATTTCCCTATTGAGGCGATTTTGAGCGCGCAATAGCGAGCGTTCCAAGCTGAACGGCATTTTTATATGCCGTTCAGTTGGGGGTGTATTAATTTTTCAGAATACGACTAATGCCAACGCCGATGAGGCAGCACAGCGCAGTGGTTGCGAACATTGTGGTATAGTTTGTGGCTTCGATCAGCTGTCCGAGTACTAAGCCGCAGCAGGCAACGGACAGGTCAGTAAAAAGGGAGTATGCGCCAAGGGCTGCGCCACGATTATGTGCGCCGGCACGGTTTACGGCGAGTGTTCCGAGGGATGGAAACAAAAGTGAGAACCCTGCGCCGGTTAGGGCGGACCCGGCGATTGCGGCGAGTGGGCTATGAATAAAGCCGATTAAAGCAAGGCCGCTCGCTTCGACCAAGAGGGAAAGGGCGGCGATTTCGGCCCCGCCGTATGTATTGATGTATTTACCGAAGGCTAAGCGTATAAAAACAAAGACGAACCCAAATGTAGTGACGGCTAAGCCCGCGCCGTTCCAGTGATTATGAGCATAATAAAGAGCTAAAAAGGAAGAGATCGCGCCGAAGCCGACGGAGCCGGTTGCGAGTGCCATACCGTGTGGAAACACAAGGCGTAAAGCGTGGCTAAAGGGTAATCTTTGAGTGTGGGCGGGGGCTGGAGCGAGGCCTTGATAAAACTTAATGAGGATAAGCCCTATCAGGGGCAGGAGTGCGGCCGTGAAGCCAACGCCGATGATGCTGCCGTATAGAGTGGGAAGGTGAGCGAGTTTTGCGCCAAGGGGAGCGCCGAGAGCAATGCCGCCATAGGATGTGACGCCGTTCCATGAAATGGCGGTGGCTGTATGTTTACTGCCAACGCGACCGATATTCCAAACGGTGACACCTGTAGCAACCCAGCTTTCGGCCCAACCAAGAAAGAGGCGGCTAATCAGCAGGACTGTTAAGGAGAGGGAGGCGGTGTGCTGTAAAAATCCTGCACAGAAAAGGCTTATGCCAGAGAGCATGCAGGCGAGGAGGCCAATGGTCACCACAGGTTTGGGACCATAGAGGTCAATGCGCTTTCCTGCGGGGGCACGTCCTGCAAATGTTGCTAAGTATTGGAGTGAAAAGCTTAGTCCTGCAATCGTTGTGCTGTACCCTAATTTTTCATGCACGAAGAGTGTCAAAACGGTGCTTGGTAAGCCGATGACACTATAAACGAGCAGATTGAACAGAACGACCGGGAGAACTCGTTGCGTTGGTGATGCCGCCGGCATGTCTTCTGTGGTCATGTGCTCGAACCTTTCGGTCATATGGTAGCGTCAGGTGATACGACCGAACAGAATGTGGTCGTGCCTGAAGACCACAAGCAGCATGATGCACGGGGCAGCATGGAGATGTGTCAATTATGGCGCTCTTAAAACGCATAGATGGGTTGAGTATTTTGCGGGAAGCCCGGCCACGGGTTGGAACGCCATGGCCGGGGATGAGTTATTTTAGAAGCCAAAATTACTGAATGGGTCAGGGAATGATGGCACTATAGGGGTGGGTTGTACTGGAAAGGGGGTGCTATCTTGCAGTAGTCCCAGCAGGTTTGTATTCGCGAGATTGGCGCTTATATCGCCATAGCCCCCTAATCCTTGGATGCCGTACCACGGATTAATCGCTGTATTGGGGCCGTTCATGGAGACCTGAACCGTTGGGGAGAGTGTTCCTCCGCGACGGTTTTGGACGGTATCAATGAAGGATTCAATTTTGCCATTGGGCATGAGGTAATGTGAATAGCTTTGGAAAGCATTCGGGTTTTGTCGGGGGTTAGGAGCCCAATCTGCACCTGCGGCGGTGTTGAGGTCTGTTGGGTTGGCAAGCATGAGGCCACTGCTGTTGTTTAGTGGAATCCAGTCACTACGGATGCCTTTGCCATAAAAACCGTATTCGCCATCTGGTCCATCAATACCGGCTGCGAATGTTGTGCGGTGGCTAATGGTCAAGAGGTAGTAATTACCGTTCTTGATATACATTTGTGGCCGCTCAGTTTGGTCGTTTACGCAGTTAGACGAGATAAGGGGTGGTAGGAAGCTCCATTGGGTTAGATCACTATTTGTAGCAACCGCTAAGCCGATATTGGCGCGCTGGAAAATGGCCCCTGAGCCATTTACTTGGTCAACTGTTTCAGCGTATTTGTCGCCTGGTTGATAGCCAAGGTCGGATGCGTCACAGGGGGTTTGACCACGGACGCCAGCAGAATTGCCTTCAAAAACCATGAAGGTTTTGCCTGGGTTTGCAGGGTCTTTAAAGGTGTAAGGATCACGGAAAGAGAAGTATTGGTTTTGTGCGCCTGTTTGATAATAGGTGCCGTCTGGCTGCAAAAGTGGGGTATGCTGGTCAAAGCCCGTAAACCAGACATGTGTTGCGTCTGCGTGAATTTGGCCTTTTGCTAAGCTAATGATGGCTTGTGGTGGGGTGATATTGCCGCCCCAGCTATTACGATTAAAGGCCATGTCCGTATAAAAGGTCATGATACCGTTAGAGCCAAGTTGTTGAATGCGTGTTGAGCCGGACCATTGGGCATTATCTGTATAGGCTTGGCCGGCATAAATGGCTTCGCTGCTGCCATCTGGGAAGAGGTTGCCGCCGTAAATCCATCCGCCGGCCGGTGGGCGTAAGGAGGCAGGGATATTTGCGCGACGATAGAAATAACCAATTTTTGCGTGTGTATGACGATCGTCAAAGCCATATCCGGCATTTTTATTGGCGGTGAGGCAGAAAATAACCTCCCAGCCGTTGTAGCTATATTGATTGCCCGATGCGTCTGTGAGCGGCCATGTGTCCCAGACCCAAACTTTATCGCTGATACTCGGGAAATCGACCGGGATGGTCGGCATGGTGAGTGCGTTTGGTAATGAGTTCACGCCTGCCGATACGTTTGGATTAGACATGGCTTTAATCTGTCGAGCATCCGCACGGGTCCACCGGCCGGTATAATGCTCAAAAGGGTCGTGCGCTGCGCCTGTATGGGTGGCTGGGGCGGGGTAACCTGGTTCTAGAGGGATATGTTGGCTCATGCGCTTGAAGGGCATAAGACCTGGTGCTGGGGGGAGCTGTATATCCTGGAGGATACTCGCCAGTGCGGGAGGGAGGCTTTGGGCTGACGCTTGACCAAGAGATAAGGCTGCTATCGCTAGTCCTGCCAAAGCAAAATGTTTTCTTTTTTTAAGCCGGATAACCATAAGTATGCTGCCTCATTCCCAGAGAAAAGGTTTTGTTATTTTAAACGCTTATCGACAACAAAGTTTTACATTTATTAACGATAAGTTATCTATAGGTTACGCATAATTTAATGATTCGCACTATGAGTTATTTGGTTTTTTTTATTATTAATGGATTAAAATTTTTATTGACGACGAGTGCGTTTTTAGCCTCTCTTGCCTTGTATATGCTGAAATTAAGATTTGCGGGATTATAAATATAATAATTTTATTATAAATAATGGGGGTATGGTATATGTTTGGTAATAATTATTTTTCACTATTGATGAAGTATTCTTTGGCTCATCAAATTGATGATTGGGGATGGATTATTGGTGAACATACCTATGGAAAGCCAGAAATTATTGAGCCTGCTTATGCATCATTAGAGATTGGACGCTTTTGCTCTATAGGTCCGAAAGTTTTGATCATTTTAGGCAATCATAGATATGATACGGTCACCACTTATCCGTTTAAGACATTGAAAGCGTTTTGGCCTGAGGCAGAAGATGCCGTTGATGACCATACGTCAAAGGGTGGAATCATCATTGGTCATGATGTGTGGGTGGGGGCGCGTGCCGTTATTCTGTCAGGGGTGACGGTCGGGTCTGGAGCTATTATAGCTGCAGGTGCTATTGTAACGAAAGATGTGCCGCCATATTCCATTGTTGGAGGAAACCCGGCACGGGTAATACGATATCGTTTTTCAGAAGACGTGATCCAAAAACTACTTGCTATTGCGTGGTGGAATTGGCCCGAAGATTTATTAAGGGAACGGATGAGTGCTCTTATGAATGATGATATTGAAGAGTTTGTGCGGTTATATTCGGTCGATAAATCATAATTTATCGACCGATAATGCAATCGTATTTTTCATAACCGTAGGGTCGAAGGGTTTGGCAATGTATTTCCCTGGCGGGTAATATGTTTCGAGATGATGGTTGTTGGCATGGCCTGAGCTAAAAATAATCGGGATGCCGTGTTTATGAAAGACACGAGCGAGCGGTAAGGCTTCTCCATCTGTCAGTTTAACGTCCAAAATGGCACAATCAATGCTGTGTGCATCGATGTTTGCCAAGGCTGCTAGAGCGGCTTGGCAAGAGGAAAAAGGGCCGTGACTTTTGATGTTGAGTTCAGACAAAAGCATCTCGATCTCGAGTGAAATCAGTAGCTCGTCCTCAACGAGGAAGACGTATTTATTCATGGGTATAACAGCGTTTGGGGAGTGTTAGAGTTTTACGGAAGAGCAAATTATCTATCGTTGTTTCGCTGGTGGCGTTGAGTTGTCGGATAGAAATATCTTCTAGAATGCGCCCAAAGCCTTTTTGCGTCTCAAAAGAGCGTTGACGCTTTTTCTCTTCGGTCCATTCCATGTGTAAAGTATCATTCTGTATGCACCAAGTGACGGTGAGTACGCCTTTGGCATCAGAATCGAGAGCGCCATATTTGACGGCATTGGTCGACCATTCGTGGAAAATGAGGGCGAGTGAGGAGAGGGCATCTTGGTGAATAAGAATGTGAGGCCCTGAAATAGAGACATGGGCTAGGTCTTTATAGGGCATTAAAATGGCGGAGATGAGTTGTTCTAGGCGTGGTTTGTCGTGATTGTGTGTTGTTGGGGTGGCGGCATGAGCTGTTCCTAAGGCCACAATGCGTTCGCGCATACTTTTCGCGAAGAGCGGAACGTTGTCATGTCTTTGGGCGGCAATGGTGATCATGCTGCCAATAATAGCGAAGAGATTTTTTATGCGATGGTTCATCTCTTGAACCATGAGCTCGCGTGTTTCTACGAGGATGTGCTCTGGAGTGACATCAATGGAAACGCCAATGAGTGTCACAGGGGTTTGTTGGGTGATCAGGTGTCCGTAACCACGTATCCAGCGTGTTTCACCATTTGGTACAATGGTACGAAAGCTACAGTCGAATTTTTCGATGCCTTTGAGTGCCAAATCAAGCTTCTCTTTAAGGAGGTCTTGATCCGCAGGAAAAACTAATGCGCCAGAGTGGGCGCTCGTGGCTTGGGGAGAGATAGAGGTACCATTACCTATATCAATGGTGGTTTGAGAGAGTGAGGGGCAGTAGCTCCAAATGCCGATATGTGCGGCTTTAATGGCAAGGTTCAGGCGGTCACGCTCGGCGGAGAGTTGTCGCTCGAGGGAAAGAGCATCGGTGATGTCGGTAAAGACGAGTGTGGCGCCGCTAATGGTGGCGATATCACTATGGTAAGGCAGGATGCGCAGAGCATAAACGCGTAGTTGATCACGAGTGGTGATGCGTTTTTGAACGATGCTGCCGCCTTGAGCGACGTTTATGGCGTCAAGGTAGTAGCTGTTAATGTCAAACGGACTATAAACATCTGCAAGTGGTCGCCCTTTATCGGTATTTTTTAGGGGGAATAAATGCGTTACGGATTTGGTAAAATTTCGGATGCAGGTTTTTTTATCAATAACGATTACAGATAGGTTTGTTGAATCGAGAAAATTTCTGAGGTCATTGTTTGAAATTGATAGTTGTCCTATTTTTATTTTTAATTCGTCATTAACGGTTGACAGTTCTTCATTGGTCGATTGTAATTCTTCATTCATCGACATCATTTCTTCGTTTGAACTTTTCAGTTCCTCATTTGCTGTTTCTAACTCCTCTGTGGCCATGCGGAGGCTGTGCCGTGCGTGTCGGAGTTCATTCTCTAATTGCTCTATATGGTCATGGTTATTTTCAAATTCGTCAAAATCATCATCTAGGCGTGGTGTTGTGGCGGCGGCCTCTATGAAAACAATTAACAGGGTTTCACTATCAAGTGGGTCGCACACAATATCGACTGTATGAATAACAAATTCGGTATGAATAGTAATTTTACGAGCAATAATTTTGCGTTTTTTGAAGCGTGTTTCGCGTATAATTTTCCCGAGGACTGCACGTAAATCAGGGCCAGATAATGTGAAAATGTTGGTTCCATCTACGTTACTGACGGGAAAATGAAAATATCTTCCAATTTTCCCGAAGGCAGAGATGATTTCATTTTCTTTGTTAATAACGGCTGTTGGTAGAGAGTATTTATCTAGAACTCTATGATATATATTATTTTCATTATTATTCATAATGTGAGCAGATTTATTGATATTCTTCTCAATCCTTATTGGGAAGTTATCAGTATTTGGCAAAGATAAGGGATAATTTTTGCTTTCGGGGGAGCGCATAAAAATACGTGCCTGAAGATCAATGGTGGAAAAATAACCTTCAAAGCGTCCCATGCTGTCAGAAGGGCCCAAGAACAGAAAACGGCCAGGCTTGGCGGCAAAGTGAAGTATGGGAGCAACGGCTTTTTGTAGTGTATCGTTGAAGTAAATCAGAACATTTCGACATGATATGAGATCTATTTTAGAAAATGGTGGATCTCGCAGGAGGTTGTGGTTTGAAAAGCGCACCATATTGCGGATGAAAGGGGTAATTTTGAATTTATCCCCAATGGGTGTGGTGTAACGTTTTTTGAGGTGTTCGGGGATGTCGATCAAAGAGGCGAGGGGGTAGGTGCCCTCTCGGCCAATATTGATTATGTTTTCGTCAATATCTGAGGCGAATATCTGTACAGAGATACGGTGATTAAGGCCTGATAAGCGGATTGTTTCTGCAAAAAGTATGGCGATACTATAGGCTTCTTCGCCACTGGAACAGGCAGGGACCCATATACGCAACTCATCATTGGGCAGGGCTTGGTGTACTAGGGGCTTAATGACTTTTTCATGGAGTTGTTTGAAGGCGTCAGGGTCGCGGAAGAATTTTGTAACGTTAATCAAAAAATCCTTGAACAGTGCTTGGCTTTCTTCCGGGCTGTTTTTGATGAGTTCCAAGTATTTTTGTTCAGATTCTATGCCTACGATGTGCATACGTCGTGCGATGCGGCGTAGAAGGGTGGAATGTTTGTAGCCTGAAAAATCATGCCCAACGACATTGCGTAATTCATGGCATATCTCGTCCATTTTTTCATGGATAAAGGTAATGTTTGCGGGGAGTGATGTTGTCTTTAGTTGTTTTAGGTATTTTTGTAACCCGGGAATAATATCTGAGGGGGGATATATAAAATCCATATGACCGGTACTGATGGCGGAGAGTGGCATGCTGTCATAGCGCGCAGTATCAGGGGTTTGTGCGATGCACAGGCCGCCATATTCTTTAATGGTTTGTGCGCCTATGGTGCCATCAGCTCCTGTGCCAGAAAGCACGACGCAGGCGGCATTGTTTCTTTGATCAATGGCTAGAGAGCGAAAAAA
Source organism: Neokomagataea thailandica NBRC 106555 (assembly GCF_001598495.1). Lineage (GTDB taxonomy): Bacteria > Pseudomonadota > Alphaproteobacteria > Acetobacterales > Acetobacteraceae > Gluconobacter > Gluconobacter thailandicus_A. The sequence continues at coordinate 41,251 of NZ_BCZB01000015.1, forward strand.
GTCATCAATAGGACGGCGTACCCCGCGAGGCTGCACAAAGTCAGTCAGTTCGAGCCTGCCTTGGGCTATTAATAGTCCATGTCCGGGGGGGATAATATAGACATGTTCTGGAAGGAGTGTTTCTCCTCCTTCGCACTGTAAAACGGTTAGGTTCGTATACCGGTCCAGTAACTGTGCGAGAAGACTATTATAATCTGGGTCCAGATGTTGAACAATCACAAAGGCCATGTCTATGGGGGCCTGGGTGGCGGAGAACATGGAACGTAGTGCTTCAATTCCTCCTGCTGAAGAGCCGACGCCCACAATGAATGGGAGAGTTTTAGCTGTATTATTCATTATGTGCTCTTCATCAGAGAAGGGGAGCATCAGCTTGGTCCAGCATGACTTTAGCTTGAGCGATTGCTGCGGTTGCATTTGCTACGACCGAGAGTGAACCTGATAGAATGAGGCTATTTGGTCTTACGGTTTTTGGAATGTCGATAAGTGCAGTTTTTAGGGTGTGCTCATAGTGAGAGAGAATGTCAGGATAAGTGTTGCTGACGTCAAATTGGGAGGCAAAAAGATATTGTGTATTGTTGAGGCAATTTTTGATTTTGGACATGAATAAAAGATTTATAAACGGAGTGCCATTTTTTTTGAAATTTATGAGTGGTACACGTATGCTTTCAATAGAGTCTTTTTTTAAGAATTCTCTTATGCGAGATTTATTGTAATCATTATTTGATTTATTTTGTAGTATGCGGCAGTTTTTTCCATAGAGCTCATCTTTACCATATCCGGTTAATTGTTCGAAGTGCTGATTAACGTAGAGTAGGGGGTGGTCGTTTGTATTTTCTGCGATGGATACCGCTATGTGTATGTCGTTGCAGTATTGAATAAGGGGTTGTGGGAGCGGCATAGAGGTTCCGAGGAAGAAAAATTTGTACGATTATAGGCAAAAAAATCTATATTGGAAACGTCTTATTGTGATGAATATAGCGGCATGAGGAGCATTTTTGGAATGGACCTCATGCTTTATGTTTTGGTATATTTATTATATTGACATATAATTTCGACGAATCCAAAGTAATGAATTCTCTTTTGTCTCATTTATATTGATATAACTTACTTCTCCAAAGACAACTGTATGAGTGCCTACATCTTGTATATTGGATATTGTACATTCCAGAGACACAAGTGCATCTTCTAAGATCGGCTGCCCGTTTTTACCTATATGCCACGAGCCTAACGAGAAGCGTTCTTCCATATTTACGGCGCTGCTAGCAAAATGATTCGATAGCGCTTCATGGCCGTCAGATAAGATATTAACGGCGAATGTTCCATGCTGAAGCAAGACTGGATGCGTTTTGGTTTGACGGTTGATGCAGACCAATAGGGTTGGGGGGGTGTCAGTCACACTGGAGACGGCGGAGGCCGTGAAGCCATATCGGCCTTGCTCCCCATTGGTTGTGATAATTGTGACGGCACTCGCAAGGCGCGCCATGGCATCGCGAAAAATTTGGGTGCTGGGAAGTGCGGTGTTCATAAGATTCCAGATGGTTCATGTGACTGTATGAGGGTCTGCCAATATGCGTGTATCGTGAAAAGCCTCAAGCATTTTGTGCATCCAAATGCGCTTTAGAAGACAGGGTGCGCAGTTTATGTGTTGCAATCAGCATTATATAAATTGACATATTATAACATTTCACTCTTTTTGAAGCGTGATGGTTCCCCTTCGTGGGGATGAAAAGGGAATGTGGTGTAAGGCCGCAACTGCCCCCGCAACTGTGAATGGAGAGAAGATCGGTCATATGAGGTGGATGCCTCAGCCACTGGAGGGGCAGTAGACCCTTTGGGAAGGCGGCCAATCTTTGGTGACTCATGAGTCAGGAGACCTGCCATCAAAAATGGTCACGGACGGCACCTGCGGGCGGGGTGTACTGAAGGGCGTATGACGTATCGTACGGAGCCGTAGTGATGCATTATAGGGGATGTTCTGCACTTATGCGGAGTTATGGTATCTGGGCGTGTGGGCCTATTGCGTTGTTGGGTTTGAGTGTATCGAATGTTTACGCGGAAGAAGAACATATTATAGCACATGGGCAAGCGAGCGCTTTACGGTCTGCCCCCGTTATTGGCGGTAGGCTGGGGCTGACGGTGCAGCATAACCCAGCGACAATTCATATTATTACGCGCAATATCATGGAGCTGCGGGGTATCGCACATTCGGATGACGCGGCGGATAGTGCGCCGGGCGTGACGTCGGGTGGGTCTCCGGGAAATCCTGCACAGTTAATGATGCGTGGTTTTACGGGGGGGCAGATCTTGGTGCTGCGTGATGGGATTTATTACGGTCCCACCACAATGGTGAACCGCCCTCTCAACACGTTTAATCTTGAGGATATTCAGGTTTTGAAGGGGCCGTCTTCGGTGCTTTATGGGCAAGGGGCCGTGGGCGGGACTGTGGATATGCGGACCCGGGATCCGGCATTGGATGCCGTTCATGCTAACGCCTTGGTGTCTTACGGGAGTTTTAATACATGGAATGCTGGGGTGGGTGGGTCTATCCCGCTTTCTTCGACATTCGCAATCCGTGCCGATTTTAGTCGAACGTCCTCGGCAGGATATGTGCAGGGCGCTAACCCTCATAGTAATGATCTGACGGTGACGGCATTATGGCGGCCTAATGCTGATTTTTCCGCGCGTTTGAGCGTAGACTACCTGACTGATCGTTTATCGACCTATTACGGCGCCCCGTTGGTTCCTTTGCGGCAGGCGGGTGATGCTGCGTCTGGCTTGCTGACGTCGAGCCAAGGCTTAGGGCTGACGCGTTCTGAGCTCTGGAAATATTACAACGTTTCTGATGCGAAGGCGGGGTCTGTTAATGCGACGCCAACGCTGCATTTGGATTGGCGTATCAACCCGCATCTCACATTGCACAATAAAAGCTATGTTCTTTACGCTCAGCGTAATTGGAATAATGCAGAAACCTATAGTTTTATGGGGAATAACTCTGCTGTGGATGCTGCCGGGCAATCTATTGCTGCTGGGCGTATTGGGCGTGATCGCTTCTATGTTTACCAAAACCAGCATCAGGTTGGTGATACGGTGAATGCTACCTTCGATCATGAGGTCTTTGGGATAAAAAATCGCTTTGTATTGGGGGGAGATGCCTACTATTTGCGCTTTATTCGTAATCGAGGTTTTCCGGATGCAGATTATGCAGACAGCGTTTCTATGCTGGCCCCGCAAGGTGGTAATTTAGGTCCTTTTGCGGGAGAATTGCCTTATCGAAAGTCGCCTACCACGATGATTGATACCGCTCTTTTTATGGAAGATGTGGTGACGATACGGGAGCATTTAAGGGTTGTCGGGGGGTATCGTTACGATTGGCTGAATTTAAACCGGCAGAACTATAATCAAAGCGGTGCTTTTAACGCGGTGAGTAGTTTTCATGGTCATTACCATCCGAGCAATTTCCGCATAGGGCCTGTGTATGACATAACGCCGACGGTGAGTGTTTATGGCGTATTTACAACAGCCGAGGACCCGCCGGGAGCGAATTTGTTTCTCGCTAATCGTGGGCAATTCTCGGCCTTATCGCATACGACGCAGGGTGAGGTCGGCGCGAAGGCAGCGCTGCTGCATGGTCGTGCGAATATGACCTTGGCGCTTTATCATATTGACCGGCGGCGTATTTTGGTTGCAACGGGGCCAGATAGTGTTGCGAATGCTGGAAGCCAGATGTCACGGGGTGTGGAGTGGGATGGCAGCCTTGCTGTGACGCATCATGTGAGTGTGTCAGGCAATGTGGCGTATACGGATTCTCATTTTGGCTCAGGATTTATGTCGTCTGCTGGGGTGGATGCTTCGGGGCATCAGGTGCCTAATGTACCGCGTGTGACGGCGAATTTGTGGTCGGTGTGGTCGGGTGTTGGGAAGCTTCCGCTCGATTTGGGGGCGGGGATGCGTTATGTTTCTGCGCGCCAAGGGGATTATGCCAATACGCTCACCTTGCATGATTACGCTACGGTTAATGTCTTTGCAGGCTGGCATATGACGAAGAACGTCACGGTCTATGGGCGTATCGATAATATCGGCAATAAATACTATGTGCAGTGGGCTGATCCAAGTTACCCCGGGCAAGTGTTGATGGGGGCTCCGCGCTCGTTCTCTATGAGTATTCAGGCAGGCTTGTGAGGGCAGACTTATCCATTATGGACCTGTCCTCTCAGAGGGCAGGCTTGGATGGGGTTTCCTGTTCTATTACAGCAGGAGCGTGTGCTGCGGTCATTGGGCCGAATGGTGCAGGGAAAACGACCTTTCTGCGGCTTCTGGCGGGTTTGGATATTCCCCAAACGGGGACGGTTGCTTGGAAGGGGCTGTCTGTTAGGGATATGCGGTTGAAAGAGCGGGCGCGGCGTATAGCCTATCTTTCACAGCATGAAGAGGCAGATCCGGATTTTTTGGTGTCTGAGTATATTCAGCTCGCGCGTTTGCCGTTTGAGCCGGATGCAGAACGGGACCGGACTTGTTGTGATGATGCTGTGGAGCGCTGTGGTGTTCGGCCATTTTTGCATATGCCGCTTGGGCAGCTTTCAGGTGGGGAGCGGCAGCGTGTCATGTTAGCACGTTGCTTAGCGCAAACGCCTGAGCTTTTATTGTTGGATGAGCCGACGAACCACTTGGATCTGGCCGCGCGCACGACGCTTTTGCGGGTTGTCCGTGGCTTGTCTTGTACCGTTGTGGCTGTGTTGCATGACTTGTCGTTAGTCTCTGACTTTGCGGATCATGTTCTCGTGTTGAGGCAAGGGAGGTTAGCCTTGCAGGGGGCTGCGGATAACGTTCTATTATCTGCGGACTGCCAGTCTATTTTTGGCTTAAACATTCAGCGTGCTGTACTGGAAGACGGCACGCATACTCTTTCATTTCAGGCAAAACTATGAAGTGTCTCGTTGTGTTGTGGGGGGGGCTCGTCCTTTGTATGGGGGGGGGAGCACAAGCTTTCCCGGTGACGGTTAAAAGTTGTGGGGTGCCCGTGACGTTCCGTCAGCCGCCGCGTCATGCTGTGTTTCATGATGTGAATATGGCTGAGATGGCTTTTGCTTTGCATGTGCAGCCCTTTATGCGTGGGGTGACCGGTATTACGGGGTGGAACAAAGAGACGGATGCTTTCCGCCGGGCTTTGGGAGATGTGCCCGAGCTTGCGCCGCGCTACCCGACGTTAGAGCAGCTTATGGCTGCGCAGGCGGATCTTTTTGTTGCTGGGTGGAATTATGGCATGCGCGTGGGCGGTGATGTGACGCCGGAGCGTCTGGCTAACGAAGGTATTGCAAGCCTTGTGCTGACAGAGAGTTGCGTGCGTGCCGGGGGAGAGCGCGGCCCGGTTACGTTGGATGCTTTGTTATATAACGATGAATATCGCTTAGGTGTTGTGTTCGGAAAAGAGCGTGATGCGCGTGCATTAATAGAGGGGTGGCGGGCCCGGATTTCAACGGTGAGGGCGCATCTGTCTGGTGTGCGCTCAGTGCCGGTTTTTTTATATGATAGTGGTACGGCAGAGCCTTTTACGGCTGGTCGTGAGGCGCTGGTGAGTGAGTTGATACGCCTTGCTGGTGGGAAAAGTATTTTTGACGATTTGCCTATTAATTGGGGCGGAGTGTCTTGGGAGGAGGTTTCTGTCAGGCGTCCGGAAGTTATCATTGTGGTGGATTATGGGCATGGTGTTGCGGAGGCAATGGAGGTTTTGCGTCATCAAGCCCTTTTGGATGGGAGCCCTGCCGTTACGCCGCAGCATATCGTGGTCTTGCGCTATGATGAGGTGACGCCAGGCCCTAATAATATCGAGGCAGTAGAAACATTGGCGCGTTTTTTACACCCAAATGCAGGGTGGTAGGGGCGGCAGGTGAAGGTGTTGTTTCTCAGTGTGTGCATCATGGTGGAACTGGTGTGCGGTTTGATGTGCGGTACGGCGCGTTTGACGCCTATTCAAGTGTGGCATGCTCTTGAGCAAGGGCCACAGGGTCATGATGTGATAGAGCGGATTATATGGTTTGCTCGCTTGCCGCGTTGTCTTTTAGCCTTAGTGGCGGGGGCTTGTTTTGCGCAGGGTGGAGCCGTGCTGCAAATTGTGACGCGTAATGCGTTGGCGGACCCTTATTTATTTGGGTTATCGTCAGGGGCTGCGGCAGGTGCTGTTGCAGTTATTGTTTTTTTTGACAATTTTGCAGGGATATGGACGCCATTTTTGGGAGCGGGTTTAGGGGCGGTCCTCGCGACCTGTTTGTTCGGCGCATTATTATTGGGGCCGAAAGGAGTGCAGAAGAAAAGTAATTTGATTTTAGGCGGATTAGCAATTTCTTTTTTATTTTCGTCCCTGACGAATATCTTGATTTTCTTTGGTGACCGTAATACGGCGCAGTCTGTATTGTTTTGGACAATGGGAAGTTTTGCATCCGCTCAGTGGTCATTTATTCCATTATCTGCGGTTGGGTTTCTTTTGTTATTATTGTTTCGGTTGTTTTATAATAAATCATTACATGCTTTTTTGGCGGGAGAAGATACAGCGCGCTCTTTAGGCGTTGATGTGCAGGCACTGCGTAGAAGGGCTATTTTTTGCTGTGCGATTGGGTGTGGTTTGAATGTTTGCGTGTGTGGACCCGTGCCCTTTGTTGGGCTGGTTGTGCCGCATCTGGTACGTTTTTTTCAGCCCCGAATGGAAGGGGGAGTTGTTTATATCGCTGCATTCGGGGGGCTTTTAACTCTGGCGGCGGATATTGTCAGTCGTTCTATCTTACCTGCGCAAGAGCTACCTGTTGGGGTGCTGATTTCTGCATTAGGCAGTGTGTTTCTCATGGTTGTTTTGAAAAAACGTCACTCTCTTTTCTAGGGAGAGCGCACTTCCTGTACATGTAATTCTGCACAGGAAGTGCGTTGTTGTTAGATTTTTCGTGGCAGTGTCAGGAGAGGCTCGAACGCAAACATATCTGTAAAACGGCAATAGAGCGGGGCTGGAAGGTCAATATATGCACAGCGTGCCGCCAAACGATTACGCCATTGTTGACATGCTGCCTGAAAGGTTTGAGCGACGTCATCGGGCATAGGGCGGAATGCATAGCCAAAGGTAATGTGAAAGCGGAAGGTATCTAGATTGGGTGTCATGAGGCCCGTTGCACGGGCGATGTCATGACGCAACTGGTAAAGGGTGGCGCGTTCTGCGGGATCTGCTGGGAGGAGGGGGATGATGGTGAGGCCTTTTGTCTCAGCCGTATCAACGCGCATACGAATAGGGGTCGGGTATGTGAACCGTTGAGTGCGCAGGCGGTCCAATAAGGTTTGAGTAATCTCGGTCATGGGGGTGTCGAGAGACGTACCGGTAGGCCATAGATGGGCGGCGCGTCTTTGTGGGTCAGCGCAGCCGTAGATGGTCATATGATAGCTGGAGGGCGGTGTTGCCGCGACATAGTCTCGAAAATCGCGCGTGACTTCGGCGTTAATGTTGAGCATCTCTTGAAAGGCGGGGCTATTAAAGGGGAGAGGACAAATTATGGTGTCTCCGACCCAAGGTAAGACATTACCGGTGTTACTGAACTTTCCTTCCGTATTGATGGGTGAGCTTTTTGCATGTGAATATGTGGAAAGAAGAGGGACACTACAGGCTGCGCCAAGTGTGGATATCATAGTACGGCGTTTTATAGATTTAGGGTGTGTCATATAGAATGTCTTTCACGATATGATGTATTTTTGACCATAAATGAGTCTAATGTTATATTTTTCTATTATGTATGAATTATTGAAGAAATTTTTTATAGTTTACTTCTATTGTAAGCGTAGGCATTGCACTGTCGAGATGTGTTGTGAAAGCGCGTTAAACGCCCTTGATGCTGGGTAATAGGCATCAAGGGTTTTTATCAAAAGTTTTTATGCTTTCTTAGCGTTGGACAAGTAAAATCCAATGCCGACGAGTGCAAAGCCACCAAGCTCAATGGCTTCAATGCGTTCGTTCAGCAAAAGCGTAGCAAATAATGTGCCGAAGACCGGCATGAGGTAAAAGAAAATACTCGCTTTGGCGGACCCGATAAGCTGTACGCCGCGATTGAATAGAAAAAAAGCGAGGAGAGAGGGGCCGATTGCTAAGTAGGTGATGGCACCGATATTGGGCAAAGTGAGGTGCGGGATGCCTGAAGTTGTAAAAATCTCAAGCGGTAACAGGAGTATGGTTGCGCAGAGAAATGTGACGAATAAAAAGCTGCTGGGGTGCAGTTGCGGCTTGCAGCGAAGGAGCGCGGCATATGAAGACTGACACAGCATGGCGAGGCCGGCGAGGATGGTGCCCGTATTCAGTGTGCTGCCGGTTGTACCGGGTTTTCCGAGGATAACGCATAAAACGCCAGCCGCTGCAAAGGCCATTGCAATGAGTTGGCGGAGTGTTGGGCGTTCGCCAAATAATAAAAGGCCAAATCCGAGAATGCTGATGGGCATAGCGGATTGGATGAGTAGGGCAGAGGTGGCTGTTGTGTGGCGCACGGCAAAATAGGCCAGCGTATTACTGCCTGCAATGCCCAGTATTGAGAGTAATAATAAAATAGGCAGGCTTTTACGGATTGTGGGGAAATCTTTTTTGAGATGGGGTAGGGCAAAGGGGGTGACGAGAATTGTTGCCAAAACCCAACGTAAAAAAGAGAGGGTAATCGGTGTCAGGGACGCGGGGATAGCGCGTCCGAGAACAAAATTACTGGCCCAAAAGCAGGTGGCCAGTGTGAGGAGGAGATACGGTGTATTCCAGAGGCTCAACCGAGAGGATGCTGATGTGCTCATGCGATGTTCTGCTTCATGAGAGCGTGTAGAGCGGAACCAAAGCGTTGAATATCTCCTTCGCCAAAGCCTGCGATATTAATGCGCCCCGTATGTGCCATGTAAATGGCGTAATGCTCACGCAGCCATGTGACTTGAGAGGGGGTGAGTGGAAGGGTGGCGAACATACCCTTGCCGTGGGCAATGGGGGCCAGATTAAGGGATCCGATAGTGCCGAGATGTGCCAGTTCGTGTCGTAAAGACAAAATGCGTTGGCGCATGGTTTCGAGTTCTTCGCGCCATACTGTGTGCAATGCGGCATTTGTTAAAATCAAACGAACTACAGCCGCGCCGTGGTCAGGTGGCATAGACCAATTGGTGCGCGCAAGGTGCAGTAAGTTCGATAAGGTGCAGTGGAGGCTTTCTGCATCAGGTGCGCTGACATAAAGTGCGCCAGTTCGCTCACGGTAGAGGCCAAAGTTCTTATCGCATGAATAAGCGAGGAGACCGTAAGGCACAGCAGAAAGAATGGTGCGTGCGCCAAGGTTATCTTTCTCCCAGCCATCACCAAGGCCTTGATAGGCAATATCAATGAGAGGGAGGAGTTGGCGGCTGGCGATAATGTCAGCAATGACGCGCCAGTCTTGTTTCGTTGGGTCAATGCCGAGAGGGTTCTGGCAGCAGCCGTGGAGAAGAACGGCATCTCCTGCTTCTGCGGCGTTTAAAGTCTCTGAAAAACCTTTGAGGTCAAAGCTTTGCGTTTTTAGGTCGAAGCATGGTGTCGTAATGACGGACAGGCCGACTTCTTGAAAAATAGCGAGGTGGTTGGCCCATGTTGGGCTCGCCACGATAATGCGCTTTACACCACTGCGGACCAGAAGTTCTCCGGCAAGGCGCAGTGCGCCGGTGCCGCCGGGGGTTTGCAAACCATCAATAGCGCGATGCGTTTGAATCTCTCCGAAGAGGTGTTCTGCAATGGCTGTTACAAAGCCTTTATCGCCTTCTGGGCCGAGGTAGGATTTGCTGTCTTGTGTTGTGAGGAGCTGTTCTTCGGCTTGTTTGACGGCTGCCATAATAGGGGTTGCGCCACGTTCATCCCGAAAGACACCGACGCCAAGATCAATTTTTTCCTCTCTCGGGTCGGCAGCATAGGACTTAATAAGGGCGAGAAGAGGGTCGTTTGGCTGTGGGGTTAGTGTTGAAAAGGGCATGCTCACTCCAGCAAAATAGAGATGGAATAATAATGTTTATTTTGTGCAATGTCCGTGTTTTTTGGGATGTTTTATGTGTCCTGACGCACGATTTGTGCGATATATATCGCCGCCGTGATGTTTTTATGTGTGGTGAGGGGCTGTGATGCTGGATCGTTTTGATGTGCTTATTTTGGAAATTTGGCAGAAATGGGGAGATATTGGCCCCCAAGGGATGAGTGAAAAAGTACATCTATCGGCTTCGCAGTGTTCCCGGCGTATGCAGCGTTTACGGTCGGAAGGGTATGTGCAGCACATTGCGGCTGTGTTGGACGCCGCAAAAATAGGTATTGGGGTGCATGCTTATATTTTATTGACACTCCATTCGCATAGTGCGGAGTGTCTGGAGCAATTTCGTCAAAAAATTATGGATATGGATGAGGTATCGGAATGTCAGACATTAACAGGTATTTCAGATGTAATTTTAAAAGTTTCTACTTATGATTTGAATAGTTTTAATCATTTTTTGAATCATGAACTTTTGTCACTGCCTGAAGTGTCAACAGCACACTCCAATATAGTTTTAAGTAATATAAAAAGCAGTACAAATTTTACTTTAAAATACTCAAATTAGTTTTGTAATTGATAATCACTTACAAGTAATTGCAAAAAATAGTGTTTTGATACTTGTCGGGGGTGTGTTATCGAGATGTTAGAAATGGAGAGAGAGAATGACAGTTAAAGACCAAAAAGTTGTTGATTTTCTGAACACGCAGTTAACGAATGAGTTGACGGCGATTAATCAATATTTTCTGCATGCCCGCACGTTGCGCCACTGGGGTGTGACGCATCTCGCGAAGAAAGAATATGATGAATCTATCGAAGAGATGCGTCATGCAGATTGGTTGATTGAACGCATTTTATTCCTGGGCGGTTTGCCGAATGTGCAGCGTTTGAACCAGATTTTGATTGGTGAGAGCGTCGAAGAAGTATTGAAATGTGATCTTCAACTTGAGAAAAAAGCTCTGGAAGATCTGCGTGATGGTATCGCTTATTGTGAAAGCGTCCGTGATTATGTGTCACGTGACCTGATGCTGAAGATCCTCATTAACGAGGAAGAGCATGAGGATTACATCGATCGCCAGTTCGACCTGATCAAACAAGTTGGCATTGAGCGTTACATTCAAACCAATTCTGCACCGGCCACAGAGCAAGAATAAGCGTGTTCATCGCGTTATTCAGTTGAGAAAGCGGGCTTCTAGCCCGCTTTTTTTATGGCTGGCGGTGCGGCTTTAGCAATTAGGCTGGGGGCTAAAGGGAACGCATTGTGTTTTTGAAGCGCTTCCTTGAGAAGGCATATCATACCCGGTACGCAGTTCCCGCACTGTGCGCGGCATTTGCGAGCGGTATAAACTTCAGAAGGGCGTGAAGCCCCTGACTGAATCGCAGCTTCAACATCGAGGTGGGAGAGAGCGTTACATGAACAGACAATCATAACTGCCTGTAATCCTTTGGTGTTGCGAATGAGTATCACTCTATAATTTATGAGAGTCATTCGCAAACACAAACTTGCTATGGTTTATAATTTAATTTTTCACCTCATTTTTCCATGTGAATTCAGGGTGTTGAATTGCTGCTTCTTCCAAAAGGTCTTATGCCTCCACGCTTTCTTGTGTAGTTTTAAGGGGGGGGGGAGTGTGGCAGTCATACGGTGGTGGTTGGTTGCGGTAGGGTGTTGTTTCGGGTGGCCTGGTTCTTCGGATGCGGCGTCATGCACGCAGTTTTTTGCCGGGGGGCGTCCGCCTGTTTTGCTGTTTGGCGGCATGTTCCATGATGGTGTGGTGCTGTGTAACGATGATTATGCTGTGCAGGTATCACCTCTGACGAAGGGGCCTTTATGGTCGGCCGAGGACCTGACGGAAGAGAATGTTCAAATTGCACGCCAGACTGCGCGCTTGAATGATTTTCGGGCAGATGATCGCTTGACGGCCTCTCAGCAGGCGGGGTTGCTTGATTACCGTGATGCGGGGTTTGATCGTGGGCATATGACGCCTAGTGGAGACGAGCCCGGAAGTGCAGCACAATCTCAGTCTTTTTTGCTGTCGAATATCGTGCCGCAAACGGCTGAACTCAACCGAGGAGCGTGGGAAGGGGTTGAAAGTGCTGTGCGGGGCTGGGCAGAGCAAGAGGGAGAACTCTTTATCGTGACTGGGCCGGGTTATAATCCTGACCATCTGCCCGTAACGATTGGCCCGGGCCATATCCCCGTGCCGGACGTGACGTGGAAGGCGGTTTATGATCCGTCTGGCCCCGGAACCGGTGCGTATGTCTGCACCAACACCACGGCCCCACACTGCAAGATCACGTCTGTAGCGCTATTGACGGCGCTGGTCGGTATTGACCCTTTTCCAGCTTTGTCGCCGAGCCTTAAGGCAACGGTTTTCTCTATGCCGCCGATCCGCCAGAGCCCTGTGGCGATGGTTCATCGGTCGGGTCGTCATAAATTGTTAAAAGAATGGGGAACGAGGACGGCACAGAAGGCTTTGAAATCACTCTTGCGCGCTTTGGTGCCGCGCTAGGTGAGTGGTGAAGCTTGTAGGAAGGAATAGGATGCTTCGTGAAGATGAGTTTCGTTGAAGGAAACGCTATCTTTTTTAGGTATGTTGATAACCGTTGGGGTGGTTCACACGCCAGCGTAAGGCTGTTTCTACAATCGTATCAATGTCACTATAGTGTGGGTTCCAGTTGGTTTCGCGGCGAATGCGGGAAGAATCCGCGACGAGAACGCTTGGGTCCCCCTCGCGGCGTGCTGCCCATTCCCATGGCACGTTGCGCCCGGAAACGCGTGAGACGCTTTGAATAACCTCTAAGTTACTAAAGCCTGTGCCATTACCGAGGTTGTACGTCACAGAGCGCTCATTGAGCTGATCCATGACGCGGATATGGGCATCCGCAAGATCTGTAACGTGAATATAGTCACGGATGCAGGTGCCGTCTGGTGTGGGGTAATCATGGCCGAAGAGCTTTAACGCGGGGCGGCGGCCTAGCATGGCATCAATTGTCAGTGGGATAAGATGTGTCTCGGGGCGGTGGTCCTCACCAAGGCGGCCTGTGAGGTCCGCGCCGGCCGCATTGAAGTAGCGCAGGCAGGCATGGCGCATGCCGTGAATGCGGTCGGCCCAAAGAAGGGTGCGCTCAATGAAAAACTTGCTCTCGCCGTAGGGTGATCCGGGGTCAATGAGTGCATCATCTGCGATTGGCGGAGGGCGGTCTGCGCCGCCAAAGAGAGCGGCGGTCGATGAAAATACGAATCGTTTGACGCCGTATTTGGTGCACGCATTGATCAAATTTAGTGAGGTGAGCGTATTGTGGTGTAGATAGTGGTACGGTTCCACCATGGATGCGCCCACGAGGCAGAGAGCCGCGAAATGCAGCACGCCATCCCATGTCCCTTGCGATAAGACGCGCTCTACTGCTGTAGCATCAAGCAGATCAACCTGCTCAAACCGTGCCCCAGGGGGCACGGCAGCGCGGTGCCCTGTGCTGAGATTATCAAGGACGACAACCTCATGGCCAGAGTCGAGTAGGGTTAGCGCGACATGGCTCCCTATAAACCCGGCGCCGCCTGTCACAAGATAACGCATGTTGGAGAACTCTCTATCGTATTATGGGCGTGCGTAGATTGGCTGGCGGTGTGTAGGCACTGTCTTGGGAGAATGTTTTGCCTCGGTTCATGTAGCGAGCAAAGCGCGCCGAGTTGCGGCAGGTCACTCCAAGCATGCTTATGAACGATAGCTGGGCTGTAGTGGAGAATTGTGACACGAGTTTTGTCAGCGCGTGAGGTGCAGGCGTTCATCAATCACAAGGATGTCGTGCTCCGCTTTGGCTGGATGATACCAAAGCCAATAATACAGAGCGTCATCCGTGTCCTTTATCGTCATAGTGTACCAACACTGTACGCACTCTGCCGCGTGGTGCGTGTATCAGCGCCATTTCTCGCGCGGACATTAAGTTGCTCAGCCTGTCTTGTAAAGACGGACGAGACGTCGCTCTTTTTTGGAATGTGCTATCGTTCTGCGGTGGCAGGTATCGTTAAGAATAAGGTGAGGGTAGGCTTTATGCGTGTGGAGAAAATGGCGGGGCTTCTGGCTCTTTGTATTGGGAGCATCGGTGGCATCAGTGCGCAAGGCAAAACATGGCCGCCAGGAGAAGGGACGAAAGTGCCGGGTAATGCTCTTGCTTGGCCAACAGTGCTGGAGCCTGTGCAACGCTCATTGTCTGATATGCTGACGCAAGGGGCTACCGTGGTGTCTGTGGCGGATAGGCAAGAGGGGCCTATAGTGACAGTGCATTTTAAGAAGAAAATTCTGATATGTTATGTTAGCTCAGCCCCGGTTGGAGGCGTGCCGACATCACGTTGCTGGCGTTTAAACTGAAGATTTTTGAGAGTTACAATTCAATGATGAGTATTCCCGGCTTTGCATTTTTTGCGCGGGTCTTTGATTATTTTGAAGAAATCGCCATGCTGATTCTAACGGTGGGCATTTCTTTGGTTGCCTGTGTTGGGTTGTTTCATGTGGTGATTGCGGTGGGGCAGATGCTCATCCATACGGGCCTGAACCCAACCAGCCCAGATGTTTTGCAATCGCTTTTTGGGTTGTTTTTTACGGTTTTGATTGCCTTGGAGTTTAAGCACTCCATTCTTGTTTTGCCGGAGGCGCAGACGCACAGCATGACGCGTATGCGCTCCGTTTTGCTGATTGGCATGATGGCAACGGTTCGTAAATTTATCGTGTTAGACTTGAATGGTATTAATGTACCGGAAATGGTTGCCCTTTCAGGGGCGGTGTTAGCCCTTGGTGTTGTGTATTGGTTGGTGCGTAATAAGAGCGCAACGCCGTAATGCGGGTGGCGAGTACAGCGCTAGGGGGAGCCTAGCGCTGTACTCGCCACTATGGCTGATAAATCGTATCTACGAGGACGATTTCTGTGTCTTCAAGTGCCGTGACTTTGAGGGTTTCTGTCTCTGAAATGGCAGCTCCGTCTCGTGTGTGAACAGTGGTGCCTTCGATCTCGACGGACCCTGTGGCTGGGACAAGGTATCCTAAGCGCGCTTTGCCGAGGGGGTATTCAACGATTTCCCCTTTGCGGATTGTCGCGCCAACCACGCGGGCATCGGCGTTGATGGTGAGGGCGTCTGTGTCTTCATCAAAGCCAGAGGCGAGTGTGACGAACTGATTGGCGCGTTCTCCTTTAGGAAAAGTGCGCGTTCCCCATGAAGGGGCGTGGCCGTTGCGGTTCGGAAGGATCCAAATTTGGAAGAGGCGTGTTGTGACGTCTTCATGGTTGTATTCGCTGTGATATACGCCGGTTCCGGCTGACATGACTTGCACGTCTCCCGCTTCCGTACGGCCTTTGTTTCCGAGGCTATCTTCGTGCGTTATGGCCCCTTCGCGAACATAGGTAATAATTTCCATATCTTTGTGGGGATGGGTGCCGAAGCCGGTTCCGGCGGCAATGGCATCATCATTCCAGACGCGCAGGTCCCCCCAGTGCATATGGTTGGGGTCATAGTAACTTGCGAAAGAAAAGTGATGTTTGGCGTCTAACCATCCGTGGTTTGCGTGGCCGAGGGAATTAAAGGAACGAACTTCGATCATGATGGATCTCCTGTCCAAAACTGTGGTCTTTGTCTGTCATGAAAGATAGTTATTGCGTTTGAGGCATTATATAGAAATAAACGAAAGACATGGTTTCTAAAGGTTGCATTTCGGTGTGTAGGGGGTGTCATGCGGCTGCCAGATTTTGAGGGCTGGGCTATTTTCGCCAAGGTGGCTGAGCGTGGCTCGTTTACGCGGGCGGCCGATGAACTGAATCTATCTAAGCCTACAGTGTCCAAGGCCATTAGCCGTTTAGAGCAATCACTTGGGGTGGCTCTTTTTAACCGTAATTCACGGCAAATGTCTTTAACCGAAATGGGACGATCATTGGTTGGGCATGCAAACCGTATTGTGGCGGAAGCAGAGGCTGCAGAAAATGAGGCGCGTGGAGGGACCTTGCGTCCGTCTGGGTTGATCCGTGTGGCAGCGCCTATGACATTTGGTATTAAGCACTTTGCCCCATTATTGCCGGCATTTCTTGAGCAATACCCAGAGATTGATGTGAATGTTGATTTTAGTGACGCGTTCGTTGATTTGGTTGCGGAGGGGTATGATGTTGCACTGCGTATTGCATCATTAGCGGATTCAGCGTTGCGTGCGCGGCGTTTGTGCCGCGTACGTTTGTTGCTCGTTGCTGCGCCTCATTATCTGGATCGTGTGGGGTGGCCTGAACACCCGCGTGATCTCACGGAGCAAAAAAGCTTTGTCTATACGAATACGACCGCTCCAGGGACGTTGCGTTTAAAGCATGGCGCCACGGGCCGAGAGTTCGTTTTGGCGCAGCACGCGCGTATGCGTGCCGATAATGCGGAGGCTTTTTTGCCTGCGCTGGAAGCGGGGTTGGGGTACGGTCTTTTTCCGGAATTTATGGTTTGGGAAGGGCTGCGTGATGGAAAATTTGAGCATATTTTGCCCGAATGGGGGGTGGGAGATGTCGCTCTATATTTGGTAACATCGGGTAATACTTTACGGCCAGTAAGAGTGAGTGCTTTCATGGATTATATGGTGAGCGCACTTGAAGCACCTCAATGGGCACAAAAACCATGATAATATCATGATGTATTGTTGCCGAAGGCGGGCGAAAATAATGATACGATTTTATATGGCTGCTGTGATGGTCTTTTCTTGCCTGCATAGCACTGTGGCGGCACAGGAGATGCCGGGTTTAGGGCAAAGCAGTTTGTTGATGCGGCCTTTATTTGATCCCAGCCGGCGAGGGAAATTCTTACCGCCGCCACATGATGATTTACCTGTTGTGACGGGGGTGGTCGGGGACCGGGGCGGGTGGACGGCTATTTTTTCGGGCATACCTCATGTACTTGGGGGATTAAGCGTGCGTGAAGGAGGGGTCTTTGAGGGGTGGCGGGTCGTATCCGTTTCGCCGCAAAATGTGCGCTTGGAGCGTATGGGAGTGCTGCGTGATATTGTGCCCAAGTCTGAATACTTAAATGCGCATCCTCAGGTAAGAATTGGGTATTGAGCACTCTAAATATATGTATAATTTTTTTTAAAAACTTAAATGAGGTAAAATATCTACTTATTCATCTCTTGGCGCTGAGGGTCATAAAATGTTCATAAGCATTTTGAAAAACTAAATTGTAGTGAGAGTGTCATTCGCGTGGTTTGCGCGGGGGTATTAGGGGCTTTATTGCCCTGTCGTGTTGTTTGTGAGGGGTGGTTGTTGTGGTCGTGAAACGAACGAAATTGGCATTGTCTGCCGCATTGATGCTGAGCGCTTTTGGCACGAGCGTGGTTCACTCTTCTGATGGTGACTTTGGGTGGCAGAGTGGCGGTGCTGATACGGTGTATCATGATCATGCGCGTGCGTATCCAACGCGTACCCCTATTAAGCATATCGTTGTGATCTATCAGGAAAACGTAGCGTTTGATCATTATTTTGGCACGTATCCAAACGCTGCAAACCCAACGGGTGAGCCTGCCTTTACGGCGGCCGGGAACACGCCTTACGTTAACAATTTGAGTTCAGCCAATCTATTGGCGCAAAACCCCAATACAAACCCTGCGAATGGTGCCGGCGCAGCCCTGCCGTTCCGCTTGGATCGTTCGCAAGCAAGTACAGCAGACCAAAACCACGCTTATACTGCTGAGCAGCGTGCGTATGATAACGGGAATGTCGATTTGTTTCCGCTTTATACAGGCCGTGGCTCTTCTGGCGGGGTTGGGGCGTTCGGGACGTCTGGTCAGGTTTTGGGTTATTATGATGGCAATACGGTAACGGCATACTGGCATTATGCGCAGCGTTTCGCCATGAGCGATAACAGCTATAGCGATACTTATGGTCCATCGACACCAGGTGCTCTAGAGGTGGTCTCGGGTCAAACGAATGGCCTCAAAATTCGTATGACGACGGCTAAACCCGCAACAGCAACGAAATCCTCTGCCTTTGCTGATGACGGGCAGGGTGGTTATACGATGATCAACGACATCGATCCTTCTTATGATGTATGTTCATCCAAGACCGATCAAGGCAGCATGACGAGCCTTAACATTGGCGACCTTTTGAACCAGCGTGGTATTACGTGGGGTGGCTTTATGGGCGGCTTCAATCTTGGTGCCGTGAATGCGGATGGTTCCACGGGGTGTCAGCGTTCTACATATTCAACGGTCGTTTCTCAGAATGTCGCGGATTATATCCCGCATCACAATTGGTTCCAGTATTACGCGACGACCGCAAACCCGACCCATGCGCGCCCAGTATCCATGCACGCTGTTGGTTACAGTGTCGTGCCAGATTCTCAACAAGCAGAGCCTGCTAATCACGAATATGACCTGGAAGATTTTTACGCTGCTGTAAAAATACATAACTTCCCAGCCGTTTCGTTTGTGAAAATGCCTGCGTATCAGGATGGGCATGCGGGGTATTCTGACCCGTTGGATGAACAATCGGGCGTTGTGAAGTTGGTTAACTTCATTCAGAAGCGCCCAGAGTGGCGGGATACGGCTGTTATTATCGCGTATGATGACTCTGATGGCTGGTATGATCACGCTTATACAACGCCGACGCGTAGCTCTTTCTCATCAGCAGACCAATTGAGTGCGAATGGTGTCTGCGGTGCAGGGGAAGCGCCTAAGGGCGTTTCGGGTAAGCCTGTGAATGGCCGTTGTGGCCCCGGTACGCGTTTGCCGTTGATTGTTGTTTCGCCTTGGGCACGCACCAATTTCGTAGGGCATAAGCTGACGTCTCAAGCGTCTGTGCCGAAGTTTATTGAAGATAACTGGTTGGATGGTAAGCGTCTGGGGCAGGGGTCTTTCGATGCAAGTGCTGGCTCTTTGAATGAGCTGTTTGATTTTGACCGTGCTCCTCAAACGGGAACGCTCATTCTGGATGAAAACACGGGCGATATTAAACATGACGGTGAACATCATGGCCACCATGATGCCGGTGGAGACAACATTCCGCCAGCGCCACCAGCTCCGCAAGACGGCCTTGCTGGTTTCTTGTCATGGTTGCTGCCTTCATGGCTGATTGCTTTGTTCCACTGATTAGTATGCGACGATTAGCGAAAATGGTGCAGCTTGTAGGGAGCTGCACCATCTTTTTTTGTGGGGTGTCTAGTAGTGCTGCAGATGCGCAGTCTGCCGTGCAATGTGCGCCCACTGCGGATGGGAAGAACCCGTGCCCGGTTGTGTTACATCGCCCTGACCAGCACCCATTATCGGCGATGGCTGAAGTCGGGAAAGCGATTTTTTACGATAAGGGTTTGTCGGGGTCGGGACGTTTGTCTTGTGCGTCTTGTCATGCGCCTGATCAGCATTATGGTCCGACCGGAGAGGCATCTGTCTTTTTGGGGGGCGTCGGCTTAAATCGTGAGGGGCGGCGCGCTATTCCGACGTTAACTTATGCTGAACGGCGTCCAAATTTTAGTATTGGTCCGGATAATGCTGTCTCGGAAACTGCGCCAACATTAAGCGACACAACCGCGACGAGTAACGCGCCGCGTGGCTCTAAAAGTGCGACGAATACAGCATCTTCGGCAGCAAATATGGTGCCGCAAGGGGGGCTTTTTTGGGATGGGCGAGCGGATACTCTGCAAGCGCAGGCTGAAGGGCCATTATTTGACGTGGATGAAATGGCGGCAACGCCTCAGCACGTTATGGAGCATTTAGCGCATGCACCATATGTGCAGACGCTGAGATTACTTGCGGGGATTCCTAATGGAGCAACGCCGCCACTCTTGATGAATGAGGCGCTCTTTGCTCTGGCACGGTACCAAATAGAAGCGGGTAGTTTTCATCTGTATAATAGTAAGTTTGATGCATGGTTAGAGGGTAAGGCTAAATTTACGCCTCAAGAACGGGATGGGTATTTAGCTTTTAATGATCCTAACCGGGGTAATTGTGCAGCATGTCATTTAGATACGGCGACGCCAGAGGGTTTGCCGCCATTATTTACAGACCATCAATATGAAGCTCTGGGTGCGCCAAGGAATATGGTGCTTATGCGTAATCATAATGCAGCATATTATGACCTTGGTGTCTGTGACCGGGAAGCTGGGGGACGAAAAACGCTTTCAGCGTATTGTGGGATGTTTACGACGCCAACGTTACGTAATAGCGCGACGCGACATGTCTTTTTCCATAATGGTGTGTTTCACTCTTTGCCTGAAGTGCTGGATTTTTACGCATTGCGGGATGTGGAGCCGGAGCATTTCTATGGGCCGGGTCATGTGATGCCGAATGATTTGCCTACGGCGTATCAGGAAAATTTGGACCGTAAAGATGCACCATTTGGTGGGAAAAAAGGCGACAAACCTCAGCTTACGGAAGCAGATCGTGCGGCTATCGTTATGTTCCTCTCCACGCTGACTGACCAAGCTGAGCGGCATTAAACTTTGATCATGCTTACTGGTTGAGCGTAGTGTGCTACGGGCCGTAGTCTTGGCATGAGGCAGACTGCGTCAGTGGGGGTGGTATTTGCGTTTTATGGGGCTATTTCGCGGCGTCTCTACGTGGCAGCGTTCGGACAAAAGGCAAAGCAAGGATTCAGAAGCTGGGTTTGCTTTACTTTTAGTGTTATGGACGCTCGCTTTTTTGGCGTTAATTGGTACGCATGTTTTGCTTCAGGGTCGGTCGATGGTTGTCAATGCCAGCGCCCGCCAACAGCATGTGGCGTTAGAATTGGCTGCGGATAGTGCGATCCGGCAAGAACTATATGGTCTGGTTTTAGCGTCACCGCATGCTCCATCAGGCTTGGGGGCATGGCATGAGCGTGAAGATGGGCTCTTCCATGTTATGGTTCGCGTCCATCTTGAGCGGGGGCGGATTAATCCGAGTGTGATATCACGTGATTTGCTTTTGGCTGTTATGGTGAGTAGCGGGGTACCGGCGCAGGATGCAGAGCGCGCCTCAAGTGTCTTATATGGCTGGCGCGGTCATCCTTTATTAGGGGCATCTCCGCCGCCGGGGTCTTTTGTTCCGGCGGATATGGGAGCGAGGTGTATGTTGACGCATGGGCCGTTTCACAGTTTGGATGATATGGCGTCTTTGCCCGGTGTGGGGTGGGGCGTTGTACAGCGTATTGCTCCGGCTGTGTCTTTGTCACAAATGCAGTATCCTACGAATGCAGAAGCGGTTCCGGTTGTTCAGGTGGCTTTGAAGCGTCTTCATCATTTAGGATATTCGGGGGCTTTTGGTAGTGAGGCGCAACCGCCGATGCTGGGTGGGGGTGTTAGTGTTATCGTGGACGCATTGGTGCGTGATGAGCAGGGAGCTGAGCAGCGTAGGGCGAATGTTGTTTTAATGCCTGATGCGGAGCCGGAGCCGTGGCATGTGCTGAGATGGGAAACGGTGCCTGTAGAGTGACGTGCGTTTTTATGACGTGCGTTCATGTGTGTCTGTTGAGCCCGTGGGATTTTGAAATCCCTGGGTTAGCGTGTGCCGTAAAGCTTCTGAGCTTCGGCCATGATTTTGCGTTGGTAAAGCTGGTTTAGTTCTGGTGTGTGTGAATGGTAATCGCCAATAGCCTGCATGAGATCTCCATGTGTTTCATTCAAAAAGCTTCGTAGGATAAGTGCAGATGCCGCGAGGTTGAAGCAATTATCGGAAACAAGTCGAGCGGCTGTTTGGGTGGGGGTCATGTTTGCGATTTGCGCGAGTGGTTTTATCCAGAGGGAATTGATCTGCATCAGCCCCATATCAAAGCTGCCGTCTCCGTTCGGGTGAAGGGAGCCTGCGTGTCCATGTTCGACTTGCCAGATCGCGGGGAGAACGCGCTCCGGGATGTGGTAGCGTAGAGCGGCGGCAAGCATACAGGCGAACAGAGGGGCAGGCATGATGTTTCGCTTTACAACTTTTCAGGGCGGCTTTTCAGGGAAGCGTATCCTGTCGTAGGGTGAATGTCTCGTCAGATACGTAGCTTACGCTATGATCGTATTCGGAGTGTAGCCTTCGGATCGAAGAAAAAGGAAGATCGGTCATGAAATTGTTAGCGTATCGTATGCGGGCCGAAGCGAGACGTGATGAAGGCTTCACGCTCCTTGAAATTCTGGTGGTATTGGCGATTTTAGGTTTGCTTGTTGGGTTGGTAGCACCGGCGGCGTTGCGGCAATTAGGGAATGCACGCGTGTCTGTCGCGAAGCAGTCTATCGCGCGGATTGGCTCCGTATTGGATATGTATAAGTTAGATACGGGCTCTTATCCGTCTACGGAAGATGGCTTGGATGCGCTTATTCATCGCCCGGGTGCGGTTGAGGGGTGGAACGGCCCGTATTTGAAGGATGGGAACTCCCCATTAGACCCTTGGAATCATGCGTATATTTATCGTTCTCCTTCGGAACGTGAAGGAAAGGATTATGATCTGTGTTCCCGTGGCCCGCATGGGAGTGCGGATGGTGACCGTGGGGTGATTTGTAACCCGTAAAGATACGGCGTTATGTTCCAAAAAAAGCTGTTTGATTGTCCATGATGGCAGGGAGATCGTTCCCTGCCATCATGGGCGGTTTAATCGTGTAGGCCGACATATTTTAAGACGCGGTGCTGCGGGTCAGAAGAGCCTGTAGCGGGTGTGTGGTTCAGGTCATCGGGCGTTAAGGCTGCATGTGATAAGCGCTCTCTCAGGTCTGTTGTCAGAGACAGTGCTTCTCCTTGGCTATGGATAACGTGGGGTGTGATGAGCACCAGGAGTTCCGTGCGAGTACGGCTATTATCTTGTGTGCCGCCAAGTAGGCCAAGAATAGGAATGTCTTTGAGCCAAGGAATGCCTTGGTTGCTGCGTTCGGAGCGATCTGAAATAAGGCCCGCTAGGCCGACGGTCTGGCCATCTGCAATGACGACGCGTGATGTTACCTGACGTTGAGAGAAGGTTGGGCTGTTGATGGAGCCGCTTCCTGTTGAGGTTGTGCTCGAGGCCACGGAGCTTACTTGTTGAGAAACATCTAGTGTGACTAAGCCGCCATTGCTCACATGTGGCGTAACTTGAAGGATGACCCCCGTGGGTTGGTAGTTGATGGAGTTGGTCACAGTGGAGTTGGCGGTGAGAACGCCTGTCGTGGAGCCGGTGAGGTAGGGGACCATATCACCGACCATGAGTGAGGCAGGCTGATTATCAACAACCATGAGTTCTGGTGAGGACAGGACGCGAACAGACGTGACGGCTTGCAGGGCATTAATGACGAAAGGCGCTCCACCACTGGCGGAGCCACCGAGCACGAAGCCGGGGAAAGAACTGGATAACGTAGAAGAGACAAGGTTGGCTGCCCCCAGAGACTGAGACGCATTACTCAGTACACCATTAACGCCGCCGGATTTGAAGAAGAACTGCGTTCCGTATTGAAGGTTGTCGTTGAGTGTTACTTCCGCAACGGTCGCATCGACACGGACCTGGAGAGGCATAATGTCCACTTTGCGGAGCATTGCGGTGATGGAGTCACTTTCTTCAGGGGTTGAATAAACGAGAATAGCGTTGTTTTGCAGGTCGGGTATAATACGGATCCGGGCGGTATCGTTATTATTGCTGCTGTTATTGCCTAGGCCACCAAGGAGGGGATTGTTGGAGAGGCTGTCGGATTGATTATTGTTTGTGCCGCCATTTTGATTGTTGCTGTTGTCATTGCTCGTGTTGCTAGAATTGCCTTGACCAAGCAGTGCGTTCCCGGTGTTGTTATTTTGTTGATTATTTCCGAGGCTCAAGGATGTGCTGTTTGAATTGCCATTATTTGAGAAAGAGCTGTTAGGGATATTCATCTTCGCAGATGGGGTGGCGGTGACGTGGTCTGGCGTAAAGGCTTGTTGTAGTAGATAGGCGACATCATTTGCGCGGCCATTTTGTAGGTAATACACATTCCATCGACGGACCGAACGACGGCGCTGGGTTTCAATGGTGGTGAACGCGCGACGTGCATTGTCAATAAAGCGTGGGTTGGACGCAATGACCATGACAGCTTCTGCGCGCGGCATGGCGATGACTTGAATACGGTCCGTAAAGGCTTGCCCTTTTTTCGTGGCTAAAGCGGCTTGCAGTGCTTGTGCGAGTTCTTGTGCGCTGCCGCTCTCTGTAGGGAACATGGCGTAAGATTGACCGGAGAGGACGTCGGTATCAAAGGCTTGCACCATCTCAATGAGTGACGCGCGTGTTGCGGGGTCGCCGGAAATGGCGACGGCATTACTGCCAGGGGCTGCGACAAGATGGCCGTTATTGTGCAAAATGGGCTGAAGGGCTTTGACTAGACTTTCGGCTGATGTGTACCGTAAAGGGATAATCGTACCATCTTGATCATCGCCGCTATTGCCGCCGCCGGGTATGCTGCCAAGGCCGCCGCTATTGCCTGATGAGCTGTTAGAGACGACGCGGTATAGGCCATGTTCATAAATTAATGTGGCGCCAGCACCGGCAAGGGCCGAGCGGAAAACATTGAGCACTTGATCCCGATGCAGTGGGCGTGTTGTGCGCATGGTGACCGTTCCGTGTACGGCAGGATCAACCATGTAATTTACGCCGAGTACAGAGCCGAGGATTTGGTCTGTGGCAGAACGGATATCGGTTTCAGCAAAATTGAGGGAAATATCACCTGGGCTGCGGTTATTATTTGCATCATCACCACTGAGCGCAGAGGCATGGCCGTAGCTGACGATACCGCCGCGCGCTGCGGGGTTTTGCTCAATGGGGCCATCAATACGGGGAGAGGCGATTTGCCCGTAAGCGCCAGGTACGATGGGGAGGGGTTTTGGGGTACGTGGCGCATCTGCGCACCCGCTGACCATCATAGTCGCAGAAATGGCGAGAGCTGTGCCAGAGCGCAGGGCGATACGGCATGAAGATGACGAAACGCGAAGGCTGGGAAGAAAAATCACGCGGCTTTACCAATTCTGAGAGTTGGAAGAGTGAGGGGAGAGAGCGGATGCGCTGCGGATGCTGCGTAAGGCGACGATCAGCAGTGAAACATCAACTGGTTGACCGTGTGCTGCGGCATCATCTGGCATAATGCCGGCGGCGGCGGAAATTTGGAGGTCTTCCGTTAAGAGGTGGGGGGAGTGTGTTTGTTGGAGGCTAGAGAGGAATTGTATTGTCGCGGGCCATGAGGCTGTGAAGGCAACCCGTAAAGCGATGGTTTGAAAATGGTCTTTACGGGGGAGGGTAAGGGGTTCTTGGCTGGTAAGAGGCAGATTAAGCGCATCTGTCAGTGTATGCACGGTTTCTTGGAGTTGGGCGAGGGCAAGGTCATCAGACGGTGCCGTTAGCAAGGGGCTGGTTTGTGCCATGTGCAGGCGGGCCTGTTGGGCGCTGTTTTCTAAGTGAGGAATGGTGCTAATGAGGCGTTGCGTTCGTGCCAAGAGCTCTTTTTGGGTCGTAATACTCTCTTGAGTATTCTCAAATGTGCTTATGAGTGTTTGTACGGTCCAGACACACAATAAAACGGCTAGGCCTGCAAGAATGAGAGCGTAAAGGCGTCCGCGCTGCCCCGTCGGCAGGTGTGAGAGGTTGGGTGCTGCGTTGTTATGTGTTTGAGGCATGATGGGTATAGGCCTCAGGGTTGCCCGAAGGCATTTGTTGTGGTGGCGGTGAGGGCAAAGAGGTCCGCTTGGTGGTTGTCAGAGCGCAGCACGGGGCCGGAAAAGGCAACGTCAGAAAAATGCCCTGCTTGGCGCAGTGTAACGATGAGGCGGGCTGCTTCTTTTGATTGGCCTTCAAGAAATATTTGGCGGCCACGGAGGCGTAGGCTGGTGAGGTATGTGTCATCGGGTAGAGCATCTGTCAGATTTTGCAGAGTAATTAATGGGAGGCCATTACGCTGCTCTTCTTTGCGGACAGCGAGAGGGCCAAGCTGCGTCAGCATAATTTGGTGTTGTAGTGTTTCGGCATGGTTGCGACCGTTTTCTAATGTGGAGAGTGCAGAGTTTATACGAAAAAGTTGTACTTGTTGGAGAATAAAGGGGCTCACGAGCAATAGGCATATGAGGAGAAGAAAAATTGTGTGTCGTGGGCGTTTGACTGAAGGGGCGTGGCTGAGCGGCAGAGTTAAGGGGGGGGATGTATGGCGTGATGGGGCGCGTAAATGTGTGGGTGCGCGTGCGTATAGGCTCAGTTGCTCTTGAGCCGGGTTAAACGTCTTGCGTGGGGCAATGAGAAGGTCAAAGGCAATGAAGCCGGGTGGTGCGGGATGCGGCGTTGTGTCTAAGGACCATACAATGTCATCTGGTTGAAAAGGGGTCAGGCGATCAAGTTCATAATGGGTGGCGCGTGTGGGGTCTGTGCGTGCGGCTTCAGGTAAGGTGATGCGGCGCTTTAAAATGCTACCAGGGGGAAGGCAAAGGACGGTATGTGGCGTGCTATGAAGAAATGTTTTGTGCTTCGGGCGTGGGAGGGCCTGTAGTTCCAGTGATGTGAGGGCTAATGTACCGTCTGGTGAAACATCCAAAAGGGTTTCGACCTGCTTTGCCCGAAGGCGGGCGGGTAAGCATTCACTTAGGCGAGCCTGCCACCAGCGCAAAAATACGGGCAGCATCGGGGAATTCGTGATCGTCCGCAGCCCGTTCATATTGTTTTATACTCCTGATGGCCATAATTGAGCCGGAAATGGAATGAGGTCTTGTTTTTAAAACATATGATTAAGGAAGGATTTTGAAAGTTTTACGGGTTTTGTGCAAGGTCGTTCTTAAAGTGTTTGGTCCGATATGAGGCGGATGAACCAGATTGAGAGGGCGAGTGATGGGCCAAACGGAATGGCCTCTTGCCATGTTTGTGTATCGTGCTTGAGGAAACGGCGGGTGACGATATGCGCAATGCCGAAGAGGGCGGCATAGACAATAGTATGGGGTAGAGCACTGACCCCAAGCCAGGCGCCGCCGGCTGCGAGGAGTTTTGCATCGCCCGCGCCGAGGCCGGGGCGGCCTTTTGTCGTGAGATAAAGCCAAGAGATGCTTGTAAAAAAAAACCAGCCTAAGAGGCAACCTTCGAGGTGTTCTATTAGGGTATTGCCTAAATAAAAAAGGCCGCCAGAGAGAAGAGCGTCACGCCATATTGCGTTCAGTAAGCCGGCTAGGATGAGGGGGAGGGTGAGACTGTCGGGGAGGCGGAAGCAGCGTAGATCAATCCAGCTTAAGGCGAGTAACCCCCAGCCGAGCGAGCAGGTCCAGAGAAGGTCAAGGCTATTGGGGAGTTGGGGGGTGGTATAGAGGGCTATGATCCATGCTGAGAGAGGAACGCAGCAGGCGATAAGTTCAATATAAAAATGGAATGGAGCGATAGGATGCTGACAATGTTGGCACCGGCCGCGTTGACGTAGGTAGGAGAGGATAGGTACCATCTCCCAAGGACGTAGTGGTGATTGACAGACTTCACAATGAGAGCGCCCTGCAAGAAAAGGGCGTTTACTAGGAATACGACGAATTAATACACCAAGAAAGCTGCCAATAATGGGCGAAATGAGCAGAACCGGGAAGAGTGTTTCAAGAGACGTCGCCATAAGGGGCCAGTGTGCTGGGACGAAAGTGATGCTCATACAGTCTAACCTGCCGGATTGTTTCCGGGGCGGCAAGCCATGAGAGATGACCACATGATGAATGATGTTGCGCAGAGCGAAGTCGAAGGCGATTTGGGGCACTGGCTTGTGCGCAATGGTGTGTGTGAAGAGCGTGTGGTGGAGCGTGGAAAGGCTGTTGCGGCAGAAAGCGGGCAAGGTTTGGCGGCGGTGATGCTGCAACTGGGGTTGGTCACGGAAACGGACCTTGCGAGGACCTATGCTGCGCTGCTTGGGCGTCCTTTGGTGACGGCCGAGATGCTGGCGCAGCGTGAAGAACCATTATGGGGTGATGTCCTAACAAGTCGTTTCGTGCGTCAAGCGCGTATTATTCCGATTCATGATGATGGGCGTGTTGTGCATGTCGTTATGGCGGATCCGCAGGATGATTTTACGGCGGATGCTGTAAGCCTTGCGGTAGGACGAGATGTTTGTCGTGAGGCAGGAAAGTTATCTGATATTGATGCGGTATTAAGCCGTTTATACCCTGAAGAGACAGCAGACGCGGCAGAAGAGAATACGGCGTCACAAGAAGATTTAGCAGAAGATGACACGGACCGTTTGAAAGATTTGGCGAGTGAAGCGCCAATTATTCGGTTGGTGAATCAGATTATATTCCGGGCTGTTGAGAATAGAGCCTCGGATATTCATATTGAGCCGGATGAGAACCGGTTGGTTGTGCGCTATCGTTATGATGGCGTGCTGCATGAGGCGGATAGTTTAAGCCCGCGTATGACGGCGGCGTTGATTTCTCGCGTTAAAATTATGGCCCGGTTGGATATTGCGGAGCGTCGTTTGCCGCAAGATGGGCGTATCAAATTAGCTGTGCGTGGGCATGAGGTCGATTTCCGTGTGTCGACGGTGCCCGGTTTGCATGGTGAAATTGTTGTGCTGCGTGTGCTCGACCGTACGGCAGTGCGCTTTGAGTATGCTCATTTGGGTTTGTCTCAGCCCGTTATTGATGTGTTTCGCAATGCGCTTGAAATGCCGAATGGCATTGTGTTGGTCACGGGACCAACGGGAAGCGGTAAAACTACGACGCTGTACACTGGTCTGTCAGGATTAAACGCGGCTGAGCGTAATGTGATGACCGTGGAGGACCCGATTGAGTATCAACTGAGTGGGGTTAATCAGATACAAACGCGCCCAGCTATTGGTCTTAACTTCTCGAATGTGCTGCGTGCTTTGCTGCGGCAAGATCCAGATGTGATCATGGTGGGGGAAATTCGTGATTTAGAAACAGCACAAATTGCCGTTCAGGCCGCGTTAACCGGGCATTTGGTACTCTCCACGTTGCATACGAATTCGGCGGCGGCGGCAGTGACGCGTTTGCGAGATATGGGGCTGGAAGATTATTTGTTGACGGCGGTTTTGCGGGGTGTCCTTGCGCAGCGTTTGGTGAGGCGTTTGTGCATGTCTTGCCGGGAGGCGGTGCCAGTTATGCCAGAGCTTGCTGGGCGCTTGGGGCTTGAAACGTATGAACAGCATACGCTGTGGCAGGCACGGGGATGTCCAGAATGTCGTCATACGGGGTATCGTGGCCGTCTGGCGATTGCGGAGTATTTAAGTCCCTCCAAAGCTGTGACACGTTTGATTTTGTCTGGGGCCGATCATGTGGAGATTGAGGCTGCGGCGGTGGAGGAAGGGATGGAAACCATGTTCCATGCGGGGCTTCACGCAGCCTTGCAGGGGGAGACAACGCTTGAAGAGGTCAGTCGTGCTGTTGGTGCGGAAAGTTAGAGGTGGTGATCTCTGAAGGGCAGGTCACACTGTGGCAGTATCGTGCGGTGGGTGCAGATGGCGTTGTGGTGACGGGAGAATTGCGCGCGACGAGTGAGGCGCAGGTTGTTGCGTCTCTGCGGCAGAAGAAATTGATGCCACTGGATGTGCGTCATGAATCTGCTGGCGGGGTGGGGCGTATTGATGGATCGTTTTTAAGTACGCTACGCCGGGCGCGGTTTCGACAGGGCGACATCGCAGATTTTACGCGTAAGCTGGCCACGATGTTGGGCGCGGGGCTGGATTTGGACCGTGCGCTGCGTTTCTTGGGAGAAACTGCACCATCGGACAAAATGAAGGCGCTGATTGCGCAACTGCGTGACCGAGTGCGTGATGGTGCGTCTTTTGCGGATGCTTTGGAAGCAGCAGGCGGTGTTTTTTCCAAGCTTTATGTTGGGCTGGTACGTGCTGGTGAAGCAGGCGGCGCGCTGCATGATGCGCTTGAACGTTTGGCGGATGTGTTGGAGCGAGAGCGCCGTTTAGCGGCGACGATTCAGTCCGCTATGATCTATCCAACGGTTTTAATGATCGCGTCTATCGGGTCGGTTGTATTGTTATTGACCCATGTTCTTCCGCAATTTGTACCGCTTTTTGAAGAAAATGGCGTAGCGCTTCCTATGATGACGCGGGTGGTGATCACGGCGGGGGATGTCTTAACGCATTGGGGGGTATTTATGCTCATCGGTGCCGTGCTGTGTGTTGGCGTCGGGCGTATGGCATTGCGGAGGCCAGATATACGCTTTAGGGCAGATCATTTCCTGTTGCGTGTGCCAGTTATAGGCACGTTGTTGCGCAATGTGATGGCGGCGCAATTGACGCGTACTTTAGGGACATTGTTGCAAAATGGTGTGTCGTTAGTTGGTGCGTTGCGTATTACTGGTGGTGTGATTGGTAATCGTGCAGGTGCGCAAGCGCTGACACGCGCTACGGGCGTGGTGCGTGAAGGGGGGAGCTTGGCGGTGTCTTTGGAGCGGGCTGATGTGTACCCACGGGAAATGACGCATTTTTTGCGGGTGGGGGAGGAAACGGCACAACTGGCATCAATCGCCCTGCGGGCGGCGGATGTGCATGAAGAGGCGGTGCGGGTTACGGTGCAGCGTCTTTTGGCAATTTTGGTACCCGCGATTACGGTGATTATGGGTTTAATCGTTGCGGGTATTGTATCGGCCTTGCTGTTAGCGATGTTGAGCCTGAATGATTTGGCGCATTGATGCGGTCGCGTAATGTGCCGTGCGGGCGTGCGGTTTCCGGTTCCGGGGGAGGCAGGGAGGCCGGGTTTACCTTGTTGGAAATGTTGGTTGTGCTCGTGATAGTGGGGCTGCTAATTGGGCTAGTGCTGACCCGTGGGCCATTGCGTAGTGATGCGATGACGTTTTCAGATGGGCGGTTGCGTGTGGTGTCTGCGCTACAAGCCGCGCGGCGGGATGCTGTGCTGCAAGGACATGATGTCATGATGCAGGTGGATGTGCCGTCTCGCACTGTTTCCGTTATGGATGGAGGGCATGTGAGGGTCGAGCCCTTGGTCACGCCTGTTGGGTTGAGCAGTGATCAGAGTGTTGAGCGTATTACGGAGCATTTTTCTGCGGATGGTACGGCAGACGGCATGCCGATTGTGCTGCGTTATGGCCGGTTTAGGGCGCGCATTACGCTGAGCCCGATGACTGGGCGGGTTATGGTACAAAATTATGGGGGATGACGCGCGGCAAGATCGAGGCTTCACGCTGCTGGAGGTGATTGTTGCGCTGATGATTGCGGGCATCGCGCTGGCTGCGATGATGGGGGCATTATCCACGGGGCTGAGTGGAGAAACGCGGGCTGTCGATCAGTTGCAGGCGCTTTCTCTTGCGCGATCTGAATTGGACGCTGAGATGATGTTTCCTAGGCTTACACCTGGAGAACGAAAAGTGACGTTGATGCGGGGTTTTCAAAGTACGATTGAAACACGGCAGGTGGCGAAAGGGCACGCTGCTGGTGGGCGTGTTTTGGCTCTGTATCAAGTGAATATACGTGTGGAATGGGGCGCTGCTGGGCATGGCGTTGTGCTGTCAGAGCGGTTGGTACGCGATGCGGTGGAGGCACCATGATGATGCGGCGTGATGAAGGGTTTACGCTGCTCGAGATCATGGTGGTTTTGGTGGTGTTTGGTTTGCTGTCTTTGGCTTTATGGACAGGGATTGGTGTGGGAACGCGTGGTTGGCGCAGTGGGGAGCAGCTTTCGGTTTCCGTTCAACAGGCGCAAGATACGGAAGATGCTTTGCGGCGTATTTTGACGCGTGCTGATCAGAGTGATGATGGTGGCCCCGCAGCGTTTAGTGGTGGGGCAGATCGTTTGAAGCTTGTGAGTTGGTTGTCGAAAGGTGGTGGTTATGCGGGGGAGGCAGAACTTGGGCTGGGCGTGAATGCTGAGCATAATTTTGTTCTGCGTTGGCGTTCTTATGTGCATACACGGTGCTTGCCGCCGGATGAGGGGTATCAAGAAGAGGCCCTCATGGGGGGGATCAAGGGGGTAGAATTTGCATATTATGGCATGGCGGATGGGCATTTTGGGTGGCACTCTGCTTGGAATGTGCCGCGTTTGCCTCAATTAGTGCGGGTGCATTTTGACTTTATAAAAGCGGGGCAACGTTGGCCGGATATTTTGATCCATCCGATCTTAGCGGGGGGTGGAGAGCCGTCTTAGAGGTCGTGTGGGGTGTGAGGGGGCGGTTATTGCCCCTGCAATGAGCGTTGTTATTTTGCGTTTTTGTCTCAGAGGCCCGTCTCAGAACACTGTGTCAGGGGCTGATGGTTTATGTGCGGTCTTTGAGCACTGTAGCGATATGCGGTTCGGTGCCAATGAGGACGCAGGCGACAGGGTGGGTGCTGTCACGCACAAAAGCAAGGAGGAGGGATGCTGCGCTCTGGAAAAGGTCACTGTCGACAGTGATTAATGGCGCAAAATTTTTCTCTTCATGAGTGGCGTGGGCTACATGCGCTAAAAGGCGGTGCACGGCCTTTTCTAGGGCAGGGAGCACAATGGTGGCGCCGTGTTCCGCATCATGTGTATGTGTTGTGAGGAGTTCTTCCCAGCCTGGTCGTGTGATGAAAATGGGTAGGCCGTCTTCTGGTGTTTCGCGTTCAGCACGGACGATGAGGCCTTGTGTGGCGAGGTCTATGATATTCAGTGAAGGCAGTATTGTTGGGTCAAGTGAGATCGGCATAGGGCTTTTATCTTTAGGGCAGGGAAGGGTGTGATAGAGGCGAGGGGTGTTTAATGGGTTGGGCCGTTGAGTGCTTGTAGGATAGCGTTTGTTTGGGTGGGGTGTGCCTGTAAGGAGAGTGAATTCTGTACGGTAGGCTGGGGTATGCCGGGCGGCAAATGATGGCTGCGAGCGGCTAGGGTCATATTGAAAGCGGACATCCCGAGAACGAAGCTTTCTGGTGTAAACCCATGGCTGGTTAAGGTTTCTGGAAGGTGAGGAACCTGTGCGGTGCGGTTGATGACCTCATCCAGACTGGCGCCTTGTGTATTGGGCGGCTGTATGTTTGCGGCCTGCAGTGCGGTGAGGGTATCTGCCGCGTTGGTAAAGAAGGATTCGGGTAAGGTGTAGGCCGCTACGCGCTGTGCATCAGCAAGGGTCTGTGCAGGAATGGTGTTGGATATGGCGGGTTGTGATTCTGGCAGAAATGGTCCGCCTGCGCTTTGAGCACAGGCGGGAGCGATAGCTAAAAGGGTTGTCAGCCCTGTGATAAGGCAGCGCTTGATCATGAAAGGACCCATTCACCAGCTCGCATGAGCGGGGTGCGTTCGCCGTTTTTGATGCCGTCGACATCAATTTTGTCAGACCCGATCATCCAATCAATGTGGATTAAGGAGTCATTGGCACCGCGGGCAATGAGTTCCTCGGTGGTTTGGCCTTCGGGGTCGATCATGCATTTGGTGTAGGCTTGGCCGAGAGCGATGTGGCTGGAAGCATTCTCGTCAAACAGCGTATTGCAATAGAGAATGTTGCTGGCGGAGATTGGCGAAGAATGTGGCACGAGCGCGACTTCACCGATGCGGCGTGCGCCTTCATCCGTATCGAGAATACGTTTGAGGACGTTTTCGCCTTTGCTGGCGGAGGCTTCAACAATACGGCCAGCCTCAAAGCGTACGGCAATATCATCAATGAGTGTGCCTTGGTGGAACAGAGGCTTGGTGCTGCACACATGGCCATCAACACGGGCGCAATGTGGCGTGGTGAAAATTTCTTCTGTCGGGATATTGGGGTTACAGACCACGCCATTCCCTGCTTTTTCCGCGCCGCCGGACCATAGGTGACCATCTGCCAAGCCAACGGTGAGGTCCGTGCCGGGGCCAGTGAAGTGCAGCGCGTCAAAACGTGTGGTGTTCATGTATTCGGCGCGTGCATGGAGGCGGGCGTTATGGGCTTTCCACTCCGCGACGGGGTCTTCCCGGTCAACGCGTGATGACGTGAAAATCCCTTGCCATAGAGCGGCGAGGGCATCTTCTGGGGAGAGGTCTGGGAAGACTTGCGCGGCCCATGCGGGTGTGGCGCAGGCGATGATGTTCCAGTTGACGGCAAATTGCGTGATGAGTTCCATCGCGGGGCGGTTAGCCGCAGAGTTCGCGCGGTTGGCGCGGGCGATGCGCTCAGGGTCTTGTCCGGCGAGGAGCGTTGGGTTGGCACCCGTAATGGCCATGCGGGCAGCCCCTTCACGGAAGGCACGAGCGAGGCCCTCGGCCATCCAAACAGGAGCAGTATCGAACGCATCATCAGGGGCATGAATGTAACGTGCGAGGGTGGCTTCATCGTCAGCGTAAAGCGTGGTGACGAGGGATGCGCCAGCGCGGTAAGCGTGTTCTGTGACGCGGCGAACAAGTGAAACGGCGTCCAGTGGGGCGGTGATGACAAGTTGTTGACCGGGCTGGATGTTCAGGCCGACGCGCACGGCGACTTCGCCAAGGCGGTCAAGGAGCTGTTCATGGGTAAAAGAATGTGTCGTCACGTCCAGAACTTTCAGGCATCACGTTTAAAGATTTTATGGCTTATGGTGGTCTCTCAGCGCGGGAAGTGCAAGGGGGCTTGTCTGTTCGCGTGAGCTGTCTGATGTTGGCACTGGTGTGTTCGGGCACTCATTACGGTGCTGTGTGTGTAGGTAGTGAAGGTGAGCGCTACGAGAGCATATGGCGGCATCATGTGAGGACAATCCCTTTTCGGGATGGTGCAAGGGATAAGGACAGCGCGGTTGATGCAGCCGGGATTACATATTTACGCAGATGATGGTGTTTTGGGGCAGGCGCCTTTTGATGTGGCGGTTGTGATGCCGAGTTTGTTGCGCCCGTCTTTGTTTCATGCGTTGCAATCTATTTTTGCGCAAAAAGGCAGGGATGGGAAAATCTTACGCATTCAGGTGATGATTGGTGTGGACCGTACGCCGCCTGACTATGCGATGGCGTTATTAGAGCGTGCTTGTGCTGCGCGGCCGGCGCATTGTGTCGTGTCGGTTCTATGGCCGGGATATTCAACGTCCCAGCGGCATGGTGGGTTGGGGCGCGCGCGTGATGGTGGCGTGCTGCGCTCTGTTTTGAGTCAACTCGCGAATGCGCCGCGCATTGCGTATTTGGATGATGATAATTGGTGGGCCCCTCATCATCTGACGAGCCTGTTAGAGGCGATTGACGGTGGGGATTGGGCATGGTCTGGCCGGCATTTTGTGCATCCCAAGACGTTGCGGCCGATTTGTGAGGACTTATGGGAGTCGGTTGGGCCGGGGGGTGGTGTGTTCCGTGAGCGGTATGGTGGGTTTGTGGACCCTAATTGCTTAATGCTCGATCGGGCGCGCGTGCCAGAAGCTCTGGAGTTATGGAACCAGCCGATGCCGGGTGATGAAACGTATATGACCGCGGATCGGCGTGTGTTTGATATGATGCGCCACCGGAAGGGGCGGCCGACAGGCGATTATACGGCGTATTATGTGTTGACGGAAACGGATGGGATGCATCCGTTTCGTTTACAATGCATGGGCGATGCGTGGCATGAGGCCGGGCGCATCGCGTAGCTCACATTACATAGAGCGAATGGTCTCGCGGCGTGGGCGGCGCGGGCGTTGTGCGTCTGGTCCACGATTTGCAGCGCGGGCGGCTTTATCGCGGGCATCAGCGCGGAGTTCGCTTTCCAGTTCACGGATGCGGCGCTGGATGCTTTCTTTGAGCGCTGGTGAAGTATGGGACTTCATGGTGCCCAAAGTCTCTTTCAGGTCACGCAACTGCTTTTCTTTTTCTGCGGTGTTGCGGCGGATGGGTTGGTTGTCGGACATTTGTCCGTGAAATGAACGCATGGTCTTGGTCTTTCTACACGTAACGTCGGAAAACGCGTTTTTCCCGCCAGTACGATGGTACTGACGGAAGGCGGACTATGGAACGTACCGGTCAAGTACGTGTGGCATAGCCTCCGAGGGGTCATGATCGCTTGAGGGCGTAGAACGCCCGTGGGGTCACGATGGGTGGTTAGAGTAGGTCTTTCAGCGTGTCCGTCAGGCGGGTGCTGTCCTCATCTGTGCCAATCGTGATGCGTAGCCAGTCCCGGATACGCGGGGTTGAAAGGTGCCGTACCAGAATGGCTCGTTCCCGTAATCGGGCGGCGAGTGATCCGGCTGGATGCGCCGGGTGGCGCACGAGAATGAAATTGGCACAGGATGGCAGAACTTGGAAGCCGAGATTTTCAAGTGCTGGAATGAGGCGGTCACGCGTGGCTTGAACGCGGCCTGTTATGTCCTTCAGCCATGCTTGGTCTTTGAGGGCAGCGATGGCGCCCGCCTGTGATGGGCGCGATATGGGATAGGAGTTGAAACTATCTTTGACACGATTGAGGCCCTCAATCAGTTCTGGTGAACCAATGGCGAAGCCAACGCGCAAACCGGCAAGGGCGTAAGATTTGGATAATGTCTGGACTACGAGCAGGTTATCGTAAATGTTTGTAAGAGGAATGGCGCTTTCTGCCCCGAAATCGACATAGGCTTCATCAATGACGACAACCCGGTTTGGGTGGCGTTTAGCGAGTGTTTCTATATCGCGGAGAGAAAGGCTGAGGCCGGTGTTGGCGTTGGGGTTTGCTACAATGATCCCGCCGCAGTCTTTTTCTTCTTGTGCGTCATAAGCAGTAACGTCGATTGTATAATCTTCTGCAAGTGGAAGTTCTTGAGCAGGCTGTTGAAACAGGCCGCAGAAGACGGGATAAAATCCGTACGTTACATCGGAAAAGAAAAGCGGGGCGTCATCATGGAATAAGCCACGGAAGACATGCGCTAGAACTTCGTCCGAGCCGTTACCAACGAAGATATGATCGGAGGTTGTGCCATGTAGTGTGGCGATGGTTTCACGCAGTTCTGTGGCCAGTGGATCTGGGTAGAGGCGTAAATCATCTTGCGCTGCGCTGCTTACGGCCGCTTTGGCGAGTGGACTCGGACCATAGGGCGATTCGTTCGTATTTAATTTCAATAAATTAGAAATGCGTGGCTGTTCACCCGGTATATAAGGGTGAAGGGCGTGGACCCGTGCGTTCCAAAAGCGGCTCATGGTGTGGTCTTTGGCTGTGAGGATGTTGGCAGGAGAGCAGACAGCCCTTGTTTTTCCGCGATATCACGGACGCAAACGCCTTCAGCGTCCTGTATGTCCGGGGAGGCGCCGTGCTGGATGAGGCGACGTGCCATCTCTTCACGGCCAAACATGAGGGCAAACATCAAAGGGGTGCGGCCCGCGTGATTAGCATGGTCGATCGTAGCGCCGTGAGCGATGAGGCACTCTGCAATGGCTAAATTGCCTTTGAAGGCAACACCAGAGAGAGCGGTGGCGCCTTTGAGGTCCATGATGTCTGGCGCAGCGCCTTTTTCGAGCAGGAGGCGTACGGCTTCTTCGTGCCCATTATAGGCGGCGATAATGAGTGCAGTATATCCGCGGGCATCCGCGGCATTAATGTCCATTCCGGCATCAAGGAACTGACGCAGTAGGTCCATATCCCCAGAGCGGGCGGCCTCAATGAAGAGCGCGGTGATCTGTTCTGGGGAGAAGTTGATCGGCGAGGCGGTCATAGGGCTGTTTCATACCGGTAAACGAAGAAGAAATCCGCGCGGATGCGTGGAATGAGTGAATCCTAGCCGGTTCATGGCGTAGGTGCAAAGTCTGTCTTTAGGTGGGGCGGGAATGATGTAAGTCATGTCGAAGGCCGCGTTAGATTCAAGGCAGGAATGATTTTTTTGCAAGGATAGCCGTTAAATGGCAGTTTTGGTGCGCACGAATGCGTGCTTCACGAAAAGGCGAACGGCTGAACCATTGCGTTTCATGTCATATCGCGCCATCCCAGAGGGGACGAAAGCGCGGGGCGTATGACATAGTGTCCCTTCAGCGTTTCATGAGCCGGAGATACAAGTACCGATGAGCACTCTTTCCCAACTCGGTATCAATACGATCCGCACCCTTTCCATGGATGGTGTTGAGCGCGCCAATTCCGGGCATCCCGGAACGGCAATGGCAATGGCACCCGCCATGTATGCGGTGTGGCAGCATGACTTGAACTACGATCCGGCTGATCCATTGTGGCCGGCACGTGATCGTTTTGTTTTGTCGATCGGGCATGCGTCCATGCTCTTGTATTCCACCCTGCATCTGACGGGCGTGAAAGATATTGTGGACGGAAAGGTCGTTGATCGTCCTGCTCTGACGCTGGAAGATTTGACGCAGTTCCGTCAGTTGGACTCCCGCACGCCGGGTCACCCAGAATATCGCTTCACGGCAGGGATCGAAACCACGACAGGCCCTCTGGGGCAGGGTTGTGGTAACTCCGTCGGTATGGCGATGGCTGAAAAATGGCTGGCTGCGACGTATAACCGCCCGGGTTTTGACCTGTTTAATTATCATGTCACCGTGTTCTGTGGTGATGGTGATATGATGGAAGGCGTTACGTCTGAAGCAGCGTCAACGGCGGGGCATCTTGCTCTTGGTAATCTGACATGGGTGTATGACTCGAACCAGATTTCGATCGAAGGTTCGACCGACATTGCCCTGACGGAAAATGTTGCGGATCGCTTTAAGGCTTATGGCTGGCATGTTCAAACGCTGGATGATGGTAATGATGTTGATGCCATCCTCGCAGGGTTGAAAGCAGCACGTGCGGTTAAAGATCGTCCAAGCCTGATCGTCCTGAAGACGGTCATTGGTTATGGCGCTCCGAAAAAGGCTGGTACAGCATCGGCTCATGGTGAACCGCTGGGTGGTGCTGAAATCAAGGGTGCGAAGGCTGCTTATGGCTGGCCAGAAGATGCGCCTGATTTCTTCGTTCCGGATGGTGTGCGTGAGCATTTTGCTGACGGCATTGGTAAGCGCGGTGCGGCTGCAAGCGCACAATGGCGCGCTCTGTTTACGAAATATAAGGAAGCCTTCCCGAAGGAAGCCGCTGAAGTTGAGCTGATCTTGAGTGGTGGCTTGCCAGAGGGCTGGGATAAAGACATTCCGGTTTACCCAGCAGATCCAAAGGGTATTGCGTCACGTGCAAGCTCTGGTCAGGTGCTGAATGCTGTTGCGAAGAACCTGCCATGGTTGGTTGGTGGTTCTGCTGATCTGTCGCCATCTACTAAGACAGATATCAAGGGCGCAGAGTCGTTCCAGCCGGAGAAGTGGGGCGGAAGCTATGCAGGCCGTAACCTGCATTTCGGTGTGCGTGAGCACGCTATGGGCTCTATCTGTAATGGTATCGCGCTGTCCGGTATCCGCTCTTATGGTTCGGGCTTCTTGATCTTCTCAGATTATATGAAGGCCCCGATCCGTCTGTCTGCGATTATGGAACTGCCGGTTCTGTATGTCTTTACGCATGACTCCATCGGTGTGGGTGAAGATGGGCCGACCCATCAGCCAATCGAACAATTGGCTCAGCTGCGTGCAACGCCAGAAGTCATGACTATTCGCCCATCAGATGCCAATGAAGTGGCTGAAGCATGGCGCACGCTGATCCCGCTTAACCATAAGCCTGCGGTACTGATCCTGAGCCGTCAAAATCTGCCGACGCTGGATCGTACGAAATATGCACCGGCTTCTGGTTTGGCAAAGGGTGCTTATGTGCTGGCAAGCTGTGAAGGTAAGCCAGACGTTATTCTGATGGCATCAGGCTCTGAAGTTTCCTTGGTGGTTGATGCTTATGAAAAGCTGACGGCTGAGGGTGTCAAGGCCCGCGTGGTGTCTATCCCGAGCTTCGATCTCTTTGAGGCACAGGATCAGGCTTACCGTGATGAGGTGCTGCCACCAGATGTTGTGGGCCGCGTGGCCGTTGAGCAAGCATCTGCCTTTGGTTGGGACCGTTACACAGGGATTGGCGGAGCCATCATTGCGATGCATGGTTTCGGTGCTTCCGCCCCGGCTGCGTTGCTGCAAAAGAAGTTCGGCTTCACGCCGGAAGCAGTTTACGAAGCTGGTAAAGCACAAGCCGCGCGTAGCACGGCGAAGTAAGCATTTCGGATTTAATCTACGAAGACACATGGAGAGAAACAGTGGGTGACACGATCTCAAAAACACCGGGTGCTAGCGTAGCCAACGTGTTGCAGGGGCTGGCCGAGTATGGCCAGTCCCCGTGGCTGGACTTCATTCAGCGCAGCTTCACAGAAGCTGGCAGCTTGAAGAAGCTCGTTGACGAAGATGGTTTGCGTGGGGTGACCTCTAACCCTGCAATCTTTGAAAAAGCGATCGGCAAAGGCACGGAATACGATCCGCAAATTCGCTCTTTGCTGAAAGACGGTGCTTTGTCACCGGGTGATTTGTACGAAACGCTGGCGATTGATGATATTCGCGCCGCTTGTGCAGAACTCCGCCCCGTCTTTGATAAGACGAATGGCTTGGATGGCTATGTTAGCCTCGAAGTATCGCCTTATCTGGCCTTTGATACAGAAGGTACGATCGCGGAAGCTCGCCGTTTGTGGAAGACGGTTGACCGCAAGAACCTGATGATCAAGATCCCAGGTACGGCAGAAGGTGCGAAGGCGGTTCGTGAAGCGATTGCGGATGGCATCAATGTCAACGTCACGCTTCTCTTCTCACTGGATGCTTATAAAGCGGTTCTTGAAGCCTATATCTCTGGCTTGGAAGAACGCGCTGCAAAGGGTGAAGAGATTTCGGGCATCGCCAGTGTCGCTTCCTTCTTCGTGAGCCGTATCG
This sequence comes from Neokomagataea thailandica NBRC 106555, assembly GCF_001598495.1. Taxonomy (GTDB): domain Bacteria; phylum Pseudomonadota; class Alphaproteobacteria; order Acetobacterales; family Acetobacteraceae; genus Gluconobacter; species Gluconobacter thailandicus_A. The sequence goes on from NZ_BCZB01000015.1 coordinate 81,806, forward strand.
ACGGTAAAATTGATGGCGAGATCGACCGCCGCGTTGCTGCGGGTGACAAGGATGCGGAAACGCTGAAATCCCTGCGCGGTAAGGTTGCGATTGCAAATGCAAAGCTGGCTTACCAGTATTACCTCGACATTAAAGCTACAGATCGTTGGAAGGCTCTTGCCGCTAAGAGTGCACAGCCACAGCGTCTGCTGTGGGCTAGCACAGGCACCAAGGACAAGGCTTATTCAGACGTTCTGTACGTTGAAGAGCTGATTGGCCCGGAAACGGTTAACACGATTCCTCCTGCAACATTTGATGCGTTCCGTGATCATGGCAAGCTGCGCGCTAGCCTGACGGAAAATGTTGAAGATGCACGACATGTTCTGTCTGAGGCGGAGCGTCTGTCTCTAGATCTAGCGGGTGTGACCGATAAGCTGGTGAAAGACGGTTGTGCGGCTTTCAGTGCATCGTTTGACACGCTCTTAGGCGCTGTTGCGGAAAAGCGTGAGATTGTTTTGGGGCAGCGTTTGCTGCAATTCAGCGCAGACCTTCCTGCTGATTTGCGTGATGATGTTGCCGCTCTTGAAGGTGCTTGGAACAAAGACGGTAAGGTTCGCCGTGTTTGGGAAAAAGATGCGACGGTTTGGACAGGTGGCCCAGAAGGGAACTGGCTGAACTGGCTGGATATCGTTCAAGAGCGCCTGAAGAATGTTGCGGAACTTGAAGCATTCGCGCGTGACGTGAAGTCTCGTGGCTTTAGTGATGTTCTGCTGCTGGGTATGGGCGGCTCCAGCCTTGGCCCAGAAGTGTTGGGTGCGACGTTTGGCCAAGCTGTTGGCTGGCCTAAGCTGCATGTGCTGGACAGCACGGACCCACAGCAGGTCAAGACGTTTGAGAAGTCTGTTGATCTGAAGAAAACGCTCTTCATTGTGGCCAGCAAGTCAGGCGGTACGCTTGAGCCAAACATCCTGTTCGCACATTTCTGGGACGTTGCGGAAAAAGCTCTGGGCAAGGCACCGGGTGAGCACTTTGTAGCGATCACGGATCCTGGCTCCAAAATGCAGAGCGTGGCGGAAGAGCACAAATTCGGACATATCTTCTACGGTGATCCGAAGATTGGTGGTCGTTTCTCCGTTCTGTCCAATTTCGGTCTTGTCCCGGCTGCCGCTAGCGGCATTGATGTGCAGGAATTCCTGACCAGCACATTGCTGATGGTTGATAGCTGTGGCGCGTCTGCTCCAGCACAGATTAACCCGGGTGCACAGCTTGGTTTGATCCTCGGTGCGGCGGCAACCCGTTATGGGCGTGACAAGGTCACGATCCAAACGTCTGCTGGTGTGGAAACAGTCGGTGCTTGGCTTGAGCAGTTGATTGCGGAAAGCACAGGCAAGCAGGGCAAGGGTCTGATCCCTATTGATGAAGAAACACTGACCACGCCGGATCATTACGGTACGGATCGTGTGTTCGTGGATATTCTTCTGGGTGATGCAAAGCCAGATGCGCGCTTGGCTGCTCTGCGTGAAGCTGGTGCGCCGGTGGTGACGCTGCGCCTTGGCGACGAAGTGCAGCTTGGCCAAGCATTCTTTGTCTTCGAATTTGCGACGGCGGTTGCAGGCTCGGTGCTGGAGATTGACCCGTTCGATCAGCCAGATGTTGAGTTCAGCAAAGTGGAAACACGCAAGCTGACCTCTGCTTATGCTGAGACGGGCTCTCTGCCTCCAGAAACACCATTTGCAAAAGATGGTGCTTTTGCCTTCTACGCAGATGCGAAGAACACGGAAGCACTGAAAAAAGCCGATACTGTTGCGATCTTGAAAGCGCATTTTGATCGTGTCGGTGCCGGCGATTATGTTGGTCTTCTGGCTTATATCGAGCGCGATAAAGAAACGCGTGCATGGCTCCAAGCGCTGCGCCTTGATGTGCGTGATGCTCTGAAGTCTGCAACGGCTGCTGAGTTCGGCCCGCGCTTCCTGCACTCTACGGGGCAAGCTTATAAGGGTGGCCCAGATAGCGGTGTTTTCCTCCAGATTACGGTGGATGATGCGGCAGATGTGCCGGTCCCGGGTTACGGGTTTACGTTCGGTGTGGTGAAGGCGGCTCAGGCACGTGGTGACTTTGAGGTGCTTTCAAACCGTGGTCGTCGTGCGCTGCGGGTACACATCAGCGGTTCGCTGGAAGAAGGGTTGAAGGCGCTTGCCGCAGCACTTCGCACAGCTATCAAGAAAGGCTAAGGCAATGCGTATTGGGATTATTGGCCTTGGGCGTATGGGCGGGAACATAGCGGTTCGCCTGACGCGTCATGCACATGATGTTGTTGCGTTTGACCGTTCAGCGGAAGCGACGTCGAAGATTGTTGAGCGTGCGGATGGTGGTCGTGCGGTTGGCGCTACGAGCGTTGAGGACCTGACGGCGAAGCTGAAGGGTGATGAGCGCCGCGTTGTTTGGGTTATGCTTCCGGCAGGCCCGATCACGGAGAGCTGCATTGAGCAGCTTGGTGGTCTTTTGACTGAGGGTGACAT
>NZ_BCZB01000016.1 GCF_001598495.1 Neokomagataea thailandica NBRC 106555
TTTGCAGCAGATTGCCAACTGATTATACATGGAGCACGTCAGTTAGCCGATCTAGCCGAGCAGGCATTTCTAGGAAAAGAATTGCCCCCGGAGGCTTTAGAGGCAGAGATCACTGCACTTTTGAGCCAGCCGGGTGGAGAGCGCATTGATACTATTGGTTTAGGCTGTACCCATTACACGTTCTTGCTGCCGGCATTAACATCATACGCACCGCCTGAGATGATATGGCTGGACCCAGCGCCTGCTGTAGCGCGCCATGCCTTAACGATTTTAGAAACAGCTCCCCAGCAAGAACGCATCAAATGCCCCGCAGCAACTTTATATTTGACAGCGCCCCCACACGGTGGAGACGATTTCCGTCATGCCATAAAAGGATTGCAGTTTGAGGCGTGGGATCTGTTTATAGACCCCCTGTCACTCTGACCTAGTCCGTAACAAAGTCTAACGCGCGGTAACCTTGAGCAAACAGATGGGCCCGTAGTGATGCAAAGTTAACCTGCGCATCTGTTACTTTGCGTACATTAGGCTTCGCGTGAAAAGCGAGGCCAAGCCCAGCTTCCGTCAACATCGGAATATCATTTGCGCCGTCACCTGTTGTAATACACGCTTTAAGCTGTACGCCACGCTCAGCCGCAAGACGGTGCAAGTGATCAAGCTTAGCGTCCGGCCCCAGAATCGGCCCAGCAAGACGGCCTGTTAATACATCACCTTCAAGGCCAAGAGCGTTTCCATAATGCTCATCAAAGCCGCATAGAGCCGCCACGCGCTGTGTGAACCATGTAAAGCCACCAGAGACGAGGGCCGTCCGTGCACGATGGGCGCGCATCGTCATGACCAACTCGCGCGCACCTTCCGTCAAATGAGTCGCGCTCCATACCTCTTCAAGCACGCTGGCTGGGTGGTTTTCTAAGAGGGCAACGCGCTGCTCAAGGGCTGTATCAAAATCCAACTCCCCATTCATAGAGGCACGGGTGATGGCGGCAACATCCTCTCCAACGCCAAGAATATTCGCCATTTCATCAAGCGTTTCGCTCGTGACGATGGTGCTGTCCATGTCGGCCACGAGAACGGCTTTGCGGCGGCCGCGTGTTTTGATGAGGAGAGCGTCGGTTTTGTATGGCGCGAGTGTTGCGCGAATGGTGGCGGCATTTGCAACGGTTGGAGGGCAGGGAATATCAACAGCCTCTCCCGGTGATAGGGTAATGGGCTTTTCGCCGCGTACGAGAGTGCGCGCAATGTCGATGGCCTCTGGGGCAAGCGGACCATTGCGGCGGTCTGCAACGAGGGTCAAGACATAGGGGAGAGACATGATTAAGCCTTTAGCGGTTGAACACTCTCGCCTGTGGGGCGGTGCATGTGGCAGGAAGAGGGTATGAACGCCTCAAGAATTGCAATTATTGTGGCCGGGCCAACCTGTTCCGGCAAGTCAGCTCTCGCAATGGATATTGCACGGCACCAGAATGGCGTCGTGATTAATGCGGATTCGATGCAAGTCTATCGAGATCTGCATATTCTCACCGCCCGCCCCTCGGTAGAGGATGAAGCACGCGTTCCGCACCGTTTATATGGTGTTTTAGATGCTGCGTCTCCCGGGAGTGTCGCATGGTGGCGTGAGCAGGCTTTAGCCGCCATGGAGGCATGCTGGGCAGAGGAGCATATGCCGATTTTGTGTGGCGGCACAGGGATGTACCTAAGAGCCCTTGTGGAGGGGTTAGTTGAAGTTCCTGATCCCGGGGAGAGTGCCCGGAATGAAGCACGGTATTTGGTTGAGGAGATCGGTCCAGCAGCTTTGCATGCCCGTTTGGCAGAGGTAGACCCCCATACGGCAGAAACCCTGCGCCCAAATGATGCACAGCGTATTGCGCGGGCTTGGGAAGTCTGGCGCGGGACAGGGCGCGGATTGGTCGCATGGCGTGCCGAGCCGGGTTTGCCGCCAGCACCGTGCCGTTTTGTGTCTGTACGGTTGGACCCACCTCGCCCGGAGCTGAGGGCCTCAATTAAAGTCCGTTTTGATCAGATGCTGGCGGCGGGGGGGCTTGATGAAGTGGCCGCATTAGTAGAGCGTGGGTTGGATACCGCTTTGCCAGCGATGCGCGCTCATGGTGTTCCAGAGTTATCGGCCGTTTTACGCCAAGAGCTTTCTTTGGCTGAAGCTGCTGAAGCGGCAGTGTTAGCGACAGGGCGTTACACGCGCCGACAGGCAACATGGTTTCGCCATCATGATCTGGGCCAAAAAGAAGATTCTATGGTTTTATTGCTCAGATACCCGCCAAATGAGCAAGATTCGGAAAAATATAAAGAAAAAATACAGAATTTTATATCAAATCGCGTTGACCTTCAGAGCATAGCATCCTAAACCCGGCACTCTAAACGCCATTGGGAGGATAGTGGTGACGGATCTTGCGGCGCCCAAAGCCGATGAACACACAAAAGAACTGAACACGGAAACGCTGAATGGCGCAGAAGTCCTTCTGCGCGTTCTCAGTGAACTCGGTGTGGAAGTCGTGTTCGGATACCCGGGTGGAGCAGTGCTGCCTATTTATGATGCACTGTTCAAGCAAGATCATATTCGTCATATCCTTGTGCGCCATGAGCAGGCCGCCGTGCACGCAGCAGAGGCTTATGCGCGCTCTACGGGGAAAACGGGCGTTGTGTTGGTGACGTCTGGTCCCGGTGCGACCAATGCGGTGACAGGCTTGGTTGACGCCCTGATGGATTCCATACCGCTCGTATGTTTGAGTGGTCAGGTCCCAACGAAGCTGATTGGCAATGATGCGTTCCAAGAAGCGGACACCACGGGCATTACACGCCCGGCAACGAAGCATAACTACTTGGTACGTACACCCGAAACACTCGCGCCGACGGTGCGGGAAGCCTTCGCGGTGGCACAGGGCGGTCGCCCCGGGCCTGTGTTAATTGATCTGCCAAAAGACATTACCGTTGGTAAAGCCCCACTGGCACCAGCAATGCCAACGCCTGCGATGAAGCGTTTGCAGAAAGTGGCAGCGCAAAATCGTCCAACACAGGATGCGATTGCCCGTACGCTTGAGGCGATGAAAACTGCGAAAAAACCGCTGTTTTATACGGGTGGTGGAATCATTAATTCGGGCCCACATGCGGCAGAATTGTTGCGTACCTTAGCACGGAAAACGGGTTTCCCTGTAACATCAACCTTGATGGGGCTGGGGGCTTTTCCGTCACCTGATCCGCAATTCTTGGGCATGCTGGGCATGCATGGTGCTGTAGAAGCCAATATGGCAACACATGGCTGTGATTTGTTGATCGCACTGGGTGTACGCTTTGATGACCGTGTGACGGGCCGCGTAGATGCGTTCTCACCAAACTCTTTCAAGGTTCATGCGGATATTGACCCGAGCCAGATTGATAAAATCATTCCGGTGGATATCCGTTTGGAAGGCGATGTTGGTGAAACATTGGAAGCCCTGCTGGCAGGCTGGGGTGAGACAGAAACTCCTGACCTGACGCCATGGTGGAACCAAATTGCGTCATGGCGCAGCGTGGACGGTTTTGGCTTTACGCAAGATATGGCGCCTGAAGCGGTGATCCGTCCGCAATATGCCATTCAGCGTTTGTACGAGTTGGTGAAGGAAAGCGGTCGTGACACATTTGTCTCCACGGAAGTGGGCCAGCATCAAATGTGGGCGGCACAGCATTTCCAGTTTGATAAGCCGAACCGCTGGCTGACATCTGGTGGCTTGGGTACGATGGGTTATGGTTTGCCTGCAGCCGTCGGTGCTCAGGTTGCTCACCCGGATGCTTTGGTCATTGATATTGCCGGGGAAGCATCCACTCTGATGAACATTCAGGAGTTAGGGACCATCGCGCAGTATCGTCTGCCGGTAAAAATCTTCATTCTGAATAATCGCTACATGGGTATGGTGCGTCAGTGGCAGGAACTGCTGCATGGGTCGCGCTATTCGCAATCCTATAGCGAAGCATTGCCTGATTTTGTGAAATTAGCTGAATCGTTTCATGGAACGGGTATGCGGGCCACGAATGTCGGTGAGCTGGACAAGGTGATCCGTGACATGCTGGCGCATGACGGCCCCGTGATTGCGGATATCTGCGTGGCCGAAGGGGAGAATTGTTATCCAATGATCCCATCGGGGGCGGCTCATAACCAGATGTTGCTCGGCCCAGATCAGGATTCTGCGGCCGCAGGTCTGACGGAAGAAGGGATGATGTTGGTCTAATGTCTGACACAGCTTCAACAGATATCATCCAGAATTCGGTTATTTCGGTTCTGATTGAGAATGAGAGTGGCGCTTTGGCCCGTGTGGTCGGCCTGTTTTCTGGTCGTGGCTATAATATCTCTAGCCTCACGGTCGCGCAGGTTGATGAACGTCAGGGGCTGTCTCGCATTACCGTACTGACCTCCGGTACGCCGATGGTCATTCAGCAGATCAAGGCGCAGTTGAAACGCCTTGTGCCGGTTCATGCCGTCTCGGATCTCACGGAAGAAGGCGCTTTTGTTGGGCGTGAACTTGCGTTGGTAAAGATCGTGTCTTCTGGAGAAGACCGGACTGAAGCCCTGCGCATTGCGGAATCGTTCCGTGCGCGGCGTGTGGATAGTACGGCGACGAGTTTCGTGTTTGAACTAACCGGTGCGCCGGAGAAGATCGACGCGTTTATTGAGTTAATGCGAAATCTCGGCTTGGCTGACATTTCGCGGACAGGGATTGCAGCTATTGCGCGCGGCCCTGAAGTTTTTGCACCTTTGGTATTTCACCCCAGCGAGGAGACTGTCTGATGCGGGTTTATTATGATCGTGATGCTGACCTGAACCTGATCAAGAGCAAGAAGGTCGCGATTATCGGTTATGGCAGCCAAGGCCATGCCCATGCGAACAACCTGCGCGATAGCGGCGTATCTGATCTCGTGATCGGCCTGCGTCCAACCTCTTCTGCTGTGAAGAAGGCTGAGGGCGCCGGCTTTAAGGTTATGGGACCGGCAGAAGCAGCAGCTTGGGCTGACGTTGTTATGGTTCTGACGCCGGATGAAGGCCAGGGTGCACTGTACAAGGACAGCTTGGAAGCCAACTTGAAGCAAGGCGCAGCACTGGCTTTTGCTCATGGTCTGTCTATCCATTTCCGCATCATCGAAGCACGCCCTGATCTGGACGTGTTCTTGATCGCGCCAAAGGGCCCAGGTCATACGGTGCGTTCTGAGTACCAGAAGGGTGGCGGTGTGCCGTCTCTGGTTGCTGTTGCGCAGAACGCTTCTGGTCAGGCTCTGGACATTGCTCTGTCCTACGCATCAGCTAATGGCGGTGGTCGTGCAGGCATCATCGAAACGTCGTTCAAGGAAGAAGTTGAAACCGATCTGTTCGGTGAGCAGGCTGTTCTGTGTGGTGGTGCGGTTGAGCTGATCCGTGCAGGCTTCGAAACGCTGGTTGAAGGTGGTTATGCACCAGAAATGGCGTATTTTGAGTGCTTGCATGAGCTGAAGCTGATCGTGGATCTGCTGTATGAAGGCGGTATTTCGAACATGAACTACTCCATCTCCAACACGGCGGAGTATGGTGAGTATGTAACGGGTCCACGCATCATCACGGCTGAAACAAAGGCTGAAATGAAGCGCGTTCTGACCGATATTCAAGATGGTACGTTCGTGCGTAACTTCATTCTTGAGAACCAGTCAGGCGGCGTTGGCTTTAAGGCTATCCGTGCCCGCAATGATGCGCACCAGATCGAAGAAACCGGCGCTAAGCTGCGCGCTATGATGCCTTGGATTTCCAAAGGCAAATTGGTCGATAAAGAGCGCAATTAAGACGAAGTATTACAATTCTGGGGTGGTTCGCTGACAGGTTTTTGACAATTCACGAATCATCTCAGAAAAACCTTGCATCCAGGTGGGGAGGCGCTGTATCCAGCCCTCACCTGGCCCAAGGGGGCGATGACGCCCAACAGGCCGTCTACTGGTTTGGGGGTACGTGATGAACGCACTTGCTCAACTGGGGATGGTATCGGAACACCCGAGAGATATCCAGAACAGCGAAGCTCACTCTGTTGAAGAGGAGCGCAAGGACTATTTTATCGAGCGTGACGGCGAACGTTTCGCAGGAAATCACATCTTGGTCGACTTCTGGGACGCGAGCAATCTCGACGATCCGAAGCGCATTGATGAGACTCTGTGTGAAGGTGCGATCGCCGCCGGTGCAACGATTTTGCACAGCCACTTCCATCACTTCACGCCGAATGGTGGTGTGTCGGGTGTTGTCGTTCTGGCCGAGAGTCACATTTCCATCCACACATGGCCAGAGCGTAATTTCGCGGCTGTGGATGTGTTCATGTGTGGTGATTGTGACCCGAATCTGACGATTCCTGTCATGCAGCGCTTGTTCCAAGCTGGCCGCGTTGAGGTTGACGCCGTACGCCGTGGCCGCGTGCAGGGACGTGCAAAAACGGCTTAAGGGCCGGGCGAAGACTATCGCCAATAGATAGCCGGGGTCTTTCATGGTCCCGGCTTTTTCTTATTAACGTCGCCTCAGAGCGCCTCGGATTATTCCGTAAGGAGACGATGATCATGGCCGAAAACTGGCTGAACGAAACTCTGTACCCTGACTGGGGTCAACGTTTCCTCGTGACCCGTGAACTGGCACGTGTGAAGTCTGACTTTCAGGACATTGTTGTTTTTGAAAGCAGCAGCCATGGCCGCGTTTTGGTTCTGGATGGTGTGATCCAGATCACTGAACGTGATGAATTTGTGTATCAGGAAATGCTCGCTCATGTGCCGTTGATGGCGCACCCATGTGCGAAACGCGTTCTGATCATTGGCGCGGGTGACGGTGGTGTTCTGCGACGCGTGTTGCAGCATGACACGGTTGAAAAAGCGGTCATGGTGGAAATTGATGGTGCAGTAATCGAACTGTCCAAAGAGCACCTGCCAAATATCGCTGGCGATGCATGGAATGACCCACGTGCAGATGTGATCGTCGGTGATGGAATCGATTATGTCGCAAAAGCGGCGGATGGCTCCTTTGATGCGATTATCGTTGATAGCACTGACCCGATTGGCGTTGGCGAAGTTCTTTTTACGGATGAGTTCTACAAGAACTGTGCCCGTATCCTGTCGGATGAAGGGATCATCGTGAACCAGTGTGGTGTTCCGTTTATGCAAGCTGATGAGTTGCATGACACCAGCGAACGTCGTGCAAAGTTCTTCCCGCATGTATCCGCGTATGTTGCGGCTGTACCGACCTATGTCGGTGGCTTCATGACCCTAGGTGTGGCTGCTAAGGGTCAATCCCCTAATACGCAGACCATTGAGCAAGTGCGGGCACGTGCGGAAGCGGCGAAAATTCTGGGTAAGACCCGTTATTGGACGCCAGAAATCCACGTTGGCGCGTTTAATTTGCCGCCTTATATTGCTGAGCATCTGCCTAAAAAGGGCTGATATTAAAATATCATCCTTCATAGTATTCAAGAGTTCTTATAAAAAAACTCTTGAATACCTACAATTTATAATTTCATAATAAAATATATCAAACAAATTATGTTTATAACAATCAATAAATACCACCGAGTTGTTTATATTTGTATAGAAAATTTTGATCATACAAATTTTCTAAATAATTCATCACATTAAACGAATAGCCTTAAGAAATAAAAATGTTACGGCCATGGCCGAAAAACATACTGCACCCGCTTCAACAGTTCCCCATGCACCTTGTGCAAGAAACATTCCCCCAGTGTTCATGCCAAAGAACCCTGTCACAAAAGTTGCGGGGAGCATCAATGTTGTACCGACAGAAACGATATACAGACGCCGGTTCGTTTCTTCAGCTTGGCTTGATCCTAGCTCATCTTGCAAAGAGCGCGCACGATCTTGCAGAGCAATAAGGTCATCCAAAGCCGCGTGAACTTGGCGTTCAGCCCGGTCACGCAGCGTATCTTCCGCCCATTCTGGCAGATCTAAATCTTCATCTCGTAAAACACGGTCAATCGGCGTTACGACGCGGCGTAGTTCCGTCGCACGACGGCGTACTTTACCAACAATACCACCCATGTGACCCAAATCAGCACGGTGCTCAATGGTGAGAAGAACATCTTCAGCACGGTCTAATTCATCATCTAGACGGCTAAGCTGCCGACGCACCGTACTGGTAAAGTCGCGCAAAGCACGGTCGATCATGCCTGTAGGGTTACGCGGAATTTGGTCTGCTTTCAAAGAACGGTAGGCTGCTCCAAGAACCGGAATGGGGTTACGCCGTGTCGTAATCAGCAAATCTGGGCTCGAAGCAAAGCGCCAAGCACAAATTTCACGATCTTCTTCTGACAAAGCATCGTCAAATGCAGGGAATGCTCCCCAGACAATGTCTTCATAAGCATCGAGCGTAATGCCATATTCTGTTTCAGCCAATGTCGTGCAGGCATCTTCGGGAAGGATCGGAAGATGGGCAATAAGTGAACGGGCTGAACTATGAACCGTATCAAAATGAAGCCAGTACCACCCTTCAGAGGATGGTTTGCGGTCTTCTTTAAGGAGGGCTTCCACCATATCAGAGGTGAGTGTGGAGACACCTTGCCCGGGAACCGCATGGATGGCCCATACCAGACCATTGGCAAAGGCCGGCGCGCCTTGATCTTGGTGTGCAGGATCAATCACCGTGAAGGGAAAGTTATAAGCTGGCTTTTCAGACACGGCATCCCCCCAGTGATCAAAGGAGTAAGCGCTGCATAGAGCGCTATGAAAACAAAGTCACGTTCATAAAGAACATTTGGTCGCTTGGTTCTGTCAGTTCATACAAAAACTGTAAAATGGTTTTATGCACGCTCTGCCCTACATCCATCATTTTATGGAGGATGTGAGGCTCAGTTTGAGAAGCAGCCCTTTGCGAATGGCGGGGTAATCTCTATACCTTTCCCCGTTATTCTCCCGCAGTAAGGGCATTACTCATGACCGTTCAGGACTATAAAGTTCGCGATATCACCCTCGCAGACTGGGGCCGTAAAGAAATTTCCATCGCCGAAGGCGAAATGCCGGGCCTGATGGCGCTCCGTGAAGAGTATGGCGATAGCCAACCTTTGAAAGGCGCGCGCATTGCAGGCTGTCTGCACATGACCATTCAAACGGCTGTTTTGATTGAAACGCTGGTCGCTTTGGGTGCAACAGTACGCTGGTCTTCATGCAACATCTTCTCCACGCAGGATCATGCGGCGGCAGCGATTGCGGCGGCCAACATTCCAGTATTCGCGTGGAAGGGGCTGTCCGAAGAAGAATTCTGGTGGTGCATTGAGCAAACCGTTCGCGGCCCAGATGGCTGGACGCCGAACATGATTCTGGACGATGGCGGTGACCTGACCGTTCTGATGCATGATAAGTATGCAGATCTTCTGGAAGACGTTCGTGGCCTGTCCGAAGAAACCACAACGGGCGTGCATCGTCTGTGGGAAATGGCGCGTAAGGGTACGTTGAAGGTTCCGGCCATTAACGTGAATGACAGCGTTACGAAGTCCAAGTTCGACAACTTATACGGCTGCCGTGAGAGCCTTGTTGACGCCATTCGCCGTGGTACGGACGTGATGATGGCCGGTAAGGTTGCTGTTGTTGCGGGTTACGGTGACGTGGGTAAGGGCTCTGCTGCGTCTTTGCGCAATGCGGGTTGCCGCGTTCTGGTCACGGAAGTTGACCCGATCTGCGCACTTCAAGCCGCTATGGAAGGCTATGAAGTTGTCACGATGGAAAATGCTGCACCGCGCGGTGATATTTTCGTGACCTGCACAGGCAACGTGGACCTGATCACAATCGAGCATATGCGCGCTATGCGTGACCGTGCGATCGTGTGTAACATCGGTCACTTTGACAGCGAAATTCAGGTTGAAGCGCTGCGCAACTACCGTTGGAACAACATCAAGCCGCAAGTTGATGAGATTGAACTGGCTGAAGGCCGCCGTATCATCCTTCTGTCCGAAGGCCGCTTGGTGAACCTTGGTAACGCAACGGGTCACCCATCTTTCGTGATGTCCGCATCCTTTACGAACCAAACGCTGGCTCAAATTGAGCTGTGGAACGCAAAGCCGGGCCAGTATGAGCGTAAGGTTTACACGCTGCCAAAGGCACTGGACGAGAAAGTTGCAGCTCTGCACCTGGCTAAGGTTGGCGCTGAGCTCTCCAAAATGTCCCAGAAGCAGGCTGACTATATCGGCGTGCCAGTGAGTGGTCCGTTCAAGCACGAAGAATATCGCTACTAATTGGAACAGTTACGACAAAAGCGCGTTTCGGATACGGACGCGCTTTTTGCGCTTCGTTGTTACTGTTTAGGAGTGTGACCCATGGGTCTTTTTAGCTCAATCATGTCCAAGATTTTCGGGCAAGCTGAAGCAGCAACGCCATCTGCGCCCGCAGATGCAGCACCTGCGGCTGCACCAGCGCCTGATGCACCAGCAGCTCCTGCATCCGTTGATGTGAATGCTGTGCTTGCTGACTTGGCTTCTAAGGCTGGTCAACAACTGAATTATCAGACATCAATCGTTGATCTTCTAAAGCTTTTGGGTCTGGACAGCTCTCTGGACGCACGTAAGCAACTGGCTGGTGAATTGCATTATTCTGGCAGCACAGATGACACGGCTACAATGAACGTTTGGCTCATTAAGCAAGTTTATGCTGAGCTAGCCAAGAATGGTGGTAAGGTTCCAGAAGGCTGGGCGCACTAATTTATTAGGGTCCCTTTCTGTAAGAGGGTTGGGCAATATCCCAGCCCTTTTTTGTGCCTTATGTATAATAAAAGTAACCGAAATCGCCTTATAATATCTTCACATAAAATTTTTTATCCGTCCCATCTAATGTATTAAGAGATATCTCTTTGTAATCTCCTAATTGTAAATTCCCAATATCCTCAAAAGTATTGATATTCTTTGACGTATATATGTTGTGTGTATCCATCAACCCAATGTTAGAGCGCGGGTTTATGGTGAGTGGTGCGATGATGCTCCCATGTTCTGATGTGATAGCACAGCGCTGAGGAAGCATAAGCAAAGAAAGGCCACGAAGAGCGGTGGCGGTGAAGGGGATCAACTTTTCCCATCCTTGTACAAATTCCGCCCTGATGGGCGCCTGCTCATGCTGTTCAGGTGCCGGTAAGCAGGTAAGATACCGTTGTCTGTGTGGAAAGAAGAGGGCGACGTACCCGTCTTCCGCATCAACCATGCTGCATGTCGGAAATGGTTTGGGCATAGAAGTATGTTTTATAAAGCGCACTTCTGCTGGCAGAGAACGCGGTGATGGCACTTTGGTTGTTAAGTGCGGCAATAAACCGGGGGTGAAAGGCATCAGCGAAAAGATGTCACGCATCGGGTCATGGCTAAGCAAATGACCGTGCCAATCCATGAAATACAGCGAAATATCGGCGTCAGAAATGTTCATGCAATACCCTGCTATTCTGCTGATGTTTTATAAAGTTTAAGGCATTTGGTCATAATGCCGGGGAGAGCGGCTGTTTTCAGCAGGCGAAACGTGCCGAATTCTGTATCAATCACTTGATTACGGTTTCGGGGAAGGGGAGTTCCGTAGACGGTCACTTTCAACGTGAAATGTGAGAAAATATGTGTCACTTCACCGTAGAGCGTCCAATTCGAGAGGGCAGGGGCGTGATGAAAAGCCTCTTCTGCGCTCCAAGATGTGGACCGCCACTCCGTACCGGGAAATTCATCCATCCCGCCTAAAAGCCCTTTAGTGGGGCGTTGTCGTAGTAAAAACTGCCCCTGATGGTCTGCAACGATAAAATGTACGCCATATCGGGTGGGGCGTGCTGTTTTCGGTGCGCGTTGGGGCAGGGTGGCCGCAATACCTTGAGCTTGGGCTTTGCAAGGCGTGCGCCATGGGCACGGTAGGCATGTCGGGCTGCGGGGCGTGCATATACTCGACCCTAAATCAAACAGCGCTTGCGCAAAATCTGATGGGCGTGTTTGGGCTATAGGGTCATCATTAAGGGTGGCAGCGTAGCGGTGCAGTTGTGGACGTGCCGCCGGAATAGGGTCCTCAACGGCAAAAAGACGTGCTGTAACACGCTCTACATTCCCATCGACCGGGACAACAGGCACACCAAAAGCAATAGCGGCGACGGCACGTGCTGTATAAGCTCCAATACCCGGCAGGGTTTGTAGTTCTTCGACTGTTTGCGGAAAGGCTCCACGCTCCGCAATTTTTTGTGCGCAAGCATGCAAATTACGTGCGCGCGCATAATAGCCTAGCCCCGCCCAGCGTTGGAGCACATCTTCTAATGGCGCAGATGCCAAAGCTTGAACCGTTGGATAATCGGTCAGAAAACGCTCAAAATACGGTATCACCGCTTGCACAGTGGTTTGCTGGAGCATGATTTCGCTCAGCCATACTGCATATGGTGAAGGGCGCTGTTTATCAGAGCCGCGCCATGGCAAGCTGCGACGATGCGTGTCATACCAGCGAAGGAGTTCAGTAGCGTTAAGAATCACGCTGTCTTATATGGAAGAGGATGGGACGCTGAACAAGCGCAAGAATGAGGCTTTTCCTTCAGAGAAAACACCTTTCAAACCAAAAACAACAACGTATGGCACAAAGCAGATTGGTGCGTTTGTAGCGAAGGCAACGCAGCCTGCGTTTAAGAAAAAATCACCTATTCTGATTCGTCTTGCGCTCAACTGGCCTGAGTTTGTTGGCCCTTACTTGGCTCAACAAACTGAACCCCGACGCTTATCTGCTGGAACTTTGACATTAGCCTGTGCCGGACCGGTGGCCATGGAGTTACAGCACCAGAGCACCCAGCTTTTAGAGCGGATTAATACAGCATGCGGATTGCGCGGCGTACACGCCATTGAGCGGTTAAAGTTAGTCCAAGATCATACGTTACGTCCCGTAACGCCGCGTGTGCAAAAACGCTTACCTGCTGTCTCTGTGGAGGGGGTAGAGAATGACGAATTACGCGCAGCGCTAGAGCGACTAGGCGGGCATATCAAACTCAAACGCACACGCCGATAAGAGACTACCTTACGCAACATCCAAGGCGGGAAGAGGCAAGTTCGCTCCCATTAATGAGCATGAAGCATGCTCGATATTGGCCAGTCGATACAGGCGTGCGGGACGCCCCGCACCGGCCATATCATACGTCTCCGTTTCGATGACCAAATTCTGATTTTGGATTAAGCGCCGGAAGTTTTGTTTATGCAGGTACTGTCCTGAAACAGCTTCAAGCGTTTCTTGCAAAAAGCGCAGCGTAAACTCTTCTGGAACAAGCCGGAACAAAGCAGGGGTATAACGACACTTCGCTCTCAAACGTCCAATCGCCGTCGCGAGAATACGGCGGTGATCCCCCTGCATTCCTTGCCCTGCCGAGAGAGGCTCATGGGCATGAGATGCTTCAGGCAAAAGACCTGCCTCCCACATCATTTCATAACGGTCTAAAGCGCGCTCTCCATCCCATTCATATCCATTAAGGCCAAAATGACGGGCCACACGCTCCCTGCGTGATAAGCAATCTCCGGCCCAGCCCTTCAAACGCTGCACAATTGTCTTCAGCAAAACATCTGCTGAAACGGAACGGCGATCTTCCCACGGGAAATACCGATACCACCCCCCCCAACCGACATGGGCCGCCGTCTCACGGGTCAAAGCCATATAGGATACGCGCAGTAAACGCATTTGATCGGCCGTAACTTCATCTCCAAACGTATAAAGCTGCTCTATATGGCCGAGCTTCACGCCTGTTTGACGCTCAACCCAGCTCCGCATTCCTGCCTGCAATGTACGATGTGTTGGCTCCAAGGGGCCAGAAGGAAGAGATGCTTTTGGGCAAACCGTTAAAACCTCAGGTTTTCCACCCTGTACACGCAACAATGCCGCCACAAGTTCAATCTGACATCCTGCCTGCATCATACCTCAACTCTCTGATCTTCTTATTCTTTTTAAACCGATACTGATTTAAACTCTATACTTTTTATGATGTTGTCTCTTTTTGTATTAAGTAATTTTAATTAATCCTTACTCACTAAAATAGTGTACATATATACATACCAACAATACTTATAAATCATCAAAAGTTTAGAAAAATTATCCGTTCCACTTCGCTGAAGGACATAAGATATATGCGTTACATTCTACGCATCTCTTCCAAGAAGAGAAAAATCCTCTCTCTTATGTCCATCACATATCTCTTTTTCTGTTCTTTATTTTTATATTGTTCTACCCCAACATACGCTCAAGACCGCCGCATAGTGACTGAGCCTTCGCTCCCCCACACTCTTTGCGGAACCTATACTCCCTCTTCCTCTGCCTCGCTCCAATCAGCACTGGATTCATGCCCTGAAGGCAGTGCCCTGCACCTCAGCGCTGGGCACTTTGAGAGTGGCCCACTGATCATGCCCTCTGGTGTCTTTCTATGGCTCGACCAAGGCGCCGTCTTAGCCGCGTCCACAAACCCGGCGCGGTATGATCAGGGCAAAAACCTCTGCGGCACCATTGATAGGCATGGGCATGGGTGCCGTCCCTTTATTCTCTTTAGCCAAACCTCTGGTGGTGGGATTTTTGGCCCGGGCGTTATTGACGGCAATGGAGGCCAACCCATGGCCGATACCGACGAAACATGGTGGCACTTAGCCCGGCGCGCGCAATACGAAGAAGGCAAGCAAAACATACCGCGTCTCATCGTTGTACAAGATGCACAAAACATTACCTTTGCTCATCTTACACTGCGGAATTCACCCAATTTCCACGTCACACTTGACCATGTCTCAGGGGCTACGTTCTGGGATGTCCGTATTGATACCCCAGAAGATGCCCGCAACACGGATGGGATCGACCCCGGCTCATCTGAAGATGTTACCATCACACATAGCTTCATCCGTACTGGTGATGATAACATTGCCATTAAAGCTGGGCGAAACGGCCCCAGCCGTTATATCTCTGTGCTCGACAATCATTTTTATGCTGGCCACGGCATGTCTATCGGTAGTGAAACCTTCAACGGCGTCAGCCACGTTCTTGTGCGGAATCTTACCTTAGATGGCACAACGGCCGGGCTAAGGATCAAAAGTGATAGCTCTCGCGGGGGGCTGGTTGATGATATTCAGTATGACCATATCTGCCTACGCAACAATAAATGGCCCATCATGCTTGATACGCATTATGACCCGCACGCCTTCGGCTTTGATACGCCCCGTTATCGGACAATCAGCTTCAAAGATGTTTATGGCGCAGGTGGTATTCTTCTTATGCACGGCATTGACGATTCAAACCCGATAGACGCCACGCTCTATAACGTAACCTTCTCCAGCTCCGCAGCATGGGATCTGCAATATGTTAACATCACCGAGAACAACGTTACCCCCGCCTTAAGAGAACCCAACGCACAGCCGCAAATGACCCAAAACCCTTGTGCAACTCAATGGGTCCCCTTCCCTGCGTCACCTCCTGAGAAATGAGTGCGTGGAATACGCGTTCATTCTCCCCATGCGCGCAACAAGCCCTCACGACTTTTGCGCACAACATCCACTAAATTATGATCATACACACTGTCAGGCACATCATTTGAGAATATCTCAACAGTACATGCCCCACGAAAACCGGCTTGATGCGTAGCGTGTAAGAGTTCTTTGAGGGGAATAGATCCCTCTCCCGGGATGAGCCGATCCATCCCAGAATAAGGCATGCGCCAGTCTGACACCTGTAAGACGAATATTTTATCGCCTGCTGCGATAATGGACTGGGCGCAATCATTTTGCTGCCAGATATTCCAATAATCTAAGCATAACCCAAAAGCTGGGTGCGCAACGCCCTCTATCATCTCCAGCGCCTGATCAATCGTCCAGATCGCAGTCTCAATGTTCACAGATGTTGGGTTTAATGGCTCGATGGCAATTTTTACACCAAGATCATAAGCAATTGGCGCAAGGCGACGTATATGCCTAACAGTTTCCTCAACCGTTTTCCGCATATTGCCATTCTGTGGTGCGCCCGTATTCATCACAAAGGACGCACCCTCTGCATATGGTGCTAAGCGGTGTAAACTCTGCTCAAAAGCCTTGACCCGCGCCTCAACATCCGTTGGTTCAGGAGCCATTTTACTGCCAAAAAATGTTCTGATTTTTGGTTGTATCGCACTGATGTTAAGACCTGATTGGCGCGCATGCTTCAATTGCTCCACCGCCCGATAAGAGTCCAATTTCGCTTCACAAATCTCAATCGCATCGACACCCAAAGACGCATAATTCTGCACGTCTTCTTCGAAGGACCAAGGCTGCGTTGTGAATTCGTTCATACCGAATTGAAATGGAAAAGTGCTCATTTCTTTAAGAACCCAATGACCGTTTCATTGAACTTTTCTGTCTCATCAATAAAAATCATATGAGAGCTTTCCGTAAAACGAACCTCTTCACAATTCGGCATATTCTCCGCCACCCATGTCGGACCAGCAGGCACAAGAACCTGATCTTTTTCCGCAACCATCATCATACTCGGCAACGTCACATGCGGCAGTAAATCCCGCCAATCATGCACCGTATGATCTGCCATCATCGCTGCCCGCGCATAATCTGGACTAAGGGCCATCTCTGCTAAGAGCATGGTCTTTTCATCGTCTAACAGCGTGCTCGCACAACAGGCTTCCAAATTGCCTATATCAAACATTTTTGGATCGAATGTTAATTTTTGAATGGTTTCCGCCAACCCTGCTTGATCATAACAGGCCGCATGACCATGCTTCCATTCCGATGAAAAATACTGGCGCGGCGTCTGCTGAACAAAAATCGCACTGCGTAGACGCTCTGTGCCGAATAACTCAAGGTACGACCATATAATTGGGCAACCAATGGACCAACCCAAAACCGTCGCGTCCTCAATGTTGAGTGCCGCCAAAACATCGCGCAAATCAGCAGCTAAGCGCGGAATACGGTATCCATGGTCTGGTTTATCGGATTTTCCATGCCCTCTTAAATCAACCGCGATCACCTGAGCATGTTTGGCGATTTCTGGAATGTTTCGGTGAAAGAAACGCCCCGAGAACGTCCACCCATGCAACATAACCAGTGGGCGCCCTGAGCCAAAAATCTCATAATAAATATGCGTATTATCATTCGTCTTGATGTAGGGCACTGCGCGTAATCCTTCATAATCAATGACGGAAACGAAAGCGCTTAAACACGCGCTAGGTTGCGTGCCCAATAATCAAACTTATGGGCTGCTTCATCATATCAAGCAGCCCATAAGCGCCTTCTGTCAGGACAGAAGTTCTTCACCAATATAATGGCCTTTACGGCGGCCCGGACACGCGAACAAACCACTGCCAATATGGGTTGTGAATTGGTTCATCATATCGAACTTAGCCATACGTTCAAAAATTTTTGAGAAACCAGTCCGTGGGTCTTGTTGGTAGGACAAAAACAACAAACCAGAATCAAACTCATTGGCCTGACGCCAAGGTGGCCACCGTTCAGCGATGACACTCAAGCCATTCTCATAAGAATACGCCCGACGCAGCATCTGTGCGCCACCGTTCTCTTCTGGTGCCGCCAAACGAGCATGTGAGTTTTGCGCCGTGATAGGGTTTCCATCATGATCCATTTGTTTGAGCGTCAACGGCTCAAACTCATGCTTCCCACCCATTGGTGCGCCACTGATTTTTTGCCGCCCCATTGTCTGCTCTTGGAACGGAACATTCATCCGGTCCCAATGCTCTAGCGCAATACGGATGATACGCGCCACCAGGTAGCTGCCACCTGCCATCCACGCCTCATCATGCGGGCCTGCCCAAATATACTGATCCTTAACCTTAGAATCCGTCATATTCGGGTTGATGGTACCATCCTTGAACCCCATAAGATTCCGGGCCGTTTTGCCTTTACCAAAGGACGGCAAAAACCCAGACTGCGCCCAGCGAGGTTCCGCAATATCATAAGCAAGGCGTGCGATTTGTCGGGCCGCATGAAACGCCGATTGCGGGTCATCAGCACAGCACTGAACGGACAAGTCCCCGCCAGTTTTTGCCGCAATCAACTGATCCCCCGTAAAGCGCGGCAGATCCGCCAAAGGCGCCGGACGGCGTGAGGCCAGACCGTAACGGTCTTTCCCATCCTTCACAAAAACACCCGGCCCAAATCCAAAAGTGATCGTCAGATCTTTCTGAGACAAGCCCAGAGTATCTTCAGAATCTACCATTCCTGGGATTGGACGTCCTGCCATGAGCGCATCTGCGGCTTCTGTCCAGCGCTTCATAAGCGCCGCAACATCGGCTTTTTTCTCAGCAACCAAATCAAACGTAATAAAATACACAAATGGCTGCTGCGGCGTGTCAATTCCTGGCTGATGCAGCACAGGAGCGCTCTGCAACTCCCCAGCCTCACCACGCACAATAGGGACCGCTACAAGAGCCGCCCCTAACGTCGTTTCCAAGAAAAAACGCCTCGATAGTATTGGTTTCATAATCGAGACTTCTTCTCCTTAAGGGGTACTGATGTTCAACGTATTCATGTCGTCTTCGACATAATAGAAGCTTTTCCCATCGGGGGTCATAGCCAACCCGAAGAGATCTCCATTACCCGGCGGCTGTTGTGCTTGATCATTATCAATCCACTGCGCATAAACTTGCTTTTTTGTGGCCGGATCAATTTCAACAACCTGACCATTACGCCCATTAGACACCAGCAAATGATGCCCCGGAACCCACATCATCGCCAATGGCCAGTTGAGCAATCCACCACGAGAAATAATACGCCCAACAGCATCCCCACTACGGGTCACTGCGTCTGTACGTGTCAGAGCATTATCAATGGCCGTGACTTCTTCGTCATAACCATCCGTGACGTATAATGTGCCATCCGTATCCAACGCCAAGCCGGTTGGGCCAAACAAAAAGTTGTCACGGTCAGCACGCGCAGAGAACCCACTTGCAACAACGGTTTGCTTATCCAAAATGGGAGGCTGACCTTGCGGAATACGCAGATCAAGGCGCAGAACCGTCGCTTTATGAATAATCGGCGGATAATGCGTTACGGGGTCTTTATAGTACGGACCCGGCAAATCATAACCAGACATTGAAATAAACAGTGTTGCGCTATCCCCGCGATCTAAAGCGGCAATATCACCCCAAGGGGCATTAATCAGCGGCCCCTTCCACGCGGTAACGTATTTTCCCTTTGTATCGAGAACAATCAAACAGCCATCACCCTTCGTCAGAGTGGAGCCATCTTTACTCGGTGCGCTACCAACAATCACCCAGCCGCTTTTCAAAACGGTAAGAGCGGTCGTCAAACCAACACCACCGGGACATGCTGGCAAATTAGCCGGCAAACTCGCAAATTCCGAGATATTTCCCGTTTCTGGATGGTAGGCTACAATCGTTGTGCCTGTGCCCTGCAAGTTCGTGATGTTGTTGAAGTTCGTCACCAACACATCATTTTTATGCAGCACACCACTATCCTGCGGCATCACAAAAATAGCGTAGGGATTTAGGTCACCATTCCCGGGGCTGGTTGATGCCAGCGTTGCATGCCGGTGAATACTTTCCAAAAACCCGCGCGGCTCTGCCTGTGCCGTTCCCAGAAAAGAGGAGCAAGCGAAACCAACAGCCGCTAACGTTTTAAACGATAAAAAACGCATCATAAAATCCTTACAGAGCAATGTTCGTGCGGAGACCAAAAATAGCCGCATCATGCACACGGCGGTTCGGGTTATTCACGTTCGGCACACCACCAGAAGGATTAAAGATATACTGGAAGTCTGGTTGTATCTGTAACCAACCCGTATATTGGAATTGATACGTCGCTTCTACGTAGGTCTCACCTGTTTGTGCAGGAGAGTATATCCCTTGATAATACGCTACAGCTTTATCATTCTTAGCTAAAGCGTGACTGACATGCGTATAACCCATGCCAATGCCGAATGTATCATCCGTACGGTACGGCAGTGGGTCCTTAAACGTAAAACCAAAGTTCATGCTGAAATCAACAGGAACACGTGAGGATTGCGGCGTTCCCATCACACGACCAAACACGTTGAACGTACGGTTCGGATCAAAATGACTGCGCCACAGCATTTGATCCATGACAGCATAGAGCGAAAACGCACCACGATGCGCTAAAGCATTACCGTTACTATTCGGTGACGCCAGAGGCGTGTATGTATTGTCCAAATACTGATCTGCAAATGGCTCCGAGTTATACCACCCACCTAAACGATAGACATGAGACAGTGGCTCTACCTCATCAGGGGAGACCATCGCACCGAGGGCTGGATAGACATATTGCAACTCTGCAATAGCCATAACACCCTTATTCAATGGGAAACTCGTGCCGGATGCGTTCGTCTGCTGTGGATCACCATCCAGATTACGCGTTGGGCTGCCACTATATACGCCACCAATCAAATAAAGAGGTGTAGCCAGCCAGTAACGTCCACGCACACCAAGAGCAGAAAGCGGATAAGCTGGGCCACCACCTGGCAAATCAGCCGATGGCAGCATAGGCCAGCCAAACATTGTGTTGGCAAAAACGAGCGCATTGCTGCTGACCATATATTCTTGATCAAGGCTCTGCTGACCAATTTTAATGTCGAGCTTTTGTTGGTCTAAGAACTTTTGGTCGAACCACAATTCCCACAAACGGGTTGAACGATCTGCTTCGATACCACTCACCGTTTGCAAAACTTGCAGATTATCAGCACTCAAACTCCGCCCGTGAATTTGTTCCATACTGACGTTGAACGTGCCACCGTACCAACCAAAAGCACGCTGCGTATTCACCTGCAAAGCCGCTTGAAACAAGCCATTATAATCAGCACCGCGACGGCTACCACCGCTCACATTGCCGAAAACTTCTGACGTTTCCTGCATAGCCAAAACAGCACCATATTTCCCAAGCTCAGGGCGTAAACCCCACATATCGCCTAAGAAATTGGCTGTACGACGCCAATTAGACAAAAACCCAAAAACACCATTGGAAGATTCATCAGCAGCTTCAGCAGCATTTCCAATGTTCATGCGCGGCGGTACGGCACGTGCTGTCTGTCCAGCGAACATAACTAAAGCCGTACCCGCTAAAAGCATCCGTCCAACGTGAGAAACATATCTCACCGGGGCACGCCTCTTTAAAATTGAATATGTCATGATCTCTCAATCTGTGAAAATGAGAATAACTCGCATATGTTTCATACATAAAATTTTCGTGCATTCCAGAAATATTTTGTTGTGAATTTGTTGCTTATTGAAAATAATTCACAACAAAAATACAAAAAAACCCGCATACAAGCTGCATGCGGGCGAAAATGTCACAGTGTCTAAAAAAAGCTAATTACGCTCTATAACAAAAAACTCTTAGCCAGCTGCTCGTGTCGTTACACCTAAACGATACCCTTCAGCCTTCAATGCTTTGATCGCAGCCTCAGAATATTTCGCCGTCAGACCACTCACTGAGCCAGCAGCACACCAGAACTCCAACGTCACAGCAATATTCCCCGGCTTTGCTTGGAAAGACACACCGGCAGACGCTGGATCCAAAATCTGGTCATCCCCCTGCAACAACCCTTCCAAAATAGAACGGGCCTTATCCGTATCATCCGTATAATCAATCATCACAGAGACTGCTGCCAAACGGCGTTCACCCTGCGTATTATTGATCACGATATTGTTCGATAGCGTACCATTTGGCACATAAATGACGGCATTGCTGGAATCACGCAGGACTGTACGGAACATCTCAATAGAGATCACCTTACCCGTACTTCCACCAGCTGTAATGGAATCACCAATTTTAAAAGGCCGGAACAGCAGGATCAAAACACCGCCGGCAAAATTCGCCAAGCTACCCTGCAAAGCCATACCAACAGCCAAGCCGGCTGCACCCAACACAGCAACGAATGACGTCGTGGCGATACCAACCATTGATGCAACGCTGATCAAAAGCAGCGCCTTTAACAGCATCCCAACAACGCTATTCAAAAACCCACGTAACGTTGGCTCAAGGTGACTTGCCGCCATCATCCGATCCATGGTCCGCGTGACCATGTTGATAATCTTCCAACCAATCAACAAGACAACAAGAGCGAGAGCCACTTTACTGAGATAGCTTACGATAACAGGGATCCATTCGTGGAATTGATCCCACAATGAAGCAACATGATTTCCCATAAACTTTCCTCATATTCTATGACAGACGGCAAATACGTATCTGCTGAAAACGCATCTACGCTTGGCTTAACCAGCTCTCCGCACCTTTTTTCACAAAGGCCGCCATACTCGTTCATGGAGTAGAAAGTTTTAAGAAGCAAAATGTTGCATTCAAACGTTACTCTAACGCGTAAACGGTATATATTTTACTGCTTTGAGGATTTATCCTCATAGTCATAAAGTCATTTTACAGACTATTATGATGGTGTCCCGTACGGGATTCGAACCCGTGTTGCCGCCGTGAAAGGGCGGTGTCCTAGGCCTCTAGACGAACGGGACTGGAGGCGTGAGTGGGTGTATAAGGGGATCACCTGACCCCGTCAAGCACTATTTTAAACTTTTTCCGCATCAACGATAAAAAAGGTGACACTTTCCCGCCCTTGCCAGTTTTCCGGCCGTAATTGACCCGCCACATGCAGCGACGGCATGCTCCGATCCTCCAACACAGACGCAAAATCTGCATCACCAGCACGAAACACCAGCCCCTTAAGGGTCACGTGACCATCTTCCCCACGCAAAAGCACACGCATTGTGTTCCCATCTCGGCCAATACGGTCTGCTTTCACGCATCTCACATTTTGCACCACCAAAACGGGTTCTTCATTTCCTGGACCAAAAGGGGAAAGGCGGGATAATTGCTTCGCGACATCCAAAGAGGCCCCGTGCACGGTCAAAACCCCGTCAATCCGCAGCGCCTCCCTCGGCGGTAACAAACGAGCATCCGCTAATGCTTCATCCAAAAGAGCATGAAAAGCGGCCACATTCTCCTCAACGACCGAGAACCCAGCCGCCATCGCATGACCACCCCCCGTCAGGAGCACCCCAGCTTGTCGTGCAGAAATAATCGCCGCCCCAAGGTCTAGCCCCGGCACCGAACGGGCTGACCCTTTAATCACGCCATCCGCTAAAGCTCCCACCAAAGCGGGCCTATTAAACTTCTCTTTCAAACGCCCGGCGACAATGCCCACAACTCCAGGATGCCAACCGCCTTGGTGTAGAAAAATAACCGCATGCCCCGCTTGAACCTGGTGCGCGGCATGCTCCATGGCATATTCAAGGATATCCCCCTCAACCGTTTGCCTCTGACGGTTGACCTGATCCAGTTCCTCAGCCAATTGCCGCGCGACTTCCGCATCTTCTGATAAAAGAAGGTTCAGCCCCAAATCAGCCTTAGCAATACGCCCACCCGCATTAATCCGTGGGCCCAGCGCAAAACCACAGGACATAGCACTCGCATCTTCTCGCACCCCCGCGACTGAAGACAGAGTTGTCAAACCTAACCGCTCTCCTCGGGCCATAACCTTTAGGCCCTGCTGCACAAAAGCACGGTTCAGGCCGACGAGTGGCATCACATCACAAATCGTCGCCAATGCTGTAAGGTCTAATGCTTGGATCAAGCTTGGCTCTTGATGGTTTTGAAACCACCCTGAACGCCGTAAAACACGAGACACAGCCGTCATGGTCATAAACGTAACGGCTGCTGCACAGATGGACCCTAATCCTGAATCACAGTCCAAACGGTTTGGGTTCACCACAATACATTTCGGCAGCACTGCGCCATCAGGCTTATGATGATCCAGAACAATCACATCCGCCTTCTGTGCCAACTCATCCAAAACATGAACCGCAGCCGTGCCACAATCAATGCACACAAGAAGACGAGCCCCTTGCTCAATCATCTTATCTAATGCGGGCACATTCGGCCCATACCCTTCGGTAATACGATCCGGGATATGCGTCTGCACCACACAGCCTAACTGGCGCAGGAAATCAGCCATAAGAGCCGTGCCACAGGCACCATCAACGTCATAATCACCAAACAGCCCGACAGGTTCTTGCTGACGCACCGCATCCGCCAAGCGCTCTGCCGCACGGTCCATATCTTTCATACAAGAAGGATCTGGCATTAACGCGCGCAAACGTGGCGTTAAAAAGCTTTCAGCCGTCTCTACGCTAATCCCGCGCGCAGATAAAATACGCGCCAATAACTCCGGTATTCCAAGGCGCTGTGCCATCCCGAGAGCCGCACGGTGTTCCACGTTCCCCAAAGACGCGTCACGCCATATCCATTGCCGCCCTCCTGCGCTGTATTCAACGCCGAGAACGCAATTTGGTGTCTCTGTCATGCTTTACCGTTCAGTCTAAACCATGCGCCCCAAGACGCCGATCATGTAAGCTCTCAATATAACGCACTGTGCCAGTCAACGAACGCATCACCAATGAATTCGTCCTCACCCGATGCGTGCCCACACCTTGCACACCACGCAATAACGGCCCTGTCGTCACACCTGATGCACAAAACAACACCGGACCAGACGCCATATCATTCAAAAATAAACGCCGCGCAGGGTCCCGACCATGCGCCATATCTTCCGCCCGCTTTCGCTGCGCAGCGTTTTCAAACAGCAAACGCCCCTGCATTTGCCCACCAACACACCGCAATGCTGCTGCCGCCAAAACACCCTCTGGCGCACCACCTGACCCCGCGTAAAGATCAACGCCACCTTCTGGCAGGCATGTTGCAATAGCCGCCGCAACATCACCATCCGTCACCAGCATCACACGCGCTCCGGCTTCACGAGCATGCGCGATCAAATCCTCATGTCGTTCTCGATCCAGAGCACACAAAACCAGCTCCGAAATATCTTTACCTTTCGCCTTTGCCAGCGAACGTAAATTCGTACGAATAGAGGAGTCTAAATCAACAACATCATCTGGCAAATCAGGGCCAACGACAATTTTTTCCATGTAAACATCGGGAGCATGGAGGAAACCGCCACGCTCAGCCAAGGCTACAACCGTTAAGGCGCTGGGCAGGCTCCTCGCACATAAATTCGTGCCTTCCAACGGATCAACGGCAATGTCCATCGCTGGGCCACCACAGCCAACACGCTCCCCAATATACAACATGGGGGCTTCGTCCATCTCGCCTTCACCGATGGTCACCACACCATCAATCGAGACTGTATCAAATGCCGCACGCATCGCCTCCACTGCGGCCCCATCTGCCTCATTTTTACACCCGCGCCCCGTCCATACGGCGGCAGCGATGGCGGCGGCTTCCGTAACACGCACCAGTTCGAGAGCTAGGTTACGATCTTTGGGATACTCAGGGGGAGCGATGCGCGCGGCACTCATTGCAAACTATCCTCAATTTTCAGCACCAATGGTTCACCATTCACGGCTGACAACGCTGCCAAGCCAGCCGCCGCAGCACGCACTGTCCGCTCCATCACACGATGCGTAACGATCGCGACATGGGCACGCCCCGGAGCGGCTTCATGCTGGGAAACCAAATGCACAGACACATCATGGTCACGCAAAACTGAGGTCAAATCAGCCATCGTTCCTGAACGGTCAGCAACATCCAGCCGCACATAGAAAGCACTCTCCACGTCATCCAATGGCGCACAATCAACCACTTCAGGAACAGAGGACACCCCCCATACTGGCAGAGAAGCACCACGCGCTAGATCCACCAAGTCCGCAACCACAGCACTGGCGGTCGGCCCTTCACCGGCACCACGACCAGAAATCGTCATCGGGCCGGAGAAAGGGCCAAACGTTGTGACGGCGTTAAATACACCTTCAACAGATGCTACCGGCACCGATACAGGCACCATGCACGGACGTACCCAAGCCTCAAGCGGCTTACCCTCTTGCTGACGTGCCAGCCCTAACAGCTTGATGCGATAACCAAGTTCCGTCGCGAAGCGCAAATCCGCCGACGTCACGTCCCGAATACCGTGCACCGAAAGACTATCAAACCGGATTGGACGGAAAGCGATACCCGCCAAAATAGCCAGTTTATGCGCAGCATCCCATCCATCGACATCTGTGGAAGGCTCTGCTTCTGCATAACCTTTAGCCTGTGCCTCAGCCAGAACATCCGCGAAGTCACGACCTGTCGCACGCATTTCGGTCAGGATGTAATTACACGTCCCGTTCAAAATACCACCGACACTCTCCAAACGGTCTGCTGCCAAAGCTTCACGCACCAGCTTAATCGCGGGGATACCGCCCGCAACAGCAGCTTCATAAAATAACGTTGTATTGTGCTTTGAAGCCAATGCTGTGAGGGCACCACCATGCAAAGCAACCAAGGCTTTATTGGCTGTGACAACAGGTATCCCACGTGCGAGCGCAGCTTCGACCATCGCACGAGCAGAACCTTCTGAACCGCCAATCAATTCAACAGCAACATCGATCTCTGCATCTTGCGCTAAGGCAACAGGGTCATCATACCACCGCAAACCATCCAGCGAGACACCACGATCCCGCGTGCGGCTGCGTGCGCTCACAGCCACAACCTCAATCGAGCGGCCACCACGCGCCGTTAACTCCGCAGCATGCGCCCGCAGAAGTTTAATAACGCCAACACCAACCGTGCCAAGGCCCGCTAGGCCAATACGTAATGGTTTCATGATGATACCACCTTTGATCCTGTATCTGCCGAAGACATGTCCGCTGGGCGGCTTATTCCATGTCGGCTCATAAATCCTTTGATGGAGCGCGTTGCTTGACGCAAACGCTGCGTATTTTCCACCAACCCAATGCGCACAAAGCCTTCGCCATACTCACCAAAGCCTAAACCCGGTGCAACGGCAACGCCGGCTTCCTTCATCAATAATTTTGAGAACTCAACACTGCCCATTTCGGTGAATTTCTCCGGAATAGGCGCCCATGCAAACATGGACCCTTCTGGCGTTGGCACATCCCAACCCGCAGCATGCAACCCACGCAACAAAACATCACGCCGGTCACGATAGAGGTTGCGCATATCATTCACGTAATCTTGCGGCCCATTCAGCGCAGCAACTGATGCCACTTGAATGGGGGTAAAGGCGCCATAGTCCAAATAAGACTTAATCCGCGTCAGTGCCTGAATAAGCCGAGGATTACCAACAGCAAACCCCATACGCCAACCCGCCATAGAATACGTCTTAGACAGTGACGTAAACTCTACTGCAACATCCTTTGCGCCGGGCACAGACAAGATCGAAGGCGGTGGCGTATCACCAAAATAAATCTCGCTATACGCAAGATCAGAGAGGATCCAGACCCCTTCACGGCGAGCAAAGGTGACCAGTTCTTTGTAAAAATCAATATCTGCTAAAAATGCCGTCGGGTTAGACGGAAAATTGACAATAAGAGCTGTAGGCTTTGGTACAGAATGCTTCACAGCACGATACAACGCCCGCAGCATATCCTCATCTGGCGTTGCCGGAATAGAACGCACAGAAGCACCCGCAATCATAAAACCGAACTGATGAATGGGGTATGATGGGTTCGGCACCAGAATAGTATCACCCGGGCTGGTGATCGCCGATGCCAGATTAGCCAGCCCCTCTTTGGAGCCCAGTGTCACGATCACTTCCGTTTCCGGGTCAACCTTCACACCAAATCGGCGTTCATAATACGCTGCCTGCGCGCGCCGTAGCCCAGGGATCCCTCGGCTCACTGAATAACCATGCACACGCGGATTATTCAGTGTTTCCACCAATTTCTGCGTTACGTGTTCCGGCGGCTTTGAATCCGGGTTTCCCATCCCAAGGTCAATAATGTCCTCACCGGCCGCACGGGCGGCTGCCTTGGCCTTGTTCACTTCAGCGAACACATAAGGGGGCAGGCGGCGGATACGATGGAACTCTTCAGTCATGACCAGCTCAAAGTTAACAAATTGAATGGATCAACGACGATAGACAGGTTTTCACAGAAGCGAAACAGCCTTACTTTACAATGCGGATCCGAACCCCATCACCAATCGCTTCGCCTTCAATATCAATCATTGTTTGCGGCACACCTTGTACGACCAACCCGCGTGCTACAACTTGTGCACGTAACAGCCCTAAAGCAACCTCACGCACTTGGTCAGATACGGATAAACCCGCATCTGCGCTCATCGCGGCACCAAAGCCTATAATTTTTATTCGCTGCCCATTTCTCTGACCAGCAAGACGACGATATGCCGCCGTCGGATTACCCACAGTTTGGTCTGAGGCCACTTGGAAACGAATAAGCGTCCCCTCTGGGGTGGATGCATCAATATCCGGGGTCACAGCCTCTGACGCACCAGTAGACGCTGGCACAGAAAAACCGGGGAAAGAAACAGATACTGGCGGCGCATTCATCATCTCCGGCAATGTACCTGAAGAAATTGCGCCTTTCATCACGACCTGCGGCATGGCCAGCTCGGCTGTCACATGCGGCTTCACGGGTACTGGCACTGTAGGCTTCTCGTCTGTCGTCCCCATAGTCGCATTATTCGCCGTCACGATAGGAGCGGGCGGCACCGCCTTTGGCACAGTCGGAAGAGGCCCCTGAGCCGCACTCTCACGCTGGGCGAGATTACGGTCCATTTCCAACTGTTGCGTTTGAAGCTCACGCGCGGCTGGAGAAGGTAAATCTGGAGCTTCCATCGGGGTTTGACTAACATGCGGGTAAGGCACGCTTTGTCCCGGCGGTGGCGGACGCAACTGCGCAATTTCTCCACCTTCAAAACTATGCCACCACTGGTTGGTCGTCTCAACACCATCTTGGTGTGCACACCCCGCCAGCCCTAACAGGAGACCACCGACCACAATTCCGTGTTTTCGTCCAAGCACCGCCGCGACCCCGCTCTTGTTTTGGCCCAACCAAAAGATGAAATTCTATGAAACCTAGCCTCTCTTGCTCTCTATGGCGAGACTTCGTGCACTGTCGGGCTTGGCACCGAGGCAAACGAGGCGCAGGATAGGGGAAGAAGACGCTGGACCACTATAATCTATCAAGGACATCACACGCATGACCTTCCGACGCTTTGACGAAGAAACCGACGCCCCCGAAAAAGAGGACATCAAAGCCTCAACCGGGCCCGAACTCGAAAGCCGGTTGTTTGACCAACGCAAAGTGCTGATTTTCGGCGGGATCAACGATAAGCTTGCCCGTGAAGTCACCGGCCGCCTCTTGGCTCTCGCTGGCGATTCCAACAAACCCATCGACGTTTATGTCAATTCACCCGGCGGCCATGTCGAGAGTGGTGACACGATCCATGACATGATCCGTTTTGTGGATTCTGTCGCTCCCATCAACATGATTGGCACGGGCTGGGTCGCTTCTGCTGGTGCGCTTATTTATGCGGCTGGCCGCCCAGAGCGCCGTGTCTGCTTACCCAATACACGCTTTCTGCTCCATCAACCGATGGGTGGCGTGCGCGGTCCAGCAACGGATATCGACATTGAAGCCCGCGAAATCATCAAAATGCGCGAAC
This sequence comes from Neokomagataea thailandica NBRC 106555, assembly GCF_001598495.1. Lineage (GTDB taxonomy): Bacteria > Pseudomonadota > Alphaproteobacteria > Acetobacterales > Acetobacteraceae > Gluconobacter > Gluconobacter thailandicus_A. The sequence continues at coordinate 29,397 of NZ_BCZB01000016.1, forward strand.
GCCTCAACCGCCTCTTCGCGCGGGAAACAGGGCAAGAATACGCAAAGGTTGCGAAAGATACAGACCGTAACTACTGGATGTCTGCCGAAGAGGCGATCGAATACGGCCTTGTAAACCGTATCATTTCTTCTGCAACCGACCTTACCTAACGCTCAACGACTAGGAGCACGGCGCATGAACAATGCGCCGCGAAAACACGCCATGACTAGCGCGCCTCAAACGTCACTCAAAAGCGCCAAATCGATCGAAGAGATCTATTCTCATCTGCCTGATGCCCCATCGCAGAAAACGCTCGAACGCGTTGATTATGAGGCGCGCCACTGGAGCAGTGACATCCCTGGCCCGTTAAAGCCCGGCACGGATGAACATAAGCGGGCAACCGCGCAAATGTTCCGCGATACATTTAATCCTTACAAACCTTCGGTCATTCCTTGGCCGGATCTTGACCCCGTTACATTGCACCGCATTACCTCTCTCCCCATCTGGGATATCGCCGTGCAAACGGAGGGCAAAGCACGCTTACGCATGGCCGCTTATGCCGCCATGATTGATGACCCAGAGATGAAAGACGCACTCTCCCGCAATGCGTGGGAAGAAAACCGCCATAAGGAAGTGCTGTCCAAGCTGGTCGAAGCCTACAACATTAAAATGGCCCCAGAGCCAGAATATAAAGAACCTAAAGACACAGAATGGGCCTATCTGGTCACAGGCTTCTCCGAATGTGTTGATAGCTTCTTTGCGTTTGGCCTTTTTGCACTCGCCGAACGCTCAGGCCTCTTCCCGCTTGAACTGATCGAAACATTCGAACCCGTCATGCAGGAAGAGTGCCGCCATATTCTGCTCTTTGCGAATTGGCTTGCATGGCATCGTGCCGTGATGCCTTTCTGGAAGCGTCCATGGTTTGAACTACGCGTTATTGGTGTCTGGCTGTTCCTTGCCTATGAACGTATGGGCCTTGCCCGCTCCATGGATGAGAACGGCGAGGAACACACACAAGACAACAACTTCACCGTCAACGGCGCCAAAGATGTCACCAATATCGACATTAAAGTGCCTGAATTGATGCAGCTTTGCCTGGATGAAGATGCGCGCCGCTTCTCTGGATATGATTCGCGCCTGAGACGTCCCACAACGACCCCAGCCATTGCCCGCACCTTTATCAAAGCAGCGAAGCTATGGGACACGCTACACACACGCTTTAACAAGCGTAAAGCGACTGCCTAAAGAGCCATCAGGGAGAGCGCCAATGTCCATTATGGAAGCCGGTTCAGACGCGCATAAGCGTTTTTTTTGCCAGCAATTCATCGACACTCATCAAGTGTTCGACCCGGACAGCCTCCCTTGGCCTGATTTGTCCGAAGGGGACCTCGCAAAATTACGGGCCGTCCCTTTCTGGCAAGAAGTATACCATACCGAGCGCCGGGCCGGTGCTATTGTCGATGCTTTCACCCCGCAGATAACCGATCCTGTCGTGCGCGAAGCTGTAGCTCTGCAAGGCTATGAAGAAGCACGACACGCCAAACTCATTCACGTCATGATTGAGCGCTATGGGCTAGATGCCCATCCGCAACCATTGGAAGACTTCCCCGAAGACCTTGAAACGGCCTTTATTGATTTCGGATTTGGTGAATGTCTGGACGCCTTTTTAGGCTTTGGTGCCTTCAAAACGGCTCGTCAGTCTCGCTTCCTCCCTGAAGCAATGTTTGAAATTTTTGACGTGCTGATGTTTGAAGAAACACGGCATATCGTCTTTTTCATCAACTATATGGCATGGCGTGAACGGCGGAAAGGCTTAGGCCGCACCCGCCGGCAGCTCAAGACGCTCCGTTTTTACGGACGCGCAGCAAAACGTTTGCTCGGAATGGCCAAACGTGGACAAGATGCTCATGACGGCAAAGATTTCGCGGTCACGCAAACTAATCTTTTCCTCGACGGTTTTTCGTTCCGTGGTTTCGTAGACGATTGCTACCGCGAAAATGCCCGGCGTATGCAGGCCTTTAACCCAGCCCTCATGCAACCGCGCTTACTACCGGGTATTGCAGACCTTGCACTGCGTGGTCTAAAAGTTTGGGATACAACACGCCCCTTTCTCAGACGAAAACAGACGTAAAATTCTCTCTTTCCCGATGGCACACACAAGGATGGTCACCATTGATTTTTAATACTCATGGCCATCTTCCTCATCCTTTATAATCCATACCGCAGAACAATGCTGGCGCGACCGACCAACTCACTCGCGTAATCGTGCAGCGCCTCACAAAAATCGTGATCCCTGCACCCCAGTCATGAGGCGTAACAAGGCCATCTAAGCGAAGGCTGAAACGGATTTCCCTCATGTATATTGGTATTGATGCTGGCACCTCCGGTTTAAAAGCCATTCTGGTGGATGAGCAACAGCACGTTCTTGCGGACCGCACCGTCAGACTCTCCGTTCAGTCCCCACAGAGTGGATGGAGTGAGCAAGACCCTGAACAATGGTGGAAAGCCCTCTTAGAGGCGCTTGACGGGCTTAAAAACGATGCCCCGCACGCAATGGCACAGGTCAAAGGCATTGGTCTTTCTGGGCAACAGCATGGCGCCGTTTTACTCGATGCTCATGATCAAGTGCTTCGCCCCTGTATTCTGTGGAATGATGTGCGTTCAGACGAGGAATGCCTGGATTTTGAAGAGAGCTTTCCACAAAGCCGTGCCGTATGCGGCAATATCGCAATGCCCGGATTCACAGCTCCAAAAATTCTATGGGTTCGTCAACACGAGCCAGAAATTTTCAAAAAAATCCGTCATGTCTTGCTGCCAAAAGCTTGGCTCCGTTTCAAACTCTGCGGTGAGAAAATCGAAGATATGTCCGATGCATCGGGCACGCTCTGGCTCAATGTAGGTCAACGGCGATGGTCTGATGCCGCATTAAACGCTACAGGATTAGACGTAAACGCCATGCCCCGCTTATGCGAAGGCACGGATGCTGCGGGCACCCTCTCTACCACCCTGACCACGCGCTGGGGGATGGAGCGCTCCCCCCTTATTGCGGGAAGTGCGGGAGATAATGCAGCCTCTGCCGTAGGGTTAGGGGCCGTCAATACAGGAGATGCATTCTTATCTCTCGGTACGTCTGGCGTATTATGGTGCACTACAGACCGTTTCCGCCCTAATACCAACAGCGCCATTCATGCGATGTGCCATGCTCTCCCACACACATGGCATCAAATGGGCGTCACGCTTTCTGCGGCCTCATCCTTAGCGTGGTGGGCAGAAATCAACCATTGTGATGTCAGCACACTGTTATCAGAACTTCCTGATCACATTGAGCGCCCCTCCCGTGCATTGTTTTTGCCTTACCTCAATGGTGAACGCACACCCTATAATGATGGGCATGTTCGCGGCGCATTTCTGGGCTTAGATCGTGCATTGCACCGTGCTGAGCTTACACAAGCTGTCCTCGAAGGGGTCGCTCATTCATTCCGTGATGCACTTGATGGCCTGCATGAAGCAGGGTCTATCTTACAATCAGCCGATGTTATTGGCGGTGGGTCACGGAGCCGTTTATGGATTTCTATCTTAGCCTCAGTCCTAAACCTTCCCTTGAACCGGTTATCTCATGGTGAGCAAGGGGGCGCTTTTGGTGCCGCACGGCTGGCACGGCTCGCCGTAACGCACGACACGCTTAGCACGATCTGCACACCACCTCTTCGTGCCGAAACGCTTGTACCTCACCCAGGACTGGTTGAAGCTTATGCTCAATCTCAAGAGCGTTACCGAGCTGCTTATCCACTACTCAGGGACATTAGTACGGCTGACCATGGTGTACCACACCATGCAGGGCCACATGGCCATCATTATGGCCATAGCTATGGACGTCGTACAGATCACTAAGGGTTTTGGTACATCCCTAACAATCGCCAAGAGGGTCAAAAGAGACTATGGCTCCATCAAAAAGGAATCGAGTGTCTTATGGCGAAAACCCTGTCAGTACAATGTTCGAGTACTGGGGTACATGGGGACGGTACTGTCTTACCACAAAGGAGTACCGAGTACCGGGGATGAGTAGGTACACCTTCTTGTAATGGGGATTGTACACAACCTCTCTGTGGGTAAAACGGGATAGAATCATGCAGCCCATGTTTTCTCTATCATATGGAGTTGTACACACTGTGCGTAAGCTGGGGTACATTCTCTGAAAGCCGGGTACCCCAAGTACCACAGGGTTCTATAATCCCAACAGGATTTCTTTCTTTTATTATTCATGGTTAGTGAGCGTTATGAATTCACTTCGTCCTTCTGATTCTGCATTGAAAGCCTGTGATGTGACTGGTTCAGACACTGCCAATAAAAAGCTCCTTAAAACGCTTAAGGGCGAAGCAGTATGGCCGCCACCAATGTGGTTGATGCGGCAAGCCGGGCGTTATTTGCCAGAATTCCGCGCGTTACGAGCACAAGCAGATTTTTTAACACGGTGTACAACACCAGACATCGCTGAAGAGCTGACGTTACAACCAATCCGGCGTTATGGCATGGATGGTGCTATTTTGTTTTCAGATATTCTCATTCTGCCTTGGGCTATGGGACAATCTTTGGAGTTTATTGACGGTCGTGGTCCCGTACTAGAACCTATTCGGTCTGAACAAGATTTGGCACGTTTAGATCCGGCACGTATTGCAGATATTACAGCGCCTATTCGTGAGACATTAACGCGTTTAACACAGTCCCTTCCTCACGAAACAACCTTATTAGGGTTTGCTGGAAGCCCGTTTACTGTTTCGTGCTATATGGTTGAAGGTAGCGGGTCACGCGATTTTGCAACAACGCGTAAAATGATGTTAGAAAACACATTATTATTTGAAAGATTGATTAATACATTAGTTGAACAAACGGCTGAAATGCTTTTTGGTCAAATTGAAGCTGGCGCTGAAGCCGTTATGCTCTTTGATTCATGGGCCGGTTTATTGCCACCATCATCTTTTAGACGTTTTGTGATTGAGCCAACCCGTCAAATTGTTTCCTTATTACGCGGTCGTTATCCAGAAATACCCATTATTGGCTTCCCGCGTTTGGCAGGTATTATGGCTGTTGAATACGCGCAAAAAACAGGCATAGGGACTTTGGCACTTGATACAAGTGCAGACCTTGTACAAATCGCAGATCTTTTGAATAAGCATGCCCCTAATGTAACGCTTCAGGGCAATTTAGATCCAACGATACTGTTCTCCGGCGGAGAGAATTTGCAGAAAGAAGCACGGTCTATTTGCCATTCTTTGCGTCATCGTCCACATATTTTCAATCTTGGGCATGGTGTTATGCAGCATACACCACCTGAACATGTGGCGGAACTTGTTGCAACAGTGAGGTCTTTATGACGGCACTTGACCCTTCGGGGTGTTTAAAACTCATCATCTTTGATTGTGATGGTGTTTTAGTGGATAGTGAAGTTGCATCATGCCAAGCTACAGCGCAATTTGCGCGTAGTTTGGGCTTATTCATCTCAGATGATGAGGCTCATAAACGTTTTATGGGTATGGCTTTGCCTGATGTGGTGCGTGATTTGGAAGCGGAATTAGGGTACTCGCTTCCAGAAAATACGGCGCTTATTTTGCGTCAAAATCTCGTACAGATTATGCAAAAAAGGGCAGAACCTGTAAGTGGTTCTCCCGAAATGCTAAAGGAAATACGGCGCTTACGAGTGCCGGTTCGTGTGGGGTCAAACTCTTCTATGCAAGAGATGGAAGCAAAGTTTACTCGTACGAATATGACGCAATTTTTCCCAGAAAACCGCATACATTCAGCAAATGATATGGGAGAGCCTAAGCCATCTCCTGCGGTCTATCTGTACGCAGCGAAACAGGAAGGACAAGCGCCAGAAAACTGTCTTGTTATTGAGGATAGTGACCCCGGAGCAGAGGCTGCGTGGAAAGCAGGAATGAGTTGTGTTCTGTTGCGTGAGGCCAATAAGCCTTTGCCTTCTTTTTGGCCGCAACCGGGTTTTGTAAGGATCTCTCATTTGTCTGAATTGGCTCCAATCGTGGAGCGCGTACTACAAAGCCAAATCTCGTGATCAGGCATTTCGTGATGGACCATATGCAGTGGCTCTTATCGCTGCATATTATGGCTTTTACGGCATGGATGGCGGGGCTATTCTATCTGCCACGTCTTTTTGTGTACCATTGTCAGACAGAGCCTGGATCTGCAGAATATGAACGCTTTAGCGTTATGGAGCGTAAATTACTCAAACAGATTATGAATCCTGCTATGATTGTGACGCTTGTGGCGGGAGGGGTACTCGCCTCTTTGCCCGGCCTCATTGAATGGGGAGCTGTTTGGTGGTGGAGTAAACTGATAGCCGTATTGGGTTTATGCGCTTTTCATGGAATGTGCTCAGTATGGCGAAAACAATTTTTTATACAGAAAAATAACCATACAGAGCGCTATTATCGGATAGCGAATGAAATACCGACCCTATTCATGATGATTGTTATCATTATGATCATAGTCAGACCGTAAACTACTTTGGGCTATGAGTTGTGAGGGGCTATACCCCTTAAAGTCAGGAGATATAAACAGTGATAAATAAAGCCCCGCAATCACTCCATAATGTGTACGCTGGTGAGAGAATGCCATGCTTTGATCTGCTTGCCTCAGGTATTGAAACGGGTTGGTTGCCGCAAATACCCGCAGGGCTTTCAGGGGATATTCCGTCATGTATTCCAAAGCGATTAATTCAATTTTGGCATTCCAAACACATCCCTGAAGAAGTTCAGAAAAACATAGAGAGTTTTAAAGCCTTTAATCCTAATTTTACACATCACATGATTGATGATGAAGAAGCGCGAGCCTTTATTCATACTCATTACGGGCAAGAAGCTGCGTCTTTATATGATGCGTGTTTTCATGCTGCGATGCGCTCTGATTTTTGGCGCATTTGTGACCTCTATCACAACGGTGGGGTCTATGTAGATGTCGATACGTTGGCGCATGGCCCGATTACGAAGGTAGGAGCGGGGGCAGATTTTAATTGTTTGCTGACATACTCTATTGGTAAACCGTGGTGCATTGATAACGATTTTTTCATGACGGAAGCGCGGCACCCTTTGCTCCACGCTATTTTAGGGGGGCTTTTTGAGAATGTTGATCGTTTTGTCAAAACGAAAATTTTTGAAAACATTTGGGTAGAGACGGGCCCCGGCGTCACAACAATTAAGACGGCGGGTTGGTTGGCCCATAAAGCCCTTGATGCAGGGGTTTCTCCGAAAGAGACAGGGGTGATTTTCCGTCATCACCATGCTTTGGGAGAGGCATTTTATCATGCCGAGATGCAATATAAGAATTCTGTAGAGGGAAACTGGCGTATTGCTACGCCCTCTTAAGCACCGTTCGATTATGGGTATCGGTTGATACCCATCATGTTGTTTTCGGCCTCTATACGAGGGCGTATTTTACGCCTGTCATCGTTTCGGACACAGTCCATAAGCGCCGTGCATTCTCAAGGTCATGCGCTTGTGGTGGTATAAATGCCTCTGCTGGTGGCCCACGGCGTTCTTCGCGGTCTTTGGGGCCATAGTAAGCCCCGTCTTGTGCTTGGGGGGATGTGAGGGCGTAGAGCAGTGGTTCTGCGCCCTGTATGACGTCTTGGCCCATAAAGGTGAAAATCCTCCATCCGACACGGCGCAGTGTATGACGTGCGATACGGGTGATCTTGGCGCTGTGGCGATCAAGAGCAGCATTATTGCTCATGATGTTACTTGCAGCCCAGCCGGGATGCGCCGCACGTGAATGAATAGGCCATGGTGCGTTACGCGCCCGGCGGTCAAGCTCTAAAGCAAAGAGTAAATTTGCGAGTTTACTTTGACGGTAGCGTTCAAACGCGTGATAGCAGTGGCGTGCGTTAAGATCACCAAAAGGCAATACGCCACGTTTTGCAGCAAGAGAAGCAACGGTCATAATACGGGCTTCTCCTTTGGCTAAAAGAGGGAGGAGGTGCCCGGTAAGAGCAAAATGCCCGAGGTGATTTGTGCCAAATTGCAACTCAAAACCATCTTTGGTGGTGAGGCGCTGTGCGGGGGCCATAACCCCTGCATTATTGGCTAAAAAATGCAGGGGTTCACCTTGTCTGTGTAAGAGACCTGCAAAATCAGCGATAGAGGCAAGAGAGGCAAGGTCAAGCACTTCAAAGCGTGCTTGTGCTGTTGGAACGCGATAGCGCAATCGCTCCAGTGCTGCGTGCCCTTTTTCTAAGGACCGTCCACTGAGAATAACGGAGGCACCTTGTGCAGCGAGAGATACAGCCGTTTCAAAGCCAAGTCCGCCTGTTGATCCGGTTATGAGCGCTGTTTTCCCGATCAATGAGGATGGTGTGGACGCCATGTGCTTACCTCTTTGTAGAGCCGTGTGATGTTGATTTTTCGTCAAGGTGGGCTTGTTTGAGAGCGTCTTCCGTGAGGCGTTTTTCATTCTTTTTGAGAAAAAGAAAGCCACTGACGAGGCATAAGACACCTAAAACAGCGAGAGTAATACCAACAGGGCCGGTAATTTTCTCAATTTGTTTTCCTAATTGGTAGGTAATGATGGCGTAACCGCCGCCCCACGCTAACCCCCCTAGGGCATTATAGAAGAGAAACGTCATCCATGGCATACGGTTTGCGCCTGCCAAGAGGGCCACGAATACACGCAGAATAGCGACGAACCGCCCAAGAAAAACGATGATGCCGCCATGTTTCTTGAACAGATAACGCCCGAGCAAAAGGCGTTCTTCGGTTAACCCGACTTTGGTGCCGTGTTTGCGTAAGAGACCAAATCCAAAGCGATGCCCGATGAGATAACCCAGATTATCGCCCATAATAGCGCCAATGACGGTCGCCACGACAATCCACTGGATTTCAAGGTGATGCGTGCTTCCTGCATAAAGCGAAGAGGCAATGATGATGCTCTCTGCTGGCAAGGGAAGTCCCATGCTTTCGAGCATAACCGTCAGGCCAATGACGCCATAGCCATAACGTTGCAGTAAGTCGTCGAGGAGAGGAGATAGATGCAGCAGGGCTTTGGTTCCGTTTGAAAGCGGGTCGGTTGTTGGTTACGGCCGGTAAGCTTGGTATGCGTAGCATACGGCATACCCACAGGATGGAAAATGATGGATTTACATCACCAGAAATCATCAGGCACTTCAAAGGCAGGGTTCTGGCCATCTTGGGTCTCCCCTGCGCTGGTTGCAGGGAAAACACGTGGTTTTAACGAATTGCGTACTGCAGGGCATTGGGTTGCGTGGTTGGAAACCCGCCCAGAAGAGGCTGGGCGTAGTGTGGTAACGGCGTATAGTCCCGGTGGTGGCATTGTTGATCTTTCCGCGCGTGATGTGAGTGTTGGCTCGTCTGTCCACGAATATGGTGGTGGCGCATGGGATATGCGCCTTGGTGCTGATGGTGGGCCAGAGCTGGTATTGAGTGACCGTAAAACCGGCGCTGTATGGTTTGATGAAAAACAAGCATGTTTTAACCCACTGCATCGTTATGCGGATCTGACATGGGCGCCTAATGGGCAAGGTGTTTTTGCCGTGCGTGAAGTGCTGCAGGATAATGCAGAGCCGGTCGCGGCCTTAGTGTATGTGTCTCAATTGGGGGTGGAAACGCTTTTGGTGGAGGGCGCAGATTTTTATGCGGCGCCGCGTCCATCACCCGATGGAAAATGGCTGGCATGGTTTACGTGGCAGCACCCCAATATGCCATGGACACAAACCGCCTTATATATTGCTGAGATGCTTTATGACGCGGATGGCCAGCCTTATTGTGGTGAGATACAAAATATCAGTGGGTCAACGCCGTGCAGTATTATCGAACCACGCTGGAGTTCTGATGGCGCTTTATATGCAACGGAAGATTCATCTGGGCTTTGGACGCCTGTGCGTTTCCAGTGGGTTTCTGAGCAGTGGGTGCGTGTTGCCTTGCCGTCCTGCGGGATGGAAATTGGCCTGCCGCATTGGGTTTTTGGTCAGAGAAGCATAGCACCGCTTTCAGCAAACCGCGTGATGGCCTTAGCGGTGCGCAATGGCTTTAATCATGTTCAGGTGTTTCAAAATGGGGCGTGGAGCAGTGCGGCATTCGGTGTGCCAGTTCATGTGCCAGAAATTTTAGCTGATGGGCGCTTTGCATGGATTGATGCACCGCCCAATAAGCCGCAGCGTATTATGATCGGTGATGATAACGGTCATCATACCATTATTCGGCAGAGTGTAGAGTTACCCGATACGGTGACGGATGCGGATATAGCGGTTCCTTTGTCCATGACGTATGAAACAACAGGCGGTGCATGTGCTCATGCCCTGTATTACGCACCGAGCAGCCACAAGAATACTCTGTCCGAAGGGGAATTGCCGCCATTGGTGGTGATGGCCCATGGCGGACCTACAGGCCGCGCAAATACGGGCTTTGCGTTTAAAACTCAGTTTTGGACATCCCGTGGTTTTTCGGTTTTGGATGTCAATTATCGTGGGTCTACGGGGTATGGGCGGTCGTATCGTGATGCCTTAAACGGGCAGTGGGGCGTTCTTGATATTGATGACGTATTGGCCGCCGTGCAAGCGGTGGTGGATCATGGGCAGGCTGATCCAGAACGTTGCGTCATTCGTGGTAGTAGTGCAGGCGGCTTAACCGTTTTGGGGGCTTTGGCACGGTCAAAACGTTTTGTTGCGGGTACGGTTTTGTATGGCGTAACGGATTTGCGTGGTTTGGTGGAGGAAACCCATAAATTTGAAGCACGCTATTTGGATGGTTTAATTGGCCCATATCCTGATGCAGAAGATGTGTATTTACAGCGCTCTCCATTGACTTTTGCACAAGATATAACGGCTCCAGTCCTGTTCTTGCATGGTGATGCTGATAAGGTGGTCGCGCTCTCACAAGCGGAAGATATGGTGGCGTGTTTAGAGAAAGCTGAGCTGCATATTTATGCGGGAGAGAAGCATGGTTTTCGACAACAAGAGACGGTGATGGATGCTTTTTCTCGTGAATTGGCTTTTTATCAAGCCGTATTTGCGGCGCAATAAGCCATAAAAAAACGGGGCCTGAGACAGACCCCGTTTTTCACTCATACCGCTTAAGAGTAATTAGGCAGCAGCTTGTTTTGTCAGATAATCGAGTGTTTCGTTTGTTGAGCTTGCCAAGTATGGGCCACCAGACACGATTTCGATGGAGAGAACGCCATTTGCACCGACGGTACGGTTGTTAAGAATAATTTCTGCACAACCTTTCGTCCAACGGCGGCTTTCTTCGTCACGGTGTTCCCAGCCGTTCATATCATCTTGGGTAAGATGTGATGTTATTTTTTGAGTGGAAGCACCATCAAACAGCGTGATGTTACTGACCATAACGCCGAGTGCACGGCGGTCATCAACATAAGGACCAATTAGATCGCGTGGGCTGATGGTGCGTGATGTCAGATAAACACGCTCAATGCCTGCGGGCACTTGGAAAACAGCATGTTGGCCCGTGCGGCGCAGTAGAGGGAGTGTCTTACCTTCTGCTGTGATCAGTGCGAGAGCAGCATCTTCGGTCAATTCAGGTGCGTTTTTTTCGAGAGAAAAGCCCAGTGCTTCAGCTCGTGCAGTGAGTTCTTTATGGAGAGGCTCCACGAATTCACGGCGTACTTCGAGAGCAGAAGCTGCGTCGTTTTCCCATGTTTTAGGAGTATCGAAACCACCAACGACGACTTTATTGTCAGTTTTGAAGCTGTGTCGGTTACCGGTGTCGAGGTAGCTCTCAGCCAGAGCGCCGTCTGCCATGATAACGGAGTGTTTGTTTGTTTCGATGTGATAGATTTCGAAAGACTTCTGCTCATCAATAACAATAGAGCGGTTATTAACAAGCAAACGAGCCGGAACGAAACGACCATTTAAGAACAAGCAGTGTTCTGGTGTGACGAGAAGGTCTTTGAAAGGCACGCCTTCGCTCAGAGCATTTGCTTTGATACGGATAGCGTGTTCTTCAGTCGTTGAGGCATTGATTGTCTTATGACCAGCCCAACGAATTGTGTCCGTATGACGGGTGCCATTTTCAAAAACGTAAATTTCGTCACCTTCAGAGAGGCTCTCGACAGCGACTGCACCTTTAGGTGTGTCAATCAATGTTCCCGGTAGGTAGCAGACACTCGCTGTCGTTGCTCCGAGAGTATATGTTTGATTTGCAGTATAATTATAAGGATTTCCAGGTATACTAATCAGAACAGTGACGCTACTGCTGTAAGTGTTCGTGAAAGGGTTATAAGTTCCACCATAAACACGAGCAGCTAGTGTTGTATATCCGTTTTGATATAGTGCCTCAATTGTACTTGATCGTCCAGAAATATTGAAATTTACTAAAAATTTATTTGACGGTGTATTTGTTACATTGAGAGAATAAGTCTGGTTTCCGCCAAGTAGGTTAAAAATACTTGAGCTGATATTGACATCAACCTCACCATTAGCTGAGCCGATGGTTGCGTCAGAAGTAGTGGTCCCGTTGTTTCCAATGAGAAAGCTTCCAGGATCAATGTTGAGAATACCGCCATTGATAACAAATGCAGTATCATCGCTATAATTAACCGTTTTTTTATCAGTGACTGTGGTGACCATGGTGTGCGCTCCATTATTTTTCACGGGAAAGAAAACAAAGTATAGGAATCGCAAGTCTTTGTTTTCTTTTTAATAACCCATATTGTTATCGAAAAAACATTATTTTTCAACATAAAAGTTATGCGTTGTTGGTATTTTATTTTATAATAATAGAGTTGTCGCTTTTTTAAATGTGAGTTTAGTTATTATGAAAAAACGTGAAATTTCAAAAACAGGTATAATGGTGAGTGATATATGCTTGGGGACCATGACATTTGGTCAGCAAAACACACAAAAAGAAGGGCATGAACAGCTGAATTTGGCACTCGAACATGGCATTAATTTCATTGATACGGCTGAATTATACTCTATTCCTCCCCGTGCGGAAACCTATGGCGCTACGGAAACCATCATTGGAAACTGGTTTAAAGAGCGTGGAAAACGAGATGACATTATTTTAGCGAGTAAAGTGGTTGGGCGTTCACAAAATCCATGGTTCCGGCCCGACGGAGAAGAAGCGCGCTTAACATCACGGCAAATTCGATATGCTCTGGAAGGATCTTTGCGGCGTTTACAAACGGATTATATTGATCTGTATCAGTTGCATTGGCCAGATCGTTCTATCGGTTTATTTGGTGAAGGCGGAACGACTTTTAAGGGACTGTCTGAGGTAGATGAGGTTTCGATTGAAGAGACATTATCGGTACTTGGAGATTTGGTAAAAGAGGGAAAAATTCGTCATGTTGGTCTTTCTAATGAGACTTCATGGGGTTTTTCCAAGTTTCTTGAAGCATCAAAAACAGGGTTGCCGCGCGTTGTTTCCATTCAAAATGCTTATAATTTGTTGAATCGTACCTTTGAAATTGGTTTGGCAGAGCAGTCGTTAAGGGAGCATGTAGGGCTTTTGGCGTATTCGCCTTTGGCTCAGGGATATTTAACAGGAAAATACTTGGATGGCGCACGTCCTAAAGGGGCACGCACTACGTTATTTGATCGTGGTCAACGCTATGAAAAACCGGGCGTTGATACGGCCATACGATCTTATTTGTCGATAGCGCATAAGTATAATGTTGATCCTGTTCAAATGGCTGTTGCATTTGTAACATCCCGCCAGTTTGTAACGTCTAACATTATTGGTGCGACAAGTATTGATCAGCTCCAATCTGTGTTGGGTTCTGTAAATGTAGATATTACGGATGAAATGGAAAAAGATATTGATGCTGTGCATCAGTTGAATGCTAACCCTGCACCATAAAAATTTCAATCTGGAGCGCTGTTAAGGCGCTTCAGATTGAGATGTCTGGCCCAATTTACGGATAACGTGGAAAGCCGTTAGAATGGCAGATGTACCAAAAATAATGGCACCGAGCGCTTGTCCGCAGATAATACCGAGTGGACCAAAATAATGTGCACCAACCCAAACTAAAGGAATGGTGCCAAGTGTAGCCCGCCCCCAGTTGAAACCGGTTGAGTAGAGCGGGTGTCCCAAATTATTGAATGCTGTATTTGCGACGAATAAAAGTCCGACAAACATATAACTTAAAACTAACCAGCAGCAGAACCATCGAACAATCTCAATACCAATACCATGAACAGTAAAAATATCTAAGATAAGGTTGTGGCCAAGAGCGAGTAGGGCCCAAGTTGATATGACGCATAAAGCCGTGAGCTTCAGGGCAGAGATAAGCGTTTCTTTGACACGGTCAAATTTTTGTGCCCCGAGATTTTGCGCCATAATGGGCCCGACAGATCCCGTAAGAGCAAAAACCAAAGCAAACGCCACGGGAACAATACGCTCAATCGTTGCTTGACCTGAAACAGCATCAAGGCCGAAGCGTGCCATAGCATGTGTGACGAAGAGGGATCCGGCAGGTGTTGCGAGGTTGGTTGCTATAGCCGGTAATGCAATGCTGCCTACTTTTTGAATGGCGGGGCGTATGGCTTTAAGGTTTGGCCATTCCAGCATATTGTGGCCACGTAAGTTTATAAAACCACTCGCGGTTATGGCTGCGCGGGACAGGATGGTACTTATCGCTGCGCCTTCCAGTCCTAAGTGAAAGCCAAAAATCATAATCGGATCAAGGCAGGCAGACACTGCTGCGCCGGTCAGCGTCATACGCATAGACCGGCGCGCGTCTCCCACAGCGCGCAGCAGTGCAGATAAGGCCATACCGAGGCATACGAGAGGGAGTGCAGGCGCTGTTAAGCGCAAAAATAATGTGGCTTGGTTGAGCGCAACATCTTTTGCACCGAGTACCCTTAAAAACTCTGGTGCAAACACGGCTGTGATAACACCAAGGATTATGGCCATACCAACCATGACAGCGAGAAAGGCAGAGCCAATGCGGCGGGCTTCGTCATGTTGGCGCGCGCCAATCAGGCGGCCAATGCAGGCACCAAGGCCAATTGTGAGGCCGATGGAAACGGAGACTTGTAGATAGCTGATGGATGTTGAAAACGCGATGGCCCCTGTTAGGGCAGGGTTGTGTAGTTTGGAAATGTAGAAAAAATTAAGCAGATCAACCGCGAAGACAGCCATTAACCCAATAGCCCCCGTACCGGCCATTGTAATGACATGCCGCATAATGTTGCCATGAACAAACCGAGCCGGGCGAACCGGTGAGTTGTCGGGGATGCGCGGTGCAGCAGTGATGTCAGGAGCAGGAGCCATGGCGTTCATTCTGCCTTGTTCACTTTAAAAGTGCCAGAGTGGAAAAGCGTTTGTTTG
The DNA here is from genome assembly GCF_001598495.1 of Neokomagataea thailandica NBRC 106555. Classification (GTDB taxonomy): domain Bacteria; phylum Pseudomonadota; class Alphaproteobacteria; order Acetobacterales; family Acetobacteraceae; genus Gluconobacter; species Gluconobacter thailandicus_A. The sequence continues at coordinate 44,690 of NZ_BCZB01000016.1, forward strand.
TAAGCAGTTTATTAACCAAGGGGCGGGAGTATGGTGGGAGAATTTTAAGAATGGTAGAGTGAGCGGGGAGTGTGCATGTCTATTTTTAATGCGTTAAATACGGCTGTGAGTGGACTCAATGCACAGTCACACGCGTTTAGTGATTTATCGAATAATATCGCGAATAGTCAGACCATTGGTTATAAAGAAACAAACACAAGTTTTTCGGATTATGTGACGTCACAAAATAAAGAAAGTATGCAAGGTGCTTCAGATAGTGTTTTGGCGAGTACGAATCAAAATACTGAATATCAAGGAAGTATAACATCTTCTAATAATCCCTTAGGGATGGCCATTTCCGGGCGTGGTTTTTTTAGCGTTGTATCTGCAAGTGGTGCTGCTTCTTCTCAGGGAGGGGTATCGTTTAACCCTCAGAGTTTATATACACGGAATGGAGATTTTTCTGAAAATAAAGATGGTTATTTAGTCAACACATCAGGCTATTATTTGCAAGGTTACCCCGTTCAAAGCGGAGGGGGGCTTAGTTCTACTGTTTCACCTATACAAATTCCCAATACAATATCATTCCAGCCAACAAAAAGTACACAATTGACGGTGTCTGGAAGTATTGGAAATACAATATCAACGGGGGGAACAACAACGTCTTCGGGAGTTGCTTATGATTCTCAAGGAACGGCACAAAACATTACGTTAAATTGGCAGCAATCCTCAACTGATCCTTTGTCTTGGACAGTTTCAGCAGGAAATGGGGTAAATAGTTCAACGCATGTGATGTTTAACACTGATGGGTCTTTAAAATCGGTAGGGGATGTGGCGCAGGCGAGTGGTTCTTCTGCTACCTTTAATTATACGGGTAGTCCTCAAAATATGACCGTTAAATTGGGTCTTATTGGTAGCTCCAGTGGTGTGAATTTAAGTACAACAAGTCATACGGCACCTGTATCTGTTATGACGTCTGATAGTGTGACGTCAGGAAATTATATAGGTTTAAGTATTCAAAAAGATGGGTCTGTTATGGCGGGTTTCGATAACGGCTTGTCTCAAATCGTCGCTAAAATCCCGTTAGCGACTTTCGCGGATTCTGATGCACTCGCCGCTCAAAATGGACAAGCCTATACAGCGACGTCAGGCTCCGGTGGTGCCAGTTTTAATGATGTCGGGACGAATGGCGCAGGGTCTTTGGTGACGTCATCTCTAGAAAGTTCAACAACGGACCTGACAGGGGATTTGACGAAATTGGTGGTTGCTCAACAAGCATACGGGGCGAATACCAAAGTTGTATCAACATCTGATCAGATGTTGCAGACGACGCTGGCTATGATTCAATAACGCGATTGAGAGAAACGATCAGTGGGATTGAATAATGCTCTCTCGATTGCATCAACAGGCTTGTCTGCGGTGCAATATGCAATGTCGGTTTCATCCCAGAATACGGCAAATGCAAGCACTGCGGGTTATATTGCAGAACAGCCAACAGTCATGGCGAGTGCAAGCGGAAGTGGCGTGATCATTGCGGGAACACGCCTTACGGTTAATACTCAGGTCCAATCGGCTCTTTACGCTCAAAATAGTGATGTTTCGTATGAAAATACCAAACAAAATTCTTTATCAATTATTTCTTCTCTGCAAGGGTCAACCTCTTCTGATCCGGGAGCGAGCGGAACATTATCAGATTTATTAGGGAATGTTCGCTCATCATTACTGTCATTATCCTCTTCTATCAGTAGTAGTGCAGCACAGAGCACAGTGGTGTCGTCATCGAATAATCTTGTGCAGATGTTGAATGGTTTGAGTTCTGGTATTCAACAGCAAAGACAAAATGCACAGGATGGAGTTGTCTCTTCCGTACAAGATATCAATACAAACTTAACCACCATTGGGGCCTTATCAAGCAAGATCATGACTCTAAAAACGGCTGGAAAAGATACGGCTGATCTGGAAAATCAGCGCTTTACGGCCCTGAATTCACTTGCGAATGACATAAACATTTCGTGGAAAGTGTCATCTAATGGAGATATGAGTATTTCAACGGCAGATGGCCTGGCGCTACCAACGCGTATGGCACCACCATCTGGGCAGGGGGTAGTCTCAAATAATTTCCCTCTTATGACATCAAATGCCGCAGTCTCGGTCAGTTCATGGTATCCTGGGCAAGGCAATAAAAATGCTCTTCCGGGCATTATGTTGAATGGAGTTGATATCACACAGAGCCTTAAAGGCGGCTCAGTGGGAGCAAATATAGAGTTGCGGGACAATATTTTGCCAGTGATGCAGGCACAAAGCGATTCATTTGCATATAGTTTAGCGAGCCGTTTTCAAGCGCAGGGTATGCCGCTTTTTACGGATTCTTCAGGGTATGTTCCAAATGCTGATCAAACAAACCTTCCACCACAAGGGAGTTTGGGGTTTGCGCAGTCTATACGTGTTTCAGCGCAGTATCAGATGACACCGTCTTTGCTTGGGGCGGATATGACAGGGGGTGTCCTTAAAAATGTTCTATCCAATACGTTTGGCTCGTCTTTGGCGAGCGCCCCTAGTGAAGGGTTGGGGGCGTCTGGCGCGTTAAGAACAGGATATAGCGGGCAGAACGACATTATTGGACTAGCAACAGCTCTGACCTCTGATCAAGCCGCGCAGGCAGCAGATGCAAGCAGTAATCTGTCCTTGGCAAAAACAACGCAGACAAGCCTTGCTTCGCAGTTTTCCAGTACATCTGGTGTATCGGTCGATAAAGAGATGGCCAATGTGGTGGCATTGCAGAACGCTTATTCTGCTAATGCAAAGGTTATTTCTGCTGTTCAGACAATGTTTACGTCATTGCTTAGTGCTATTGGAGGGTAACCATGACCGGTATTGTAGCGGATATGGGGTATGGTACTTCTTTTTATGGAATGGCAGCAGCAGTTAATACATTGTCGGCGCGGCAAGATGTTTTACAGGCGGAAGTATCGACTGGGGTAAGAGCACAGGACTATGCGGGGCTTGGGGCATCTCGGACGCAAGCATTGGCTTTGCAGCCTGCTATGACACAGGTGGCAGCGTGGACAACAAACGTGCAAGAAGCGCAAGCTCAGTTATCGTCTAGCCAGAATGCGCTGAAACAAATTTCGGATATGTCATCACAATTTACAAAGACTATAGAGACTTTGGTGGGAACGCCTTCTGCATCGTCCCTTGAAGCTGTGTCACAATCAGCACGGGATTCTTTAACGGTTCTGGGCAATGCTTTGAACACGAAGTATGGAGAACATTATATTTTTTCAGGAAATACGGGAGAACCTCCTGTAAATGGAGATTTATATTCTTCTAATATGAGTAAAGATATTGCGAGTATAGTAAGCTCATTGGGTGAACAGGGTGGGCAGGGAGTGTTGCAGTTGTCGTTGCAACAGGCGTCCGCAGCAGGAAAAAACTCCCCCTTTTCTCAAGCGCTTTCGAGCGCGCCACAAGATGTAGCCGGACGTGCAAACCAAGTTCAAACGGGGCCATCTGGAACGCAGATTGTTGGGTGGGTTGCTACGCAAGGTGGAGTACCTTCTGCTGAAACGACCGGCTCTCCCATTCGAGATTTGATGAGAAATTTAATGGTTGTTTCGTCTTTGGGGCATGTGTCCGTGGGGAGTGATGGTTATAAATCCCTTATTGCGGGTATTCAGGTGTCAAATAACACTGTGAATACAGGGTTGGCTAATGCTGCGGCGGATATGGGCATTCAGCAAAATACATTAACAATACAGTCATCTTTTTTGACGCAGATGAACTCATCTCTCATGAGCCAGCTTGGTCAAGCAAAAGATGCTGATATTGCAATGGTTTCTACACAATTGACAGACACACAAAACCAATTGAAAGCATCGTATAGTTTGATCGCGGATATGAAGGGTATGATGCTCGCAAATTATATTTGAAAGCGTTGAAAAAAGAATGCGCTCATCGCATATCTACAAGGAACATCTCATTAAGGAGGTTTATCGGTATGAGTGATGCGTCTGGTCATGTTGAAAAGCGCGCTTTTAGCGCAGAAGTTGGGCGTTTGCTCGATTTGGTTGTGCACTCCCTGTATTCAGATCGGGAGATTTTTCTTCGTGAACTGGTCGCTAATGCTGCGGATGCGACGGATAAGCGCCGCTTTGAAGCATTAACGAACGCCTCTTTGGCACTGCCGGAGAATGCATCTATCCGCATCGCTCCGGATAAAGACGCTAAGCGTCTGGTGATTGCTGATGATGGTATAGGTATGTCACATGATGAGCTTGCTGAAAATTTAGGGACGATTGCACGTTCAGGTACACGCCAATTTGGTGAAAAGCTGAGTGAAGCGAAACCAGAAGAACGCCCGAGCCTGATTGGTCAGTTCGGCGTTGGTTTCTACGCGGCGTTCATGGTGGCTGATCATGTGAATGTGACGTCGCGTAAGGCAGGCTCTGATGAGGCATGGACGTGGTCATCAGACGGTAAGGGTGATTTCACACTTGCACCTGCAACGCGCTCTACGCCGGGCACAGAAATTGAGTTGTCCTTTAAGGATGACGCTGTTGAGTTCCTTGATCCATTCCGCCTTCGTTCGATTATTCGTAAATGGGCAGATCACATCTCATGGCCGATTACGTTGCAAGAAATCAACGAAGACGGTACGAGCGAAGAGAAGCCTGCGAACGAAGGGACTGCGATTTGGCGTAAGCCAAAATCAGAGATCACCTCTGAGCAATATACGGAGTTTTACCGTCACGTTGCCCGTGCGTTTGATGAGCCTTATGTAACACTGCATTGGAGTGCAGAAGGCACGACAGAATTTACGTCGCTGCTGTTCATTCCAGGTGCGCGTCCGTTCGATTTTATGGAGCAATCACGCGAGAGTCGTGTGCATCTTCATGTTCGCCGTATGTTCATTACGGATGAAGCAGAGTTGTTGCCAAATTGGATGCGTTTTGTTCAGGGCGTTGTTGATACAGAAGACCTGCCACTGAACGTATCGCGTGAAATGCTTCAGGCAACGCCGACGTTGCAACGTATCCGTAAGGCTGTGACCAAGCGCGTTCTGAACGAAATTCAGAAGCGTGCAAAAGATGCAGCACCAGAATTTAATACGTTCTGGGAAAACTTTGGCCCGGTTGTAAAAGAAGGTCTTTGGGAAGATGCGGAATATCGTCAAGAAATTGCGAAATTCGCTCGTTTCCACTCAACGCATAATGACGAACTAACAACACTGGATGCGTATATTGAACGCATGAAGGATGGTCAGGACGTTATTTACTACCTGACTGGTGATAACCTTGATGCGCTGCGTAGCTCAGCACAGTTGGAAGGTTTTCGTGCTCGTGGTTTAGAAGTTCTGTTGTTGGCTGATCCGGTTGATGCTTTCTGGCCGGAGCGTTTGCACGCCTTCAATGATAAGGCATTGCGTTCTGTCGTGCAGTCTCATGGTGACTTGGAAAAGTTTGAGACTACCGAGGATGAAGGTGAGAGCCCAGCGGATTTGGACAAACTTCTTCCTGCATTGCGTGAGGCTCTAGGGGATGCCGTTAAGGACGTGCGTGGCACGGTGCGCCTGACGGGGAGTGCTGTGGTGATGACATTTGAAGGTGGCCCAGACTTGGCGATGCAGCGTTTGATGCGTCGTTCCGGTCAAGGTATGCCGGAGATGCCACCTGTGCTGGAAATTAACCCTCGCCATGCTTTGATTCGTACTTTGGCAGAGCGTGCGGAACGTGATGCTGATATTTCAGAATATGCTCATATTCTGCTGGATCTTGCACGTGTGCAGGAAGGGGAAGCCGTGCCTGACCCAAGTGGGTTTGCGCGTCGTTTGTCCGGTGTTTTGGCGCAAGGTGGAGCAGTATAAGTTTCATGAATGCGTAGGTGCTGAGTGTAAAAGCTTAGCACTTTGTTAGTGCTCTTTCGGCCATGCTTTCCTGAGGAGGAAGGCATGGCCGAAATTGTAATGAGTTCAGTCTTTTTAGACAATATTCAGGCGGCTTTCGCAGCAGGGCAGCGTGGTGAACCGCAGAATGCTCTGTGTCATCTACACATTGCTCTTGAGCAGATGCCAGAGACGGCACGCGCAGCTTTTTTGGTCGCTGGTGTGTATGAGCACTGCGCGGCATGGCGAGAGGCGGCGAAGTATTACGTAAAATCGTTGCAATATGATGTGACAGACTTGCGGGTGTGGCATCGCCTTGGGGTTGTACGGTTGGCTTATGATGACTTTGAGGGGGCGCTCGCGGCTTTACGTTACGTATGCGCAGCAGCACCACGAGAAGGGCATTATGCCGTTGATTACAGTATGGCGCTTGCACGTGTGGGGCAGTTTGAGGAAGCGCTGCAAGCAGCTGAGCACGCTTTGGTGCTCAATCCAGATGATGTGTTCGCCCTTAATAATGCGGGTCATGCATTGCAAAGCCTCAACCAATCACAACGAGCTTTGGCGTATTATGATCGCGCTGTGGCGCTGGCGCCGGAACAGCCGTGTGTTCGTTTTGGCCGAGCGACGGCTTTGTTGAAATCAGGTGATTTCCAACAGGGGTGGCGAGAGTATGAGTGGCGCTGGAAGGATTGCCAAAACGTTAGAACGGACGTGATGGCCCCTGTATGGGAAGGGGAGTCTTTAGTAGAGAAAACGATCCTTGTGCATCATGAGCAAGGCTATGGTGATAGTTTACAGTTTCTACGGTTGATTCCGCTTTTAGCACAGACTGGCGCATGTATCATTTTACAGGTACCGCCAGCATTGTTCCGTTTAGCTGAGTTGGTGGAGGGTGTTGCGGATGTCTGTGCGATACTTGACCCGGGGCAGCATGTAGATGTGCATTGTCCTTTGCTTAGCTTGCCTGCTCGTATGGTGTCTGCGCCTGTAGAGAACTCCAAACTGCCTTACTTGAAGCTGAAAGCAGAAGATAATCTTGTAAAATCGGTGGTCCCATACCGGAAGCTTGTTGTGGGGCTAGTTTGGGCCGGAGATCCGCGGCCGCACGATACGAAGGCGCGGCAGACGGATTATAGGCGCAGCCTTTCCTTGGATATTTTGGCACCGTTATTTGCTTTTGATTCGGTGGAATATGTGAGTTTTCAAATGGGAGAAGCGCGCCATCAACGTCTAAAATACGCCCATTTTTTAGCAGATGGCACGGAAGGTATTACGGATTTTTATGAGACGGCCAGGCGTTTATCAGGGGTAGATCTTTTGATTACGGTGGATACGTCTATCGCTCATCTTATGGGAGGGCTTGGGCGGCCTGTATGGCTGTTATCGCGCTATGATGCCTGTTGGCGTTGGGGGGAGTGTGGTGAGGAGACGGAATGGTATCCGTCGATGCGTATTTTTAGACAAGCTAAGCCGGGGGAGTGGGCTCAGCCTGTGCAGGATGTTGTGCGGAGTTTACACGAAATGGTGCGGTTAAAAGCGGCGGTAGAGTAGATCTGTTGGGTTTTTACCGGCTTCTTTAAGGGCCTGATCCACCGTATGGTGCAGGGGAGATTTGGAGCAAATAGGGTCCGTATTGGCGGCATTACCTGTGAGGGCGAGAGCCTGACAACGGCAGCCTCCCCAATCTTCTTCTTTCTTCGGGCATGAGCGGCAAGGTTCTGGCATCCAATCCGTGCCACGGAAGAGATTAAACAATTCAGAATCGAACCAAATCTCATTTAGAGATGTGTCTTCTACATTAGGGAAGGCAACATTTGGAATAATTTCAGCAGCATGGCAGGGCAGAACGCGCCCGCTAGGCGTGATGTTTATGAAACGCCGTCCCCAGCCATCCATGCAGGGTTTGGGGGTTTCTGCGTGATAATCTGGGGTGACATAATCAATGGCTAAGCCACCCTTGCGTTGTTCATCTTCAACAAAGCGCGTGGCATCGTTCAACTGCTCACGGCTGGGTAGGAGAGCAGAACGATTTTTGAGGCCCCATCCGTAATATTGTGTGTGTGCAATTTCGACGCGCTGGGCTTTCAGGTCACGAGCAAGGGTAAACATGTCCGGGATGCGTGCGATATTTTCACGGTGCACAACAAAATTGAGGGTGAGAGGAATGCCTAGTTCGTTAATGAGCCGTGCAGCCTCTAATTTGCGGGGTTGAGCATTTTTCAGGCCGCCAATGCGCTCTGCGCCTTCATTGGTGACGTCTTGGAACGAGAGTTGGATATGGTCCAAACCCGCATCGTCAAGGGCTGCTAATGTGTCTTTATTGAGTAAAATGCCAGACGTTATGAGATTGGTATACAGGTTGAGAGAGCGAGCATGGCGGATAAGCTGTGGCAGATCCGGACGGGCCATGGGCTCCCCGCCGGAGAAGTGCACTTGTAAAATGCCCATTTCAGCAGCTTGATCGAGTGTTTTGAGCCAACCTTCCGTGCTCATTTCGGCTGCACGGCGCTCTAACTGGAGCGGATTGGAGCAATAAACGCAGGCAAGGGGGCAGCGATGTGTCAGCTCAGCCAGAAGGCTCATAGGGGCTGCAATGGTCACGCCCGCAATGCTCTTTTTTCCGTCAAATCATTCAAGAGCGTAAGGACATCGTTGGTGATGAGGTCGCGGGGAGCATCATAACGTACGCTGAGCGTATCAATTATGGTCGCAATACTACGCTCTCCATCGACTAAACGGAGAATTTCAGGCGCGGCACCTTCGAGGATTAATGCTTTTTCAGGTGCTTGAATGAGCCATAAGTCACGTACTTTATCGTGTTGTAGGCGGTACCCGCGTGCGAGAGATGGGACGCGCGTTTGCGCGTCCTGTGGTGGTGGTGTGGTCATGGAATAAAGGCACCAGGAGGAATGTTGCCGTTAATATAGGCATGATCGAGGGCGTCGAGCATGGTCCAGAGGACAGAGCATTTGAACTCAAGAGCTGCCAGAACGGCTTCTTGCTGTTCAATGGTTTTTGCGTGTTCACGGACATAGGCGAGTGCGAAGTCTGAATCACGTGGTGCTTGGGTCAGGCGTGGGGTGAAGTAAGCGAGTGTATCGTGGGAAATGAAGTCGTAATGCTGGAGCATTCCCGAGACGCGTTCGCTGATGATGGTCGGCGAGAAGAGTTCTGTGAGAGATGACGCAATGGCTTCCAGAATGGAGCGGTCCCGTACAAAGTGGATATAGGCTTCGACGGAGAAGCGCGTGGCCGGAAGTAGGCCTTTCAAGCTTTCCACATAGTGCCGGTCAAGGCCGAGGCCGTCTGTCAGAACGAGCCAGCGGGCAACGCCTCCGGTGCCGGGTTCGGTGCCGTCATGATCTTCAATACGGCGGCGCCATTCACGCCGTAATTCGGTGGTTGGCAGACGTGCGAGAAGTGTCGCGTCTTTTGCGGGGATGCTTGCCTGATAATAATAGCGGTTAAGAGCCCATGCTTGCACTTGCTCTTTGTTGAGCAAGCCATCGTGTAATTTACGGTGGAAAGGGTGCTTGTTGTGGTAGCGCTCAGCGCCGATTTGGCGCAGGCGGTCTTCAAGCTGGTCTGGTGTCAGGCTGGCCGTGAGGGGGGCGGTCATGGGGTTTCCAATCTGAAGGTCATTCCGTCTGCAGCGATGGTCCAACCCGCTTGGGTTACGGCATCGCGCTCTGGGCTGTTGTCCAGCAGGATGGGATTTGAGTTATTGATATGGATCAGCACTTTTTGAGGTTTTGCGCAGTCTTTGAAGCTTGCCATTGGTCCGTCCGGGTCAGCGACGGAAACATGGCCCATGCGTTTCCCTGTTTTTGGACTTAATCCTGCGCGGATCATTTCATCATTGCGCCATAATGTGCCATCAAACAGGAGCAGGTCTGCTTGCTCCGCGCGGTGTATAATATCGGCTGTGATATCAGCACATCCGGGGATGAAGAGCAGGGTCTGTGTACCATCAGAGACACTTAGCCCAAGCGTTTCATCGGGGCGTGAGCCTTCAGCTTCGGCGTAGAGAGGTGCTTTGCCTGGTACGGCAAAAGCGGTGAGTGTCAGGCCGCTCTCACTGCCATCTTTGTGGTGTAGCGGGCAGGGTTCATCAAGCTGTAGAGCAATGCGCGGCACGATGGCGGGGTCAAGAGCGCCAAAAATAGGGTTGGCGTTGAGTTGCTCCAAGGTCGAGGTGCTGGCCATGAGCGAAAATGGTTCACGCTCACGCAAGGTGAGGAGGCCTGTAATCGCGTCAATTTCGCCGCATGTGAGAATAACAGATTGAATTGGTGTGTGACGAAATTGCCCGTCTTGCTCAGGTGCGGGGTGCAGAGCAGGATTTTCGTTGATTTGCTGTCGTATGTCAGGCGCGGCATTAAAGAGAAACCAACGTTTGCCATCACCACTAACGGCAACAGAGGCCTGTGTGCGTGGGGATGTCCCATTGTGTTGGCGTGCTGCAATACAACCGGGTGCAGCCGAATTCCATTGAGGAAAGCCGCCGCCAGCTCCCGAACCGAGGACGAGGAGATCAATCATAAGATAATGGCCGCTGCAAAAGGTGACATCACCTATACCGCATGCCGTGCTTGGTGTGTGCCGTCAACATAACCGGCTCCTTCTATCCAGAAAGAACCGGTTTTTCTGCGAAAACCTTACTTGGTTTTGCCGCAGACATAAGAGTTGATTTCTGCGCCCAGTGGGATTTCGGTAACTTTAGGTGTGTTCCAAGCCATGATGTGTTCCATTCCTGTCATGGGAAAAGAGAGAATGCACTCCCGATATGTGGGCAGAATGTCTGTTCTTGGGGGGGGAGTTCAAGAGTAATTTTGTATAGAACACAAAAACGTGTAGTCGCTTAGATGGTTCTTTTCGATTAATTTGCTCATCTTTAGGCACTCTATGTCAGGCTCTAAGACTGAAAAAATGCTCAACGGGTCACAACAAGGTGCTGAAACCGCCGGAAGCGCGCCGGGCAAAACCACCGCTAAACCGAGAAAAAAGCCATCTTTTCGTTGGGATGGTGATGATGCGTCTTTGCCGCATTATACCTTGCCGGAGAGTGCGTGGCGTAAGCACATTAATGTCCGGGATATGTGCTTAATTGTCTTGGCCGTTCTTGCGGTATTTTATTCTTTATATTTTACGGCACCGATTCTTTTGCCGTTTGTGTTTGCTGTTGTGTTGAATCTGCTCATGTTGGCACCGATGCGTTTCATGACACAAAAACTTCATTTTCCACGACATTTAGCCGCTTTATTGTTGATTGTTGCGATGTTTGGGATTGTTGGTGGTATTGCGACGACAATTTCCGTGCCCGCCGCAGGGTGGTTGTCGCGTGTGCCACAAGCCTTGCCTGCCTTGCAGCAGAAAATGGCCCTCTTACGCGGGCCAATTGATGCATTGCAGTCTGATTATGTGCGGTTATCAGCGCTGTTTAATGGGCATCATGTTGTGCGTGCTTTGCATGCTAATTCATCATTGGGTGGTGATGGCGCTTTATCACGCTTTGGTTCATCCGTTTTGGCTGGCACGCGTGATTTTGCTGATGGATTTTTTTCCATGCTGCTGATGCTGTTTTTCCTGATGACGGAGGGTGACACGCTGTTGCGGCGGGTGGTCGAAATTATGCCGACTTTTGCAGAAAAGCGGCGTGTTGTGCAGATGGCTTTGCAGATTGAGCGTAATGTTTCCGTGTATCTGGTAACGGTTACCATTATGAATGTTTTGGTGGGCGTTTTGAATGTTATTCAATGTTGGTTAACAGGTGTTCCTAATCCATTATTATGGGGGGTGCTTGCATTTTTATTGAATTATATACCCATTATTGGACCACTTACAGGAATGGTGGTTTATTTTGTTGTAGGTCTGTTTAGTTTTTCATCTGTGGTTCATGCACTTATTCCGCCGTTGATTTATCTTTTTGTACATATTTTAGAAGGCGAAACGATTACGCCGATGCTGTTAGCGCGGCGCTTTACGTTAAACCCAGTATTTGTGGTTGGATCATTGTTATTTTGGGATTGGATGTGGGGTATCTCGGGGGCAATTTTGTCGGTGCCGATGCTTGCCGTCTTTAAGATCATTTGTGATCATATCGAGGTTCTTGCTCCTTTTGGGCATATTCTCGGCGGGCCTCCACGGCGCAGTTTGGGCAATACTTTGGCAGCGCAGTTGCAGCATGAGTCGTAATATCGGCTGTAAAATAGGATGGCGTTCCGCAGAGAGGCTGGGCAGAGGTTCTGGCTTGGGGGACTGAGAGGGCTGTTTTCAGGGCGACAGTTTTCAGGCATGAAACAGGGCAATCATGATGCCGCCCTGTATTATGGGTGGCGAGCGTAACAAGGAGTTCCTTATGACGCGCCCGTCTCGCCGTGGGGTTTGTTTTATTATTTCGGCGCCATCAGGTGCCGGAAAATCCACGATTGCCAATGCTCTACGCGCTTCCGAGCCTTCTTTGAAGCATTCTGTGTCGGTGACAACGCGTCAGCCACGCCCTGGGGAAGTAGAGGGCGTTCATTACCATTTTCGTGATTTAGAGACATTTCGTTCCATGGCAGAAAATGGTGAACTGCTTGAATGGGCGGAAGTGTTTGGCCGTGGGTATGGGACGCCGCGTCAGCCAGTAGAAGAGGCTTTGGCTGCTGGTTACGATATGGTCTTTGATATTGATTGGCAGGGGCACCGCTTGATGCGTGCGGCTATGCCAGAGGATGTTGTTAGTTTGTTTGTCCTGCCGCCTTCTTTGGAAGAGTTGGAGCGGCGTTTGCACCGCCGTGCGTCAGATCATCCAGAAGAAATTGAAAAGCGGATGCGTGCTGCTTTGGACGAGATTTCGCATTGGTCTGAGTTTGATCATGTGATTGTTAATAATGAGCTGGATTCCGCGATTGGTCAGGCGCGTTCGGTTTTACAGGCAGCGCGACAGGTCACGCGCCGTCAGACGGGGATTGCGGAAATGGTAAAAACATTTTCGCGTTAAAGTGAGTCATGGCGTTTACACTCATGTGTAGACGCCTTTTTTGTGGGCGGCTTGTGTGGGTTGGTGTCGTTGGTGAATTTTAAGAGCGGTGGACTGTCTGTCGTTGCTCTGCAAAAGCAGTGCGTTGCAGATGTGTGGTCGCTTGCTCAACAATGGTGAGCTTTTCACGAGGCGCTTACGGACGCTAAGGCGTTTGCCTAAGGAACGTGGCCTGATGGGCTGACAGCTTGAAAAGAAGTTGTATTTTTAGGGAGTCATGACAGTCATTTGTCGATAAATGGCTGGATGATTGTTTGTAAATCGTCTCTTGAGTGACGTGAAAGGCCTCTAGGGTCAAGGCCATTGTGTCGAAGTGGTCCTGCGTGCAGAGTGAACGCAATAAAAACCCGTGCGTATTTTCTGGGGAATGCTTTATTTTTTGGTATGTTCTGGCTGGGGCGGGAGGATTCGAACCTCCGCATGGCGGAATCAAAATCCGCTGCCTTACCGCTTGGCTACGCCCCAAGAACGAGAGCCTTTTAATCCAACTTTTGGGGGCGCGTAAACCCCCTTTTTTCAATATTCGACTTCTAAATCGTGATTAGGGAGCGTTGAGCGGTTGAGAGCTTGGTGAAGCTTCTGACGAGGGGAGGGTTGAAGGGCACCAAAACGCTCAGCTTTTTCGAGGTTTTTTTCGAGGGCAGCCATGGTGGTGCCGAGATCTGCGCTTTCGTCTTTATGCCACGTGTTGAGCGAGAGGGCCCAAATGCCGGAAATAGCTTTAATGCGCAAAGCACCGCGCAATCCGGAGCCATCAATGCCTGCCGTTTCTGCAATCCAGCGCATGGAATCGAGAGTTAAAGCGCCGAGCAAGGCGGCGAGAGGGGGATCTAGCGGTAGTGCCTGCATGACGGCCTGCACACCTGAGCGATATTCTTGCAGAACATCAAGGCGGCGCATGAGAAGGTCAAAGAGGCGCTCTTTGATTGCTCCTTCGCTTTCATCGCGTAGAGCGCTGCTATCGGCGAGTTGAGAAAGGGTGATGAGGAGTTTTGCTTTGTAGGGAAAGCGTGCGCGCACGGCGTCAACAGGTAAGTTCGCGTCGGCTGCGGCATCAACCAGTGAAAAACGGTGCCAGCCTTCTGAGCCAGCGCGGTCAAAGGCAGCGCGGAGAAGAGCAGAGTCAAATGGGTTCACGGGCGTGTCACTGTGTAATGATGCGCCATCGGGTGTCTTGAATCCGTCGTCCATCTGCATCTCCTGAAACCTATTTATGCCGTTCTCTGCGAGAGAATCGTGTTTTTGTCCAGTCAGTTGCATAAGATGGCGGCTAAACTGGGAGAATAGGCGTTACTGGAGTGGTAATTTTCCAGTAACGCGATGTTGCGTCTTAGCCGGCTAATTCTTCAGCGCGGTGAACAGCGGCAGAAATGGCTTTGTCAACTGCACGGGGCCATGCTTCTTCTTGCATGAGTTCCGAAAGAGCAGCAGCTGTTGTGCCATTGGGGCTTGTGACAGCTTTACGCAATGTCTCGGCATCATCCGGGAGTTCATTGAGCATGCGCCCGGCGCCGTAGATGGTACCGCGAGCGAGACGGCGTGCTGTTTCGGCGGAGAGGCCGTGTGCTTGGCCTGCTTTTTCAAGCAGTTCTGCCAAAAGAAACACATAAGCTGGGCCGGAACCTGCGAGTGCCGTTACGCCGAGTAGGTCTTTTTCTTCGCTGACTTCGACAACGTCTCCTACAGCGGAGAGGAGGTCATGACAGAGGCGCGTTTGTGCTTCTGTGCAGTCAGGGGCAGCGTAGAGGCCGCTTACACCGGCACCGATGGTTGATGGGGTGTTGGGCATAGCGCGCAGCGTTGGGCATTTCTGCCCGGCTTTTTGCGCTGCTGCGCTGAGGGAGGCGCAGGTACGTCCGGCCATTACGGAGAGGAACGCGGCGTTTTCTAGACGCTGCCCGAGGGTTTGCGTCAGAGAGGTGATCACGTCATCTGCGACGGCGGGTTTAACGGCAAGGACGATGATGTCTGGCGCAAAGTCGTCCGGTACGCTGTCTGCGCTGCGAATGATGGTGACATTCTCATTATCGCAGTTTTTGTGGCGGTCCAGCACGACCATGCGTGGTGGGTTGGGAGAAGCAAGCCAACCATCAAGGAGGGCACCGCCGAGTTTTCCGCAGCCTGCAAGAAGAATGGAGGTGGAAGGCATGGTCAAGCGTCTCCGATACAGTCAAGCATTGCGGCATCCAGCGCATTTTGAGGGGTTTGGCCGCCCCAAAGCGCGAATTGGAATGCCGGGTAAAAGCGATCACACTCTGAGAGTGCAATATCAATCAAGTCTTCCATGCTTTCGCTTGGGAGAGAAGGGGCACCACGTGTTAGGAGAGTGTGGCGGTATGAAGGGATTTTGCTTTCTGCATCAAGGGTGAAGTGTCCTACCCACAGGTGGTTATTCGCGAGAGCAATGAGTTCATACACATCATTGCGTGTTGTTTTGGGGGACTTCAAATCGAAGATGCAGTTGAGGTGCAGGGCGGCTAATTCGTCTGACCATGTAAAGATCAGTCCGTAATCCCCCCATTGGCCAGGCGCTTCGGCCACCATTTCGTTGGGGCCAAGGCGTTCAAATTCCCATTCATACAAGCCGAGGACTTGTTCCATGAGGTCAAGCGGGTGTGATTCGCTTTCGGAGTGGGACGAGGTGTTCAAGGCAGGCATCGCGGGTCTCCCAAGGCCGTGGAAGTTCCCGCCGGTGGCGCGCCGGCGGGCGCTCCATCTGTGTCTGCATAACTGACCGCGTAAACGTGATCAGATCACAACACGTTATGGATGGAGTGCCCGGAGTGCAAGAAGAACATGCAGGGGAGTGCTGCATGTTCTTTCCTCTGTTGCCTTATGAGCAACAGAGGGTGTGCTGATGTTAAGCGGAGGCCATGCCGCGCAGTACGTAAGGCAGGATGCCGCCATGCTGGAAATAGGCCACTTCATCAATCGTATCGACGCGGCACAGTAGTGGGACGCTTTGTGTGCTGCCGTCTTGGCGGGTGATGGTCATGGTAAGGGTTTTGCCCGGTGCCAGATCGTCAATGCCTTCGATGGCAATGGTTTCTGAACCATTGAGGCCGAGGGTTTTACGGGTGGTGCCCGGTTCAAAGGTCAGCGGTAGAACGCCCATACCGACGAGGTTTGAACGGTGGATGCGCTCAAAGCTTTCGGTGATGACGGCGGTAATACCGAGGAGGCGTGTGCCTTTAGCCGCCCAGTCACGGGAAGACCCCATGCCGTATTCTTTGCCGCCGAAGACAACGAGTGGTGTTCCAGCCTCTTCATAACGCTTTGCGGCGTCATAGATCGGCATGACGGTGCCGTCTGGCTGGAAGGAGGTCATGCCGCCTTCTGTGCCGGGGGCCATTTCGTTGCGGATTCGGATATTGGCAAAGGTGCCACGGACCATGATGCGGTCATTGCCACGGCGGGAGCCGTAGGAGTTAAAATCACGCACGGGGACTTGGTGTGATTGCAGGTATTCACCAGCGGGGGTGCTGGCGGCAATCGCTCCGGCGGGGGAGATATGGTCTGTGGTGATATTATCACCGAGTAGGGCCAAGATACGTGCGCCGGTAATGTCTTTGCGTGGTGCAGGTTCTGCTGTTAGCCCATCAAAATAGGGTGGGTTTTGCACATAGGTGGAGCTTGGCTGCCAGTTAAAGGTGGCAGAATCCGCTGCTGCGCCGAGGGCTTGCCACTCTGGGGTGCCTTCGGTGATTTTGCCGTAGCGTTCAACAAAGGCTTCACGCGTGACGGCGGAGCCGATGAGTTCAGCGACTTCGGCATTGCTGGGCCAGATGTCTTTCAGGCGTATTTCTTGACCGTCTGGACCATGGCCGAGAATTGCTGTGGTGATATCCTCGCGCATGGTGCCGAAGAGCGCGTAAGCGACGACGAGTGGCGGGCTGGCAAGATAGTTTGCGCGGACGTTCGGGGAGATACGCCCCTCGAAGTTGCGGTTGCCAGAGAGAACGGAGGTTGCCACGAGGCTGTTTTCTTCGATTGCATCGACGATGTTTTGCGGCAATGGGCCGGAGTTGCCGATGCAGGTGGTGCAGCCATACCCGACTGTATCGAAGCCCAGCGCGCTGAGGTCTTCGGTCAGGTTCGCGCGGTCCAGATAATCGGTGACGACTTGAGAGCCCGGCGCGAGGGATGTTTTGACCCATGGCTTAGGCGTCAGGCCCAAAGCGCGTGCTTTGCGTGCGACGAGGCCAGCAGCGATGAGTACGGCGGGGTTGGATGTGTTCGTACAGGAGGTAATGGCTGCGATCACGACGGAGCCGTGGCCGATGCTATAATCGGTTCCTGCGACGGGAGCGGTGGTTTGTGTCTTGTCTGCTGCAACACCGAGCGTTTCGGTCAGGGCTTTTTCGAAAGATGGTGCGGCGACATCGAGGGCGACGCGGTCTTGCGGGCGCTTTGGGCCTGCGAGGGAGGGGCGTACGGTTGAGATGTCGAGAGACAAAGACGAAGTGAAGACAGGGTCTGGCGTGTTGGCATCACGGAACATGCCTTGTGCGCGCAGATAGGCTTCCGTCAGGGCGATTTGGTGTTCATCACGGCCTGTTTGGCGCATGTAGTCGAGCGCTTGTGCATCGACCGGGAAGAAACCGCAGGTTGCGCCATATTCGGGGGCCATATTGGCGATTGTGGCGCGGTCTGCCAGTGGTAGATCATTTAGCGCTGGGCCGTAGAACTCAACGAACTTACCGACAACGCCTTTTGCCCGCAGCATCTGGGTGATGGTCAGAACGAGGTCTGTTGCGGTTGTGCCTTCAGGGAGTTTGCCTTCCATGCGGAAGCCGATCACATCCGGGATCAGCATGGCGATGGGCTGGCCGAGCATGGCGGCTTCCGCCTCAATGCCGCCCACGCCCCAGCCGAGAACACCGAGGCCGTTGACCATCGTGGTATGGGAATCGGTGCCGTAGAGTGTGTCTGGGTAGGCGTAGGTGGTGCCGTCAATCTCACGGGTCCAGACGACGCGGGAGAGATATTCCAAGTTCACTTGATGGCAGATGCCAGCGCCGGGCGGCACAACGCGGAATTGGTCAAAGGCTTGTTGGCCCCAGCGCAGGAAGGCGTAACGCTCGCCGTTACGTTCGAACTCGCGGGTGACGTTTTGCTGGAGCGCGTCTTCGCGGCCAGAGACATCCACCATGACAGAGTGGTCAATGACCAGATCCACCGGGACGAGTGGGTTCACGCGGCGAGGGTCACCACCAAGGGTAAGAATACCATCACGCATGGCGGCAAGATCCACGACGGCAGGAACGCCGGTGAAGTCTTGCATCAGGATGCGGGCAGGTTTGAAGGGGACTTCCTGCGTGGAGCTAGCGTTTTTGAGCCAGTCTGCAATGGCTTGGGCGTCTGCTTCTGTGTAGCTGGTGCCGTCTGTGAAGCGGAGGGTATTTTCCAGCAGGATTTTGAGGCTGACGGGCAGGCGGGAAATATCGCCAATCTTCTCCGCTGCTGCGGGTAGTGAAAAGTAGCGGTAGGAGCGGCCATCAACGCTTAGGTCACGGCCAGCATTCAGGAGGTCGTTGCCGACGAGTTTCATACAAATATCTCCGAAAGGGCGTGATTAGCGGATAGCGCGCAGCAGGGCTTGTGTGACGTCTTCTGTGGTGGCGGAGCCGCCGAGGTCACGGGTGCGGACGCCGTCGACTTCAATGATGTGTTTCATGGCGTTGTCGAGGCGTTGTGAGAGGTCGATGCGGCCAACATGGGCGAGCATCATGCTGCCAGCCATCATCAGAGCCAGTGGGTTAGCAATGCCTTTACCGGCGATGTCCGGTGCGGAGCCGTGGACGGCTTCAAACAGGCCCATGGATTCACCGATATTCGCGCCGGGCGCCATGCCAAGCCCACCGACGAGGCCTGCTGTCAGGTCAGACAGAATATCGCCAAACAGATTGGTCGTGACCATGACGTCATATTGTTCTGGCTTCACGACCAGTTCCATGGCGCAGGCATCGACGATTTTTTCTTCGACGGCGACGCGGCCTTCATATTCTGCGGCGACGCGGCGGCCTTCTTCCAAGAACAGCCCACTGAGGATTTTGAGGATGTTGGCCTTATGGACCAGTGTAACCTTCTTGCGGCCGTTCTTCAGGGCGTATTCGAAGGCAAAGCGCACGATGCGGTTACATTCTGTGCGGGTGTTGTAGCCAGCGCCATACGCAACGGCTTGTGGGTCATTCCCTGAAGGCAGGTAGTGCTCCATCGCGGCGTAAAGACCTTCGACGTTTTCACGGATCACGACGAGGTCAACATTCTCATAGCGGCCGCCGGGCACGAGCGTATGAGTGGGGCGGACATTCGCATAGAGGTCAAATTTTTGACGCAGCGTGACGTTGATGGAGCGGAAGCCTTTGCCGACCGGAGTCGTCAGCGGGCCTTTGAGCACCAGGCCGGTGCGTTTGATGCTTTCGAGGGTTTTTTCTGGCAGAGCGGTGCCTTCTTTTTCGAAAGCGCCGAGGCCGGCTTCTTGGCGGTCCCATTCGAAAGGAGCGCCGAGTGCATCGAGGACAGTTGTGACGGAGGCTGTAATGTCGGGACCGATACCGTCACCGGCGATGAGGGTGGCGGGGATGCGTTCGACGTGTGCGTTGGTCATTGGAACGTCCTCTAGCGTCAATATGTGGGTTAGGACCTTAAGATAGATCCTAATCTATGGAGCGGTTGTACTGATGAACGTCATGGTCAGGCAATGTTTGCATGAGGCAATTGTTATACCTTAAAGGTATGGGATGATTGAGCTACGTCATCTCCGTGCAATGATTGCAATTGCTGAGGAGGGTAATCTTACTCTTGCGGCAGAGCGTTTGGGTATTCAGCAGCCGCCTTTGACGCGGCTTTTACGAAAAGTTGAGCAAGAATTAGGGGTTATTCTGTTCGAGCGTCATGCACGCGGAATGCGTCTAACGCCAGCCGGACGGACGTTGTTAGATGGGGCATATGATATTGTTGACCGGCTGGATGAGGCGGTGCGCGATGTTGGGCGTGTGATGCGGGGGGAAAGTGGTGAACTGGCGGTTGGTTTTACGAACTCCGCTATGTGCCACCCGAGTCTGCCAGCCGTGTTGGGCGATTTTCGGCAGCGCTGGCCAGATGTGGATGTGAGCCTTACGGAAGGAAATTCAAGCCAATTGCTTGGGGCGCTGCGTGATGAGCGTGTTGATGTGGCCTTTGTGCGGGCGTCGATTCCAGATGCGTCTGATATTGTGGTGGAGCAGCTTTTTGATGAACCTATGGTTGTGGCGGTGCCGGTTCATCATCGGCTTGCTCAAGGTGTTTGTGAGGGTGGGATTCGCTTGGGGGAGTTAGAGGGCGAAGACTTCATCTTGTATCAAAGTCAGTACAATAACGGTTTGTACCGTACGATTGTTGATGCGTGCCATGGTGCAGGTTTTGCGCCGAACATCCGCCAGAAAGGACCGCAGCTTATGGCAGCCCTTAACTTGGTAGCGGGAGGTCTTGGACTGTCGATTGTGCCGCAATCTATGCAAGAGCACCACCCGGTTCAAATCCGGTATTTGCCATTATCAAAAAAGACACCTTTGACAGCATCGCTGTATTTGGTTTTTCGGTCAGTCCGAATGCATGGGGCAAAGCTGTATTTTATTCATCAGGCACGAAAAATGCGGTTTTCCGCGCTTTATACGGGCTTGTGACATTTTTTTTGCATGAGATCGCATTTTTTTCTTGAAACTGAAAAGTAAGATTGCCACTCTCTTAATTGAGCTCAGGATTTCCCCAGAAGAGCTCTAGGAGGTCAGAAATGAACTTCATGATTACCTCACCGTTTTACTTTGAAATTGCGATGATTTTTGTTGGGTTATTTGCGGCAGCGACGTGTAGTGGGATTTTGAGACCATCCCTGTCTTACGCTCGCGTAAGGCACCGACGATAGCGTCCCTTATGGGACGCGTTTTTTTCACAAGTGAAGGTAAGAGGTTGCAACTTCTTTAGCCTTGATAGTTTATTGCGTTATGGCTTTTATATATCGCACCCCCTGTACCGCTATTCCCAAAACTGGTCGCACGGGTGTGCTGCTGGTTAACCTCGGCACACCGGATGATACGGGGTATTGGGCAGTTCGACGGTATCTCAGCGAATTTTTGTCAGATAGACGCGTTATTGAAGCGCCGTCTCTTCTCTGGCAGCCCATTTTGCAGGGGCCTGTTTTGGCACGCCGGCCTTTCGCAAGTGGTGCGAATTATGCGCGTATTTGGGACCGTGAGCAGAATGCTTCTCCTTTGCGGGTGTATACCCAGCGCCAAGCAGAATTGCTGAAAGAGCGTTTTAAGCAGGAAGATGTACCGGTTGCGTGGGGCATGCGTTATGGCAAGCCGTCTATTGCTCAAGCGGTTGATGAACTGATGGATCAGGGCTGTGATCGTATCATCAGTCTCCCGCTTTACCCCCAGTATTCTGCGACGACGACGGCGACGGCTAATGATCAGCTTTTTCGTGCTTTGATGCGGTTGCGGGGTCAGCCTTCTGTGTTGACGGTTCCGTCTTTTCCAGATCATCCATTGTTTATTAAAGGTCTTGAAGAGTCGGTACGTCGGACTTTAGGTGGGTTAAGCTTTAAACCGCAGCGTTTGGTTGTGTCTTTCCATGGTCTGCCTAAAATTTGTGTTGATAAGGGGGATCGTTACCGTGAGGAGTGCGAGCGTACGACAACAGCGCTGCGCTCTGCCTTGGATTTACGTGACGAGCAAATGCCTTTGACGTTCCAATCTCGTTTTGGGCCGATGGAATGGTTGCAGCCTTATACGTCTGAATTTGTGTCTAAACTGCCAGAGCAGGGCGTGACGCGTATTGCTGTGATTACACCTGGTTTTATGGCGGATTGCATTGAGACATTGGACGAAATCGGGAATGAACTTCGTGAGGAGTTTGTGGACGCAGGCGGTGAAGAGTTTGCGCTGGTTCCGTGTTTGAATGATGATGTGGCGGCTATTGATTTGATTGAAGCTCTGACGCGACAAGCATTGAAGGGCTTTGCGGCGTAGTGTTAATGTTTGTTTGTGTGTGAAAAAACCCGCCTGAACAATCAGGCGGGTTTTTTGTTTTTAGTGCTGTGGTGCAGCAGCAGAAGGTTGTTGGTTGCTGCCGGTGTCAGGGTGTTCGGCATCGTACCAAGCGGCTTTTTGTTTTACAGACGATGCATCATGGTGACTTTGCCACCAGCTTGCTTTTTGGTCTGGTGCTGCGGGATGTTCTTTATCCCAGAGAGCAGCCTTTTCAGCGAGGCTTTTACG
The DNA here is from genome assembly GCF_001598495.1 of Neokomagataea thailandica NBRC 106555. Classification (GTDB taxonomy): domain Bacteria; phylum Pseudomonadota; class Alphaproteobacteria; order Acetobacterales; family Acetobacteraceae; genus Gluconobacter; species Gluconobacter thailandicus_A. The sequence goes on from NZ_BCZB01000016.1 coordinate 66,840, forward strand.
GTATTGGTGGCGTGTGTACATACCAGCGACGCAACCACCGATGGCACCAAGGACGCCATGCTTGACAAGATGACCGCCAACAGCGCCAGCAGCGCCGTATTTTAGGCAGCCACCGGGTTCTGCCAGAGCCGGAGAGGCTGTGGTGAGTGCGGTGAGGAGTAGTACGCCACGAAGAGTGCGGTTCATAAAAATCTCCTGAATACGGCAAGTGAATATGCTCTCCTTGGATAGGAGGAAAGTGATGGCTAATCAACAGCTCTTCCTATCTGAATGAAATTAGAGCTTGAAAAATGAACGCATTTCTAATAAGTATTGTGGCATTAAGCCATTAATAATTTTTGGCTTAATAAATTTCAATAAAAATTTTAAATTTTTCTAATATGTTTTCATATAAGGACTGATTGTGGTTGAGCCTTTTGTGGATTTATCAGGTATTTTGAATGTGATCCCAACGCATTATGAAAGTTGGGCAGCATTTTTGATTATTTTTTGTAAATTAATCACTGTTTTTACACCCCCGCCAGAAATGAATTCATGGCTTTATCGGGTGTATAAAGTGATTTCTTTATTGGGTCTTAATGTGGGGTGGGCCACTAACTGCATTGTAGATGTTAAAGAGAAGGGAGAGAAAAATGAAAAAATAAATAATTAAAAAACACGAAATTAAACGACCAAATATAGGATTTATTTTATGTCTTTTACATCCGTATCTTCTCTTGAAAATCTTATTAATCAAAGTTTTGGTAAGTCTGACACTGATAATGTGCAGCAGACGGTGCGTATTGGTGGGATGGTGGCCCAAGGTGTGCTGGAAGCATTGGTGTCACATTTGAGCCTGCATGTGAATGTGAGTGATGTTGATGCCGCGATTGCGAAAATTTTTGATGGTGCCGCAGCGCTCGAGAAAGCGTTGATTGTGCCGGAAGCTGTACCGACACAGGCGGCATCTGGAGTACCCGTGACGCCGTGACGGTGAATTTGATTATTCTTGCCTTTGTAGTCTTATTGACTATGGGGGCAGGGGTTTTGTTGTATCGCGCTGGTATGCGAGGGCGGCAGGGGCAAACGGCTCAGCACGATATTGTGGCGGTTCAAGTGGAAAATGCTGCGCTGTTGCAAATGGCTCAGAGCCGTGCAGATGCGCCGAGAACGCGTGATGAGTTGTTGCTTGCGCTGAATCGAGGGGATGCATGAAATATGTGATGCTTTTGGGCAGTGTGGTGTTTTTGAGTGGTTGTACGGTGGCGCAGCCTCATGCGTTCTGTCCGGCGATGCATGGCTGGGATAAGGCATTTCAGCACGCTATGGCGGGGGAGGTTCTTGCTCATTGGCAGGACTGCCCGGCATTGTTGCAAGCTGCGATGCAACTCGTTGAACTCCATCGTGCGTGTGGTGTTCAATAAGGCGTTTTTATGGGGGGGATATATGGGCTGGTCGGAGTGAGAGGATTCGAACCTCCGGCCCCTGCGTCCCGAACACAGTGCTCTACCAGGCTGAGCTACACTCCGGCCGACGGCGCATCCTGTAACGAAAAACACCTATCTTTGCAAGAGGTTAAACATTAAGCAAAGCGTTTTAATATGAAAGTTCGGGGACGATCTGCCGCTATCATTGCGGCAGATCGTCCCCGTCTTTTTTGCGTTTTAGAGAGCTGATTCCAGTTCAGGCAGAACGGTAAACAGATCTGCAACAAGGCCATAATCAGCAACACGGAAAATAGGGGCTTCCGGGTCTAAGTTAATAGCAACGATGACGCGGCTATCTTTCATCCCAGCAAGATGCTGGATGGCGCCTGATAGGCCGACAGCAATGTACAACTCAGGCGCAACAATTTTGCCTGTTTGACCCACTTGCATTTCATTCGGGGCAAAGCCTGAATCAACGGCTGCACGTGATGCGCCAATGGCCGCGCCGAGTTTATCGGCAATGGGTTCGAGAAGCTTAAAGTTTTCAGCGTCCTTCAACCCCTTACCGCCAGAGATGACAACGCGGGCTGATTCCAGCTCGGGGCGCTCTGACGTGGAGAGGTTAACGGACAGAAGTTCAGCCGCATTTACCTGTGAGGCTGCGTTGAAGGCGACTGCTTCGACGGTGGCTGCCCCACCTTCGCTGGCGACGGGATCAAAATTGGCGCCGCGAATGGTGATGACTTTGATGCTGTCAGATGAACGCACGGTTGCCAGTGCGTTGCCTGCATAGATCGGGCGGATAAAAGTGTCTGCGTCATTGATGGCAATGACGTCAGGAATAGGTTGTACATCCAGAAGGCCTGCGAGGCGTGGGAGGATGTTTTTACCGGTTGCTGTCGCGGCACCAATGATGTGCGTGTAGCCTGAAGCAATGTCGGCCAGTAACGCTGCGGCAGGTTCAGCCAATGCGTCAGAGAGGGCCTCAGCGTGCAGAACGCGTGTGACACCTGGAAGGCGTGCAGCCGCTTCAGCGCCATGGCCTAGTACGAGGACATCTACGGTGCCGAATGCACCGGCGGCCGCAACGGCAGAACGCGATGCCTGACGGACTGCGCCGTTTTCGATTTCCAGAAGAACGAGCGCTGTCATCAGATCACCTTTGCTTCTGTCTTGAGCTTTTCGACCAGTTCAGCGACGCTGTTGAGCATGACGCCGGCTTGGCGTTCTGCGGGTTCAGCGACGGAGATGGTGGTAAGCCGTGAGGCTGTATCTACGTTAAGGCTGCTTAATTCCAAAGTTTCGAGAGGCTTCTTACGCGCCTTCATGATGTTGGGCAGCGACGCATAGCGCGGCTCATTGAGGCGTAGATCTGCGGTGATGATTGCCGGTAGGGGGACGCCGTAGGTTGCGGAGCCACCGTCGATTTCACGGGTAACTTCTGCACGTTCGCCGTTGATTGTGACCTTGCTGGCGAAGGTGGCTTGTGGCCAACCGAGCTTAGCTGCCAAGATTTGGCCGGTCGCGTTCATGTCATCATCAATGGCTTGTTTGCCCATGCTGACGATGCCAGGGTTCTCGCGCTCGATGATCGCTTTAAGCGCATTCGCGACAGCGCGTGGCTCAAGCGTTTCATCGGTTTTAACGAGGATGGCGCGGTCTGCTCCCATGGCCATAGCTGTGCGCAGCACGTCTTGCGCCGCTTGAGCACCGATGGTGACGACCACAACTTCCTTAGCCGCTCCGCTTTCGCGCAGACGGATCCCTTCTTCGACGGCAATTTCGTCAAAAGGGTTCATTGACATTTTAACGCCCTGCGTATCGACGCCGCTACCATCCGCAGAAACACGGACTTTCACGTTATAATCGACCACGCGCTTGATCGGCACGAGTACTTTCATTGTCCAATCCGCCACATTCTAACTTCACAAAGCGGAGACAAGGTAGCTGAATTGGGCGGGGAAGTCACATCCCCTTCACATATTTACATGCCGACGGGGTAGTTCGGGCCGCCACTACCTTCAGGAGTGCACCATTCGATGTTCTGTGTGGGGTCTTTAATGTCGCAGGTTTTGCAATGTACGCAGTTTTGCGCGTTGATCCGTAGATCCCACTCGGTGGCGCTTTTTTGCTCTTGTTCGTAAACGCCGGCGGGGCAGTAGCGGCTTTCAGGTGAGTCATACAGCGTATGATTTACGGGGAGCCACTTGGCGGGATCGCGTAATTTTAGATGGATGGGTTGGTTTTCTTCGTGGTTGGTACCGCTTAGGAAAACGGAGCTGACCCGATCGAACGTGACTTTATGATCGGGTTTTGGGTATGCGATGGGCGCTGTTTTGGCCGCAGGGCGCAGGGTTTCATGGTCTGCATGGGGGTGATGCAGGGTCCAGGGTGCGCGGCCACGCAGCAGCATGCTGTCGATCCCGGCATAGAGTGCGCCGAGTTTTGCGCCCCATTTAGCAAAAGCTGGGCGGATGTTACGGACGCCGTGAAGCTCGGTCCAGAGCCATGAGTTACGCAGGCGCTCTTCAAGGCCAAGGGCTTGGGGCTCGTTCTTGTTGAGGGCGTCTGCAACGGCTTCCGCCGCCAGCATGCCGGATTTCATGGCGGTATGTGTGCCTTTGATTTTGGGCACGTTCACGAAGCCAGCAGAATCCCCCGCCAGAACGCCGCCGGGGAAGGTGAGGCGTGGGAGAGATTGTACGCCACCTTCAGACAAAGCACGAGCGCCGTAGATGATGCGCTTTCCGCCTTCAAAATGGGGGCGGAAGGCGGGGTGGTTTTTGGTGCGTTGCATTTCCTCAAAGGGAGAAAGATGCGGGTTTTTGTAATCTAGTCCGGTGACAAAGCCATAGCTGACGAGGTTTTTGCCGAAATGATACAGCCATGCGCCGCCATAGGTGCTGTCATCAAGGGGCCAGCCGAAACTATGCTGCACAAAACCGGGGCGGTGATTTTCTTCGGGGATTTCCCAGACTTCTTTGATGCCGAGGCCATAAGTTTGGGGTTCGACGCCGTCGCGCAAGTTGAAATGCTTCATGGCGTGAGCAGAGAGGGAACCGCGTGCGCCTTCGGTCAAAATGGTTTGGCGTGCACGAAGGATCATACCGGGAGTGAAGTTTGGTCCGTGTGTTCCGTCGCGCTCGATGCCCATATCACCTGTGACGATGCCGGTGACGCGGCCATCTTCGATATGCAACTGGGCACCTGAGAAGCCTGGATAGATTTCGACTCCCAAGGCTTCAGCCTGCTCACCTAACCAGCGGCAGACTTCTCCTAAAGAGACGACAAAATTCCCGTGATTAGTCATGTGTGGCATGACTAGGTTAAGGCCGGGAATAGGAAAAGCGCGTTTTTCAGTAAGGAAGAGCACTTGCTCTTCTGAGACTTCGGTGCGCAGAGGAGCATCCGTCTGGCGCCAGTCTGGCAGAAGTTCTTCGAGGGCGCGTGGTTCAATAACGGCGCCAGAGACGATATGAGCGCCGATTTCACTTCCTTTCTCGATCAAGCAGACGTTGAGGTCAGGTGAGATCTGTTTGAGACGGATTGCGGCGGATAGTCCGGCGGGGCCGCCTCCAACAACTACGACGTCAAACTCCATTTCGTCGCGTTCGATCTCTGTCATGTTCTTAGACCCCTGCTTGAATCGGGAAAGTGGAAAACGGGCTAACGCGCAGGTGCGTTAGCCGCGTCGTGTAAATGTCCAATAGAATGGTTGGCGGCCCTCGCGAAATGCTTTGCTTTCATAGCGGGTAGGCGACCAGCCTTCGGGACGTTCAGTGGCGTAAGGTGGTGCATCAAACAGGTCTTGTTTGTGCATGACCTCTTCAACCCATTCTTGATAGACGGGGTGGTCACTGGCGACGCGCCAAACAGCGCCCGGTTTTAGCGCGCGGGCTAAGAGGGCGATGTTTTCTGGATGGACAAAGCGGCGCTTGGCGTGGCGTGCTTTTGGCCATGGGTCCGGGAACATCAGATAGGCGCGGTCCAAGCTGTTTTCAGGCAGGCTTTTGAGAAGAAGGCGTGCATCTTCCGCCCAAAGACGTAAATTCTTTGGTGGTGTTGCTGTGTCTTCTTCGCCTTCTGGTACCAGACGAGACAAGAGCGAGCACAAGCCGTTCTCAAACACTTCCGAGGCGATATAGCCGACGTTTGGGTTGAGACGGTGCTGGTCGAACGCGTGTTCGCCGCCGCCGAAGCCAATTTCAAGAAAGACACCAGAAAGGTCGTCTCCAAAATCAGAGGCTGGGTTTTCTGGTGTTTTCAGGGAGAGCCGTGGCAGCGACACTTCGAGCAGTCGCTGCTGACGGGCCCGGAGCGGGTGGCCACGTTGGCGGCCGTAAAGGCGCTCCGGTTGAGATTTAAGAGACGTAGTCAGGGGGAATTACCGATTGAAAGCGTTGCGCAGTGCGTCGACGAGATCAGCCTGTTCCCACGTGAAGTTGTCCAAAGCTGCGTCAGGCGTGCGGCCGAAGTGACCGTAAGCTGATGTCGGCGTGTAGATTGGACGGTTCAAGCGCAGGTGCTTGCGGATGCCGCGTGGTGACAGGTCAACCAGCTCATTGAGGATGGCGCCGAGGCGTGCTTCGTCAATGTCTTTGCCGGTATTGTCCAGATCAACATACACGGAGAGCGGCTTGGAGACGCCAATTGCGTAGCTGAGCTGGATGGTGCAACGGTCTGCGAGTTCAGCGGCAACGACGTTCTTCGCGAGGTAACGCGCAGCGTAAGCGGCAGAACGGTCAACCTTCGTTGGGTCCTTACCGGAGAACGCGCCACCACCATGAGGAGCTGCACCGCCATAGGTGTCTACGATGATTTTACGGCCGGTCAGACCTGCGTCACCATCAGGGCCGCCGATGACGAAGTTGCCTGTTGGGTTTACGTAGAATTCGTCTTCTGGGCACATCCAGCCTTCTGGCAGAACGTCGCGCACGACATCACGCAGTGTTTCGCGGATGGTGTGTTGGCTCATGCCTTCAACGTGCTGGGTGGAGATCACGACAGACGTTGCGCCGACGGGCTTGCCGTCAACATAGCGTAGTGTGACTTGGCTTTTTGCGTCTGGCAGGAGGCCTACGCCACGTGCGTCACCATTTTTACGGTAATCACGGACGCGCTCGAGGATGTTCTGTGCATAGAACAGTGGAGCTGGCATAAGTTGCTCTGTTTCGCGTGTTGCAAAACCGAACATGATGCCTTGGTCACCAGCACCTTCATCTTTATTGTCTGCGCTATCAACGCCTTGAGCAATGTCAGCGGATTGAGCGTGCAGGTAAGACGTGATGTCTGCGTGCTTCCAAGAGAAGCCTTCTTGATCGTAGCCAATATCTTTGATGGCTTCGCGTGCGCGATCGATCAGCGTGTCCTCGACAGATTTCGGGCCGCGTACTTCACCAGCCAGCATGACGCGGTTGGTTGTGACCATGGTTTCGCAGGCAACGCGTGCTTCTGGATCTGCTTCAAGGTAAGCATCCAGAACGGTGTCCGAGATACGGTCAGCAACCTTATCAGGATGACCTTCGGAAACGGACTCAGATGTGAAGAGAAAATCGCCGTAATTGCGCACTCAGGGACCTCGCAGGGAATGAGTGGTGAAAAGGACCGCACCAGCTATTCCGGCTTTGGAGAAAGCAGGGATTTACGGTAACGGTATTTCGGAGTGGGACCACTTGACGGAATTGTCTTGCTAGGTCAAGGGAAATGTTAAGTTTTGGCGACGTTATTTGGAATGATGTCGTAAGGAGGCACGGCTTTTGAAAAGGCTGTGCCTCAACATCTGATTACCTCGTCGTTCTAAGCGTATCAGCCATGTTGTAGAGGCCGGGCTGTTGATGAGCTAGCCACCGTGCAGCGTGTACAGCACCGCGTGCGAAGACGCGTCGGTCTAGGGCTCGGTGAGAGAGGGTGATTTCTTCATCAGCGGCGAGGAGCATAAGGTCATGTGCGCCGACGACTTGCCCACCACGTAGTGATGCAAAGCCAATAGCACCATCAGGACGTAAGCCGTTTTGGTCTGTGCGTGCGACGTCTTTGAGTGTGACGCCGCGCCCTTGGGCTACAGCATCGCCGATGGCCAGCGCTGTGCCGGATGGTGCATCGAGTTTTTGTCGATGATGTGTCTCGACAATTTCGGCATCATAGTCAGGGAGAGCAGCGCCGATTTGACGTGCTAAATCTAAGAAAATTGTGAGTGCGGGTGAGAAATTCGCAGCTTGTAGCACTGGAATATGGTGGCTGGCATCAATGACGGCTTTTTGGGCGGCATCATCTAGCCCTGTTGTACCAAGTACCCATGCGCAATGATGGCGGCTGAAGCTTTCGGCATGACGTAGGATTGTAGCAGCATTGCTGACATCGATGATCACGTTCGAACGTTGAGCGAGTTCATCTGGGGATGATGTAATGTGCTCTTCAGGGATGGGGTGGCGTGAAATGCCGCCAGAAAGTGCCGTTCCTGCTTCTTGAGCACAGAGGGAGCCGAGGCGGCCAGTGATGCCTGCGATGCCGATGCGTAGATCTGTCATGTGGTTAATTTGAGCGGAAAACACTTGAGGAAAGCAAGAGGGAACACTGTGGGATGAGTGTTTCTTGAATTAGGCTCTTGCCAAAATTGTACAAGCGTCTCTTATCATAGGTTCGGTAAAAATCGAACTTATGGATTAAGACTATGACCAAGCTTCTGCATATCGATTCCAGCATTCTGGGTGATCATTCTGCGGGCCGTGCTTTGGCGGCTGAAGTGATCGCGCACTTTAAAGCGAAAGAGGCTGCGCTTGAAGTAACCTATCGTGATGTTGTGGCACAGCCATTGCCGCACCTTGATTTTGAGTTATTTTCTCAGCAAGGCAAAGATATTCCCGCAGATGCGCCTCGTCGTGAAGACCATCTGGAATCTGCTCAGGTTCTGGCGGAGTTTGAGGCAGCAGATATTATTGTGGTTGCGTCGCCGCTGTATAATTTCGGGGTTCCATCTCAGCTAAAGGCTTGGATTGATCGTTTTATGGTGGCTGGCCGGACATTCCGTTATGTGCCGACGGGGATTGAAGGTTTGGTTGGTCAGAAGAAGATTGTTTTGGTGGGGACACGTGGTGGTATTTATGAAGCCGGCACCCCTGCGGCGGCATTTGAGCATGACGTCTCTTATCTGAAGGCTGTTTTTGCATCTTTGGGCCAGCAAGATGTCACCGCGATTATCGCTGAGGGTTTATCGCTGAGGGTTTATCGCGCAATGGTGGTGCGAACCGTGAGGCGATCTTGGCCGCAGCAAAAGAAAAGATTGCAGCGCTTTAATCTTTCTTTTTTCGTGAAGACTATCGGGGTTTTTGTGCCCCGATGGTTGTCCGTTACGCTGGTTTCTGCGAACAGAAGGCAACGAGTGTATTTTATAAAGCCGTAGCCTGTGCTGCGCTGACGTAACGGGAGTATAGAATGGGTTTCAATTGCGGCATTGTTGGCCTACCGAATGTTGGTAAGTCCACGTTGTTTAATGCTCTGACCGAGACGGCAGCAGCGCAAGCGGCGAATTACCCATTTTGTACGATTGAGCCAAATACGGGCCGTGTGGCAGTGCCGGATAAGCGTTTGGATGTGCTGACGCAAATTGGTGGGTCCCAACGTTCTATTCCGACCAGCCTTGAGTTTGTTGATATTGCTGGGCTGGTGCGTGGTGCATCACGTGGGGAAGGGCTGGGCAACCAGTTTTTGGCGAATATCCGTGAGACAGATGCTATTATCCATGTGTTGCGTTGTTTTGAAGATGACGACATCACGCATGTTGAAGGTGGCGTAGACCCCGTTCGTGATGCGGATATTATTGAAACAGAATTGATGCTGGCAGATCTGGAGAGCTTGGAAAAGCGCCAGACAAATCTGCAAAAGCGTGCACGCGGTAATGACCGTGAAGCGCAGGCTCAACTGGAATTGATGGAGCCGCTGATTGCGGCGCTGCGTGATGGTCGCCCGGCACGTACGGCTGTGCCAGAAGGGCAAGAGAAAGAAGCAGCACGGCTTCAACTGTTGACGACGAAGCCAGTTCTTTACGTTTGTAACGTTGAAGAATCGTCTGCTTCTGAGGGTAATGAACATTCTGAATCTGTACGCAAGCGTGCGGAAGCAGAAGGTGCCGCGATTGTGATCGTGTCTGCGGCGATTGAAGCAGAGGTCAGCCAGTTACCGCAGGAAGATCGTGGTGATTTCCTTGAAGGTTTAGGCTTGAATGATAGTGGCTTGGATCGTGTCATTGCTGCGGGTTATCAGCTTTTAGGTTTGAAAACGTACTTCACGGTTGGCCCGAAAGAAGCGCGTGCATGGACGATTACCGAAGGGACGCGTGCACCTCAGGCCGCTGCAGTCATTCATAATGACTTTGAGCGTGGCTTTATTGCTTGTGAAACTGTTGCATACGATGATTACGTGACGTTCAAGGGTGAAGCTGGCGCCAAGGAAAACGGCAAGCTTCGCATTGAAGGTAAGGACTATATTGTGGAGGATGGTGATGTCTTGCTGTTCCGCTTCAATGTCTGACGCTGGGGATGATGCTTCTGTTGTTGTACAGGAGCTAACGACTCGGGCCCGTCGTGCGGCGCGTGCTTTGGCGCGAACGGATACTGAAACTCGGAATCGGGCGTTGAAAGCGGCGGCGCGGGCTTTGCGTACACGTTCGGCCGAGATTGTTAGTGCGAATCAGCGTGATCTGGATGGGTTAAGTGTTGAACGGAATGCTGCATTTCGTGATCGTTTGACGCTTACGCCTGATCGTGTTGAGGCGATGGCTGTGGGGTTAGAACAGGTTGCGGCGTTGCCGGACCCTGTGGGGCGTGTTCTGCATGAGTGGACGCAGCCTAATGGCTTGAACATGCGGCGTGTGGCGGCTCCGATTGGGGTGATCGGCATGATTTACGAAAGTCGCCCTAATGTTGGGGCAGATGCCGCAGCCTTATGTATTAAATCGGGTAATGCTGTGGTGCTGCGCGGGGGCGGTGAAAGTCTGCACTCTGCGCGGGCCATTCAAGCCGCCGTTGAAGCGGGGTTGCAAGAGGCAGGGCTTGATCCGGCGTGTGTGCAGATTATGCCCAGTGCTGACCGTGCATTGGTTGGGGCGTTATTGCAGGCTTCAGGCGGGGTGGATTTGATTATCCCTCGTGGTGGTAAGTCTCTGGTCGAGCGTGTGCAGCGCGAGGCACGTGTGCCTGTGCTCGCTCATGCAGAGGGGCTGTGTCACACCTATATTCATGCGAGTGCGGATGTTCCAATGGCGCGTAAGGTGCTGTTGGATGCAAAATTGCGGCGCACGGGTATTTGTGGCGCTACGGAAACGGTCTTGGTGGATGCTGCGATTGCGCCGCAGATTCTGCCGCTTTTAGTGGATGATTTATCGGCTAAGGGTTGTACGTTCCGGGCAGATGCGCGGGCTCGGGCTATTGTGCCGAGCTTGCCGGAAGCGACACCTGACGATTTCCATACAGAATGGCTGGATGCTGTTTTGTCCATCGCTGTTGTGGATGGTGTGGAAGAGGCGCTGGATCATATTGCGCGTTATGGTAGTAGCCATACGGAAGCGATTATTGCTGAAGACCCTGATGTGGCGGCTGTCTTCCTGAATGGGACAGAGAGTGCTGTGGTGATGTGGAATGCGTCAACGCAGTTCTGTGATGGTGGTGAATTTGGCTTTGGGGCTGAAATTGGCATTGCCACCGGGCGTATGCATGCGCGTGGCCCTGTCGGCCTCGAGCAACTGACGTGTTACCGTTACGAGGTGCGTGGCACCGGACAGGTGCGCGGCTGATTAGGCTTCCGAAATACGGTGATGGTCGCCGGGTAAAAGTGGGTCTTTTGGGGGGCTCCTTTAACCCGGCGCATTATGGTCATATTGAAGTCGCGAAATGCGCGCTGGTAACATTGGGGCTGGATGAAGTCTGGCTGATGGTGTCACCGGGGAATCCGTTGAAGTCCCGTGACGGAATGGCGTCTTTTTCTGCGCGTTTGGCCTCTGCACGGCGTTTGGCGGATGGACGGCGGATTCGCGTGACGGATATCGAGTCCCGCTTAGGGCAGCGTTATACGTATCGGACCGTCGTGGAGTTGCAGCGTCGGTTTCCTCATATTTCGTTCGTGTGGGTTATGGGGGCAGATGGGCTGGCACAATTTCACCGTTGGCGAGATTGGCGGCGTTTAGCGCAGCGGATTCCGATAGCGGTTGTGCCGCGCCCTGGAAGTTTTGCTTCAGCATTGCATGGGCCGGCTGCCTCTGTTTTGAGGCGTGCACGAAAGCCAGTACGACAAGCAAAATTACTATCTCGGCCCAATGCGTGCGGTTGGTCGTTCCTTTCTGCGCCGCAGAACGATATATCAGCTACAGCATTGCGTGAATCTGGACAGGTCTGTCTGGATCCGGACGAGGAGTAAAAGTTATTACAACGCCATCAGAACACGACACCGACCTGAACGGAGCTACCCCAGAGAAGGCTTCTTCAGCACGTAAAAAAGCGGTTGCTGCGGGGCCGCAAAAAGATGTTCAGCGTGTTGAGGCTGTTGAGCCAGATACGCTAACGAAGATGCTTGAGGTGATTATCGGCAGCCTTGAAGATGATAAAGCTGAAGATATTGTCACGATTGATTTGACCGGCCGCGCAAACTTTGCGGACCGTATGGTCATTGCAACGGGCTTTGTTGACCGTCAGATCGCGTCAATGGCGCATCATATTGATAAAAAGCTGGCTGAAATCGGCTTTAAGCGCGTTTTGGTTGAAGGCGCGAATGGCAGTGACTGGGTGCTTTTGGATGCTGGTTACGTCGTCGTTCATCTCTTCAAGCCAGAAAGCCGTGAGATGTATGGTCTTGAGAAAATGTGGGGCGCTGACCTTGATGCCGTTGAGGCAGAATTGCCTGTAGGAAAGGACAGCGAGGCTTCTTAAAATGAAGCTGGTTGCTGTTGGCCGATTAAAGGCTGGGCCGGAGTTGACGCTTTTTGAGCGTTATGCGGCTCGGTTGCGCCCTGCGATGAGTGTGCACGAAGTGCCTGCTGCGCGGGGATCTGTTGTAGAACAAAAGCGTAGAGAAGCTGCTGCGCTTTTGTCGGCTTGTCCGGATAACGCATTTGTTGTGGTGTTGGATGAGGGGGGGCGTGTGTATGACAGCCCTTCCTTTTCCCGTGCGATGACGAATTGGCAGGGAACAGGCCGACCAATTCATTTTTTGATTGGTGGCGCTGAAGGACTGGAGCGTAGCGTGTTAGAGCGCGCTGATGCTGTTATGTCTTTTGGTTCGATGACGTGGCCGCATATGTTGGTGCGGATTATGTTGGCGGAACAAGTGTTCCGCGCTCAAGCGATTGCGACCAATCACCCTTACCATAAAAATAGCCGTCCCGATTAATCGAGACGGCTTCGCTTTGTGCGTATTGAACGCAGATATTTTTAGCGGATCGAGCGGTTAGGCGCGTCGGCATCGATGGAATCACTCGGTGCTGATGCGACTTCTGTGCTGTGCGGCAGATGTGTTTCACGCGCCAGAGCAGGAACTTGATCCGGTGCTTGGTGCGGGTAGATGAAGCCGTAAGTTGGGTAAATGCTGCCGAGGCGGTCTTTATTGCCATTCAGAGCAACGCGCACAGCGCTCCAGTCATTGCGCGGCGAAACATCTACAACGCGTACATGACGGGCAATACCGTTTGCTGCCCAGTGAGATTGGTCAATGAAAATTGTGCGGCTGTTTGCAATTTCGCGCACAACAGCGACGTGCCCGAGTGGCATGCGGCGGATGCCACGGAAATTGAGGACGGAACCAGAGGATGGAGCATGGCCGCGTTCATAACGTCCTGCGGCGTTGTACCACCAATCCCGAGCATTACCGTGAAGTTTTACTTCAGATGCTGTTTTTGCAAAGGCGACGCACTGTAAAACATGGCTGCCACCACGGTGGTGCGCAAATGCAATGCGCGTGCCATGGGTATGATGGTGTGCGGCCGCACGGTGATGATGCGAGGTACGCGCCATCGCTTGTCCTGAGAGTGCTGCGAAAGCAGCAAACACGAATGCAGAGAGCAAGGTCTTGGGGCGGCGTAGCATCGTCGTCACGGATTCGTCGTCCTGATGGTAGCGTGTGGTGTTTAGGTGACAGGCAGGTAACAATCTGCTTGCAACTCTGGCAAGAGAATAATGCAAGGCAGAACGCTAAATTTTTCTTGTTTAAAAAAAATGTTTCAATTTGGCGTTCGTGCCTTGTTTTCACCTTATTTGTAGGGGTGAAAATTTTTTATTTTGTGGTCACCAACATCACTTCAACGAGCATGCGGGGGTCTGCGAGGATCGCTTGAACGCAGGCGCGTGCTGGAGCGAGGCCTTCTGGAAGCCAAGCGGACCATAATTCGTTGAATGCGGCGCGGTCATTAATGTCTTTAAGCCAAATTTGCGCTTGTAGTAGGCGGGTATTGTCGGTGCCATGCTCTTCTAGCAGGGCGTCGATTTGTTCGAAAATGTCTTTTGTCTGTCCAGCAACATCAAGGGAGAGATCACGTGCGACAACGCCCTGTGTGAAGATGAAGCCATGATATTCAACGGCTTTAGACATCACGGGGTTTGGTTCTGTACGCAGGATGCGGCTCATAGCGCGGCTCCAGAAAAAGAGAAGAAGACGATGTACAATGAGGCTGTGGGCCTGACCGGTCAATCATACTTTATGCTATAAGGGTAGTCAGTCATGATCATGTGTGGGGCGCGGCCTTGTATGTGCTGTCTCTCATTGGTTCGGAAGGGAGCCTGAGTATGGGCCACTTAAAATGCCGGCGGGTTCCTGTGACGCCATTGCGTCAGAACTGCATGGTTGTTTCAAATGAGACAGAGCGTGCTGTTGTGATTGATCCCGGTGGGGATGTGGCGGATATCCTCGTCGCTTTGGGAGATGTGCAGGTAGAGGCCATTTTATTGACGCATGGGCATTTGGATCATGCGGGTGGTGCGGATGAATTGCGGGCAGTTTTATCGGAGAAGCAGGGAGCGCGGGTGCCTGTATTAGGGCCGGATAGGCGGGATGCTTTTTTGCTAGAGAGTATTTGTGATCAGGCGGCGGCTTTTGGTTTGCCGGGTATGCGTAATGTTGTGCCGGATCAGTTTTTAGAGCATGGCGCACAACTCTCTTTGTTGGGGAGCAGCTTTGACGTACGGCATGTGCCGGGTCATACGCCGGGACATGTTGTGTTCGTGAACGAAGAGCAAGGCTGCTCTTTTGTTGGTGATACGTTGTTCCGTCAGACGGTTGGGCGTACGGATTTTGCTTACGGTGATTCAGAGGGGCTTATAAACGCCATTCGCTCTGAACTGCTATCGTTACCGGGTGAGATGATCGTTTATTGTGGGCATGGTATGCCGACCACGATCGAGGAAGAGCGAAAGAATAATCCTTTCTTTCAATAATATGTTGGATTTACGGGGGCTTTAAGAATGGCATTGTTAGTGCGTTTAGCGGCGGCAGCATGTTTTGCTGCGGGGGTGTTGTCTATTGGGACGGGAATGGCAGAAGAGCCGATTACACGGGCGCAGCCTAAACTGCCGGTGCAGAATTTGACGATTACGTCTCAGGATGGGCAAGCGCATCTTTTCCATGTGGAAATGGCGTTTACACCGCGCCAACAAGAAATTGGTGAGATGTTCCGTACGCATTTGCCAGAGAGTGAAGGGATGTTGTTCGTCTGGCCGACCCCACAGAATTCTGACATGTGGATGCGCAATACGTTGGTGCCTTTGGATATCGTGTTTATCGATCAAACACATCATATTCATGCGATTGCAGAAGATGCTGTCCCTTTGAGTGAAGCTATTTTGAGCAGCCAAGGTGCCGTGGCAAGCACGCTGGAACTGGCCGGTGGTGTAACGGCTAAGATGAATATACGCGTCGGTGACCTTGTGAGTGGTCCTGCGATAGAGGCTAAATCCCACCCGTGAAGGTTCTTGTAACAGGTGTAGCGGGCTTTATTGGCTCTCACGTTGCTAAAGCGCTGCTGGATCGTGGCGATGAGGTTGTGGGTGTTGATAGTTTGAATGCGTATTACGCCCCCGCTCTAAAGCAGGGGCGTCTGGCATGGCTGACAGAGCGCGCGGGCTTTCTTTTTGTACAGGCCGATATCGCTCATCGTGAGGCGATGGACGCAGTGGTGAAGAATCACCCTGATATTAGCCATGTAGTGCATTTAGCTGCGCAAGCTGGCGTGCGTTATTCTTTGGTTGATCCATATTCCTATGTTCATTCGAATATTATGGGGCATGTGGTTCTGTTGGAAGCGTGCCGTCAGCTGGATGGGTTGGAGCATTTTGTTTATGCGTCATCCTCATCTGTTTATGGACGCAATCGTTCCTTGCCCTTTGCTGAAACGGATGCCGTGGATGCGCCGGGATCTTTATATGCTGTTACAAAGCGGAGCGGTGAGTTAACGGCATCAGCTTATGCTTTTTTGCATGGCATACCGCAAACGGGGCTAAGGTTCTTTACGGTTTATGGTCCGTGGGGGCGACCCGATATGGCATATTATGGGTTTGCCGATGCGATTATGAGTGGAAAGCCTGTTACATTATATGAAGGGCAGGATCTGTCGCGAGACTTCACCTATATAGATGATATTGTTGAAGGTGTTCTGGTGATTATGGGATATCCGCCAGTTGCCGGTGATGCACGGATTTTAAACTTGGGTGGTGATCGCCCACAAAAAGTTACGCGTTTGATTGAGTTGTTAGAGCGGCATCTCGGTCGTAAGGCGGTGATTGAACGTTTGCCTCGGCCTTCGGCGGATATGGAAAAGACCTGGGCTTCATTGAGGGACGTGCAGGAGTTATGTGGTTGGGAGCCTAAGGTTTCGTTGGAGCAAGGGGTTGAGGCTTTTGCAGATTGGTACCGTGAATATGAAAAGTGATTTTTTCA
>NZ_BCZB01000017.1 GCF_001598495.1 Neokomagataea thailandica NBRC 106555
ATGCCAGCAACGGATGAGAGGTTGATGATGTGACCGCTCTGCTGCTTGGTGAAGATCGGTAATGCTGCAGCGATGCCGTAGAGAACGCCTTTGATATTAATATCAATCATGCGGTCCCATTCATCGACCAATGTGTTGGCCATAGGGGCAATGGCCATGAGGCCAGCATTATTGATGATAACATCTAATTTTCCGAAGTCTGCAACGACGCTATCGACTGTCGTTTGCACGGCTTCGCGGCTTGTGACATCCAGCGTGTAGGCGCGGGCATCTAGGCCTTTTGCTGTGAGATCGTTCACAATAGTGTCGAGTTTGTCACGGCGGCGTGCGGCGAGAGCGACACGTGCGCCTTGTTCGGCAAGGTGACGCGCGGTCGCTTCGCCAAGGCCGCTGCTGCCGCCGGTGATGAGGACGACTTTTCCAGCAATATTATCCATGGTGAATACACTCTTTCTGATAAGGCTTATGTGGGTTCCAGTAAGGTAGGTGGTGCGGGTGAGTGGAACCTGCAAGTTGGGGCGGTAAGGTAAATGGATTGAGGCTATGACAAATGTGGTGAATCTGCGCCGGGAGCGGAAGCGGCGTTTACGTGAAGAAGATGTGAAAAAAGCTGACGCCAATCGTTTATTTTATGGGCGTAGTCGAGGTGCAAAACAGCAGTCTGCCTTAGAAAAAGAACGTTTTTCTAAGATGCTGGATGGCAAAAAGCGAGACGACTCTGAGGGGGCGTCATCTTGACTTTTTAGGGAGGAAATACTATCTCTTTGGCACTCCTCAATGGGGAGTGCTAACAGCGCTGCTATTATTGAGCGCGTAACCTGTCACGTCGCTTCTTTTTAGGGCGTGGCTTAAACTGGAGAGATCCATGACGACATTTCGTCCCCTGCACGACCGTGTTGTGGTTCGTCGCCTGACCAGCGCAGAAAAGACCGTTGGTGGCATCATCATTCCGGACACCGCACAAGACAAGCCGACCGAAGGTGAAGTCGTTTCTGCTGGCCCGGGTGCACGTAACGAACAGGGTCAAATTGTGGCTCTGGATGTTAAGGCTGGTGACAAGGTGCTGTTCGGTAAGTGGTCCGGCACTGAGGTGAAGATCGACGGTGAAGACCTGTTGATCATGAAGGAAAGCGACATCATGGGTGTGATCGGCTAATTGCCGGCCCCATTTTTGCTTTCATATAAAACCTCACATTGGAGTAAGTTAAATGGCTGCTAAGGACGTAAAGTTCGGTGCCGACGCACGTGACCGCATGCTGCGTGGCGTTGATATTCTTGCAAACGCTGTCAAGGTAACGCTGGGCCCGAAGGGTCGTAACGTTGTTCTCGATAAGAGCTTCGGCGCACCGCGCATCACGAAGGACGGTGTATCTGTCGCCAAGGAAATCGAACTGGCTGACAAGTTCGAGAACATGGGCGCGCAGATGGTGCGTGAAGTTGCTTCCAAGACGAACGACAAGGCTGGTGACGGCACGACGACGTCAACGGTTCTGGCACAGGCGATCATCCGTGAAGGTGTGAAGGCTGTTGCAGCGGGCATGAACCCGATGGACCTGAAGCGCGGCATCGACAAGGCTGTTGGTGTGGTTGTTGCTGAACTGCAAAGCAACACGCGTAAGATGACGTCCCCGGCTGAAATCGCGCAAGTTGGCACGATCTCTGCAAATGGTGAGACGGAAGTCGGTGAGATGATTTCTTCTGCGATGCAGAAGGTCGGCTCAGAAGGCGTGATCACGGTTGAAGAAGCGAAGGGCCTGCACACGGAACTCGACGTTGTTGAGGGCATGCAGTTCGATCGCGGTTATATCTCACCATACTTCGTGACGAACTCTGAAAAGATGACGGCTGATCTGGATGAGCCTTTCATCCTGATTCACGAAAAGAAGCTGTCCTCACTGCAGCCAATGCTGCCACTGCTGGAAAGCGTTGTTCAGTCCGGTCGTCCGCTGATGATCATCGCTGAAGACGTTGACGGCGAAGCACTGGCAACGCTGGTTGTGAACAAGCTGCGTGGCGGTCTGAAGATTGCTGCTGTTAAGGCTCCGGGCTTTGGTGATCGTCGTAAGGCGATGCTGGAAGACATCGCGATCCTGACGGGTGGTCAAGTTATTTCTGAAGATATCGGCATTAAGCTGGAATCTGTTACCCTCGACATGCTGGGCCGCGCTAAGAAGGTTCACATCGAGAAGGAAAACACCACGATCGTTGAGGGCGTTGGCGCTGCTGACGACATCAAGGGCCGTTGCAACCAGATCCGTGCGCAGATCGAAGAAACAACTTCGGACTACGACCGTGAAAAGCTGCAAGAGCGTCTTGCTAAGCTGGCTGGTGGCGTTGCCGTTATCCGCGTCGGTGGTAGCACCGAGGTTGAGGT
Organism: Neokomagataea thailandica NBRC 106555; assembly: GCF_001598495.1. Taxonomy (GTDB): domain Bacteria; phylum Pseudomonadota; class Alphaproteobacteria; order Acetobacterales; family Acetobacteraceae; genus Gluconobacter; species Gluconobacter thailandicus_A. The sequence goes on from NZ_BCZB01000017.1 coordinate 2,375, forward strand.
GAAGGAACGTAAGGACCGCGTGGACGATGCTCTGCATGCAACGCGTGCAGCTGTTGAAGAAGGTATCGTTCCGGGCGGTGGTACGGCTCTGGCACGTGCATCTCTGGCTCTGAAGGGTCTTGAGTTCGCGAACGATGATCAGCGCATTGGCGGTGAGATTGTTCGTCGTGCTCTGCAAGCTCCTCTGCGTCAGATCGCTGAGAACGCTGGTGAAGACGGTGCGGTCATTGCTGGTAAGGTTCTTGAGAACGATACGTATCACTTCGGCTTTGACGCTCAGAACGCTGAGTACAAGGACCTTGTTGCTACGGGTATTATCGACCCGACCAAGGTTGTGCGTACGGCTCTGGAAGCCGCAGCATCTGTTGGTGGTCTGTTGATCACGACGGAAGCTATGGTTGCTGAGCGTCCAGAGAAGAAGGCTCCGGCTGCTCCTGCTGGTGGCATGGGCGGCATGGGTGACATGGATTTCTAATCCATGGAACACCGGCTCCTTTTGGGGCCGGACCCGTTTTAATGAGTTGACGAAACCGCTCCATGGGCTTCCCGTGGGGCGGTTTTGTTTTGGGGGTGGTATGAGTATTCAATTTTTTCTTAAGGCGGCGATTTCAGGTGTGCTGATTGCTTTGGCCTCGACTTTGGCGAAACGTTATCCCGGTATTGGGGCTTTGGTCGCGTCTTTGCCGTTAGTGTCTGTAATGGGCATGATTTGGCTTTGGCTTGAGAAGCCTGATGTAGACAATATGGCGGCTCATGCTGGGGCGACATTTTGGTACGTGCTGCCATCTTTGCCGATGTTTTTGGTTATTCCATTTTTACTGCGCAGTGGTGTCGGGTTCTGGCTGTCGCTGTTTCTAGGCTGTGCGCTGACCGTGGTTCTTTATACGGGTGTTACGTGGTTGGGGCCGCGTTTTGGTGTGCGTTTGTGAGGATGTCATGCATGGCTTCGTGAGCATTGCGGCGGGGCATGCTTTTGGCTTGCGTGTGAAGGGTTCCCAGATGGTTCGGCGCTGTGAGATTAAAGGCGCGTAGTGGGTATTGGCGTGCGGTTATAATGGGCCCGCGTGGTGTTATGTAAGCCGCCTACTTATGATTCACTGTCAGCGATGCTCATGGTGAGATGAAGTGTTCTTGCTTCATAAAAGGGCATGGCCAGCTTGTGTGGGTCATTATAGTGAGAGAAAGAGTTTAAAACGGTTTTTGTGGGAAAATAAAAAAGCTCGGATTTTTTGTAAGAATATAAGAGCGGCTAACGGTTTTGGTGGTGATGTCGCGTGATTTGCATGATGTGCACGTTTTTGAAAACCTATAGACATCTCCGTATTGGGTGCTGAAACGCCTGTGATTGCAGTTTGAGCATGTGAGTTCGAGATATGTTTTGGAGTGTAATGGCATGATTCTATCCGAATAAATGTGCAGATAATTATAATGTATTATGAATTTATTTTTCTATTTTATTCTATTTCAATTAATTGAAAGATACGACTTAATTTCATGCTTATTTCGCCTTTTGGGGTAGTGTTTGATATAAAAAAATTTCTTCGAAAGATAGGCATTATTTTAGGGCTTTTCCCGACCCTGTGTTGGGCTGGTGGGCAAGAAAATATAGTCGTGCATGGTGTAAACTCGACTGTTCTTGAGAAGAATATCACGAAAGAAATTTATGTTCAGCGGGTTGGGCATATCCCTAAGTGGAGCAGCCATGTTTGCCTGAATGTTTTTGGTCTTAATGATACGTTTAAAGATTCTATTATTCATAAAATGAAGAGTGTCGGGCAAGATTTATCGCTGAATGTGAGTGATACCTGTTCGGTCGGGAATGTTTTGATACTGTTTACTGATCAGTCTGATGACGTGGCACGTCAGATAGAGCAGCAAAACCCTTCGATGTTTAGGGGGTACGATGCAGATCCGCAATTTAAGGAGACGCTGGATGAACCGACAGATGATGAGAAAAATGCGTTTTTAAAAAGTCGGGCGGTGCGCTGGTTGACGTCTACGACTTTGAGAAGTCATGATAATATGCCGCCTTTAACGATATCGACCCCTTGGGGTCCGATACAGGCTGTGCAGGAAGATGATCCTTCCATGTTGCATGATACGGCACGGCGGGATTTTACGCTCTCGATCATTATCGTGGATATTAATCGGATTAAAGATGAGCCGTGGGGTATGCTGTCTGACCTTATCGCTCTCGTTGCGTATATGGGGCCAAACCTGTCTGCACATTATGATGATATGACGTTGTTAGGGGGGAATAATGGCCCCGTTTTACAAGGTCCGACAGGGTATATGACGCCGTATGATAAGGCTTTGTTAGCGGCGTTATATAATACGGATGGTGCTACGGATGCGCGTGAGGCGGTGAGTTATATGGCGGATAAAGTTTTGGAGAATATTCACCCGCGTAGTCCGTAATGGAGTGGTTTGCTTACGAGGGCTTCATAAGCAAACCATGAGTGTTTATTTATAACGATCTAGCGAGAGGTCCAGAGATGGGATTTCGGTCTCGCGGCCCGAAATTTGATCGGAGACGATTTTGCCGGAGCCCGCGGCCATGGTCCAGCCGAGGGTGCCGTGGCCGGTGTTAAGCCAGAGGTTTTTATAGCGCGGTGCACGGCCGACGATGGGGGTGCCATCGGGGGTGCAGGGGCGCAGGCCGGTCCAGTATTGCGCGGAGGAGAGGTCACCGCCGCCATACATTTCGTTAAAGGACAGCTCCAGCGTTTCGCGGCGGTCTGGGCTGAGGCGTAAACGGTATCCTGTGAGTTCGGCTGTGCCGCCGATGCGGATGCGGTCCCCGAGGCGCGTGATGGCGACTTTATAGGTTTCGTCATTCACGGTGGAGGTGGGGGCGCGGCTTTCATCCGTGATAGGCATGGTGAGGGAGTAGCCCTTCACCGGGTAGATGGGCAGGCGCAGTTCGAGTGGTTTGAGGAAGCGTGCGGAATAGCTGCCGAGCGCGAGGATGTAGCGGTCAGCGGTGAGGCGGCCAGCGCTGGTGCGGACGCCGAGAATGCTGTCATTGGCGGCTTCAATGGCCTCAATGCGTGTGGAGAGGCGGAACTTGACGCCTTTTTCGGCGGCCATTGCGGCGAGGCGACGGGTGAAGAGGTGGGCATCACCGGTTTGATCGCCGGGGAGGTAGAGGCCGCCTTGGAGGCGTTGGCGGGCATGGGCCAAGCCGGGTTCACGTGCGATGATTTCATCGACGTTTAAGAGTTTATGGTCAATGCCGCTCTCTGAAAGCAGGCGCATGTCTTCGGCGGCGTGCTCAACCTGTGCTGCGGTACGGAAAAGTTGGATCAGGCCTTTTTGCTCGCCGTCATAGGTGATGCCGGTTTCGGCACGCAGGGTGTCCATCCGGTCACGTGCGTATTCTGCGATGCGCAGCATGCGGCCTTTATTGATATCGTAGGCTTTTTCCGTGCAGTTGGCGAGAAGTTCGCCCATGAAGCGGAACATATCCGTGTCGATACGAGGGCGGACGACGAGGGGGCTGTGGCGGCTCATCATCCACTTGGCCGCTTTGAGGGGCAGGCCCGGCATGGCCCACGGCGTGGAGTAGCCCGGAGAAATCTGGCCAGCATTCGCGAAGGATGTTTCCAAACCGACGCCTGGTTGACGGTCAATTACTTCGACCTCATGGCCTTCTTGGGCCAAATACCATGCGGTGGTGACGCCGATAACACCTGCGCCCAGAATGATGATCTTCATGTCTGCCTCTCTAATCGATCCGAAACCGAACTAAAATGTGGCCCGGTTATATCGACTCGTTTTGATGTCGTGAAGATCAGCACCATGAGGGTGGGTTGTCTAGTCCCCGTGTCAAAGCGTGTTTGGGTACGGTGTGTGATAAAAAAGCCCGGCACAACAAGAGTTGGCCGGGCTCATTTTCTGACTAAATGCTAAAAAAATTGATCAGCCAGGGGTGCCCTTGCTGGTGGAGTATTCAAAGTGCAGGGCTGTTTCCGGGTGCACGATGGGGTGGATGGCGTGTGCTGCCATCGCGCCTTCCGAGAAGCCTTGGAGAATAAGTTTCAGCTTGCCGGGATAGGTGGCAACGTCCCCGATGGCAAAAATGCCGGGTGTGCTGGTCTCAAGCGATGCTGGTGCAACGGGAATTGTGTTGCGCTGCGTGTCGATCCCCCAAAGGGCGACGGGGCCGAGATCGGTGGACAGGCCATAGAAGGGCAGGAGCGTATCGGCTTCTAGCTTGCGTGTTTCTCCGGACATGGTGGAGACTTCAACGGCGCTCAGTTGGCCATTATCACCATGCAGGGCATGGAGTTGGTAAGGCACGACTTTTTCGATCTTACCGGCGCTGATTTGTGCTTCGATGCGTGAGAGGGTTTCTGGTGCGCCACGGAAGCGGTCACGGCGGTGCAGGAGATAGACGTGTTCTGCGATGTCCGAGAGGGACAAGGCCCAGTCGAGAGCAGAGTCACCACCGCCGGCTACGACGATGCGCTTGCCTGCGAAATCGGCACGCTTTTTGACGTAATACTGGACGGAGCCTGTGCGCTCAAATGCCTCAAGATCGGCCAAGGGGGGGCGGTTGGGGCCGAATGCGCCTGCACCTGCTGCGATGATCACGGCTTTGGCGTGAATGGTATCGCCACGACCTGTTTTAAGCGTGAAGTGCCCGCGTGTGCCGGTGAGGGATTCAACGCGTGAGCCAAGGAGGCGTGGCACGTTGAAGGGCGCAATTTGTTGCTCAAGCGCTTCAATTAACGCGCCACCTTCGATCGCGGGGTGAGCCGGGATGTCATAAATCGGCTTTTCCGGATAGAGCGCTGCGCATTGGCCACCGACGCTATCGAGGGCGTCGATCAGTACGCTTTGCAGTTTCAGCATGCCGCATTCGAAAGCGGCAAACAGGGCCGTGGGGCCTGCGCCGACGATGGCGACGTCGGTATGGAGGGTTTGAGATGCTGTCGTCATGTCTTCCGTCATAGGCGTTTTACGCGTGATGGGGTAGATGGGGGTATGCGTTGTGCCTTTGTAATTCAGCATATTAATGCCCTTGGTGGAACAGAGCGTTCAGCCTGTGCCGTGATGAATGGTCTCGCCCGAAGGGGTGAGGTGGTTCATTTGATCGAATTGGTGGGGCGGGGGGATTCGACGTATCCGCTCGAATCTTCGGTGGCGGTGACCTCTCTGTTTGAGCGCCCTGTGAAAATTTTTAATGCATGGTTCAGTATTGTGCGGCGGTTGGCACGGTATTTACGTGAGAACGCTATCGAAACATTGGTGGTGGTGGAGGCGACTCACGCTCTTTATGGTGTTGCGGCTGCGCGTTTGGCGGGTGTGCGCTGCGTGGTGTGGGAACATTTTAATTATACGGTGACATTGAACCGTCGGAAGCGTGCGTGGGGACGTAAGGTTGCTGCGCGTTGGGCGGATGATGTTGTGGTTTTGACGGAGGCTGATGCCGCATTATGGCAATGTCACGCCGCACCTAAAGCTTGTGTGACGGTGGTACCGAATATGGCGCCGCCCGTCCGAGTGGATAAGTATGACTCAGAATCTCGCATGATACTGACGGCTGGTCGTCTGACGGAGCAAAAGGGATATGATCTTTTGTTGCAGGCATGGGCGCAGTTGGTTGAGCGTGATGAAGCGGCGGAGTGGTCTTTGTTGATCCGAGGGGATGGGCCGGACAAAGCAGCATTGATGGAGCAAATGGAAGGTCTACCGCGTGTGGTACTAGCGCCCGCGACGGAGGGGATCGCGCAGGATTATGCGCGGGCTGCGCTGTATGTGTGTTCTTCGCGCTATGAAGGGCTGCCGATGGTTTTGCTTGAAGCGGCGGCTGCGGGTGTGCCGATTGTGTCGTTTGATTGTGTGACGGGGCCGGCGGAAATTGTTGAGCAGGGTGTGTCGGGGTTATTGGTTCCGCCGGAGGATGTGTCAGCGCTTGCGGAGAGTTTGGCCGCGTTGATGCGTGACGGGGAGCGGCGTGTCGACATGGCTGTGGCGGTAAAGCAGCGTGCGCTTGCGTTCCAAGAAGGAGCGATTATGGCGCGGTGGGGGGCATTATTGGGTGCCACGTGGGATAAAGAGCGCGGCTAGTCTGTATGTGGTGGATGTCAGCACGTTAGGAGTGGTGTGTCTTGTCGTTGAGTGAGGCTATGCCTGTTTGTGTATGTGGCATAGCCTTGAGCCGTGTGAGCGGTATTTATGGCGCGGAAACGCGTTTCCAGATTTGGCTACGGCCGAACATAGGCATGCCGACATAACCGCGGACTTCGAGCATTTTGTCGTGAAAAAGCTGCATATGGCAATGATAAGTCTGGCCGTTGGCGGGATCGATAATGGAGCCGCCCTCCCATGTGTTTTTAACGGCTTTCATGTCGGACAAAATAGGGAGGCCGACGAAAGGGGCATTATGCAAGGGGCCTTTGCAGTTGCCGCATGTATCGCCGCCTGCTGGGACGAGTTTTTTAACAATTTTCCCTGAGAGGCTGCCGTCAGCGTTCTTATAGATTTGGATGATGGCTTTCGGTGTATTGGTGTGTTCATCCGTGGATTGCCAGAACCCTACGGGGGAGCCTTCATCCGCAGCATATGCTGGTGCATAGAAAAGAGTGGCGCAGCAGAGAGCGAGAGCAGCGCATGAATGGGTGAAGAAGCGCTTCAGCATGAGATGAGTATCCTCTCAAGGGTTGCCGATAGACGTATAGCGATAGAGCGGAATAGGGCGGGTGACAAAGATTAAATAAGGGCGGTGTTTCTTTGAAATATGACATAGTTTGAAAGAAGGTCCTTGCCGTAAAGTATCTGGAGGCGGCACAAGTAGAGAATGCGTTTATTTCTTAAAAATCAGTCCGAGACGGAAGCTTTGGGTATTTCTTTGGCCGCTTTGTGCGTGCCGGGAGATTGCATTGCTTTGAATGGGTCTTACGGCATGGGCAAAAGTACATTTGCCCGGGCGTTTCTCCGTGCGTTGACAGGGGATGCTGCGTTGGATGTGCCGAGCCCGAGTTTTCCCATTTTGCTGACTTACGACACGCCGCGTGGTCCGGTGTTTCATTATGATTTATGGCGTTTGGAAGGGCCTGATGCGCTGGATGAACTCGACTGGGATGCCGCATGTGAAGGCATCATGTTGGTGGAGTGGCCGGAGCGGGCTGAAGATCTATTGCCGGATGGCGCGCTTCATCTGACCTTGGAGCAAGGGGGAACTGATGATGAGCGTGAGGTCTCTCTTGTTGGGTGGTCTGATGCGCGTTTGATGGGGCTGGGGGTTTAAGTATCGTGACAATTGTGAGTGTGGCGCCGGGCTTGCCCTTTTTGGACCGTGTTGTGCGGGAGTGGCTCGCGCAGGATGTTGGCGGTTCAGGGGGAGGGCACCACGCTCAGTCAAGGTGTGGTCAGTCAGGGCATGATCAGCCGGGGCATAGCGTGGCGGGAGATGCTGGGCCGGGGCTGATTCTTGTGCCAAGCCGCCGTGCGGGGCGTGCACTCATGGAAGCTTTTTTGCGCGTTTTGGACGGTCAGGCTGCGTTATTGCCGCGTGTTGTGGCGATGAATGACGTGGATGAGAGCGGGTTAGGGCTGTCAGGCGGTGTGGAGGCGGAGTTACCGCCTGCGGTGGATAAGCAGCAGCGTTTGGCAGTGTTGTCTTATTTGATTTTACAGACGCCGATTGTCAGTCTTGGCATGGACCGTACCAAGGGCATTGATCGGGCGTGGCCTTTGGCCAAGGCTTTGGCCGAGTTAATGGATGAGGCCGAGCGTTCAGGCGTTGATCTGGCGACCTCTCTGCCGGAGGCTGTGGAAGAGCAGTTTTCTGAGCATTGGCAGCAAACACTTAAATTTTTGGACATTGTGACTTCTGTTTGGCCGCAATGGTTGCAGGAAGCGGGGTTGATGAACCCGGTAGCCCGGCAGGTGGCGCGTTTGAAGGCGCAGGCGGTATTATGGGATGAGCAGCCGCCACAAACGCCGGTTTGGGCGGTCGGGTTTGCGGATGGTTCTGCGGCAGTTGTGGATGTGTTGGCGGCGGTGGCGCGTATGCCTCAAGGCTGTGTGGTGTTGCCGGGTGTCGATTTGGCGTTGGATGAAGAATTGTGGGAGGCGTTGCCGCCGGCGCATCCACAGGCGGGTTTGAGAGAGATTATTGATACGCTGGGTGTGGCGCGTGGTGATGTTGAGGAATGGGGTTTTGCTGTATCGGCAGGTGGTGCCCGGCAACGTGTACGTGAAGCGGTGATGCGTGATGTGATGCTGCCGGAGCGTGGCATTGCTGTGTGGGGGCAGGATCTGACGCCGCGTGATGTGACGGGGTTGTATCGTTTGCCCGCGCAGGATCAGCAGCAGGAGGCGCAGGCGATTGCGCTGGTGTTGCGTGATGCGGTGGAAGTGTCGGGGAAAACGGCGGCTTTGATTACCCCGGATCGGAGTTTGGCGCGCCGTGTTGGGACAGAGCTACAGCGTTTTGGCGTGGTGGCAGATGATAGTGCGGGTATGAGTTTGGCGGAGGCGCCGCAAGCGGTGTTTCTGCGTCTGATCGCGCAGGCGGTGGAGGCAGAACTCTCACCCGTGGCGCTATTGGCGATGGTGAAGCATCCATTGGCCGCTATGGGGCAGTCGCCCGGTGTGTGTCGTGCATCGGCCCGGCGTTTGGAGCGGTTGGTGTTACGTGGGCCGGCGCCTGTGCCGGGGATTGCAGGGTTGCGTGCGGCCCTTCATGCGCTGGATCAAGAACGGTTGGAGCGTGACCCCGGTTTGAGTGCGGATGCGCCGGATGTTGCGGAAGGTCCGCTCGGGTTTGTGGAGCGTTTGGAGCAGTGTTTGGCACCGCTTTTGGAGATTACAGGCACGGTACCATTGCCGGAGCTTTTGGGGGCGTTGATCCAGTCTGCGGAGGCCCTGGCTGCTGTGGAAGCGCCCGATATGGGTGCTGAGATTAAAGCGTCAGATGATGGGGCCTCTCGCCTGTGGGTGGGGGAAGAAGGCGAGGCCTTGGCCCAGCACTTGGCGGGGTTGATGGAGCATACGGCGCTGTTGCCGCCGCAGCGTCTGGGGCATTTGGACTCCTTTCTGAATACAGCGTTATCGGGTGAGACACTGACGGGTGCGCGCGCGTACCGTGGTGGCGAAGAATTGGCGCATCCGCGTGTGTCGATCCTTGGTGTTCTGGAAGCGCGGTTGCAGGCGTTTGATGTCGTGGTGTTGGGTGGGTTGAATGAGACGGTTTGGCCGCCCGCAGCGGATTCTGGGCCGTGGCTGAGTCGCCCGATGCGCGCGCGGGTTGGGTTGGCCCCGCCAGAGCGTCAGACGGGTATTAGTGCGCATGATTTTGTCTCTGCCATTTTGGCGGGGGGCGAGGTTGTCTTTTCCAATGCTGTGCGGCGCGATGGGGCCCCTGGCACGCCCGCGCGCTGGTTGGTGCGGATGGAGGCGTTTTTGAAAGGGCGCGGCCAGACTTTGCCTGTGCATGATGCGCTGGGGTGGCAAGCGGAGTTGGACCATCAGCCTGCGGAATATGTAACGCTTTTGGCGCCGCCAATGCCGCGCCCACCGGTGGCTTTAAGGCCGCGCAAACTGAGCATTACGGATATCGAGACCTTAAAGCTGGATCCGTATTCTATTTATGCCAAGCATATTTTGAAATTACGGGCTTTGCCGCCGCTTGAAGAAGGGGTGGAGCATGCGGATTTTGGTATGATTGTGCATGATGCCATGGAAGATGTGCTGAAGCAGTTTCCGCAAAATTGGCCGGATAATGCTTTAACGTATGTTCGGCAGGCTTTCTTGACGGCGCTTGATAAGGCGGCTGTCCGGCCTGCTTTGGCGAATTGGTGGCGACCGCGCCTGATGCGTATTGCGGAGTGGGTGTCAGAGCAGGAAAAGGAGCGCCGTTCCGTTGAGCCGGGGGCAGCGCGCTATGTGGAGGTTGATGCTCTGTATCAGTTAATGACGGAGCTGGGGCCCTTTGCTGTGACAGGCCGTGCGGATCGGGTCGATATTGACGCGGAAAGTGGTGCGACGGTGTTTGACTATAAAACCGGGACACCGCCATCGGGCACGAGTGTTGAGGAAGGTTGGTCCATCCAACTGGTGTTGGAAGGGGCGTTATTGGCGGCTGGGGCGTTTTCTAAAGTGCCGGTTGCGGAAACGAAGGCGCTTTTATACTGGCATTTGAGCGGTAATGCGAAGCCGGGGGAAGAAAAGCGCGTGCCGAGTGCAAAGAGTAAGGTTACGCCGCAGGATTTGATTTCGAACGTTATGGATCAATTGCGCAGTTTGATTGTGAAGTATGAAGACCCGCAACAAGCGTATCGTTCTGAGCCATGGGCGGGCAAGGAGATGCGTTATACGGATTATGCCTTATTGGCACGGGTGCCGGAGTGGAAAGCGGCCTCACAGGATGATGAAGGGGCTGAGGCATGACCGGGATGACGGTAGAGCACCATACTGCTGCGGCAGCAAAAGCGCAGGCGAATAAAACGCAAAGCTTGGCCTCTGACCCGATGGCATCTGTGTTTGTGTCGGCCTCTGCGGGGTCAGGTAAGACAAAGCTGCTTATTGACCGTTTGTTGCGTTTGATGCTGCCGCTGGAGGTGAATGGGCCAGATGGTGTGTCTGTCGTGGTGGAGGGCGCAAATCCGTCGCGTATTGTGTGCTTGACCTATACGAAAGCTGCGGCGGCGGAAATGGCGCATCGTTTGCAGGCGAAGCTGGGTGCGTGGGTGTCTTTGTCCGATGATGCGTTGGGGGCGGAATTGGCGGGGTTGTCCGTGCCGAATTTGCCGGAAACGCGGGCCGCGGCGCGGGGGTTGTTCCTAAAGGTTCTCGACCTGCCGGGTGGGTTACGGATTGAGACCATCCATGCCTTTTGCCAATCTTTGCTGCGACGTTTTCCTTTGGAAGCCTCCATTGATCCACATTTTGACCTGATGGAAGAGACGGACACGCTCATGGCGTTGCGTGCGGCGATGGAGGATGAGTTGGCGCGTTCTCCGCAGCGTGTGGCGGAACTGGCGGGGAATATTGGTTTAGAAGTTTTTTTCAAAACGCTCCAAACGCTGAATAATGCGGGGAACCGTCTGGAGCCTTTGCTGGCGGCCTTAGCGGCGCAGCCGGAGCGGTTGAAGCAGTTCTATAATGCCGCGGTTGAGGCTGGTTCTGAGAGTGTGGAAGAACTGGAGGCGATGATTAAAGCTCCGCCTGAGGCGGATGCGTTTCGGCGTGAATTTAACACGATTTATGATGCGTCCTCTGATGCGGCGAAGAAGAAGCTTAACGATGCTTTGGGGTGGTTAGGGAGCTATCCGGAAGATCGTTCGACGGCGGATTGGCAAACGCATTTCCTAACGCAAAAAGGTGAGATCCGCGCAAAGTGGAGCCATTTGGTGGGTGCAAAGGTAAAGCTTTCTGCGCCGGAGTTGGAAGCTCGTTTGGACCGTGAAGCGCAGCGTTTGGTTGCGCTGTCTGAACGTATGCGTGCGGTGGCCCTGTCAGCGATTAATCAGGCGATTATGGCGTTGGCTACGTCGATTTTGCAGGGCTTTCGGGACGGGAAGGCTGCGCGTGGGTTGGTGGATTATGGGGACCTGATCCGAGAGACGCGGAATTTGCTCGATGATCCCGGTGCCGCGTGGGTTTTGTATAAATTAGATGGCGGGATTGATCATCTTCTGCTGGATGAAGTGCAAGATAATTCAGGCGTTCAGTGGGAGATTGCGGGGGCGTTAACATCTGAATTCTTTGCGGGTGAGGCAGCGCGAGATGCAGGGCTGCGTCCGCGAACGATTTTTGCCGTGGGGGATTACAAACAGTCGATTTATGGCTTCCAAGGGGCTGATCCGGATCAGTTCCATTATTGGCGCGGTGAATTTGCACGGCGGGTGAGGGCTGCGGGGCTGTTGTGGCGGGACCCGGAATTGAATGTGTCGTTCCGCTCTGTCGCGCCAGTTCTGAACTTTGTGGATGTTGTGTTTTCGCTGCCAGATGCTGCGAAGGGGCTGCGTGAAGGTGAAGACAGCACGTTGCTTCCGCATATTTCTGCGCGTTCTGGGGAGGGGGGGCGCGTTGAGTTATGGCCTTTGGTTCCTGTGGATGATGAGAGTGACGGAGAGGTTGAGGCACCCTCATCATGGGAGCCGCCCTCGCGCAATTATGGTCAGAGGAGTGCGCAGCAGCGTTTGGCTGAGAGTTTGGGGGCATGGGTTGCCCAGCAGATAGGCCGCTCACCGCAGCCGGGTAAGGCGCCGCTGAAGGCCGGAGAAATCCTGATTTTGGTGCCGCGTCGTTCGTCATTTTTGCGGGCGCTTATTCGTTCGTTGAAAGGGAAGAATGTTCCCGTTGCTACAATGGTGCGCGTTGGGCTGACGGAGACGGTTGCGGTCCGTGACTTGATGACCTTGTGTGCAGCTTTATTGCTTCCGCAGGATGATTTGATGCTGGCCTCTGTGCTGACCTCGCCTTTGGGCGGCCTGACGGATGAGTCTTTGATGGCTTTAGCGACGAAGGATGGACGCGGCCCGGCGCTGGGCAAAGGGGGACAGCCGTTATGGACGGTCCTGCGGGGGCGGCATCAGGAGCGTGAAGACTGGCGGGCCGCATGGCGCATGTTGTCAGGGCTTTATACGCGTGTGGATTATGCCACTCCGTATCGGCTCCTGTCGGAGGCGTTGGGGCAGTATAGCGGGCGGGCGCGGCTGTTGCAGCGTTTGGGTGAAGAAGCGGTCGAACCAGTGGATGAATTGCTCAGTGCGGCGCTGCGGTATGAGGGTTTGCATCCACCGTCTTTGCAGGGGTTTTTGCACTGGCTGGAGGCAAGTAACATTGAATCTAAGCGTGAGGCTGAAAGCGGCGGCGATGCTGTGCGCGTGATGACCGTGCATGGCTCTAAAGGCTTACAGGCGCGCTTGGTTGTGATGCCGGATACTGTGGCTTCGGGGCAAAAAACGGAAAATCTGTATTGGTCTGAGGCAGAGGGCGTTGAATTGCCGCTGATGGTGCCACGGGTGGATGCGGCGGTGCGGGCATCGTCTGTGCTGGCGGATGAGCAGAAAGCGCGGGCGGAGGCGGAGCGTAATCGGTTGTTATATGTGGCGCTGACACGGGCCAGCGATTGGCTGGTGGTGTGTGGGGCCATGCCCAAGAAGGGTATACCGGAGACGAGTTGGTATCGGCAGTGTGAGGCAGGTTTCGAAGCGTTGGGTGAACGTGCACGGAAAGAATCCTGTGATGATTTGCCGTGGGGTGGTGAACGTTGGGTGCTGGATGAGCAGAGTGATGGCTCGGATGACCGGGTCGTGCCTGCATCACCTTCGCATGAGGCGGTGAGCGCGCCTGTTGTGCCTGCATGGATGGGGCGCGCGCCGTACTGGGTGGCAACGCCAGCAGAGCGTGAAGATGCTATGACGCGCCCCTTAGCGCCAAGCCGTCCTGATGGGGCAGAGTATGGACCGCAAGTGGCGGTACGGTCTCCTCTGGAGCATTTGGCGCGGCGTAAAACTGTGCAGAGTATTGGTGAGGCTGTGCAAGTGCGGCGTCAGGCTATGCGGCGGGGGACGATGATCCACCGTCTTTTGCAGCTTTTGCCAGATGTTGCCCCGGTGGAACGGTCGGATGTGGCTGCGCAGTGGTTGGGGCGGGCTGCTTTAGGGTTGGAGGCCGGTGAGATTGATCATGTGGTACAGCAAGTCTTGGCGGTGTTGGATGATGCTCGTTTGGCGCCGCTTTTTCTGCATGGCAGCCGTGCAGAGCAGCCTATATCAGGGGTAAGTCGTGGGCGTGTTGTTTTAGGGCAGGTGGACCGTTTGTGGGTTGGTCCTGATGAAGTTTGGGTATGTGATTACAAAACAAACCGTATGCCGCCATCGCGGGTTGAGCGTACGCCGATTGCGTATGTGAGGCAGATGGCGGCGTATCGAGATGTTTTAGCCCAGCTTTATCCTAACGCTGCGATACGCTGTGTTCTGGTGTGGACGGAGGGGGCGCAGGTTCATGTTTTGCCCCAATCCTTGTTGGAGAGTGTTTGGCAAGAGGGGCTTGCATGATGTTTGGAACAGGACAATATCAGTCCTGTAAAAATAAATGGCCTTAGGACAAGGAAGAAAAGCATGAGCGCGAACACGGTAGCAGTGACCGATAGCAGCTTCGAGCAAGACGTATTGAAGGCAGAAGGTCCCGTTCTGGTTGATTTTTGGGCGGAATGGTGTGGCCCGTGCAAAATGATTGCGCCTGCGCTGGAAGAAATTGGTGCAGAATTCCAAGGGCGTGTGAAGGTGGCTAAGGTCAATATTGACTCGAACCCAGAAGCACCGACGCAATTTGGCGTTCGTAGCATCCCGACATTGATTGTCTTCAAAGATGGTAAGCCGGTAGCGCAGCAGCTTGGTGCGATGCCAAAGAGCCAGTTGAAGGCATGGGTTGAAAAATCCATCTGATTTGATCAGATGGTCTGGCTCGTGCCGTGTGAAAGGGTAGGAGCCAGTTTAAAGATATGAGCAGAGTCGCGTAGTCAGGCAGCTTTCGTTCGTGTAGGGTGGCGGCATGTGTGCGAAAAAGTTTGATTTTCCTGCCCCCGTTCTGCTGACGACGACGGACGATGTCGCGCAGATTTGCGCTAAGCTCCGCCAGGAGCCTTACGTCACGATTGATACAGAATTCGTGCGTGAGAAAACGTATTGGCCGGAGCTGTGTCTTGTCCAGTTAGGCGGTATAGATGATGTTGTTCTCATTGATACCTTAGCGCCGGGCTTGGATTTGACGCCTTTGGCGGAGCTTCTGGATGCGCCGGACTGTATTAAGGTTTTTCATGCAGCGCGGCAGGATTTAGAAATTTTCCTGCATTTATTTGACCGTCTGCCTCGGTCAATTTTTGATACGCAGGTTGCGGCCATGGTGGCTGGATTTGGCGATCAGGTTGGTTATGACAGCTTGGTTGGGTCCATTACCGGTAAAGCTATCGATAAAGCGCATCGCTTTAGTGATTGGTCTGCACGGCCATTAACGCCCGCACAAATTGCCTACGCAGCAGCCGATGTGACGTATTTACGCGTCGTGTATGAAAGCTTGCACGCCCAACTGAAAGAAGAAGGGCGTTTGCGCTGGGCTGATGCTGAGCAAGCTGTTCTGACAGAAGAAAAAACCTTTCGGCCGGACCCTCGGCGGTTGTGGGAAAAATTAAAGGCTCGCACCAGTAATCGACGGATGTTGGGTGTGCTGCGTGAAGTGGCGGCGTGGCGTGAAGGCGCAGCCCAAGAAGCGAACATTCCTCGGCAGCGTTTGATCCGTGATGAAAGCTTGCTGGAAATTGCGGCGATCCGCCCGACCGATGCTGATGCCTTAAGCCGTGTGCGTGGAGTGACGCGCGGTTTTGCAGAAGGGCGTATGGGGGCGGGGCTTCTGGATGCTGTAGGCATTGGGCTAGACTTGCCCGAAGATGCACTGCCGAAGCCTGCATCCAAATCCGATAAGCCGCGCCCTTCTTCGGCTTTGGTAGCGATGCTGCGTGTATTGCTGGCGGCAAAATGTGAAGAACACGGTGTAGCACCAAAACTTGTTGCGACGGCTGATGATTTGGACCGTATCGCCATAGGCGAAAAAGAGGTGTCTCCGTTAAAAGGGTGGCGCAAAGAGCTTTTTGGCATCGATGCGCTTGCTTTGGTAAAGGGGGAGATTGCTTTGGCTGTTGTGGAAGGGCGTGTTGTTCTTCGCCCCTTTGAAATAGAGAGTTTTTCCAAGCCTGCCTCTGGACATGATGTATGAGAATAGGGTTGGGTAAGAGTGTGTCTTAGGCAGTGACTTCGACCTTTGGGGAAGTTTCTGCTAGAGATATGAGTGTGGTGTGCGGAGATGCCTGACTTAAGCGGCGAAAGGTTTGCCGGGGGTGCGGGTGTTAATTCGGGACAAGGGAAGCCGATTTATGGACTGGACGGACGAGACGATCGCCAGACTTCGTGAATTGTGGGATCAGGGTCTTTCAACGGCTGAGATCGGACGTCAGTTAGAAATTACCAAGAATGCGGTTGTTGGCAAAGCGCATCGTCTTGGGTTGCCCCCCCGTCCGTCACCGATCCGTAATCGGAAGCCTGTTATTGCGGCGGATGGCACGGTAGAGGTTCCTAAGCGTAAGCCACCGACGCGCTCCAAGGCGAAGCCTAAGGCTGCGGCTTCGGAGCAGGGATCGCTTTTGGCGGAGGCTGATAAAAAGCCGGCTGCTAAAGTTTCGGCAAAGGTGGCTGCGCCATCTGATGCCGTGAAGGTGCCTCAGCCGCAGAAAAATATTGCAGCAGCCCCGGGTAATGTTTCCAAGAAAATAGAGGCTGTGGCGCAGAGTGCTGCGCAGCCAGGGGCGGAGAAGCAGAAGGCTGGGCCGGTCATTCCGGCCAAGGATGAAGAGCCAAAGCGCGCTTTGTCGTCTGTCGTTGGACATTCTGGGGCGCCGCGTATGGCTCCGGCGATTGACCGCCCTGTACGGCGTGGGCCTTCATGCTGCTGGCCTTTTGGAGATCCAGGAACGCCGGGTTTTCACTTCTGTGGTGCGCGCCCGCTTTCGGGTAAGCCTTATTGTGCGGAACATGCTGCTATCGCTTACGTTAAAATTCGGGATCGCCGCGATTAAAAGCGGTTGTTTGAGCAGCGTTCGATCGTGTGTTTGTGAATTATGGCACAAAACGGCATGTATTGGGCGCTGCTGTGACCCGGTAAGATAAAAATACATGTAATTTACAGAAATTTTGTATTGTTTCGGAAATGTAGGGTGAACAGCGTCGTGTCGAGTTTGCGACGGTTAAATTAAACCCAGAATTGTCAAATTAGAGTAAAAAGTGGCTGTTTTCTGGGATATTTTAGAATAAGTGGTGTCCACGGAAGGATTCGAACCTTCGGCCCCAGGATTCGTACCACTTCGGCTTTCGCCGCCGAGCACGGCTAGCGTGCTTGTTTGTGGTCTGGACTGTCTCTTCACCACAGTCATATGACTAAGGTGTTGCCCGTACAGTCTCTACACCTTCTTCCTGTGTTAGGAAGCTTGGCTCGGGATTGGCACGACCTCAAGAATAAGGCCAGAGCGTTCCCCGAATTTGAGCAAATCCACCATGTAGTTTCCAAGCATGGCGCCCAATTAAATACTAGGAATCCTGTGCTCTATCCTACTGAGCTACGCAGACACGCAAGATATTTTTACGTGATGTTAGCAATTTTGACAAGCACCCATGTTTTTTAGAGAAGAAAAATCAAATGTTTCAGTTTATAATTTTTTTTATAAAATATAAAACTAGGATCCAAGTCGTTCGTTCTAAGGAACGTTATGTCAGAAGGACGCTTAGAAAAAATGTTTTTTCTTCAATGGCTTGAAGCAACAGCCTGTTACAATTTTAGTTTTGTTTTTATCGAATTATGACATTAAGTGACAGGTCGTTAATATAATATGTACGTGTCTATGAATGTTGTTGAGGGTGAGGGCGTTGATCGTGGCTACTTACAAAAGGGGGGGGGCGTTGATGAGTGAAGTTCGACCAATTGATAATGCCGCGTTATCGCCAGGGCTGGACTTGGGGCGCCGTATTCGATTGTTGCGTGAGATGGCTGGGCTGAGCCAAATGCAGCTTGCGCAGAAAGTTGGGATTTCTCGCTCTGCGGTAGCTTTTTGGGAAACCGGTAGAGCTGGTCATGTCGGTAAGCATTTAGGGCTGTTAGCAACAGTTCTGGGTGTTGAGCCGAAAGTGTTGTTGACGGGGATGGCGGAAAAAGACATTCCAGCCGTGCTCACCCCTGATGAAGATACTTTATTGAGGATGTATCGTCAGTTAGATCCGTTGATTAAACTGCAAACTCAGAAATGGATCGAACGGCGGGTTAAGGAAATTAAAAAGCCGGATCTTTCCCAGATATGAGGGGAGAGAATGGCCGGGGAAATCCGGCCATTTTTTATGTTTGATCAGCCTGTGGCCAGAGAACGGCCTGTGCGACAATGACGTCTTTGCCGTTGAATGTGCAGGAGGGAGAACCGTGCAGACGGTATCCAGAGGCGAGAGCCTCTGAAATGCGGCGGCAAAAATTGGCGTCATCTTTGCCTGTGATCAGTCGATAGATTGGTTTGTCATCTGGCGGCAGAGTAGCCATGGTGAAGTTCCTTTATTTCCGGCGTGAGCGTTTCGCAGGTTTTTGCCCGAGGGAAAGGGTTTTGCGCCCTTTTTTCGCGGTGGGGTAATGCTTGGGGCCGTCCTCCGTGCGCGATGGTGCTCGTGAGAAGCCACGGTTACGCTGCTGCTTTTGACTCTCACGCATACGGCTTTGTGTACGCAGAACTTGTTCAATCCAGTCATTGAGAATGGCTGTATTGATTTCTGCATTTTCACGCGCGGGGTAAGCTTCGGGGAAACGTAAAGCCAGCCAGCGCCATGCGACGAGGCGTTTATGCCGTTTCTCGGCGCGCTCGAGTTCTTCACGGCTGGCTTGCTCTGGGTGCGGTAGGCGGCCTGTGCCGGGTGGTGGAACGGGGCGGCCTGCGGCGTGGTCTGCGGCCCAGCCGGTAAGGCGTTGAATACCGTTATCGCGCTCATCAATCGGGCACATTGCATAGGTCCAGCGTGAGGACAGGTCTAGTCCTTCCACGCCTTCGAGGGATGCAGCAATTTCCAGTGATTGCTCCATATCTGCAAGGCGGTAATTGGGGTCATCTGGGCGTAGAACAGCCCGTTTAATACGGGTCAGAACACCATAAAGGCTGTCGGACTCAATTTCCTCAGCAACGACACGGACAATGTCTGAATCCGGTTGGACGAGAGGGCGCAGCTCTGTGACAGGCTCTGGTGGGGCTGCAAGCATTTGCCGGACAAAATTGGGGCTTCCGGCTCCTGCGAGGACACAGACAAAGCCTTCTTCATGTTTGCCGTATCGACCGGCGCGTCCGCCAATTTGCTTCACCTCTTGTGAGGTCAGGTCGCGGGTTTGGCGGCCATCAAACTTACGCAAAGCGCTGAAAATGACGCGGCGGATGGAGAGGTTAAGGCCCATCCCAATAGCGTCAGTCGCAATGATAATATCTGCTTTGCCTTCGTTGAAGCGGGCGGCTTCCGCGCGGCGGACTTCCGGACTTAATGCGCCATAGACTACGGCGACGCGGCGGCCTTGGGCCATGAGTTCAGCACGCAGGTCCAGCACTTCACGACGTGAGAACGCAATGAGTGCATCGCCCGTGGTAAGCTCAGACAGGGCAAGCGGTGCGCCGGTTTTGAGGGGGCTTTTACGCTCGAGATGGATTTCATCCACGGGGTCATCGCAAAGCTCGGCAATGCGCTTAACCAAGGGAATGCAGTCTGGTGCGCCGAGGATGAAGACGTGTCGTGCGGGGACGCCCATAATGGCGGCGGTCCATGCGGCGCCACGATCTGGGTCTGCCAGCATTTGGGCCTCGTCAATGACGGCAACATCGACGGGCTTATGGAAGGGGCACATTTCAACCGTGGCCGCGAGATGACGCGCGCCGGGGACCTCGATGCGCTCTTCACCCGTGGCGAGGGATGCTGGTACGCCACGATTGAGCAAGGTTTCGCGGAACTCATGGGCTAGCAAGCGTAGGGGGGCCAGAGCGAGGCCGCTTTCAGCCGCAGCAAGGGCGTTGAGCGCCGTATAGGACTTGCCGGAGTTTGTCGGGCCGGTGACGAGCGTGATGCGGCGCTTGAGGGCGCGTGCCGTGCGGAAATGCCCGGCGAAACGGTCCAGCGCGGCAACGCGGGCAATGGCGGCGTTGCCTGCTTTATTACCAAGATCCAGTACTTCGGGGCGGCCTGTGGATTTGCCGCGCCATTCAGGCAGTTTACCGCGCAGTTTCTTCAGTTCGATAGGGTCGAAGAAGAAGAGTTCAATGCCATCATTGCGGGTTTCACGGCGGGCAATCGGTAGACGGTTTTCAGCCACCCAGCGCAAAGCTTCGCGGCGTGAGCAATGCAATATGGCAGGGAGTTCGTCAAAGCCGACGAGGCTTTCTTCCCATGCTCGTAGGCGCGACATTTCGAGGGCGCGGCGTTCTTCTGCGCGGGCCTCAATATCGGCTTGTTCACGGGCGCGGCGTTCTTCCGCAAGGCGCAAATCATCTTCGAAGCCGAGGTCAACACTGCCGAACGCATGGGCAATGGAGCGGGAGAGCGTGTCAAACTGTCGTGCAGAGAGGATGAGGCCCGTATCAGTCAGGTCTGCGCGGACATCTTCCAAAACCTGACGAGGGGTATCGCCCATTTCCTGCCAGCGGGCCATGAGCGTGTCGTTCAGGGCTTGGCGGAGTGTATCGGCATCAGCGCGTGGGTCTGTGACGCCAGCGACGGCATCTTGAGTGTCCGCTTTGGTGACCCAGACTTCACCGGCACGGCGGGCCGTATTCATCAACTGGGAGGCCCAGTTCTTGCGACGCACGACGCAGAGCGCTTCTAATAGGGCGTCTGCGGAGAGGTTATTCTCGGCATCGAGGCGGCGGGAGGCCTGCCTTAAAAGGTTGGGGCGTTCTTTGGGAGTGATCGCCAGCGAGTCGCCAAAAAGGGCTTCAGCCGCGGCGAGAGCGCGTTCAGCAGGAGAAAGCGGGGCGTCGGGCATGATATCATCGGTCATGTGTTGATTTGTGCGTCATTCCCGGCCTTCGTTCAATCTCAAACCCATCACTTCGTGTTTTCACGATTGTAAAACGTATTCCCGATGGCGGGCGGGGTTTTCTCATAATGATTCTTTAGGCTACAACACTCGCCCCTATCAGGCTGACCTGTTGAAGGTTGAGCCTGTCTTTTGCGCTATAATTTCTGAAGAGGGAGTTTCCTCATGTCCCAGCCGTTGCCTTCCGCACCGACGCCTGAAATTGATGAGGCCCTGACGGGTCTGGTGCCGTATGAAGGGCATCCACGGCAGTATCGCCTTGCGGACCCAACGAAGGAATACGGGCATCTGTACCCTGCGAAGGTTCTGACTGTTCATCACTGGACGGATCGTTTGTTCAGCTTCACGACGACGCGTGATCCGGGGCTGCGCTTTGAGAATGGCCAGTTCGCGATGATCGGGATCGAAGTGGAAGGCAAGCCTTTGCTGCGTGCGTATTCCATCGCGTCTGCAAATTATGAAGATAATCTGGAGTTCCTTTCCATTGCTGTGGAAGATGGCCCTCTGACATCACGTTTACGCCATGTGAAGGTTGGGGATACGGTGCTGATCGGCCGTAAGCCAGTGGGTACGCTGTTGCTGGATAACCTTAAGCCGGGTCGTAACCTGTACTTCTTGTCCACGGGTACGGGTCTTGCGCCGTTCATGGCGCTTATTAAAGACCCAGAAGCTTATGAGCGTTATGAGAATGTGATTCTGAGCCATACGGTCCGTATTTCGGGTGAGCTGGCTTATGAAAACCATATCCGCCATGAACTGCCGAAGCATGAATTCTTGGGAGAAATGCTGGACGGGAAGCTGCGTTATTACCCCGCAGTGACGCGTGAAGAATATGCTGTGACGGATCGGATCACCACGCTGATCAAGAACGGTCAGATTTTCCGTGATCTCAACATTGATGAACTAGACCCAGAGCACGATCGTGTGATGATTTGTGGTTCTCCAGAGATGTTGGCAGACACGGAGAAACTTCTTGAAGAGCGCGGTTTTGAAGAAGGCAATATGAACCGTCAGGGTTCTTACGTTGTCGAAAAAGCCTTTGCAGAGCGCTAAGGCCTAAAACAAACTACTGTGGTGGTCGGTCTCATAGTGTTTTGAGGCCGACAAAAAGAGAGGCCGGAACATGCAGGAATACGATCTTTTCGTCATTGGTGGTGGATCGGGCGGTGTGCGCTGTGCGCGGATCGCGGCTCAGAATGGTGCGCGGGTTGGTATTGTTGAGCGTCGCCATTGGGGTGGAACCTGTGTGAACCTTGGCTGTGTGCCCAAGAAATTAATGGTGTACGCGGCTGAGTATGGTCACGCGATTGAGGATGCCCGCCATTATGGGTGGGATGCTCAGGAGCATGGGCATGACTGGGCCTCTTTCATCGCAGCGAAAGATAAAGAAATTGGCCGATTGAACGGGATTTATGTCTCGTTGCTCGAGAAAGCAGGTGTTGATCTTTATACGGGGGATGCACGCTTTTTAGATGCGGAAACGCTGGAAATCGGGCCATCGCCGTTGGACCCAACGGCAGAAACGCGGGTGGTACGTGCTAAGAATATCGTGATTGCGACGGGCTCTGCCCCGACGCGCCCAGATATTCCCGGCGCAGAACACGGCATTGTGTCCGATGAAGCGTTTCATTTGGCGGAGCGCCCGCAGCGTGTGGCGATTATTGGCAGTGGGTATATTGGCGTTGAATTTGCAGGGATTTTTGCAGGTTTAGGCTCCAAAGTTGATCTGATTTACCGTCAAGATCAGCCGCTACGTGGTTTTGATGAAGAATTGCGCACGCATTTAACGGAGCAGTTCCCTCATTTCGGTATTACGGCGCATGCGGGCACCACGCCGGAGCGTATTGAAAAGACGGCTACGGGTTATGTGGTGCATGTAAGCGGCGGGAAGACGATCGAGACAGATTGTGTTTTCTTCGCGACGGGCAGGCATCCGCGCATTGAGACGCTTAACCTTGAGCAAGCGGGTGTGTTTGTGCGGGATGGATGTATTCCAGCACGGATTGTGAATTCTGCGACGAACGTGCCCGGTATTTATGCCATTGGTGATGTCACGGCGGCCTATAATTTGACGCCGACGGCGATTGCAGAAGGGCATTTGCTGGCAGAGCGTTTGTTCGGGCAAGAAGGGCGTGAGTGGTCCTTTGCGACAACGCCTAAAGCCGTGTTCTTCTCTCAGCCTTTAGCGTCTGTTGGGCTGACGGAAGAAGAAGCATCACAACATCATAAGGTTGATATTTACACATCACGTTTCCGGCCGATGCGCCAGACATTGTCCGGGCGTGAAGAGCGCGCATTCATGAAGTTGGTGGTGGATGCTGAAAGTCAGGTTGTGCTGGGGGCGCATATGGCAGGGCCTGAAGCTGCTGAGATTATTCAGGGCTTGGCGATTGTTGTCACGGCGGGTTTGACCAAGCGTGATGTTGATCGGACGATTGGCTTGCACCCAACCAGCGCGGAGGAATTCGTGACGATGCGTGTGCCGACCCGGCAAGTGGGTACGTCTGCGCGGTAAGTTTGCCAGCGTTAAAATCATTGCAGCGTGATGAGGCATGGCCGCTCCCTATGAAGGAGCGGCCATAATTTTATGGTGCGGAAATGGAAACAAAGCGTTTCTATTGTTGTTCTTTTATTGGATGCGGGCCTGTGCGTAACGTGTTGAGAGCAAGGCGGTGCATCGTGCCGCAGTGAGGAAGCGCAATGTTTCCGATAAAATGAAAGGCATGTTGTCATGAACAAGACTTTTGGTCTCGTCGCATCTGTTGCGTTGGTTTTGTCCGCTCCGGCTGTGAAGGCTCAGGCCGTTACCGATGCGGGGAAGGTGCAGGCTGGTCATTATGCTGTGGAACCGGGGCATACACAGGTTGGTTTTTCGGTGCTGCATTTTGGCTTTACGCGGTATCAGGGTACGTTCTCTGGCGTGTCAGGTACGCTGGATTTGAACGATAAGACGCCATCTGCATCTGCGTTGTCTGTGACGATTCCTGTCGCGTCTGTGCAGACGACCAGTGCAAAGCTGACGGATGAGTTGAAAAGCCCGCAATGGTTTGATGCGACACAATATGCGAACGCTACGTTCGTCTCTAAGCAAGTACGCCGCGTTGGGCATAACGATGCTGTGGTGACAGGGGACTTAACCCTGCATGGCGTGACTAAGCCAGAAACGCTGAAGGTTCATTTCGTTGGCGCTGGCGTGAACCCGCTGGATAAGAAATATACGGTTGGTTTTGAGGTGACCGGTACGATCAAGCGCAGCGATTTTGGTGTGAAAATGTACGTCCCTTACGTCAGTGACGAGGTGCAGTTGCACATTGCTGGTGCTTTTGAAAAGCAAGACTAAGGCTTTTACAATGCTCCGCCAGCCTGTTGTGCTGGCGGAGTGGGGCTTGTGCTTACCAGCCATTGCCCTTGGGGGCGACCCAGCCATTGCCGGTGGCGTCCCCAAGTTGTCCAGACTGGACATTACTACCGCTCTGATAAGCGGATCCGAATTTTGATAGATTAGCGCCTGTTACGCTGTCACGCTGTACGCCAGCTTCATGGTCCGGGTCTGGGCCGTGCTGGAAGTCTGTGGATGGGGTGTCTTGATAACCCGGAGGTGGTGTGCGGTGCCCACGTGCGTGGAAGTGCTCACCACCATGCATTTTGTGATCGTCCGTCGGGTCTGCCGGTGCTTTTGGGGTTTGCGTTGGCGCGCCTGTGTAGGGGGCGTTGAAGCTTGTGCTCTGTGCCATGACCTGACCGGTTGCTAAGCCGGAGAAAAGTGCAACGGTAGCAGCGTACCGGAAAAGGCGAGTCATGATGGTTCTTCCTCACATCATAGGGTCTGTGATGCATAATCGGGGTGAGTGCCGTTGGGTTCAAGCAGCGATTACGTGATAAAAGGTATTTTTTGCCGTGGAGAGAGTGCTGGGCGTTTTTTTGCGGCTTTGTGAACACGGGAATGCTCGGGGAGGGGTGGCGCCCTTTGTCTTGTTGTTCTTTGGGGGCATGCTTCATTATATGCGAGGTAAGTAAATAAGGTCGGGTTCGGCCTCTTGAATGAGGGCGTGAGTATGCCGTTCTCTGGGTCCTTGATCACGTTTGGCGTAGTATGGAATGAAGCTGTTATGGTCTGCATATCGCCCTTTAACGGGTGATCTGCGTTATAATCTTACCTTTCATGCTATCGTTACGAAAACTTTTCGTTCATAAACGCGGCCTGTTTCATTCATTAACTCCTATTGGGAGGGCTTTTCATGCACCCCTCGACACCGACCTCAACGCCTGACACTAAGACGTTATGGTCACCTACAAGCTGGCGTTCAAAACCGATCGTCCAAGCACCGTCCTATGAGGATGGGGCTGCGCTTGCTGCTGTTGAGGAACGCCTGCACCGATATCCACCTTTGGTCTTTGCTGGTGAAGCACGCCGCTTGAAGAAGCGTTTGGCGGCAGCATCGCGCGGTGAAGCCTTTGTGTTGCAGGGCGGTGCATGTGCTGAAAGCTTTGATGAGTTCACGGCAGATATCGTGCGCGATACGTTCCGCGTGTTGTTACAAATGGCTGTGGTTCTGACCTACGCAGCTAAGGTTCCGGTTGTAAAAATCGGGCGTATGGCTGGGCAATATGCAAAGCCTCGCTCTTCGGCGACGGAAACGAAAGATGGTGTCACACTCCCATGTTATCGTGGTGACATCATCAATGGTCCAGCATTCACGCCAGAGGCGCGCTATGCTGACCCGACCCGGATGGAAACAGGCTACTTTCAATCTGCCGGTGTCATGAATCTGCTGCGCGCATTTGCGCATGGCGGCTATGCGAATTTGCATGAAGTGCACCGTTGGAATCTGGGTTTTGTGGAGCGTTCACCGCTTTCTGCGCGTTACCGGGATATTGCGCAGCGTATAGACGAGACTCTGTCTTTCTTGCGTGCATGTGGCATTGACGGTGCATCAGCGCAGATTGATGAGACGGAGTTCTTTACGTCTCATGAAGCACTGCTCTTGCCGTATGAGCAAGCGTTGACGCGCGTTGATAGCCTGAGCGGTGATTATTATGATTGCTCAGCGCATTTCCTGTGGATTGGGGATCGGACGCGCCAGCCAGATGGTGCGCATGTTGAGTTCTTACGTGGCGTTCAAAACCCGATTGGTATTAAGGTTGGGCCGACAACGACGGTGAATGACCTTGAGCGTCTGCTTGATATTCTGAACCCGAATGATGAGCCGGGGCGTATCTCGCTGATTTCACGTATGGGTAAAGACAAGGTGCGTGATCTGCTGCCGCCTTTGCTGGAAGCTGTGGACCGTACAGGTCGTACGGTGACGTGGTTGTGTGACCCAATGCATGGCAACACGACGACGACGAGCAATAAGATTAAGACACGCGCTTTTGAAAATATTCTGGGCGAAGTTTTGGGCTTTTTTGATGTATTCGCACAAGCGGGGCGCCGCCCCGGTGGTATTCACTTGGAGATGACCGGTCAGGATGTCACGGAATGCATTGGTGGCGCTCAGTGCTTGACGGAAGCAGATTTGGGGGATCGTTATGAGACCTTCTGTGACCCACGCTTGAATGCGGAACAATCGCTCGAAATGGCGTTCTTGTTGGCGCATGAACTGACAGCGCGCCAAGGGTAATGTGACCCACGGTCTTGTGTGTTAGGGCTAACGCAGCGTACGGGCTTTTGTGAATAGGTAAGCCCGTACGTCATGAGTGTAGGGGCTGGTGTGTAACTGGCTCTACACGGGCCGCGATCAGGAGGCGGATGTTCATGAATACGACTAAAACACCGAGCAAAGCGTCTGAGACGTTAGCGCGTGCTTATGGGGTTGCGGGGCCACGGGATAAAGATACGATCCTGAGCCGCGCCGATGCGTATTTTGGACGTACGCGCCAGATCGTGGAGCATTTTGGGGACTGTGAGGTCACCTATGCTGTGTTTATTCGGCGACCGGTCATTGCGGCATGCGGCTTGGCGGTCACGTGGTTGAAAAATGTTGCGCAAGAGCAGGGTTTTTCGCTGGAGTGCCGGGAGGTTTATGCTGAGGGTGAATGGGTTGGGGCGGGGGAGCCGCTTTTGTACCTTACTGGGCCTTTTACGCATTTAGCGCCTTTGGAAACGTTATTGTTACAAAAATTGGGGGCCGCTTGTGTGGCGGCGCATAACGCGTATCAGATGTGTTTGGCCCTGCCTGAGGTTCCATTTCTGGCTATGGAGGCGCGTCATTGCTCCGGTTATGAAATGCAGGAGCAAATGGGATACGCAGCCGGTGTGGGCTCACGTGCTGCGCAGCGTGAAGGTGCGCGCGGTTTTGTCGGTAATGCCAATGATGCTACGGCGGGTTTCTTCGGTTTGGAGCGTGGGCTTGGGACAATGCCGCATGCGTTGATTGGGTATGCGGGATCAACGCTGCGTGCTGCGGAGATGTATGCCGAGGTCTTCCCGAATGATCCGCTGACGGTGTTGGTAGATTATTTTGGGCAAGAAATTACAGATAGTTTGGAGGTCTGTCGTCGTTTCCCGGAACACGCCGCGCAGGGGCGGTTGAGTGTTCGGCTGGATACGCATGGCGGCCGCTTTTTAGAGGGGCTTGACCCTCAAAGTTCATATGCGGTTTTAGAGCGTTATACGCCCGGGACTATTCGGCGGTACCGTTCGGACCGGGAGTTGCGTGATTTGGTGGGAACGGGCGTTTCTGCCGCCGCGATCTGGCGGATGCGTGAGGCATTGAATGAGGCGGGCTTCCCGAAGGTGAAGATTGTTGTCTCATCAGGGTTCAACGTTGATAAATGTACGGCCATGCATGAGGCGCACGCTCCTATTGACGTTGTGGGAACGGGCTCCTTTATTCCTAACCATTGGTCAGAAACATATGCGACAGCAGACATCGTGTCTTATAATGGCGATCTGCGCGTGAAGATCGGTCGTGAGTTCCTTTTGGGGAAAGTGCAGGCCGGTAAGGAGACATTATGAGTGAAGCAACGGATAAGCCAGTGGCACAAGGGTGGAATGTTCGGATTATTGACCATTCGGGTGCCTCTGAAGGAGATACCGTTGAAGAGGTAAAGGACTTCATGGATTTGGCGCATGCTAATGCGTATGCGCGGGCATATGTGCGTGACAGCATTGAGCGCTGCCGTGTGCCGGGTGCGACCAATAAAGAAGTGCTTGAGAGCTGGTTTGCATTTGGAGAAAATGCGGAAGTTCTTGATGCTGGCGATGATGCATGGAAGTCATCAACTGAATTGGAAGATTTTGCGGCGAACCCCGCCACGCTTTTGGAGCGTGATTGGCGCTCTATTGACCCGCGCCGTTTGGTTGATGATGACGAGATTGCAGGGCCATCGGAAGCGGAAGATGACGCCGATTGGGATGATGAGGATATGTCCTCGGTTGTTCCTCATTAATCAGGTCTGTTGATATTTTTCGTGAGGCGCTGTCCTGAAGAGGGAGTGCTTCATGGTGGAGAATATGTTTCGGGAATCACCTGATAAAGGGTGATTTTGACGAGGTTTATGATGGTATCATCACTTGTTTTAGCGAGTGGCTCTTCAGCGCGGCGTGCTTTGCTAGAAGCAAGTGGTGTGCCGCATCATTGTCATCCTGTCGCACTGGATGAAGAAAAAATCCGGCTGGCGTGCCAAGAGCGCGGTGAGAGCTTGCACGATACAGCGCTGGCCTTGGCGGAAGCGAAGGCGCGTTTGGCGTGTCAGCAGGTTCCGGCGGGGTCTTGGGTGATCGGTGCGGATCAGATCCTTGATTTGAATGGTGAAGCTTTTGCGAAACCTCTGGATTTAGAGCAAGCAAAAGCGCAGTTGCGTCGGTTACGCGGGAAGGCGCATGTGCTGCAAACAGCCGTTGTATTGATGCGCGATGGCGCATCTATGTGGCATGAGGTTGCTGCGCCATGTTTAACGATGCGGCATTTTTCGGATGCGTTTTTGGAGATGTATTTGGCACAAGAAGGTGAGGCGCTTTTGTCTTGCGTTGGAGCTTATCGTCTTGAGGGCTTGGGGATACAGTTATTTGCATCTCTTGATGGTGCCCATGATGCGGTATTGGGTTTGCCGCGTTTGGGCTTGATGGAGGCGTTACGGCGGGCAGGGGTATTGCCGCAATAGGGTGAAAATAAACGTTGGAAAGTGTTTTTTCTGCTTTTTGGGGGTTGTCATCTTTCAGACATAACAGTATATCCGTCCTCACCGCAGCGCTGTTACCAGTGCGTTGCAGTAAGGGGCCATAGCTCAGCTGGGAGAGCGCCTGGATGGCATTCAGGAGGTCGTCGGTTCGATCCCGTCTGGCTCCACCATATTTCATGTATAATATGGTGCTTTAAAAACCTTGGAAATAAGGTTTTTTCTTATAAAAAAGACACTCTACTTTAAGGCGCCTTCTCGGCGTTTTTTTGTGCCTAGCTGTTATGGCCTATGCTGTGGTGCCTCATGTCTGGCTCCGTGCCGCTATAAGGCTTATGCACGGAGCGTCTTGGGGCTCAACGGGTGAGGTGAACACTCACGCCATAGATGCTTGGCATGCCGGATAAAGCGATATTATCGCCCGCGAGGAAGAAATTTCTCGTGACATCATAGTGTTTGTTCAAAATGTTATTGCCGAAAGCGCTTATGCTCCAAAAGCCATTATGCGGCCCGAAAGAGGCATTGGCACCCCATAATGTATAGCCGGATACATCATATAAGCGGCCAAAGAGTGAATGATAGGTAGAGCGCAAGCTATAATTAAGAGATAGGCTCGCATCGTACCGCCCCATCGTCCAGCGATACAGTGCGGAGCCATTTAAGGTGAGTTTGGGGGCTGGAAGAGCCGTGCCGCGTTTATTGGCGTAAATGGGGTAAAAGCCGCCATTTATACGCTGTGTGGTATAAACGGACTGGAAACGGTCAAATTGGCCTATGGCCCATCCGCCAGATTGGGTGAGGAGTAGGCCGTGAAGGGGGCTCCAATCCGCTTCGAATTCACCACCCGCAAGATGTGAGCGCGGTGCATTTACAAGGGTGCCAATCAGGCCGGTTTGGCGGTCTACTGTGGCAGAGAGGACCTGCTGGTCGTGGTAATCATAATAAAAAGCAGACAGGTTTAGGCGTAAATGGGCTGCGGGAATATCGAGCTTATTGCCAATTTCGTAAGCGAGGAGTTTCTCGGGTTGGTATGGGTTGGAGGAGGCGCGAGCATTGACGGTGTTGTATGTTGTAAATCCGCCCGAATTAATGCCGCGTGACAGGGATGCGTACGCCATATCGTGGGATGAAATGAAGTATTGTGCCTCTATTTTCCATGAAGGCAGTGTGTAGTTTAGTGAACGTTTTGCGACCCAGTTATTAGGATTTAAGAGTATTTGGTCAGCATTATAAGAAAAGGCACGATAATTGGAGAGGTCCCGGCTTTCATGTTCAAGGCGTATGCCGCCTGTGAGGTGCAGAGACGGGGTAATTTTGTAAGTGCCTTGCCCGAAACCACTGACCGTATTGACGGACTGGCTATACATGACGCTACGGTTCAGCCCGGTAGCGGCCATAAAACCAGAAAAATACTGATCGGCGAGGTACTCGTTTCCGTAATACAGTCCGGTGATCCAATTAAAGCGATGCTCGCCGTTGGATATTAGGCGTAATTCATCTTGTAGAACATTGGCGCGGCTGTTGAAGGCGACATCGGCAACGGGTTGTGATGATGCGTCAAAATTATCGTATTCTCGGCGGTTTGAGACATCATAGCTCAGGAGATTGCTGAGGGTGGCGAAGGAGAATTTTTGATCGGCACGGATACTGCCGCCGCCGGTCTTGATGTGGCGATAGGGTTTTTGATCCGGGGTAATGCCAATAAGTTTCGCGAAGGAGGGGGAGGTGCCCCAATGTGTGATGAAGCGATCCGTATCGGCGGGCTGGATGGCTGCGCCGGGGTGATAGGCCGCGATCGTTGTGAGTGGTGCAAAAAGGTGCATGCCGGCGCCATCAGAGTGATCGAGGCTGCCGTGGAGGTTCGCCTGTAGTGTGAGGTGCGAGGTGAGCGTGATGTTGGTGAGGAGGCGTAAAGATGTACGATTTACGTTTCCGAGATGTGCTCCGGCGTCGTTATACTGCCATGCTCCGCCTTGTTGGCTTTCGCCAGAGAGGCGCATGCGTATGCCTGGGGCGACGCTGCCGGACAGGTAGCCATCATATTTTTGCGCACTAAATGATCCAACTTGTACATTCGTGCCTGCTTTGAAGGCTTCTGTGGGTTGGTTGATAACGTAATTAATGGCGCCGCCTGTTGTGTTGCGGCCGTATAATGTGCCCTGTGGGCCGCGCAGAACTTCCACGCGGTCAATGTCAAACATCTGCCCATTACTGGCCCAAGGAACCGGGGTGGCTACGCCGTCTGTATACAGCCCGACGGGGGAGACATTTGAAGAGCCATAATCTTGATGGCCCACGCCACGAATTTCAAAATCTGGCTGTCCACTACCGAATTGGGGGGTCACCTGTAGTGATGGGGTGAGGTATTGTAGGTCAAAAACGGTATTGACGTTGCGCGCGGTGAGGTCGTGCCCGGAGAGTGTGCTGAGGGAAGAGCCGATTTTTTGAGGGTTTTGCTTACGGTGTTCAGACGTAACGGTAATGTGTTCGAGCGCGGTATCATCTGAGGTTTGGGTGGGGTGGTTGGGCTGTGTCGCGGCGTGGAGGAGCGGTAGCTGACCACCAAGTAATGCCGTGCTGATCAGGCTGAGGGTGCGTACAGATATAAAGCGCGCCAACCGATGCTCTCCTTGGAATAATAAAGGCTTTTAGAAACATAAAATGGAGGCGGGATATATCCTTAATAAAGTGGGCTTGAAAGCAGAAGATCCGTTTTGCGCTGAGAAACAACATGACAAAGCGTTGCGATGTGACGGACATACGCCTTCTCCTGCCGGGAATGGACAGAAGAAGGCGTAACACGCTTAAAATTCAGCGCGTACGGAACCGAAGAATTGCCGGGGGGCACCAATCAGAATGGACTGATTGTTAAAGGCTGCGCCATCTTGGTTGTTCATAGTAAAGCCATTTTGGCCCATGGTTGAGACATAGGTTGTGTTGGCAAGGTTATAAATGTTGAACGAGAAGAGCATGCGGTTGACGCGTGGGGACCGGCTCCCGCCTAAAGCAATGTTATGCAGCGTATAAGAAACCCCGAGATCACTCATCCAGTAAGGAGCAATTTTGTAGTCACCGACATAGTCAAAGCTGCGTGCGCTATAATATTGTGCGTCAATAAATGTTTCGAGGTTTTTCCAGTTATAGGCGAGGCGGGTTTTGTACATAAAGCTGGGGTAGCCCACCACTTGTTGTCCCTTGGTGTGGTAGAGTGTGCCACTGCTGAGGATATTTTGGTCATAAACAGCGTGATTATAGCTGATGCTGTTGAAAAAGGAGAGGCCGCGTAGTGGTGTAAGTGTAAGGCCTGCGTCAACGCCGTTCATGGTGACGCCGCCAACATTTTGTACTGTTGCGGTGGTGTTCGTCAGCAAAGAGCCACCGGTTGGGCTGGCGAGGATCTGTTGTAAGCGGTTACGAAAGTTGGTGTGGTAGCCGTAAACATTTGCTTGTGCCCAAGAGCCATTATAGCGGTACCCTCCGGCAAAGGTCCAAGCAGTTTCCGGGCGTAGGGTACCTCGGATGCTGTTATAGGCCGCTTGAGACACGGCGAGCGGTGCGTTGCTCGAGTTATATCCAGATTGTGGGTAAGCGTGGATATTTTCTGAAATATCTACGAAGAGTTCGTGTTGTGGTAGGAAATTCCAGTCTGCGGAGAGGTGGGGTAAGAACGCGCTGGCTGTGGTCAGGCTTTCGCCACTGGTTTGTGCGGGGAAGCGGAGTGCCCAATTGGAGGCATCCCCTACATGCGTGGTGTTGAGAAGGGATTTGAAACCCGCGTGCAGGGTTAGTGACGGGCGGATATGGTAGGTATCCTGCACATAGGCTGAGAAGGTGTTGGTGTTATAACTTTGGTGCCATAGGGTGCGGTAAGGAATTCCAGCATAACTTCCAAAGGGATTGATGGGGTTGCCTTCGCCTAAAATGGGTTCTTGGTAGCCTAGAGCGCGGGTGTCGTAGCGGTTATTTTCATACCAGAGGCCAGCAGAGATTGCGTGATGGTTGAGTGTATATTCCAGTGCTGTTGTGCCGCCGAAGCGTTCGACATATGGACGGCGGACTTGTTCAAAAATACGGCCTCCATTGAGTTGTAATGTATCGGCAGAGGCAGGGCAGCGTATGGCGGAAGGGTCTTTGCAGGCATATGGGCTGGCATAGGTGCCGTGACCGGTTTCTTCATGGCCGTAGAATGTGGTTTTCCAGCGCAGGCGGTCTGTTAGGGCTAAGTCTGCTGTGATGCCGCCGAAGAGATCTGCGGAAGAGGCGGTGCTCTCATAGTAGGAAATATCTTTGGGGTCAGCGATGTTGTTGTAGCCTGCCGGGAAAATGCCACGGGAGGCGTTATAGGCGTTTGTCCATGCGTTGGGCAGGCCGTAAAAATTATCCAGATTAGGACCGTTATTTTGCAGCCAGTTGGGGGTGTAGTCTTGGTAGTTGACCATATTCAGCGCATCCCAGTTGAAATAGGCGCTGATTTCACTGCTGGAACGTACAGGCTGTACAATGCGCGCATTGACCTGCTGCATGAATTGGTCCCCACCGCCTTTCCATTTCCCGGTTTGGTTTCGCATATAAGAGACGAAAAACCGTGTGCCTGTGGGGTTGAGGCGGCCGGAGTCAAAACGGAAGAAAGAGTGGTAGAGTGCGTTGCTCCCAAAGGTTTGGGCGATGGTGCCGCCTGTGTGATCATGCGGGCGTGATACGACGTAATTGATAGAGCCACCGAGATTGTTGGTGCTGGCGGCTGATTCTGCGCCGGCCCCTTGGGTGACATCGATGCGCTCTACGTTTTCTGATGAAACGGCTTGGAGAGGATTTAAGCCGTTATAATTACGGAATGTCGGCTCACCCAAAGGGATGCCATCAAGCGTCATGCCAATTTCATTTTGCACGAAGCCATGAACGAAAAGCTGCACAGAATATGTGTCGATGCCCTGTGGGTCATCGGACTGGAATTGTACGCCCGGTATCTGTGCGAGTGTTTTGAGTGGATTCGTGCCCGCTACTTGCTGCTCTAGAAGGTGGTGGGAGAGTGTGACTTGGTTCCCGTGAGCGCGGTGATGTGTACTGACAGAGATGCTCTCATCTTGTGCTGCGCGAATGGCGGTAGGCTGACGGTGTGTGGCAGCGGTTTTATGGGATTTGTGGTCAGTAAGAGGGGTGGGAGCGGCGAGGGCGCTTCCGGTGAGGGCAAGGCTGGAGGCCGTGAATAAAAAGGTACGACGATAAGGCGGCATGGCGTGTGACCTTATAAAGTGAAAAACAACCAACAAAGAAAGTTATAACGCTTTTATATCAGGATATGTATGATTAAAAGACTAAAACAACGCTATCAAATCGGAATATGGTGCGTTCATGGCTTATCCTCTCCGTCATCAAGATCTTCAGGTTGTTGAAGCAGTCTCTGCGCAGGCTGCTGCGGTTTCCATTGCGGTTTCCATGCCTGAAGGGTGGCAGGTAGAGCGTTTGTCTCCGGGGTTGGGAGCCGTCATTCATGGTGTGGATCTTTCTACCCCTTTGGCAGATGCGTCGTTAACGGCGCTGCGTCAGTTATTGCTGAAGCATGAGGTTCTGTTTTTTCGGCGTCAGACCATGTCGCCTCAGCAGCATCGTGCTTTGGGGGCAGCCTTTGGAACGCTGCATATCCATCCAGTGTTCCCATCTGTACCGGCTATTCCGGAGGTCATGGTGTTGGATACGCAACAGCAAGATCTTAAGGATAACGCGCTGTGGCATACGGATGTAACGTTTTCTGAAACGCCACCTTTGGGGGCGATTTTGGCGGCGCGTCATGTGCCGCCTTGCGGTGGGGATACGCTGTGGGCCAGTGGCGTTGCGGCGTATGAGGCGCTTTCCCCTTCAATGAAGGTGCATTTGGAGGGGCTGACGGCGCTGCATGATTTTACGCGCTCTTTTCCGTTGGCTCGTTACGGCAAGACGTCGGAAGCGGTCGCGCGGTGGAAGGCCGCACGGGATAAGCACCCTCCGGTGGAGCATCCTGTTATTCGGGTGCATCCTGAAAGTGGGCGTCGGGCTATTTTCGTCAATGAAGGCTTCACGACGGAAATTTGCGGGTTAGAAGGCGATGAGAGCGCTGCTTTGCTGGGTTATTTGTTCCGTCATGTTACTAAGCCGGAGTTTCAGATCCGCTGGTCTTGGCAGGAAGGTGATGTTGCTTTTTGGGATAATCGTACGACGCAGCATTATGCGGTTGATGATTATCGGCCGCACCGCCGGATTATGCACCGCGTGACAATCGTGGGTGACCGGCCTTTTGGGCCGGGTGGTCGTAGCGCGTAGGCTTACAATTACCGGATTTGTGGTTGGGATTTTTCTTTAGCCTCTGTGAGGAGGCTGAAGGGGAGTGTCTGCGACGAGGCGTGGATAATCACGACGTCCTGAGCGGTGTGAGCGATTGTTAATAGGCATGGTCTGCGCTGATGTGGTGCCTCTCTTTAGCGAGTGGGGCATCATTGTTGGTGCGCGATTGTTTTTTACTTTCCGCTTTGGAGCAACGGTCATGATGGCTTTTATAAAGCGGGTTATAGAAATGTTAAAAAAATAGATGACATATCAACTATAAATACGTTAAGGGCGTTTTGTCGCCGTTTTTCGGCGCTCATGACAGAGCAGGTGATATGACGCAGTATTTACGATCCTCGCGGGGAAGAGGGGGGCAACTGGTACGTGGTGCTCCGGCTTTGGCATTGGTTCTGGGGGGCTGTACCCGTGCGCCGCTTCAGGATGTTTTAGGGTCTTTCTTCCCGTCATGGATGCTGTGTTTAACGGTGGGGAGTGCCTGTGCAGCTTTGTTACGCGTTCTGCTCGGTATGTGCCGGTGGGATCAGGCTATTCCTGCGCCGATTGTGACGTATCTGGCCTTTACTGTGGCGGTGACATTCGCCGTGTGGCTGTTGTTTTTCGGGCATTGAGTGGGGTCATGATGAGTGTTGAGCCACGTCGTATCGGCGGTTTGAGCATACTCGTTTTATCGTTGGTTGCTTGTGCGGTTTTGGGGGTTGCTGTGCTGGATCGGCTGCACACAAAACCACGAACAGAAGACGCCTATATTACGGCGGACATCGTGCATCTTGCACCAGAAGTAAGTGGCCGCATTGTGTCCTTGCCGGTGCGGGATAATCAGCATGTGCATCGAGGGCAGCTCCTGTTCATTATTGACCCGGAGCCCTATGAGTACCGGGTGCAGCAAGCGCAGGCACAGGTGGATGGTTTGCAAGCGCAGTTGGATGTGCAGACCAATCAGGTCAGTTCACAAATGTCTCAGGCGGGTGCTGCCGCGACGGGTGTAAGCGGTGCGCGAGCACGTCTCGCATTGGCGCAAGCCACGCAAGCACGGTTAGAGCCACTGGCGAAACAAGGTTTTGTCACGCGGGAGGCATTGGACCAGGCCCGCACAACGACACAAAATGCGGAAGTTGCGTTGCAGCAAGCGCTGCAATCGGCCTTGGGCGCTAAGCAAGCTGTACGCAGCGTTGCACCGTTGCGGGCTGATCTGGCCGCTGCGCAAGCTGTTCTGCGTGAGGCGCAGCGCGATTTGCGCTTAACGAGTGTCCGTGCTCCGTGTGATGGGATTGTGACCGACCTAACCGTTGCTGCTGGTGAGTATGCGGGTGTTGGGCGGCCTGTTTTTACCGTGATTGACGATGAGCATTGGTGGGTTGTTGCGAATTTCCGCGAGACGCAACTCGCTGCCTTGCAGCCGGGACAAGCGGTACAGGTTTATGCGATGGCGCAGCCTAAGCAGGCGATCTCTGGGGTAGTGGAGAGTTTGAATGCGGGTGTTGTACCGGATGAAGGTATGAGTGCTGGCGGCTTGCCGAAGGTGCCGCGTTCTTTGAATTGGGTACGCATTGCACAGCGCTTCCCGGTGCGTATTTTGCTGCATAACCCACCATCATCTTTGATGCGTATTGGTGGTACCGCCGTGGTTGTGGTGAGCCGATGAGCTGGACGGCCCTGAAACGCCCAAACGATCATCGCTTTGCGCC
This sequence comes from Neokomagataea thailandica NBRC 106555, assembly GCF_001598495.1. GTDB lineage: Bacteria > Pseudomonadota > Alphaproteobacteria > Acetobacterales > Acetobacteraceae > Gluconobacter > Gluconobacter thailandicus_A. Next base: position 39,112 of record NZ_BCZB01000017.1, read on the forward strand.
TCCTCTTATTGATGAGGGGGATCCACCGAATGGGTTGCGGGCGTTATGGGCTGAGATGGCCTCTGTTCCTGGGCGGTGGCGCAATACGCTTTTGTTAACGGCGCAAGTGATTGTGATGCTTGTGATTGGGGAGGTGTTTCGCATTCCTCAATTGGCAGTCATGGTCTTTATTTGTTTTTTCCTCTCTGGGAACGACACGGCCTCGACCATTAAAAGTGCAGTGATGGGCGGAGGGGTTATTCTCCTTGGCACAGGGCTGACGATCATTTTCTTGATGTTTACCCTGTCTGAGCCGGGGTTGCGCTTACCTTTCATGCTGCTGTTGACGCTTGGCGCAGGTTTTTTTGCTCAAGCGATGACCCTTGGGCCGTTTGTGAATATTCTGCTGTTCTGGACCGTCTATATGATGTTGAACGCAGATACGCTTCAGACGGTCGGGTATGGCATTGGGGCCTTTGTCGGTAATACGACGGAGAGCATTCTTCCGGACGCTGATTTTTTGCCGCCTGAAGAGGCTTTATTGCATCTCATGCTGTGGACCGGTGGGATTTTTGTGATTGCGTTGGTGGCCATGGTGGCGGCTAATCGTATTGCAGGGCATGATCCGATTATTATGCTGCGTAAGGGGCTGGTGGACCGCTTATGTGCGGTAGCCAATCTGTTTGAGATGGATTGCTTGTCTGAAGCGCCAGAGGCCCGAAAAGTTTACGCTTTGGCGGAACAAGGGACGGTTGGGTTACGCCGCTTCCATGATTTGGCTGCTCAATTGCATCCAGAATTGCCGAGGCATCGTGCAGGTCTTGCGATGATCCGTAGTATGACGCGCTTGGTGATGATCGCGGCGGCATGGACACGCTTGGAAGGGGATGGTGGCTCTGGTCTGTTAAAGGCTTCGGGCCGGATGGCACAGCGTTGTGCGGCTGTTTTGTTAAAGCGTCCCGGCGCGCAGGATGCGTTAGAGGCTGATACGACACATCTTGAAGCGTTAGCGGATAAAATGAAGGGCGATGCTGCGCGCTATCCGCTGGGCGTTGAGTTGGCGCGGACTTTGACGGTTATCCGAGCATTATTGCTGAAGCCCGATGCACAGGCGCATGGTTTTGTTTATGATATTACGGCGCAGACACAAGGCTGGTTTAAGCCTGATGCGTTTCGTAATCCGGGTTATGTGCAGGCGGCGATCAAACTCGCGCTTTCCGTGGTCATTTGTTATGGGATTACACGTTTCACACAATGGCCGAGCATTAGCACATGCGTGGTGACGTGCTTCCTTGTGTCTCAGGGGACGGTTGGTGATACAGTCCATAAAATGACGTTGCGTTTGGTCGGTGCTTTAGTCGGCGCGGCGTTAGGGATCGGCACGATTTTGTGGGTGATGCCGTATCTGACGGATATAACGGACCTCATCTTAGTGGTATTGCCCGTGACGTTATTGGCCGGTTGGGTGAAGAGCGGCAGTGAGCGGATTGCTTATGCCGGGGTGCAAACCTCCATGGCATATTTTTTAACGGTTTTGCAGGGATATGGCCCAACGCTAGATATGGCGACAGCACGTGATCGTGTGGTGGGTATCTTCATCGGCAATGTCGTTGTGTATGTGATTTCCACATCATTATGGCCTGTGAGTGTAGCGTCTATCGCCCGTAAACATGTAGTCAGTGCGCTGCATGTTTTAGGGGACTTGGCTGTGTATCGCCGCCATGACCGTTATGCGCTGGTGGAGGTCGGGCAAGAGCGGCTGCGTGAGGCTTTTGGCCGGGCCATTGCGGCGGTACGGAGCTCCGTCATCAATGAGCCCTTGGAAGCCGCGCGGGTCAATACGCGGCGCGGACATCGGAAAGTTGATGCGCGGATTGTGACGGAAATCCAGATGTTGGCCATTCCGGTTGCGATTATCGCGGATGCTCATCAAGAGCCAAGTGAAGATGTTGGCGCACATACGGAAGCCATGAAGACTTGGCTAGAGCATTTTGGGCGCTGGGTTCTGAATGGGCAGGATGGTGAATCTCTGCGGGATGCTTTGCCCGTGCCGCCTGAACTCCCGCACGACCCAGAGCGTGGATTTTGGTTCGCTGTGTTGGATGAACGTATTCGGGCGATTTTGGATGAACTTTTGCCGGCCACTGCGCCGCAGGGTGAGCACCACCACACGGTGCTGTCAGCATAAGCGAGGGCAGGGCATGGTAAAGAAGAGTACAGATATGATGAAGCGGAGTTCCTTCGTGCTATGCGCTGCGTGGGGTTTGTCGTTGGCTGCGTGTAATGACACGCGTGATCTTGCACCCGAGCGGGCAGACCAGCCTTGGCAGCCTTCTTTGGCGGTGATGGCGCATAATGGTTTGGTGATGCCGCCGGGACAGCAGGGCTTTGCCGCGCCGCGTGAGGTGGGAAGTAAAGCCCTTTTGCAGGCACATGTTGAACGTTTTGATGGCGGTGGAGCGCCGCTATCCCTGGTTGAATTGATTGATGTGGCGGAGCGGACAAATCCTCAGACGCGCATGGCGTGGGAGGCTGCGCGTCAGGCGGCGATAGGTGTTGGTTTGTCTCGGGCTGCTTTATTGCCGCAACTGACATTTTCGGCGATGGGGGGCTTTCAGCGCATGGCGTTTCCGTTGCCGAGTTATTTATCACAGCGTGGGTATTTGACCTCGAATGGAGAGGCATTTTATCCGAAGTTAGAGCTGGATTATTTGTTGTTTGATTTTGGGCAGACGCGCGCTCAGATTCAGGAAGCTCAGCAAGGGGCGCTCGCGGCAGATTATGGCTTTACGCAGGTTCACCAGACGCTGATTTTGACCGTTACGAAAGCGTATTATGCGTATCAATCGGCGCAGAATATGGTGCAGGCTGCACAGAGTGCAGAAAAAAATGCCGCGTTACTATTGCGGGCGGCACAGGCGCGACATGCGCATGGTGAAGCGACGGTTGTTGATGTGGCAATAGCGCAGCGTAATGCGGCGCAGGCTGTGTTTGATCATGAGCGGGCGCAAGATGGCGAGCATGAAGCAAAGCATGCTTTGCTGGCGGCGATGGGATTGCCTGCAACAATGGATTTAACGGTTCAAAAGATGGATGGGCAGCATTTGCCCAATACTTTGCCCAGCAACGTACAGGGTTTGATTAATCAGGCATTACAGGCACGGCCAGATGTTCTTGCGGATTTGGCGAAGTTAAGAGCGGCTGATGCCGCAGTGGCGGCGGCGAAAGCCAGTCTTGCGCCACGGATTGCTGTGGCAGGTATTATGCAGGGCTATATGGGGGCCTTGAAAACCTATGGCACGCAGCAATCGGCCCCGGCAGCGACGATTGCGCAGCCCGAGGGAAGTGCATTTTTGCAAATGAACTGGCCACTCTATCAAGGTGGTGCACGGGCCAATAGTATTCATTTGGCGGAATCGCGCCGTCAACAAGCGGAGGCGGCGCTCGCGCAAGATCGCATTGCGGTCGAGCGTGAGGTGGCGGATGGGCAGGATGAGTTGAGCACGACTTTGGCACAATTACGCTCCGCACGCGTGCTTTGTACTGCCGCACAAACGGCGTTTAGCGGGGCTTCTGCGGCTTATGTGCAGGGTGTTGGGACATTAACGGATGCTTCTAACGCTGCGACTGCGCTTTATCAGGCACAGGCTTCTCTCGCTGTGAGTGAAGCGCAGGCTTTCACGAATGCTGCTGTGTTGGCGCATGCTACGGGCCGTTTGGTGTCTTCGTCTGCTATGACCGCGGCATTTCGTGATGATGCGGTAAGTCCGTAAGTTTAGGTGTTGTATGCAAGGGAATGAGCAAGACGTTCCTCCGCTGGGGCGCATGATTGGACGCATTGCCCGCCGCTGGCGGCAAATGATTGATGCGCGTTTGCAGCCCTACGGCGTAACGGATGCCATGTGGCTTCCGCTTTTGGAGCTCGATAGAGCGGTGGAGCCGATGCATCAAAAAGATATTGCTGCATCTCTGGGGGTTGATAATTCGGCAGTTGTGCGTGTGCTGTCTACGCTGGAGCGGCGCGGCTTAGTGCGGCGTGTGCCGGATAGTCGGGATAGGCGGGCGCGAGCAGTGAGTTTGACGGAGGAAGGGCGGCAGAGGGTGAGTGAAATTTACCGCCTATCGGGGCAAATGGAGGAAGAGTTATTGGCGGGCGTAACGCCTGAAGAGCTTAAGACAACCCGTAGGGTTCTGGGTGTTATTATGCACCGGATTGATCAAAAAGCAGGGGGTTAGTTAGGGAGATGTGACATCCGCGACCAGTGCATTACTGGCAGAGAGCGCATCTGTAGGGGAAATGCTCAGGAGGAGGCCGCGTGCACCTGCGTTTATGATGAGGTGGGGGTGCTGCTCTTTGATTGCGCGTTGATCAAAGACCACGCGGCAGGGGCGTTTTTGGCCGAAGGGACTGACGCCGCCAATGGTGTATCCTGTATGGGATTCCGCATCAGCACGCTGCATCATTTTGGCTTTCCGGCCGTTGAGTGCCTGGGCGATGCGTGTGAAATTCATGTCATATTCGACGGGCAAGACGATGCAGGCCGGTATGCCATCAACTTTGACCATAAGTGTTTTGAGCACGGCTTTGGGGTCGGCGTTTAAAGCTTGTGCTGCGGCAATGCCAAGGCGGTCAACGGATGAATCATAGGCGTATGTGTGAAGAGTATAGGGGATGGAGAGGGCATCAAGCCATAATGTCGCGGGGGTTTGGTGCGTGGTCATAGGGCCATTCTTTAGGGTGTTATGATGACGATAAAGGGTGTGTGCTTCGAGCCGAAGGGCCTTTGCACTATCCAGAAGGAGAGAAGCGTAGCCAAAGAGTGCCTGTTACACTATAACAGGCACTCTTCTGTTTTGTTCTGCTGGTTTCATGTCTGTTTTGTCACGATATGCTGTAATATGCGCCTTATGTTTATGGGGGGGTTTCTGTTCGCATGGTTATGCGGCCGAGACGCCCATACGGGTGGTGTGTGTTGAATCTGTGTGGTGCAATATCGTCGCGCAGATAGGCCGTGAGCACGTACAAACGGATGCTATTATTGGTACGGTCGGTATTGATCCGCATGAGCTGAACCCAACGCCTGCTATGGCGCGCGTGCTTGCTCAGGCCGATTTTTCTCTTATGAACGGTGCAACATATGATGACTGGGCAGCACCATTTTTGACGCAAGCGCCTGTGCATTTGAATATAGCAGAAGAGACAGGGTGGGTGCCGGGTGCTGATGCGCATATGTTTCTTGACCCGCAGATTGTGCGGCGTGTTGCGCAAAGGGTTACGGAGTTTTTACAGCGTCGTTCTCCGCAGAATATGGCGGATTTCTCGTCAGGATTACGTACGTTCTTGTCAGAGGTTGATCATGTTCAGCAGCGTTTAGAGGCGTTGCGTCTGGCACATAATCATGTGGTTTATGCCGCGACGGAAACGCAGGGCACGGCATTATTGGCTCAGGCGGGCTTTCAATTAATGGACCGGCGCTATGCACAAGCCATCGCGCAGCATACGGGGCCTGCACCGCATGATGAAGCGTCCTTAGAATTAGCGCTGCAAGCGCATAAGGTTGCTTTTTTTGTTGTTAACCCATCGGTGCAGGCTCCGCAGATTGAGCATTTAAAGGCACTCGCTCAAGAGGGTGGTGTGCCGGTTATTGAAGTGGGGGAAACATTGCCGCAGGGGATATCGTGGCAGGCATGGGTGATGCAGATTTTGGATCAAACGGATAAGGCGCTCAATGCAGCCCATCTCTAATACTGCGCCCGTTCTGTCTTTACGGGATGTGACGCTTGCTCACGGCACGCATGTTGTTGTGCGGTCTTGTAGTTGTGATGTGCCGCTCTCTGGTATGACGCTGCTGAGTGGACGTAATGGCGCGGGGAAGTCAACGTTTTTACAAGCTCTGCTGGGGGTGGTGCGGCCTGTTCATGGGGCTTTACTGCTGGATGGTACCCCTGTTGAGCAGGGGAAGGCACGTTTTGGGTATATGCCGCAAGGGCGCAGTGAAATGCCCGGCCGAACAGAAGGCGCGTTGGCTATTCCGGCTCTGGCGCATATTCGAGCGGCGCTCTATGGCCAGCGCTGGGGTATATGGGCGTCATCTCGGAACGATAAAGACGCGTTAGAAGCCGTATTGGCGCGGGTTGGCATTCCAAATGGCCCCCGGAGTTATGTGCATAGGCCATTAGGCCAGCTTTCGGGGGGGGAGAGGCAGCGTGTTGCTTTGGCGCAGGCCTTGGCGCCTTTGCAAAATCTTGAACGGGCTATTGTATTGTTGGATGAACCTCTTGCCGCTTTGGATACGGCGGGGCGTGATGCGCTTTTGGCGTTATTGGCCGATTTAACATCTGCGGGCACATCGGTTGTGCTGACATCGCATGATATGGCGGGGTTGGCTGGTATGATGTCTCGTAATGTGACCCTTATGGAAGAAACGCTGCATGTTTGCGTTTGAATTTATGCGCCATGCGGCTTTAGGCTGTGTGCTGGTCTCTCTTTTAGCGGGGCTGGTGGGTTGGTTTTTGTTGTTACGCGGGCAGGCTTTTGCGGCGCATAGTTTAACGCATGTTGGATTTAGTGGTGCGGCAGGAGCGGTCTGGCTCGGATGTTCGCCACTCATGGGGATGGGGGCGTTTAGTCTTATTGCCGGTCTTGTTTTGGGGTATGAAAGGCAGCAGGGGCGGAACCCTTTGAACCGAGACGGTGTGACGGGGTTGGTATTATCGGCCAGTTTGGGGCTGGGAATGTTGTTTTTGCATCTCTCAAATGGTGCATCGAGCATGGTAACAACGCTGCTCTTTGGTGATGTTTTGGGGTTAAGCTGGGCGTCACTCCAGGTGTTGATTGGGGTGACGTTGCTGTGCTGTGCGGCCTTGGCAGTGTTTGGGCGACCATTATTGTTTGCGAGTTTAAACCCTGAAATGGCTTTGGCGCGTGGTGTTCCTGTTCGGGGGCTTTCTGTCGCCTTGATGCTTGTTTCGGCTTTGGCATGTGCTGTGTGCTCGGAGATTGCAGGGGCATTGCTCTCTTTTAGCTTGATGGTTGGCCCTGCGGCGACAGCGCTGCGTCTTGGCTTGTCACCGTTATGGGGCATGGTGTCGTCTGTTGTCATGGCGTTGGCCTTGTCTTTAGGGGGGCTTGCCCTGTCATGGCAGACAGATGTTCCGGTGCCGTTTTGGATTGGGGCTGGCGCTTTAGCACTTTATTTAGCTGCCGGTGGGGTCATGAGGTTTGTGGGGCTGCGGGTACGAGCGCCTTAGTTTTTGAGTGCTTCAGGGCAAAAGGCTATAATGTGATATGAGTTGTCAGTATTAGGCGGCAAGCAATAGGGGCAATGATGTCTTGGAGTGGGGCCGCGATTACGCGCTATAGGCGTGCAGGTCAGCCAAAAGAGATAATCCGTAAGACGTATTCAAGCCTAAAAAAGAGAGAGAGGGAGCGGCATGCCTATACTGTCATGGCAGGTAGTGGGTTAACGCCTGCTTTGCTGGGGTCTGGTATAGAGCATGTTGGGGCTGCGTTAATCGGTGATGCGCGTTTTGATTTGGGGAAGATTATATGGGTGGATGGCGTATTTGAAGATCGCGGTGCCATCGCATGTTTTATGCGTGCTTGGCGGGAACATGCGCATCTCGATGTGCATTATGAACAGGTAATATTTTATGGGCATTTCCATGCCTTGGCTGCGATTGATTGGGTTGTTCGTCAATCTTCTCATGATTCGCAGGTGTTTACACGAAGCGCAGATTTCCTGCGCCGTGCGTTCAATGTTTTGCAGAGTGAACGATATTTTTAAAATGAACTCAGCATATTTGTAAGCAATACATGGATGAAGATAATAAAGGCAATCAGTGCGATATGTAGAATGATGAGCCATTTGAGGGTGATGACATTGGCATCTTCTGGCTTGTCAAAATTGAGATCAAAAGGAAGGCCCATGATACAGCTCCACAGAGTAGTAGTGATTGGATAATAGCAGAAAAATGAAAGAATAGGCTAGCCTTCTTGATGAAAGCTAGTAGCGACGGCCTCCTTGCAGATACCACAAACGGAAAATGATATTTTCTAAAAAGGCTTGCCGCCGTAAGGCTGGATAACGGCGGAGGAGGGTGAGACGCTTGATGAAAGAGTGTGCTTGGGAAAGATCGGTGAGAAGCGTGCGGCTTTCGAGGGTAAGATAATCGGAAGGATATTGCTGTAGCATGGCGATATTCGCTTCAAACGTGTCTAAAAAGGCAGAAGGGCCGCGTTTTATGGCGGCAATGGCTCGTTTTCTTAAAGACGTACGCGCACCAATGGAGTTGTTGTTGTGTTGGCGATAAAGTAATACACAGCGTTTATCAGCAGTTATATGACTGCCTGTGGCGCATGTTATGAGTAAAACCCACCAGTCATGAAAAGTATTGGGCGGAACTTTATGAAAATTATTTATTTTTTTTTGGAGGGTTTCGTTGAGTACAATGCTCATTCCGCTTGATATGTTTTGTGTTAAGGCATTATAAATGCTCGGCTTATTTTTTATGTATAATGATTTTCCAGTAACGTTTAGGTGTTCATCCGTTAATAATTGGCGTGCAAAATAAAGATGCGGCTCGCCTCGTGGTGTTTGGGAGAGTGTCTGCACGGCCCATGTGAGTTTGTGTGGTAGCCAGACATCATCTTGATCGGCAAAAGCATAGTAGTGTGCTTTAGGTGCGGCGCGGAGCAGCGTCATGAATGATTCAGTGGTCCCTAGCCGTTTGCGAGGGGTGGGGATTTCTGTACACCGCCCAATACCATCTGTACGGATGAAGGTTTCCATAATGGCGCGGCTGTTATCTTCGGAGCCGTCGTCACGCCAGTATAGGTGCCATTCTGTATGTGATTGGATTAAAAAACTGGCGAGTTGTTCAGCCAGATAGGCCTCACCATTATATATGGAGAGGAGGATCGCGATGGTCGGGCGAGCATGTCTATCGGTGGCCTCAGATGTCCAGACTGTCTCCGATCTGGAAGGGGAAGTGGGCATGCGATCCTAGCGACGAAACGAGGTATTATGTATGCCCAGCATGGGCTGGGCATACGCATATTAAGCAAAAAGGCGTGCTACGGTTTGTTTGACGCTGTCTTGCCAAGCAGGAAGGCGGACGCCAAAAACACGTTCCAGTTTAGAGCAATCAAGGCGTGAGTCTTGGGGGCGTTTTGCCGGTGTTGGCCAATCTTCTGTACGAATGGCGGACACTGTAGGCTTAGCTTGGCCATGTTCTGCAGCCGCATCAAGTGCTGCTACGGCAAGTCCATGCCATGTTGTTTCACCCGTACCTGCAGCATGGTAAATGCCAGCGTATTCAGCCTGCCAGCCAGTTGTTTCAATTTTGCCGATGATGGCCAAAATGGCATCAGCCAGATCGTCTGAACTAGTTGGGTTGCCGCGTTGATCCCCGACGACTTTTAAGGCAGGGTTTTTTGCGCCAGCGTTAATCATGGTTTTTACGAAATTTTTACCATGTGCTGAGTAGACCCATGCCGTACGCAGGATGATGGTTTTAGGGTTTGCTGCGAGTGCAGCCTGCTCACCTTCCGCTTTGGTACGACCATAGACTGTTTGAGGTGTTGTAGGATCTGTCTCTAGGTAAGGAGTGCCTTTATCTCCTGAAAAAACATAATCCGTTGAGACGTGGATGAAGGGGATGTCCGTTTCAGCGCAAGCTTTGGCGAGTGCTTCGGGGCCGGTATGGTTGCCGCGTTTTGCTCCTTCTGCCTCGGTTTCGGCAAGGTCGACTGCGGTCCATGCTGCACCGTTAATAACGGCGACAGGCTTGATGCTGCGGACGAGTTCAGCAATGTCTTCAGGGCGATCAAAATCAAACTCGGGGCGACCGACGCGGTGAATACGTGCGCCACCAAGGTTGACAAGAGAGGTTGCGAGTTGACCGCTACCGCCAGTGACGAGGATGGTCTGTGCTTCAGTCATGATACTGCTCACTTATTGTACTGGAACCAGTCTTTGGCTTCTGAGAAGTGCGGTGCAATTTTGTCTTTATCAGACAAAACAGCGTCAGCCTCAGCGAGGGGCCAGTCAATTTTTAGTTCAGGGCAGTTCCAGATAACGGCACGCTCCGATGCTTTGTCGTACAAGCTGGTGCATTTGTATTGAACTTCGGTATCTTCTTCGAGTGTTACGAAGCCATGTAGGAAGCCGGGTGGAATCCAAAGTTGGGACCAGTTTTCAGCAGAGAGTTCTGCACCAACCCATTTGCCATATGTAGGAGAGCCTGTCCGGGCATCTACCGCGACATCCCAAATTGCGCCGCGCGTCACGCGAACGAGCTTGCCTTGCGCATATGGGGCTAGCTGGCAGTGGAGGCCGCGAACGACGCCTTTTTGGCGTGAGAGGCTTTGGTTGTCTTGCACGAATGGCAGATCAATCCCAGCATCCGTCATGCGGTCAAAATTATACGTTTCTGAGAAGAAACCGCGATTATCACCGAAGCGCGGCGGGGTTACCAAAATGACGTCTGGAATGGCGAGGCGTTCGACCTTCATGGTGTCTTCCTTTTGGTAGAGGCGTATACGCTAGGTGTGCAGAACAACGCATGATTAACGTTCTAATTGAGGTTCTTGGTGACGTGACCTTTGTCTAAAGATCACGTCACCAAGGGCTTTAGTGGCCGTGGTCAGCAAGCTCGATGAGGAGGCGGCCGAGCTCTGTCTTGCGCATTTTTTGCGCGTAATCACGCAATTGCTCGGCAGTGATGAAGCCGTTACGGAATGCGACTTCAGCAGGTGAGCCGACCAGCATGCCCTGACGGGATTGAATGGTTTGCACAAATGTTCCAGCTTGCATCAGGCTATCAGGTACACCCGCATCCAGCCATGCACAGCCACGACCTAAACGATCAACCTGCAATGTGCCTTCTTCGAGGTACATGCGGTTCAGGTCTGTGATTTCGAGTTCGCCACGTTCGCTAGGTTTAACCTTTTTGGCAAACTCAACGACGCGGTGATCATAAAAATACAGACCTGTGATGGCCCAGTGAGATTTCGGGTCAACAGGCTTTTCTTCGACCTCTAGTGCTTTGCCGCTATCATCAAACAGGACAACGCCGTAGCGCTCGGGGTCACGGACTTGATAAGCAAAGACAGTGGCACCTTCCGGGCGTTTTGCTGCTGCGCGCAGCATAACACCAAGATTTTCGGAGAAAATGAGGTTATCGCCCAAAGCCAGAGCGCAAGGTGCGCCTTGAATCCAGTCTTCAGCGATGAGAAACGCTTGTGCCAGACCGTCAGGGGAGGGCTGTTCCCGGTAGGTGAATGTGACGCCGTATTGTGAGCCATCCCCGAGTAAACGCTTGAACTGCGGTAGGTCGTGCGGGGTGGTGATGATCATGATGTCCCTGATCCCCGCGAGCATGAGCGTGGAGAGCGGGTAATAGACCATTGGCTTGTCGTAGACGGGCAGTAGTTGCTTCGAAGACGCCAGCGTCATCGGGTGTAGGCGTGTGCCAGACCCGCCTGCGAGGATAATGCCTTTCATGGGGGTGCTGATAGTTTGTGTCATGAGCTTTTTCCCAAGCGCTGTCCGGTATAACGTTTGGCGCGGATGCCTTCCCACCATGAGCGGTTATCGAGATACCACTGGACAGTTTTACGGATGCCGGTTTCGAAATCGTGTTTTGCTTTCCAGTCCAATGCAGTTTCTGCGTGGGTTGGATCGATTTCATAGCGGAAGTCGTGTCCGGGGCGGTCTGTGACATAGCGAATGAGGCGTTCACGCGGGCCTTCGGGATCGGGCACGAGTTCATCAAGAACCGCACAGATGGCTTTTACCACGTCAATGTTGCGGCGTGGTTGGCGTGCACCGATGGCGTATGTCTCACCGGGTTCCCCACGTTCGACCGCGCGGACGAGTGCTTCCGCGTGATCTTCGACGAATAGCCAGTCACGAACGTTATCACCTTTGCCATATACGGGCAGTTCTTTGCCTTCGATGGCGTTAATGGTGACAAGTGGAATGAGTTTTTCTGGGAAATGCCATACGCCATAATTATTGGTCGTGTTGGTCACGAAAGTTGGTAGGCCATATGTATGGAACCATGCGCGCACCAAATGGTCTGAGGCGGCCTTTGAGGCGGAGTATGGGCTTCGTGGATCGTATGGCGTTGTTTCTGTAAAGGGTGGGTCATTCGGTTCAAGGTGGCCGAAGACTTCATCTGTAGAAATGTGATGAAAACGGAATGCTTTTTTTTGCTCAGAATCCAGCGCGGTCCAATACTTGCGGGCGGCCTCAAGTAGAGCGTAGGTACCCACTATATTCGTCTGGATGAATACACCCGGGCCATCAATCGAGCGATCAACGTGGCTCTCGGCTGCTAGATGCATGACGGCATCAGGCTGGTAATCTTCGAAGATGCGTTGCAGTTCAACGCTATTGACAATGCTAGCATCCGCGTGGCGGTAGCGTGGGTTGGACGCGACCTCAGCGACGGTATCTGCTGAGGCGGCATAGGTCATGCAGTCAATGTTGAGCACATGATGTTCGGTATTGTTGATCAGGTACCGAATGACGGCTGAACCGATAAATCCACAACCGCCAGTTAATAGAATACGCATCTTTTCCCCTTGGTCATGGTCGACATCCCGAGCATGAAATATCAAAGCACATTAGGCAAAGCATACCCTACAGTATCGCGCAAGAAGCGCAAATTACACTGCTGATTTAAGGCAGGATGAAAAAGCATAGTGTATAAGCCCGCAAAAAGAGCGGAGTAATGAGGAAAAAAGCCATATTAGACCGATTCTAAGGTGCTGAATGCGTTGTAAAAAAATTATGAAAACACAGGTAAAAATAGTCATAAAATTATGTAATTATCATGACATCTGGCAGAGCTAGGAATGGAAGAAGAAGATGTCTGATGCTTCGGGGAAAGTTGCGAATGAAACACATGGACATTTTTTGGATGAACCAGACTTGCCGGGTGGGGTAACGCGTTTTTGGTTGATACGTCACGCTGTTGTTGAAGCTGAAGCACGCAAGGTGATGTACGGTGCTTTGGATGTGGCGCTTTGTGCTGAAACGATGGTGAAGCAAAAAGCGGGCTATCATTCTTTAGCGCGGCGGTTGCCGCAGGGGGCATTATGGGTCAGTTCACCGTTAATGCGTGCACAAGAGACGGCTCAGGCGTTAAGGCGGGCATCTGGACATGAGCAAGAGCCGCTTCGCCTTGATGAGCGTTTTATTGAGCAGTCCATTGGTGACTGGCATGGCACCCCACATGCGGAATTTCCCTCTTTGTTGTCTTTGCCGCCTAATCCGTTTTGGTCCTTGGCCGCGACAGAAACGCCACCTTCTGGCGAAAGCATGGTGGATGTCGGGGCGCGCGTTGGTCGTGCTCTAGAAGAGCGGGCCTCGGCACATGCTGGGCGTGATACGGTGATTGTGAGCCATGGTGGCGCTATTCGGGCGGCGTTGGCGCATGCTTTGCAAGTTCATCCGGAGACGGCGCTGCGTTTCTCAATTCAGAATTTGTCATTATCGATTATTGAGCGCATTGATGGGCTGTGGCGGGTCGTTAAAGTGAATGAGCTGCCAGATTTTAGGGAGTGAAAACCGCATGTCTGACAACGTAGTGATGGATGCTGAGGATAAGCGCCGTCAGCGTAAGTTGGTTATTCGTATTGTGGGAATGACGGCAGGTTTTGCTTTGTTCCTCGTCTTTTTGGGTATTGCCTGCGTTACGACGACGATGGATGCGCAAAACCATATCCATACAAATTGGTGGATGTTGGTGATCGCCTTTTTTTGGGCCTGTGTTTTTATGTATCACATAGGCTTATCATAGGGCGCATTCTATAAGCTGCGACCTGCTGCGTGATAGGCAGGTCGCCATGAGTGTTTTACGCTAAGTCTAGGCCGTGAGCATCATGTAAAGACGCGATGCCGTCTTGGCGCATGCTGTCGAGTAGTTCTGTTTTAATACGGGGCAGAAGAGATGCGCCTTCCAGAATGAAGGATGTGTAGAGCTGCACCATGCTGGCACCGAGGCGGATACGGTCCAGCACATCTCGGCCGCTTTCAATGCCGCCTGCAGAAATGAGGGTGAGGCGCCCTTTATTGAGTTGTGCAACATGGCGCAGGACATCCCGTGCACGGGGTGCCAAAGGTCGACCGGAGAGGCCGCCACTTTCATGTGCATGAGGGCTGCTAAGGCCCTCTGGGCGGGCAATGGTGGTATTGGTGAGGATGAGGCCTTGGGCACCACCCTGAAGCGCGGCGTTGAGTACGGGCTCATAGGCATCATCGCTCATATCGGGCGCGAGTTTGACTAAGAGGGGAGGGCGCTCAGGGTTACGTGTTGCGATGGCTTCAAGCAACTTTGCCAAAATATCGGCGGATTGGAGGTCACGCAGGCCCGGGGTGTTGGGCGATGAGAGGTTAATCGTCACATAATCAGCATAGGGTCGTACACGAGCGACAAGCTCAGGATAATCCCGCAGGGGGTCTGATCCTGTTTTGTTAATGCCAAGATTTGCACCGAGAGGAGCAATGGGACCACGGCGACGACCATTGGGTTGTGGGCGGTGTAAGCGTGCTAGATTGCGGCAGAAACGGTCAATGCCGCAGCCATTAAAGCCCATACGGTTAATGATGGCGCCGTCTTCTGGCAGGCGGAAAAGGCGCGGTTGTGGATTGCCGGGTTGTGGACGAGGCGTCACGGTGCCGACTTCAACATGCCCGAATCCCATACGGGTGAGTGGGCGGGCAGCGCGGGCATTTTTGTCAAAACCTGCGGCGAGGCCAATCGGGTTCGGGAAGCGTAAGCCTAAGCACTCTACGGCAAGCGCCGGGTCATCTTTGGGCGCTTTAGGCGTAAGGCCGAGAGCCATTGCCGTAATGGCGAGTTCATGAGCGGGTTCCGGATCAAAGCGATGCAGGAACGCGGTGGCGATTTTATCCATGTCGATCATGAGCCGGAAGGGTACTCCAAAAGTAAGGTGTGTGGGAAATTTTAGCGCGATTCTGATACGATTTCTTGCACAGCAGTGTTGTGCAGGGGTTGGCCTGACGCGTGGGACAGGATACGACCAAGAATATGTGGGACGAACCCTATCTTGAAACGTGTTGTCGCTCGACCTTGCATCGCTTGTTGCTGTGTGGGGATGTTGGGCGGCCTGAAGGTCTTAAAGACCAGCCTTGCCTTGAGCGTTTGGAGGCAATGGGCTTTGTGGTGCGCCGCGAAGATGGGCGTTTTGTTCTGACCGAAAGCGGCCGGGAGCGGCACCGGACGGAAATTGGCCCGCTTGGTTAGGTGGGGCACCCTGCACTCGAAAGAGTAGGAACATCTTTCGAGTACGCTGGTGATTTAGGTGCTTTAGTCTTGACGTAGGCGGCCCGGGAAGGCTTCAGCAAAGCGTTCTTCATCCGCAGGGAAGAGGCGTACGTCTACGACGATGGCATCTTCCCGGTCTAAGCGTTCGACGACTTCACCATGCTGGTACAGCCATGCCAGAGCAGCACCATCTTCTGGTGCGATATGGGCATGAGCATGGCGCATGGAGCGTGTCATGTGTTGATCAAGAATTTCAAACAGGTCAGGAATGCCATCGCCCGTAATGGCGGAGATCGCTACGGCACCGTCCCGGCGTGGCACAGAGGCGACGCCTCCCATAAGATCGGCTTTGTTGAGGACTTCGATTGTCCGATCAGGCCAGCTTGAATCAAGCATTCCATCGCGCACCATGCCATCAAGAACATTCAGCACATCGGCGTGTTGGGCTGTTGAATCGGGGTGGGCGATGTCTCGTACGTGTAAAATAACGTCTGCTTGAGAGACTTCTTCAAGAGTGGCGCGGAAGGCCGCGATCAGTTCTGTCGGCAGTTCACTGATGAAGCCTACTGTATCCGACAGAATGACTTTCCGGCCGGAAGGAAGGGTGACGCCGCGCATTGTCGGGTCGAGGGTCGCGAAAAGCTGATCTTGTGCGTGTACGGTGGCGCCGGTGAGAGCATTAAAGAGAGTTGATTTACCAGCATTCGTATAGCCGACCAGGGCGACGACCGGAAATGGTACGCGTTTACGGGCATCACGGTGCAGGCCGCGGGTGCGGCGGACTTGCTCAAGCTCTTTACGGATTTTGCTAATCCGCTCTGCGAGCATACGACGATCCGCTTCCATCTGGGTTTCACCTGGGCCGCCAAGGAAGCCGAAGCCGCCGCGCTGACGTTCCAAGTGGGTCCAGAGACGGACGAGGCGTGAGCGTTGATACTCAAGGTGAGCGAGTTCGACTTGAAGCACGCCCTCACGCGTTGCGGCACGTGCACCGAAAATATCAAGGATTAAGCCGGTTCGGTCGACGACCTTACAGCCCAAAATCTTTTCAAGGTTGCGCTGTTGGCCCGGTGAAAGGCGTGCATCCACCACGACAACGTCGACGTCATCTTGTTTGACAGCATCGGCGAGTTGTTCGACCTGACCTGTGCCTAAGAGTGTTGCTGGGCGGCGTGCACGGAGTAGGAAGGCCACTTGCCGTACGATCACGAGCCCGATGGAGGCAGCCAAACCGACGGCTTCCTCTAGCCGGGCATCAGCCGCCCGGACATCATCCGTGGCAGCTGAGCGCTCCCACGGCAAAATAACAGCAGCGCGTGTAGCGGGTTTGCGCGTATCGTGTCCGCTCAAATTGTCTCATCCGAAAAATGGGGCATTGGGCCTGATGGCATGATGGTGCTGACAGCGTGTTTGTAAACAAGCTGAATGTGTCCATCACGGCGCAGCAGGAGGGTTTCTGGGTCAAACTGGGTGACAACGCCCTGTAGTTTGACACCGTTAACGAGAAAGACCGTGACCGGGCTTTCTGTCTTGCTGATATGGTCCAGAAAACGTTCCTGAATGGCAGGGAACGAAGCAGAAGACGTCACGCGAATATCGACTCCAAGAGGTTATCGCTCACGAGGCAGTGCTCGGAGCTTTGTCGTCTTGCATTGTTACGCCTAACTGCTTGAGTTTGCGGTGCAACGCACTACGCTCCATACAGACGAAATTGGCTGTTCGGCTGATATTTCCGCCAAACCGGGTCAACTGAACCTGTAGGTATTGTGTTTCGAAAAGGTCTCGTGCTTCCCGGAGTGGCAAGCTCATGACATCCGCTCCAGCGTTCAACCGGGTCATGGAAGGGGCGCCTTGGCTGATATTGGCTGGGAGCATATCGGCCCGGATGGGGTCATTGCCACCACCGGGCATCATGATGAGTAGGCGCTCCATGAGGTTACGCAGCTCACGCGCATTGCCCGGCCAATCGTAGGTTTGCAGGGCGGCGAGGGCATCGACAGAGAGTTCACGCACGGGCAAGCCGGAAGACAGAGCACACCGTTCCAAGAAATGCCGTGCAAGAGCAGGAACATCTTCCCGGCGTTCACGCAGGGAGGGAACGCGCAGTGGGACAACCGCGAGGCGGTAGTATAGATCTTCCCGGAAGCGATGCGCGGCGATTTCGGCCTGTAAATCCCGGTTGGTGGTGGCGATGACACGCACATCAACCTTGACGCGGGTTGTGCCGCCGATGCGTTCAAAAGATTGATCTTGCAGGGCGCGGACGATCTTGCCTTGCGTCTCCAATGGCATATCCCCGACTTCATCAAGAAGAAGGGTGCCACGGTTGGCGCGTTCGAGTACGCCGCGTCGCATGGGTTGATCGGCGGTACCTTCCAGCCCAAATAGTTCTTCTTCGAACCGGTTCGGTGCGAGTACCGCGCAGTTAAGAGCGATAAACGGGCCTTCGGGGCGGCGGGAGCGGGCATGGATCATGCGCGCAGCGACTTCTTTGCCAGCACCAGCAGGGCCGGTGATCAGCACGCGTGAGTTCGTCGGTGCGACACGCTCAATTTGCCCGCGAACGGTTGCGATGGCGGTACCTTCCCCGAAAAGGGTAGTGTCATTACCCGCGCGTAAACGTAGTTCTGCGTTTTCTTGCTTGAGGCGTGCTGCTTCAAGTGCGCGTTGAACGACGACAAGTAAGCGGTCAGACTGGAAGGGCTTTTCGATAAAGTCATACGCCCCGTGTTTGAGGCTGGCTACGGCCGTTTCAATGGTGCCGTGCCCTGAAATCATCAGTGTTGGTAAGCCGGGTTCCTCAGATTGCATGTGCTTGAGCACTTCAATCCCGTCCATTTTGGAGCCCTGTAGCCAGATGTCCAGAATGACCAGTGACGGACGTGTGGCACGAAACATTGCCAGCGCTTGTTCTGCGCTAGACGCTGTGCGCGTTCTGTAGCCCTCATCGTTGAGTATGCCCTCGATGAGAAACCGGATATCCGGCTCGTCATCGACGATCAGAATCTCATGTTCCATCTGTTATCCTCATACGCCGCCCCCCTTGTTACGCGAGGCGTCATCTTCTGCAAGGGGGAGCACCAGTGTGACTTGCGTACCACGCACGTGTCCGGTCTCTCCTTCTGCCTCGCAGATACTATCCGACTGCTTACGATCTGCGAGTGTTAATGCACCAGCGTGATCTTCCATAATCTTTTTGACAATGGCGAGGCCAAGCCCCGTTCCCTTAGCCTTATGGGTCACATAAGGTTCCGTCAAACGGTGGCGTTCTCCCTGCGGGAGGCCGATCCCGTCATCGTCAATGACTAATTGGGCATGACCGTCGCGGATGTGCAACCCCATCACAATATGGCCAATTGGCAACAAAGCACCTGTTTCGTCCGTTTCACGCTGTTTGGCGCGCTCGGTCATATGAATAGCGTCTGCGGCATTTTGGAGCAAATTGGTAAGAGCTTGCCCAATTAAGCGCCGGTCACACCGTACTGTTGGGCCGGAGGGTGGTAGATTATGTGTCTCATACACAATATCGGGGTTTGCGTTTTTCTGAAGCACAAGGGCTTCTCGGCATAAACGTGAGAAATCTTCCGTTTGGATCACGGGTTGAGGCATGCGGGCAAAGGCTGAGAACTCATCAACCATGCGGCCAATATCACTAACCTGCCGCACAATTGTGTCGACCAGTTGTGTGTATGTTTCCGGGTCTGACTGAATTTCTTTCAGGAATCGGCGTTTTAACCGTTCTGACGCGAGTTGGATGGGGGTGAGGGGGTTTTTGATTTCATGGGCGACGCGACGTGCAACATCAGCCCAAGCTGCTTTACGCTGTGCTGATTGGAGGGCCGTTATGTCATCGAAGGTAACGACATAACCAGCAACCTCTGAGCCGCGCAATTCTGCGACGATCCGCACGAGGAGCGTCCGTCCAGCGCCAGCTCCGCCGCCATCACCGGGGCCGCCGGGGCGTTGGGCGCCATCAGTATCGACTTGTATTTCAGCGGTATGGACCCGCTCGGGTGCTTCGCGGGCAGCTGTAAGGAGGGGGGCAAATTCAGGGACGGTTTCGACAAGGTTGTGCCCGACTGCCGGCATGAGATCTTTTTGCAGCACGTTGGAGGCTGCGCGATTGGGGAGTTCAATGACTTGCCGCTTGTCGAGGCCAATGACACCGGCAGACACGCCGGAGAGTACGGTTTCGGTAAAGCGGCGGCGTTCATTGATTTGATCATAAGCGACCATTAGCTCGGAGCGTTGGGCTTCAAGCTGGTCAGTCATGCGGTTGAAGGCGCGTGATAGACCGGTGACTTCGTCATCGCGGAACATGGGGCGCCGTGATGAGTTGTCTGGGACGGGGACACGCACAGCGAGATCGCCCTGAGAAATGCGTGTGGCGGCAAGAATGAGCAGGCCGAGTGGATTGGCGATACGGTTTGCCAAGGCCAGCCCTGTGAGCATGCCGACGGCTAGAACGAGTAAGCCCATCAACATGAAGATCATGACGAAGGTGACTTGTGTCTTGCCGCGATTGGCGAGCATGCGTTTGTAGTCCTGCACCAATTCATCTGTGCGGTGCATATGCTCAAGGACTTGCGGGTCCACAGGGCGAGTGATGACCAGCATCAAGCCTGAATTATCGCCAAGGGATACAACGGCGCGGATAAAGCGTTGGTCGGGTCGGTCTAAAATGGCGACATCTGTACGGGCCATTTCGATGACTGATTTGGGAGGTAAGGGGGGCGGGGCCATATCGGCGGAGCCGAGCACGCCACCGGTTGCTAAAATACGGTTTGTGAGAGGGTCAAAAACTTCGGCATCGGTGAGGCCGCGTTCATAGACTTCATCATCGAGGAGCTCGCGCAGACGTTCGGGGTTATGGAGGAGGTCAACCCCATGAGCAAAAAGCTCATCATTTTGAACAAGGATAAGGGTGTTGGCTAAAGAATACGCTGCGGTGCGGATATTATCGTTATGTTCTTGTAAGTAGCCTGCGGCGACGGAGCGGGCTTCTGTCAGGGCATTATTGACGCGGTTGGAGAACCAAATTTCTACGCCGTAATGGAAAAATAGTGTTGCGACGGCACCGACAACAATTGTGGGGGCGACGGCAACAATGCCGAACAGTGTGATGAGGCGTGCATGAAGGCGGGCTCCTGCAAACCCTAAACGGCGCTCTGCGAGCATGCGCCCGACCTGAGAGACCGCGGCAGCGCTGATGAGCATCAGCATCAGGAAGTCGAGTAAGAAAATCATCGCCTGAATGACCGGGCGATGTGTGATGGAGAGGCCGCCAGCGAGGACAACAAAGGTCATAAACGCAAGGATGAGCGCCATAACCGTCAGCAGGACGACGCCATTTGCGCTTGATAAATACTCACGAAAGCGCTTGCGCCCCGTGCGTGACCGGTTTTGAGTCAATCGTCGCTTCCTTTGGTCACAATGATGTCCAACTCACGAATCTTTTTACGTAAGGTGTTTCGGTTGAGCCCCAGAATGGCTGCGGCGCGGATTTGATTGCCGCCTGTGCGGCGTAGGACCTTATCAATCAGGGGGCGTTCGATTTCCGCGACGACACAGGCGTGTAAGTCGCCGCTATCATGCCCAGCACCGGTTTCAAAGAACTCGCTTAATGGTCGTTCAAGTGCGCGGGCTAAACCGCGAAGCTGTGCGCGTTCAGAGCCCACTTGGCGGCATATGGCGCTGATACGCTCAGGCCCGAGTTTCTGCACGGTATTGAGGCCTGAGAGCCATGCGTGGAAGTGTTCGTCTAATCCGCCGTGGCGCAGCAGAGAGGTGGCATCATAGCGGCTACCAATGAGGAGACGAAAGCTCGCATTTTCGGCTTGAAGATGTTGGATGAGGGTGCGTTGAATATCGGGCCAGAGGCAGTCAATTTCATCCAGAAGGAGGGTGCCGCCGCGTGCTTCTCTGATCCATCCAGCTTGTTCTTCCCCATTGCCGAACAATGCGACGGGGCGGAGTGCTCGGGGGGTAGCGGTGAGTGTGGCGACGACAAAAGGGGCCTTTGCACGAGGGCCCGCATTATGCAGACGGCGTGCCACGTCTTGGCGGTCAAGACGGGTGGCGCCGTATAAAAACAGAGGCCGCATGGTTGGGTCTTCAACGGTAAGCACGGAGGCTCTGAGAGACGGTTGCGTCACAGTTTATCTCGTCACAATGTCTTAACGGTGCATTAGCAGGTTGTATGGCCTGCATCCGCTGGGAGGCTTGCGGCGGGGCCGGTTTCACGGTCACGGGTGATGCCAGAGTCAAGGTGCCGGTTGTAAAAGTCTTCCAGAAGCTGAATGGCTTCAGGCGCATTATCGATACGGTTAATGGTTGAGCGGAACGTGGCGGAACCGGGGAGGCCTGCAGAGTACCAAGAAACGTGTTTGCGCGCGAGGCGTAGGCCGGGACGTTCGCCAAAATGCTCTAACATCATGCGGTAATGTTTCAGCACAATGGTTTTTTCTGTTGCTAAATCAGGGTCAGGGATATCTTGGCCTGTTTTGAGAGAGCCGGCGACCTGTGCGATGAACCAAGGGCGCCCGTAGCAGCCGCGACCAATCATGACCCCATCTGCGCCGGACTGATGTAGGGCTTCACGCGCTTTACGAATGGTGGTGACGTCACCATTTACGATAACGGGCAGAGAAACAGCGTCTTTTACGGTTTGAACAAAGCGCCAATCGGCCTCACCATTATAGAACATTTGGCGGGTTCGGCCGTGGACGGTGACCATTTTAATGCCGCTTTCTTCTGCGATTTTGGCAAGGC
The DNA here is from genome assembly GCF_001598495.1 of Neokomagataea thailandica NBRC 106555. Classification (GTDB taxonomy): domain Bacteria; phylum Pseudomonadota; class Alphaproteobacteria; order Acetobacterales; family Acetobacteraceae; genus Gluconobacter; species Gluconobacter thailandicus_A. The sequence goes on from NZ_BCZB01000017.1 coordinate 61,162, forward strand.
GCGGAGCATTAAGGTTACTGTGGTCCCAGCCCATACGCATTTTGAGCGTGACGGGGACATTGACGGCTTTAACGGTTGCTTCAAGAAGGCGGCCAGCTTGGACCTCATCACGCATGAGCGCAGAGCCTGCCATTTGGCCGATGGCGACTTTTTTAACGGGGCAGCCAAAGTTGATATCGACGAGGTTTGCGCCGCCATCAACGGAAATTTTAGCGGCTTGAGCCATGGCGTCGGGCTCGCAACCAGCGAGTTGCACGGCGTTGATACCGCCGGATGCAGAGCGTGCCATGCGCATGGTATTTTCATTCTCACGGATCATGGCCCATGAGGCGATCATTTCAGAGACGACAAGGCCTGCACCTAACTCACGGGCGAGTTGGCGGAAGGGGAGGTCGGTCACGCCGGAAAGTGGGGCGAGAATAACGGGGTCATCAATGACTACGCCGCAACCTAGATCAATAGGCGCAAGAACGCGGTTTGGTGGGGCGGGTGATTCTACAGGGTCGGACATGCGGGTAATTTACTGCTCGGGTCTGTTTGACGCAAATGCAGTTACCGAAAGGGAGTGGTGCTTGTCTGCAATTTTTTTTCTAGCTCCTGTAGGCTGAGTGGTGGGGAGTAAAAGCTTCCCTGTGCAAAATCACAGCCTAATTGGGTTAAAATATCGGCGCATTGAGCGGTTTCCACACCTTCAGCAATGACGTGTTTTCCCATGCTGTGGGCGATGTCTATGAGGCTTTTGGTTATTGTTTGGTTTATAGTGGAAGAGGAGAGGTCTTTTATTAGTGAGGAGTCAATTTTGGCATAATCGTATTCAATGTTTCGTAACGACATGAGATAAGTACTCTCTTTTCCAAAGCCGCTTAGGATAATTTTGACGCCTATTTGGCGTAGCGAGGCGAGGTCGCGTTGGATAATGCTTTTTTTACTATGGGTGATGAAGCTATTATCTATTTGTAACGCTATATTTTGGGGGTTAAGGGGGTATTCTTTTAATTTATCAAATATACCTGATATTATCTGTGTTTGTGCAATATTTATGTTGGGAACTGCTATGGTTGTGAAGTGTATCCCATTTATTTTTTGAGTGTTATTTAGTATGTTGTTAATTGATATTTGATATAGTGCTCTTTCAACTGTGATGTCCCCTATCATATCATGCAGGTCATTAATTTCCTTTTTTATTTCTGGAATATAATTGTGGCGTAATAATAATACTGTTGTTATTCCCGTAATGGTATTGGATGATATATCTATGATTGGATTGTATTTTATGTGAAAAAATTTATCGTTAAGATTTTTTAAGATAGTATTTCTTAATATGTTTCGCTCATCATGTTTCTTTTTTAGTTCTGAGTTATAGGCGTGAGCACAATTTCCACCTACTGATTTTGAATGGTATAAAGCAATATCAGATAAATAAAGTGTATTATAGATATCTGAATTTCTTTTATTGGTTATAGCATAACCAATACTTGCGGTTGTGTGGTGTAAAATACCATTAAATGAAAATAAAAAATTTAGAGATTTTAGAATATGGGCAGATTGTTGAACAAAATACTCTTCAGAAGACCCTGTCGTAATAAGCGAAAATTCATCACCAGCCATGCGAGCAACGAATGTGTTGTTGTCTTCGAGAAGTCTAAGCTGTTTGGATATTTTCTTTAAGAGCTTATCGCCGGCTTTGTGGCCGAGGGTGTCATTGGCAATTTTGAACGCATCAATATCAATCATATAAATACAGATTAAGGGGGGATCATCCTTGTTTTGAGAGATGCTTTTTATATGGTTGGAGAAAGCAAGGCGATTGGGTAACCCCGTTAAAGGGTCAATCGTGAGGGCTTTTTGGAGCATATTTTTGCCAGCACGTAGATGATCTTCCGTACTTTTTTGTGCGGTTACATCAAAGCATGTAGCAATATAATATGTTATGTTTTTCTTTTTATCAAAGTATGGGGTGATTGTTATGTTGGTCCATAAATGAATTCCATCATGGGTTTTATAAAAAATATCACCATTCCATGGTATTTTATTTTGGGATATTTTTTTTATTTTTTCTATAATATCACAATTTTCGTATTTGTCGCCTTGTGTATGAAGTATGTTTAAAATCTTTTCATTTCTATAAAGAATTTTTCCATGTAAGTCTATTATGATAATCCCAGCAGTATGGCCAAGAGCGTGCAGTACGATTTGAGCGTACTTAGTCTCAATGGGGGAGGGGGCTGTTGCGGTAGGGGGGCCACTTTCCAAAAGACTATAGCCTTATTTATGTGTCTCTACATTGTGGCTACCATAAAAGTATCTATGAGAAAATAAGTTTTAAATTTTATTAAAAATTTATATGATTTTTAATCATTATAGAAATAAAAAATCTCCAATAAGATCTTTTTTATCGGTGTTATGGTTTGTTAATTTTTTACTTATGGATGTTATGCTTAAGCTATTAATGAGATATGCAGATGATGATTCTCTATAATCTTCTGGGGTAATATTTTTCTCTGCACATAAACCGCTTTTTATTATTCTTGAACGAGATATTCCTGGCAGTGCGCCGCTCTGTAAAGGGGGGGTATAAAGTCTGTTCCTGAGCTCAATGATGAGTGTTCCGCTTGTACCAGAGGCTACGTATTGTCCTTGTGGACACAGCATAAGGGCGTCATCATAGCCGGCGTCTGTCGCCTCTATTCGGGCCATAATAGAGGGAAGGTAAGAAAGAGATTTGACCGCAGAAAGGGGGGATAGAGGGGGGCGTGTATAGCGGCTTATATGGAGTGTGACATCGGCTGGTGTTGTGTGGGGCTGTGGTGCGCTTGTGATGAGAAGAGTGGGGTGTGGTGTTGGGGACGGCGCTAGCCCACGGGGGCCGGGGCCGCGTGTCAAGGTAATGCGGAGGGACCCTTCTGTATGCTGATTGGCTTGTAAAACGCATTCGCAGGCCCGCCTTATGTATAAAGGATCTGGCGGCGGTAAGCGTAGTGTATGACACCCGGCGGTGAAGCGCTTCATGTGGAGTGCAAAATGGGGGAGGGTCCCGCGTGTGATGCGTAACGTTTCGAACAGGCCATCGGCAAGGAGAAAGCCACGGTCTGTCGGAGCAATATGTGCGTTTTCGCTGGGGATGAGGGCGTTATTGAGCCAAAGAGAAGTGCTCATGCGCTGAAGCTCCGGAGCAATGCGGCGGCTTTGAGGGTGGTTTCATCGTATTCTTTGGCGGGGTCAGAGGGCCATGTGATGCCGCCGCCGGCACCAATAGTTAGGCGACCGGCGCTGCGTTCTGCGCTTCGGATAATAACGGAGCTATCCATACTGCCATCGTGACCGATACGGAAGACGGTTCCGCAATAGGCACCGCGCGAGGAGCGCTCGATCTGGTCAATCAGCTGGAGTGCTTTATGCTTGGGGGCGCCGGTTACTGAGCCGGGGGGGAGGGTGGCTTGTAACAGGTTCGCTGCGCTGAGATGGGCGGGTAATTGTCCACGGACGCTGGAGACAAGGTGCAGTACGTGAGCAAAGCGCTCTACGCCGCAGAGTTGTGGGACGTTGATTGAGCCTAATGTGCAGATGCGCCCGAGGTCATGGCGCATGAGGTCCGTGATCATGAGGTTTTCAGCGTTTTCTTTCGTATCGGCTTTTAAGAGTTCGGCAGTGTGTGTGATGTTATCTGTGGCGGGGGCGGTGCCTTTAATGGGGCGGGTTTCAACCGCTCCAGAGGCGGATAGGGCTAAGAAACGCTCGACGGATGCGCTGAGAAGAGAGAGCGGTGGAGATTTAAAATAGGCGCTGAAGGGTGCGGGTGAGGATTGGCGCAACTGTGCGTAAGCGCCGATTTCATCGAATGAGGGGGGGAGTGGTGCGGTATATCGGGTGGTGAGGTTAGCCTGAAAAATATCGCCTTGGCTGATATGCTGGCGGATAGTCTCGACGGCTTTGATCCACTCTTCTCGTGTGAAATCTGCTGTAAAGGTTAGCTTGGGGCAGGTGGGGGGTATGACTATAGCGGGAATAGGTGGGGGAGGGGTCCTATTATGGCTAATCCACCAGCAGCGCTGTGTCAGGCGATCGAACGCTAAGATATTATGAAAACGTGCGGCGATGAGTTCGGGCGCGCGTTGGGTGTGCCGACTGTGCAGTCCTTCAAGGCGTAATCCGGCTTCATAGGATGCGATGCCGATCAGGCCGCCGGTGAAGGGGATGTGAGTTTGAGCTTGTAAAATACGTTCGGCAGGGCTGGGTGGGCGCTGCATTTTGTGGAGTGCTGTCCACGCATCGTCTGAGACGACATGGCCGTTATGCTCAACCTGCGTGCCGGTTACGATGAGTGTATCGCTTGGGGAGAAGCAGACCCAGGACCAGCGGGCGCGGTCCGTCGTATCTTCGCCACCACTATCGAGCATGGTTCCCCAAGGGTGATCATGCAGTAAGGGGAGCGCATGGCTAGGGTCATGCCAAGGAAGTTCTTGGATGAGTGGATCCGTGGCCTCAGAAGGAGAGGCCACGGTTGAGAGGGAAGCGGGCTGTGTCAGAGGAGGGGTGCATCCTTGCCGGTGAGTTCCCGGCGAATAATTTTGAGGGGGACAAGGCCGGAGCCGAGGAGTGCGTCATGGAACGCGCGGAGAGAGAAATTAGGGCCTTGTTGGGTCTTGAGGTCATCCCGCAGGTGTAAAATCATCAATTTTCCCAAGAGATACGAGTAATATCCTGGGTCTGCCGTGCCTCGGCGTGCTTCCTTATACCCCATCATAGGCGATTGGTGACAGGAATGGACCATGAGGTCTGTTGCCTGTTGGAGCGTCATACCTTGGGTATGCATACCAAAAGAGGCCAGAAGACGGCAATCGCGCAAAAGAGCATCTTGGAGCTGGGCGAGGTGCAGATGTTGGTCCTGCTGATGGAAGCCTTGCTCTACCATCATTTGTTCGGTGTAATGTGCCCAGCCCTCGGTTGTCGCGTAAGATTGTGCGCCTTTACGTGTCAGGCTCCATTGTGGGTTTGCGCGCAGATAGAGGCCCTGCACGAAGTGACCCGGCATGGCTTCATGGACGGTGATATTGAGGATGGTTGGCGTGTTGGAATCTTCCAAGAAGGTTTGAACCTGCTTGGCGTTCCATTTTGGGTCTACTGGCGTGATGTAATAAAATGATGTTGTCGCTTTTGTTTCAAAGGCGCCGGGCCATTCTGTGGCGGCTGTGATGAGTGAACGCTGGAACGGAGGTGTTTCCGTGACAAGTGGTAGGCTGTTGGATGGCAGCGTGATTAGTTGGTGGGTGAGGACGTAGCTTTGGGCGTCTTTTAATTGATCACGAATGAGGGTGATCAGACCGTCTGCGCCGACATGGTCTTTCCGGTTTTCGGCTAAGGCATTTTCGGGGTGTGTAGGGTCAATGCTGTGGGCGACTGCGTCAAAGGCTGTTTGATCTTTGGCCAATTGCGCACGGCCTGCGGCAATGATGTGATCAATCGGTTCATCCACCATATCTGCGGCGAGCATGGCACGGAAAGTATCAGCGCCAAGAGCGAAGCTGCCGTGGGGCTTGGTGTGGTTGAGGGTCTTTTTGAAAGCATTCAGCGCTTTCAGGGTTTGCGCGGTGGTGGTGCGGAGTTGGGCTTGTAGTGCGGCATCTTTGACGGAAGCAAAGGCTTCGGGAATGGTGTCTTTGACGAAGCTAATGGCGCCATCGAGGTCTTCTTTGGAGACTTCGAGGAAGATGGCGGGGACGGTTGTGAGTTGCTGTTGCCCTGTGGCGAGCATGGCGGGGATTTGCCGTTCACGGGAGATAGCATCTTTCATGCGCTCTTCGGCGGGAGCAAAGTCCCGTTCGATGAGGCTGTAGAGTGCTTCGGTTGCGAAGGAAATATATGTGTCTGGGTTATGTTTGAACCCTTGAATACGCTCATTAGCGAGAAGTTCTTCGCTGATGCTAGAGAGTAGGATGTCTCGGTCATCGCGGCGGCGTTGGGGCAGGGATGAAACGTCTAATGTTTGAAGTGCTGTTTGTTCTTGGTGCAAGCGTGCTGTTTGCGCGGCGATGGCCTTGGTCGACATATCGTCGAGGGCGCCATCGGCGCTGTGGATGCCTAGGGCTGTGGCACCGACTGGGCTGGCGGCCCATTCAGCGTGGAAATGCGCTGTTTCGAGTGCGCTGAGGCGCGTTTCTGCGTCTTGTGCATGCGCTGAAGAAGCAGCAAGGGCACCGCAGGTTATGGCGGCTCCGAAGAGGAGGGCGTGGCGAAGGGATGAGGTCGCTTTTTTCATATTGCACACGTTACGACATGGTGAGGCGGGCGGCAATTTTTATCCTAATGAGCAACACTTGTCTTTGTGGCGTTCAGGTTGCTGTCAGCTTTGTGGCGTAAAGGGCCTGTCTAAAGTGATGCAGTAATGTAGGGCAGAGCGATGCTGAAACATGAATTAATCAACCAACGTACCAAACAAACTGTGTTTGGTGTTGTCGCTCTTTTGGCGGTGTTTCAGTCTGGCGTGGCTTGGGCGGGTGAGTGGTCTTTCCATGACGCGGTACGGTCTGCTTGGGAGCGGGACCCGGCACAAACAGCATTACATACGGCGGAGCGTTCGTCCTTATCAGAAGCCTATGCGGCGCGCTCATGGTTTCCTGCGGGGATGGTGGTGAACGCGCAATATACGGATGATCATTTTATTGGCAGCAATCAAGGTTATACGACCTATCAGGGGCAGTTCTCCATGCCGTTTTGGTTGCCGGGGCAAGGGCGCGCAACGGAGCGGCGTGCCTTGGCGGATGCGGGTGTGGCGCGGGCTAATAGTGATATGGAGCGTATGGCGCAGGCCATGCAGCTTTTGGATGTGACGGTTGGAGCCGCTATTGCCCAAAAGCAGTTTGTCGTCGTGCAAGAAGAAGCGCAGGCGGCAGAGGCATTGTTAGGGCAATCGGTCCGGCGGTTGCGCGTGGGGGAAGAGCCGCGCACGGAGCATGATGCGTTGGTTGGTTTTGTCGGGCAGTTGCACCAGCAACGCGCTGAAATCGTTGAAAATCTGGCGGGGTATCAGGCAGATATGCTGCGGTTAACGGGGACGCGCCAAGTGCCGGATATTGAAGGTATTGATGGGCGTGATCTTGCTCGGCTTGGGCGGTTACAAAGTCAGTTGATTGTCGAGCGTGATCCCCGCGTGATTTATGCGGATGCGGTAGAAAAAGCATCAGGGGCGGAGCTTGATGTTGTGCGTCATTCTTGGATGCCAACCCCAACGGCTGGTGTGCAGGTGATCCGTCAGAAGCAATTTGAAGCGTTGTGGGATACTTCAGTTGGTGTGCAGGCGACGGTGCAATTGCCGAGTTCTGCGCAATACACGCCGCGTTTGATGCAGCAAGTGCGCGTGCAGGCGAATGCTGCGCGGGATCATGAGCAAGCTCGGCGTATTGTTGAGGATGAATACACTCATACGTTGATGCGCTTACAGACGTCTTTAGCGGTGGTGAGTACGACACGTGATCAATGTGCGGCACAGTCAGACCGAGCGGAGCAAGTCACGCGTGCTTGGCGTGTTGGGGAGAGTGCGCTGGTTGAGGTCCTGCGGGCCAGGCAAGGGGCGCTGGGGGCGTGTTTGGCTTTGAAAAATGCAGAAATTTCTTGGCATGGCGCGATTGTGCGCTTGATGATTTCGGGTGGAGAAACACCATGAGCCGTCGGATTTTTAGATATTCTGTGATGGCGGCTTTTGCGGCTTTTGGCGTGATATCGGGTGGCTGTGCGGATGCGGCTGATGCGCTGAAGATGCTGAGCATGTCACGTGATGCTCAGCAGGCTGAAGGGGCTGTCTTTGCTCCTGTAACAGAAGGAAGCCTTGTTGAGAGCGTGTCTGCTCTGGCGCGTGTGGATGTGAATGTGGCGCATGAGACCGCTTTACGCCCACGGGGCGAGGGTAAGGTGGACGCGGTATTGGTGACGCCGGGGCAGCGTGTGCAGCGTGGGCAAATTTTGCTGCGTTATGTGGACCATTCTTTGCATGGTTTGTCGTTGGATTTGAGGCAGGCTCAGGTCGGTCTCGATGCTGCGCGGGCGTCATTGGCGGAAGCGAGCGCGGCCTATCGGCGTGGTGTGGTATTGGCTGGGGCGGCTCTTGCGCAAGGTGAGGTGGACCGGCGGCGGGCTGCGATGTTTGAAGCTCGGGATTTGGTGGCATCGCGGGAAGCATCTTTAGGGATGTTGGAGCATCGTTTGAAAGAAGAGTTCAACTCGGTCTCGGAACGGATTGAGCATGAGGAAAGCTCAGTACTGATTGCGCCAATGGATGCCGTGGTGCGGGCTGTCCATGTTGGGACGGCGATGGATATTGATTCCAATACGGTGGCCATTGATTTGGTGGATACATCTTCTGCGTGGGTCACGGCAGATGTTCTGCCAGATGATGCGGAGCAGTTGGTTGTCGGTGGGCATATGCGGGTTCGTCCCGCTGGGCGGCCAGAGGCGCATTTTATGGATGCGCGTTTGACTACGATTGATCCGATGGCTGATCCCCAGACTGGGCTGGTGCGTGTGATTGGGGAGTTTCCTGCGGGGGAAGGGAAAAACATGCCGCCGGGCATGATGTTAGACGCGGCATTAGACACGACCCGCAAAGCAACAGGACTGCGGGTGCCTTTGGCAGCAATACAGCATGTGTCTGGGCATGATGTGGTCTTTGTACGGCATGGGGCTGAGCAGTTTGAACCGCGCGTGGTGCAGGTGGCGTTGCAGACGGCAGATGGTGCTGTGGTCACGGGGGGGCTTACGGCTGGGGAAAGCGTGATGGCGCAGGGCAGCTTGGCACTGAAGGCGCTTTTGGCGATGTCTGACGGTGGTGAGAACTAAGCATGCTGGGTGTATTGCAAAAAAATCGCTTTTTGGTTCTGGGCTTTATCATTGCTGTAGTGGTGGCGGGGACGGCGTTGATACCGGGGCTGCCAGTGGAGCCTGTGCCGGATATTTCGCCACAGCAGGTGATGGTGTCTGTGACGGTGCCGGGGCTGGCGACGGAAGAAATTGAGACATTGGTGACGGTACCCGTTGAGGCGGCGTTTACGGGTATTCCGGGGCTGGAAGATGTACGGTCTGTCTCACGCACGGGGGTGAGTGCGGTTTATCTGCAATTTGCAGATGCTACCGATATTGACTTGGACCGGGCGCGGGTTGTCGAGCGGATGTCTGGTTTGCGGTCCGCTATTACGTTGCCGGGGGCGGAAATTCATATTGGCCCACGTGCGACGGGTATGAGCGAGATCATGCAACTTGAGATTAAGGGCGATGGGTATTCTCCCATGGCGCTTAATCGCATGATGACATGGACTGTTGCGCCGATGCTGCGGCTCGTGCCGGGTGTGGCTGATGTGAACGTGAATGGCGGCGCGGAGGAAACCTTTAATGTGGCGCTCCGGCCGGAGCGATTGCGGGCTTTTAACGTCACGGTGGCGGATGTAGATCAGGCGCTGGAAGCAAATAATGCCGCGTCTGGTGGTGGGTGGATTGCCCGGCAAGCGGAGAGCCAAGTGGTGGTGGGCCGCGCACTGGTGACGAGCTTGGATGTGTTTGGGTCTATCCCCGTGAAGATGGGGGCGGCTGGGCATGTGGTGCGTTTGCGCGACCTTGGGGAGATTTCACATGCAGCGCGGACCCGGTTAGGGGCTGTAACGCGTGATGGTAAGGGTGAAATTGTTAATGGCGTTGTGCTGATGCAAATTGGTGCCAGCTCGAACGCGACTTTGGCGGCTATTCGGGGGGCACTGCCGGGCATACAGCAGGCTTTGCCGCCGGGTGTGACGTTAGATCCATTTTATAGTCGTGCGACTTTAACGGGGCAGACATTAGGGACCATTAAAGAGAATTTGGCGCTGGGCGCGGTATTGGTTTTTGGTGTTTTGCTTGTCGTGCTGGGGGATTGGCGGGCGTCACTGGCGATTGTCAGTGTGATACCGGTTTCGTTGGTCTGTGCGATGGTGGGGATGCGCTTTTTTGGGGTCTCTGCCAATTTGCTGAGCCTTGGGGCGATTGATTTTGGCATGATTGTGGATGGTGCTCTGGTGATTGTGGAGCACTTGATGGTGGAGCGCAAAAGGAACCGTGACCCTGCGGCACTCCCACGGATGGCGGCAGAAACTGTGCGCCTTGTTGCGCGGCCTGTGATCTTTGCGATCACGGTGATTATTATGGTGTATCTGCCTATTTTGACGCTTCAGGGCATTGAAGGGAAAATGTTCCGCCCGATGGCGCAGACCGTCATCATGGCCTTGGTGGTATCCTTATTATACGGGCTGTTAGGGATGCCGGTGGTCGCAGCTTTGATGTTGCGCCGCAGCCCGGAGGAGCGGGAAACGCGGCTTATCGCGTGGCTTCGCCGTTATTATGAGCGGGCATTAGCTTGGTGTGGCCAAAAGGTTCGTTTGGTGTTGATGGTGGTGCTGGGCGCCTTAATGCTTTCGGCTGTTGTTGCGTCCCGTCTGGGCGGAGAGTTTGTGCCTCAGTTGGAAGAAGGGGCGCTCATTGTTACGTCTATGCGGCTGCCGAGTGCGTCTTTAGAAACGGTTTTGCAGGGGGTGACGCAGCAAGAGAAAATTTTGCGGCGCTTTCCAGAAGTACAGACGGTTGTGAGTAATACGGGCACATCGGCTATTCCGACGGATCCGATGGGAACGTCTGAGACGGATAGCTTTATTTTCTTGAAGCCGCGTGATCAGTGGCGGCCGGGTCAAACGCAAGAGCGTTTGGTGCAGGCCATGAATGCGGCGCTGCTGCATGATTTGCCAGATGCGGATTATTCATGGTCTCAGCCTATTCAGATGCGCATGGATGATTTGCTGGCTGGTGTGCGGAGCCAAGTGGCCATCTCGGTTTATGGTGATGACCTTGGGCAGATTATGCGTTTGGCGGATCACACGGCGGCTGTGTTGAAACATATTCCCGGTGCGGCGGATGTGGCGGTGCAGGGGGATGGTGATGTGTCTTTCTTACGGATTGATGTGAACCGCGATGCAGCATCACGGCTTGGGGTATCTGTCTCGGATATTTTGGCAGAGGTCGAAGCTGTTGGCGGTCATATTGGTAAGCCAGTGACGCAGCGGGGGGCGATTATTCCTACGCAAGCGCAGTTTGTCAGTAGTGCGACAGAAACGCCGGAAAAGATTGCTCGTTTGCAGGTGCGGCGCGCGGATGGGCAAGGTTGGGTCTTGCTGGGTGAAGTGGCGCAGATCCACGCTGTGGATGGGCCGCCGCGAATTGATCATGATGGGTTGAGCCGTCGTGTCATTGTGCAAGCGAATGTACGTGGACGGGACGTGGCTTCTTTCGTGCATGATGCGCAGCAGGCGGTGGGCCGCGGTGTGGTTTTGCCACATGGCTACCGCATGAGTTGGGCCGGGCAGTTCCGGAATTTGGAATCTGCTATGCACCGTTTGGGTGTGGTAGTGCCGATCGCGCTGGCGTTGATTTATGTTTTGTTAGTGGTCGCGCTGGGGTCGCCGGGGGCTGCGGCGTTGGTGTTTGGGAATTTGCCTGCGGCTGCCACAGGTGGGGTGCTTATGCTCGCCTTACGGGGTTTGCCGTTTAGTATTGCGGCGGGCATTGGGTTTATTGCTTTGTTTGGCGTGGCCATTTTGAATGGCGTGGTGCTGGTTAGTCAGATTGGTGTGTATCGCCAGGCGGGTATGCTAGCAGGGGAGGCTGCTTTTGCCGCTGCACGGTCACGCTTTCGCCCTGTTATGGCGACGGCCTTGGTTGCGACTTTAGGATTTTTCCCGATGGCCTTTTCGGGAGGGGCTGGTGCGGAAGTTGAGCGGCCTTTGGCGAGTGTTGTGATTGGTGGATTGATTTCGTCGACTTTGCTGACTCTTTTGGTTTTGCCGAGTGTGTATGCGCTGTTCTTCGGGCGGAAAAAATAAAGTCGAGAGGTGTTGTGTTAGCATTTAGGACGGGTGGGCGCTCTGTTCTCTTCGTGTTGAGGCGGCTATTCGCTTCTTGATGTGAGCGCAGATAGGGCGGGTTACTTTATGCGCCCACAACTCGTGGTGATGACGGGCTATTATATACGCTGGAAAAACATGCTCCTTCCTTTCCATAGGGAGCTATGAGCGTACTGTTTACACAGATCCCTTTGGGGCAGATGTTCATGAGCCTGTATGGTGGAGTGCGCTGTTACTCTGTGTTTAGGTGATGCTGTGTAAAAGGAAGAGACGATGCGTATTCTGATCGTGGAAGATGAGAAGGGGCTCGGATCGGCCGTGAAGGCGCGGGTGCAGCGTGCGGGGCATGTGACCGATTGGTTTACTACGCTTGCGGATGCGCGTGCGGCGCTGCATGTGGCGCGGTATGATTTCGTTTTATTGGACTTGGGTCTGAGAGATGGCCATGGGCGAGAGCTCCTGCGCGAAATTCGAGCGCAGGGTTGGCCAACCGCTGTTTTGATTACGACGGCATTTGATCAGGTGAGTGATCGTATTGCGGGGCTATCGGATGGGGCGGATGATTATATCGTCAAACCCTTTGATTTGGATGAACTGATGGCTCGGGTTGATGCAGTGGCCCGTCGGTATGTGGCATTGCCGGAGACGATGTTGGCCGTGGGGGAGGTCCAGATTGATTTGGGGCGTTCTCAGGTGCTGCGTGGTGAGGACGAGGTCGTTTTGACGGCGCGGGAATGGGCTGTTTTGGAATTGATGGCGCGGCGGCCGGGTGCTGTATGCTCACGTGAGCACATAGAGGATGCGCTCTATACGCTGGGTGAAGCGATAGAGAGCAATGCGATTGAAGTATATGTGAGCCGTATACGCAAAAAAATTGGTGCGGAGAGTATTCGTACAGTGCGTGGGCGTGGGTATGTTTTATCGATGGATGGTAAAACAGGATGAGGCAGCGGCGTTTAGCCTCGCGCATTGTTGCGGGGGTGATGGGCGGTGTGTCCATCGGGTTATTGTTATTGGGGTTATGGCTTGGGTCTTTTACTCATTTTGAGGTGACAGAACGGCTGGATAATTCCTTGCAGGAAGTGGCTGAGCGGCTTGAGTTTGTGGTTTCAACCTATGAGCGTTTGGATGTTCATGCTGGTGGGAAGCCTACGGAGAAAGCGCCTGAGGTGGCGTGGTTGGCCCATGCAGGGCAGCGTACTTTAGCCTATCAGATTGTGACATTGGATCGGCGGGTTTTGGTGCGCTCACAAAATGCGCCGGAGACGTGTTTTGATGTGGCATTGTCTAATGGGCTGTATGATAGCGCCGGATTTCGGGTGTATGTGACGTTATCGCTCTCTGGGCGGTATGTGATTTTGGTGGGTGAGCCAGCGTTTCATCGTTCAGAAGCGGTTGCGCGGGCGGTGGCTTTTTCGATTGCGCCGCTTTTGGTGTTGTTTCCGGTGATTTGGTTGATGGTGCGGCTGATTGTGCGGCGCTCATTGCGTCCCATGGCTGTGCTGCAAAGTGAGATTGCCGCGCGTGGTGGGCGGAATTTGACGCCTGTACGTCCCTTGGCGTTGCCGCCGGAACTCGCCGTTATTCATAGTGCTGTGAATTCATTGTTGGAGCGTTTGACGATGGCTCTTGCGACGGAAAGGGCTTTTGCGGCCAATGCGGCGCATGAATTGCGCAACCCGATTGCCTCTCTTTTAGCGCAAGCCCAGCTATTGCAGTTGGGTGTTGAGGGAACTGAACATGCGGAGAGCGTGGCGGGTTTAGTGCAACAGGCGCGGCGTATTGGCCGGACAACGGATAAGCTATTACAGTTCTCTCGTGTATCATCGGGGGTGGCGTTTAGCAGTGGCGTGTTTGACCTTGTTGGTTTGGTCTCGCTTGTGCGGGCTGAAATTCCGGAGCGTGAGCGCCTCATTTTTGTGGGGGATGTGCCTGAGTGTGTGATGGCGCAAGGGGATATTGATGCTGCTGGTATTTTGGTGCGCAATATTTTTGAAAATGCTCTGCATTACAGCCCTACCGGATCAGATGTGCTGATTAGGGTGAGTACTGAGGCCTTGTTGACGGTTGAAAATGGTTATGAGGGCGCGGAGATACCGTGCTTTGAGCAACTCACACGGCCTTTTGTGCGTGGTGTGAGTGATGTTGAGGGGAGTGGCCTCGGGCTGGCGATTGTGATGGGGGTAGCGCGTCAGATGAATGCGGAAGTGGATTTCCGCGCTCCTACGCTGCATACGGCGGAGCCAGTGCGCGTGTGTGTGCAGTTTCAGCGCTGATTGCTGTGTATGTTGTGTTGAACCGTGGTGTGATGGTGCCACCGTGGCGGCACCATCAACCTTTTAAAGGGCCAGAGTTTATTCGCTGGCTGGCTTATCGTCTGTTCCTGTGCTGTCGGTGCTGGGGCCTTTGAGGGCGCCGCTATCGAGTGCTGCGGTGAACAATTCCCAATCCGCGTGTGTTTGTGCGGCGTATGCCTCGGAGAAGGTGGTAATGGCATCTGCGAAGGCTTTGCCTTTGCCGAGGTAACCCGCAATCTGGCTGACATCGCCGGAACGAGCATGGGCACGTGCGAGAGTACGGCCGCAGAGTTTGGCGTAATCGGCCAAGCCTTCTTGTGCGACATCGGCACCGATATCGGCCAAGCGGCCATCTTTCAGGCGGCGCACATAGAACTGACGCCCGCTGCCTGTGAGGTCCGGTGCGTCTGTTGTGGGGTCTGCCTTGGTGTGTGTCCAGCCCAAGAAGACATCTGTGACGGCCTGCATGACGCGCTGACCGGTGACGACGCGCTCGCCTTGGTTTTTGAACGGGGATGCGCCGGCGAAGGGTGCGAGGACGGAGGTTTGTGCTTCTTTAATTTGCAGCAGCAGGTATTCGCCATCTGGCGTGGCGAACAGGCCGATTGCACAGAAAGTCCCGACACTGCCGACGCCGACGACTTTGAACATGACGTCCTTCAGCGCGTAGCGGCGCAGGAGGATAGCACGTTCTGGTGGCTGGGATTTCAGGTAGCGGTCAAAGGCTTTGCGAATAATATCTTCGCGGCCCGGAATGCGCATGACCAGAGGAGGCTTTTCTTTCAGCTTCGGTGCGCTTTCGTCACCGAGGATAAGGCCGAAATAGCCCTTGGCGGCGCTGAGGCGCTGAGACAACAGCTTTTCTGCGCGTGCGCGGACTTTTTTATCATCAAAGTCAGCAATAGCATCACGGAAATCAATGCGGTCTGCCCAAATTTCGAGCGGGCTTTTATCGGCCAAGCGCGTCATGTGTTGGGCATAGCTGAGCGTCATATTCTCAGCGAGTGCACGGGATGCTTTTGGAGAAAGGCCGCCATCTTCACCGGCGAGGATCAGGGAGGCGCCAAGGCGTTTCACGTCCCATTCGAAGGGGGCTTCGAGTGTTTCGTCAAAGTCATTAATGTCAAAAACAGGCACGCCTTCTGGGGAGGCATAGGTGCCGAAATTGGCCAAGTGGCAGTCACCACAGGACTGAACGCGCGGGCCAGCGCTTGGGGTGTTGGCTAAGTCTGCGGCCATGACGGCTGCTGCGCCGCGCAAGAAGGTGAAGGGGGAAACGCGCATCCGTTCGTAGCGAACGGGAACGAGTTCAGCGATGCGATTTTCGCCTTGTTCAGCCAAGATCTCAACAGCGGAACGGCGGCCTTCGGGGGCGCGCCATTCGGCTTGTGCGGAGCGTGGGAGGCGTTTGCGGAGATTGACGCCCCTATTATGGCTTTCGGTACGGGTTTTGATGGAAGATGTGGCGTCTTTTACAGGGGGTTGTTCGGACATTGAGGTACCTCATGAAGTAGAAAAAGGAGCTAAACATATCGGCTTATTATTGGAGTATCCTGAAGGTGGTGCCGATATATGACAAGTGGTGGGTGTTAAGAGCCCTTGGATGGGGTGGTATTGGTGCTGGGTAGCGGTGTGTGTTCGCGGCCTGAATAGTTTGTGATGATGGTATGTACGGCATCGGCCGCTTCTGAGGCTGCGGCGATGGCGGTATCGCCCCAAGCGCCATCAAGCGAATGAGCCGGAACAGCATGGAGCTGTGTTGCAGCACCGAGTTCTTCGCCTTTAGGGGTGCGTACGCGCCATGCAATTTCGATTTGCTCTGTTGAAGGTGGCGTTTTGAGCGCGGTGAGTTTGGCAACGCCACGAATAATGAAATCGACTTTTGAACAATCGGTTTGGATTGTATCCGTATTGTTTGGGAAGGCGGAGTAGAAGGCACGGCCAAGGGCAACGTTTCCGTCACCGGGTGCACCTTGTACGCCTTCAAAGCATGTTTTGGCGGGGCGGTGCATGAGGCTATTGGGATCTTGCGCCATGAGAGAAGCTTGGATGCCAGTAAGTAGGTCTGTGATGGCTGGGGCGGCTTCAGTTGCCATTGTTTTCATTAGCAATGGGTCGTTTTGCGTCCAATTTGCGGCGCTGATGGGAGTGCCATCGCGCTCTGCTCGTGCCTCTCCCTTGGGTGTCATGAGGGTATAATGGGGGATGATGCTGCCGCCTTGTGGGGTTGCTGTGATTTGAACCCACCAGTCACCGGGGCGGGGTGTTTGGGCAATGGCAGGCACTGATTGGCTGACCATGGCTGTGGCGAGTTCATGCGCGAGAATAGTGGATGAAGCGCTGGTAAGACCTGCAAGGTTGGGGGCAGGAACATCTAACCGGGACGGGGGCAGGTTCGTCGCGGCAAGATATTTGGCTTGGTCACCCGGATTGGAAAAGGGGTGTGGCATGTCAAAGCAGCCAGAGAGTGCGATCGGTAACAGAAGCGGTAAAAAGCGGCGCATTGAAGCCCCCGGTCAATGGCAGGAATGTTGAGCATAAAACAGAGTGCAGCATCTGTCGAAGGGGGCGAGGGAACTTCACAATATGCGGCGTGTAGAGATCAGGGCGTGAACTTGTCGGGTCTTTGTGGCGTAGTGAGGGGAGCCACGCAGTGACAGGGGAGTACGTTTGTCATGCAGTATCGTCAGCTTGGGCGTTCAGGGTTGCGGGTTTCAGCCTTTAATTTTGGGTCTGTGACGTTTGGGGGGCAGGGGGGATTTGCGTCCACAGGGAATACGGATGTTTCCGCAGCAGCCCGTATGGTGGATATATGTGTTGAGCATGGTGTGAACATGTTTGATACGGCGGATGCGTATTCTGCGGGCGTGGCCGAAGAGATTTTGGGGAAAGCCTTACAGGGCCGCAGCCGTGAATTGTTGGTAACGAGTAAGGTGCGCTTCCCGACGGGGGAGGGGCCGAATGAACAGGGGTTGTCCCGGCATCATATCTTAAATGCTTGTGAGGATAGTTTGCGGCGTTTGGGGCGTGACCATATTGATCTGTATTATTTGCATGAATGGGATGGGCTGACGTCTGTTGATGAGACGCTAGAAGCGCTGCAGACGCTGCGGCAGCAGGGGAAGATCCGTTATGCGGGGATTTCCAATTTCTCAGGTTGGCAAGCGATGAAAGTATTATCGGTGGCGGAGCGGGATCGCTTGATAGCGCCGGTGAGCCAGCAGATTTATTATTCGCTGGAAGCCCGAGATGCGGAATATGAGCTTCTGCCTTTGGCGGTTGATCAAGGGTTGGGGGTGCAGGTTTGGAGTCCGCTGGCGTGTGGGCTTTTATCCGGGAAATTCCGCCGTAATCAGGCTGCTCCAGAAGATACGCGGCGCGTTGAAGGGTGGAGTGAGCCTGAAGTGCGCGATAGTGAAAAATTGTACGATACGGTTGAAGTCTTGGTGCGCGTTGGGGAGGAGCATGGTGTTTCTGCTGCGCGTGTTGCGCTGGCGTGGTTGTTGGGGCGTTCTGGCGTGACGTCGGTTGTGCTGGGGGCACGTAAAGAGAGCCAGCTTTTGGATAATTTGGCGGCTGTTGATGTGCATTTGACGGATGAGCAAGTTGAGGCGTTGGAGCGTGTGAGTGCCCCGGCGTTGATTTATCCCTATTGGCATCAGCAGCGCGCTGCGTTTGAGCGTTTATCACCTGCGGATTTAGTGCTGCATGGACCGGCGCAACGTGCACGTCAGGCTCTTGAAAAGACAAAGTGAACGCTTACATCTTTTGTACAGCCGCTGCCTTCGGGGGCGGTTGAATACGGAATGTCGCCTTTGACAGGGGCATGAAAGGGTTAAGTATCATGGATATTCAAAAATTTACCGAACGTAGTCAGGGTTTTTTACAAGCAGCCTCAACGATTGCGCTGCGTGATTACCATCAGCAATTAACGCCAGAACATTTGCTTAAGGCGCTGTTGGATGATGAGCAGGGGGCAGCCTCTGGGCTGATCCGTGCTGCGGGTGGTGATCCGAAAGTTGTACAGACGGCCAATGACGCTGCTTTGGCGAAGTTGCCAAAGGTGCAGGGTGGTGGTGCAGGTCAGCCGCAAACGACTTCTGACTTAGTGCGCGTGCTTGATGCGGCGCAGTCAGCCGCGACGGCTTCGGGCGATAGTTTTGTAGCACAAGACCGTTTGTTGGTTGCGATTGCTGGTAGCTCTACGCCTGCAGGTAAAGCTTTGGCCGAAGGGAAAGCTACGGCGAAGGCTCTGGAAAGTGCTGTTGCGCAAATCCGTAAAGGGCGGACGGTTGATAGTGCCTCGGCTGAAAGCACGTTTGATGCGCTGAAGAAATATGCGCGTGATGTGACGGCTGTTGCGCAAGCCGGCAAGTTGGACCCGGTGATTGGGCGTGATGAAGAAATTCGTCGGGCCATTCAGGTTTTGGCGCGCCGGAGTAAGAACAATCCTGTCCTGATCGGTGAGCCGGGTGTTGGTAAAACGGCCATTGTTGAGGGTTTGGCGCTGCGTATTGTGAACGGCGATGTGCCGGAAGCTTTGCGTAATAAGAAGCTGATGTCTTTGGATTTGGGCGCATTGGTCGCGGGCGCCAAATATCGGGGTGAGTTTGAAGAACGTCTGAAGGCTGTGCTCAAAGAAATTGAGACGGCTGAGGGAGAGATCATTCTCTTTATTGATGAGATGCATACGCTGGTTGGGGCAGGGCGCTCTGACGGTGCGATGGATGCGTCGAACTTGATTAAGCCAGAATTGGCGCGTGGAACGCTGCATTGCGTGGGTGCGACAACGCTGGATGAGTATCGTAAGTATATTGAGAAAGATGCGGCTTTGGCCCGTCGTTTTCAGCCGGTGTTCGTTGGTGAACCAACGGTGGCGGATACGATCTCAATTCTGCGCGGTATTAAAGAAAAGTATGAGCTGCACCATGGTGTGCGGATTACGGATAATGCGCTGGTTGCGGCCGCGACATTATCGAACCGCTACATCACGGACCGTTTCTTGCCGGATAAAGCGATTGATCTGATCGATGAGGCATCAAGCCGTTTGCGGATGCAGATTGATAGCAAGCCGGAAGCGCTGGATGAGTTGGATCGTCGGATTATCCAGTTGAAAATTGAGCGTGAGGCGATCCGCAAAGAAGAAGATGCAGCATCTAAGCAGCGTTTGGAGGTTCTGGAAGCAGAATTGGCGGATCTGGAAGAGCGGTCGGACGCGATGAGTGCGTCTTGGCATGCTGAGAAAGACCGTGTGAACGCTATTCAGAAGCTTAAAGAGCAATTGGATGTGGCGCGTTCTGATGTTGAGATTGCGCAGCGTAAGGGGGATTTGGGCCGTGCGTCTGAACTGATGTACAGCGCTATCCCTAAGCTGGAAGCTGAGATTGCGAAGGCGCAGCAGGAAGAAGCTGTTGCTTCAAAGCAAGGGCTTTTTGCGGATAGCGTGACGGATCAGGGTATTGCGTCGGTTGTGTCGCGCTGGACGGGTGTGCCGGTTGACCGGATGCTTGAAGGCGAGCGTGCGAAGCTGCTGCGCATGGAAAGCGTGTTGCGTGATCGTGTTGTCGGGCAAGAGCAGGCTCTGGTGGCGGTCTCCAATGCTGTGCGGCGTGCACGTGCGGGCTTGCAAGATCCGAACCGCCCAATTGGTTCGTTCCTCTTCTTAGGTCCTACGGGTGTTGGTAAGACGGAATTGACCAAGGCTTTGGCGCAGTTCTTGTTCGATGATGAGCGTGCCTTGCTGCGGATCGACATGAGTGAGTTCATGGAGAAGCATGCTGTATCACGCTTGATCGGCGCTCCTCCGGGCTATGTTGGTTATGATGAAGGTGGTGTGCTGACCGAAGCGGTGCGCCGTCGCCCTTATCAGGTCATTCTGTTTGACGAAGTTGAGAAGGCGCATGAGGATATTTTCAATATCCTGCTTCAAGTGCTGGATGATGGGCGTCTGACGGATGGTCAGGGGCGAGTGGTGGATTTCCGCAATACCATCATCGTGCTGACAAGCAATTTGGGCTCTGATGTTTTGGCTAATCAGTCGGATGGTGAAACACCAGAAGCTGTGCAAGATCAGGTGATGCAGGTTGTGCGGGCGCATTTCCGTCCGGAATTCTTGAACCGTTTGGATGAAATCATTCTGTTCTCGCGTTTGCAGCGTGTGGATATGGGCCGGATTGTCGATATCCAGTTGGAGCGACTGCGGAAGCTACTGGAAGATCGGAAGGTTAATCTCACTTTGGATGAGAAAGGTACGGAGTGGTTGGCTGAGGCTGGTTATGACCCTGTTTATGGTGCGCGGCCATTGAAGCGGGTTATTCAGCGTAGTTTGCAGAACCCACTGGCGGGTCTTTTGTTGGAAGGCAAAATTCACGATGGTGATACTCTCGCCGTTTCTGCGGATGAGAAGGGGCTGACGCTTGATGGGGTTTCCATTAGCGGTTGACCCGTGAGGCAAA
>NZ_BCZB01000018.1 GCF_001598495.1 Neokomagataea thailandica NBRC 106555
TCTAATAATGCCGCACGGACGGAGGCATCATCATCAATGACATATACAATGCTTTGTAAATCGTTCTGCATTATTGATCTCTTGCGAAGGTGGGAAGAAGAAAACGGAAGGTCGTTCCTTGTTCTTCAGAACAAAAAGCATCAATATGCCCACTATGAGCTTCTATAATTGAACGGCAAATAGCAAGACCCAAGCCTGTGCCAGATTCACGTGTTGTATGGAAGGGTTCAAATATATGGCTCAGAGCGTCTTCAGAAATGCCGATGCCATTATCTGAAATACTGAGAGAAACATAATGTTTATCCTCTGATTCGATTATGATTGTAATATGGCCATTTAATCGGTTGGTCGCGTTAATGGCGGCAATGGCATTGATAATAAGGTTTATGAAGACCTGCTGTATTTGGACATCATCGGCTTTTATTATGGCATCTTCATACATATTTTTAACGGAAATGGTGATGCGGTTTTTGGTTAAATCAGTATCTGTAATATCGATGATTTTTTGTATGAGGGAGGTCAACTGAATGGCTTTGAACGTAGGTGTTGAGCGGCGAGACATGTGACGGATGCGCTCAATAGTATCTGCGGTGCGTGTAGCATCAGTGGCAATGCGTTGAAGTGCTGAGCGTGCTCGTTCAATGTTGGGTGGTGTTGTAGACAGCCAGTTTAAAGCAGCACTTGTACTTGAGGCTATTCCGGTTAATGGTTGTTTGACTTCATGGGCAATGGACGTGCTGAGTTCACCCAGTGTATTGACGCGCGCAAGGTGAATAAGCTGTAAGCGCGCTTCGTGCTCTGCGGCTACGGCTTTGAGCATGCGGGTTGCCATTAGGGTCGTCGCAAAAATGGCAGTAATGCTGAGGGCTGAGTTGATAATGCCTGAGTGTAAATTCCCGTGAGGGGTAATGCACAAACTTATTATGGTCATGGTGGCGCAGAGACAGGCAATGCACCATAAGTATTGAGATGATAAAAATTGAGCACCGATTAAGACGACACTGACATATAAAACGGCTGTGGCAATTTCAAAATTTGTGAAGCTATCTGCCAGAAAGATGAGGGTTGAAAGTATAATGAGGAGCCCCACTCGTGTTGGATGTGTGGAGCGTCTTTGCACATGTTGAGCCTTACGTTGTGTATGGTGGTGGCGCGGCAGGTGCAAAGACGTTCTCCTTTGGGGCTAGGGTTTAAAAACGTGTGCCGACGGTGAAGAGGGCTTGTCGCGGTGCTGCACGCTGCATTGTCTGATAGTCTCCGGAGAATGGGAAGCCATCAACACCCAGTGTACCGATCATTTTCCGATTGAGGAGATTATAGACATCAAATCGGAAGGAAAGAGCGGGGATATGGCCGTGACGGAGTGTTTCATATGAAATATAGGCGCTGGTATTCCAGTAATTGAAGCCCATCACGTCGTTTGTGTAAGAGAAGGGCTGTTCCAAATACACGGTGCTCGTGGCACCTGCTTGCAGGCGGTTATAATGGAATGTGGCACCACTGATTAAAGAGATACCCGGGTATCCTGGTTGCGCCTTCCCTTTAATGGGGAAAATGGTCCCTTCAACGTTGAGGTCAGCATCGTAAGAAAAGCGGCTGACGGATAGGCTCTGGCTGAGGGTTAAAAAACGTCCAATTGGCAAGCTGACGGAGGCATCACCACCGACAATATGTGAGCGGGAAACGGCCCCCACAGTATTTTCAGGGTTGTGCAATGTGCCGACTGATGCTGAGAGAAGGCGGTCAAAAATAAGGCTATAATAGGCATCTAGAGAGAGTACGAAGCGGCCTTCACGGTGGTGTCCACCGACGGTAACCGTGACATCACGCTCTGGTTTAATGTTTTGTGTCGCCGTATCATAAGTGCTTTGATCTGATGCGGTCCAAGGAGAGGCTGAGTAGCCGATATTGCCGCGTGGGGATACGCGAAAGCCGCTTTCTGTTTCTGCAGCATCAAGGAACACATCATTATTGGCGTCTGGATGCCAGAAAACGGAGAGATGCGGCAGGAACCAGTTGCGGGCACGCAGTTTACCTTGAGGCGCATCGTCATCGCCAATGCCGCCGCCATACGTCATGAAATTAACGGCTTTCATACCAAAGCCAAGGGTAAGAGTGGGCAGGATGTGCCAATCATCATGCAAGAAAATTTGCCGTGATGATGTGGTCCAGCGAGAGAGGTTCGCTGTTTGAAAGGTTGGGCCATAAAGCGTGTAAGGGCCAACAGTCTTAAGGGGGGCTCCTTGCCCGAGGGCGGGTTCATTGTACCAAGACGTGCCGGCGCTGGAGCTCGCCATTTCTTGCCAAAGTCCGGCAGACAGGGTGTGTTGTCCAATATGGTAGTTTAGCTCGGCGGTACCGCCAAAACGGCGGATTTGTGGGTGCCATACTTGTTCTGAGAATGGGGCGCCTGTTAGTGATGGTGTTGTTGGATCTGCGAGCGAAGCATGTGTATCGCTGCTTGCACCATAAAATGTAACAGTGCCGCTTAGTGCGTCTGTTGCTTGGAAGTGATGTTGGATGGAGCCAATTAAGTCTCGGGTCGCTTGTCCGCTATCATAAGGGACAAGGTTGGCCATTTCACCGCAGCTATAGGCGCCACAATTTGCATTTGCATTGTCGGGTAAGGCCATACGGTAAGCGGCGGCATAGTTAGGATACATATAATCGGCACGCCAGCCGAGGTTTTTGAGCATTCCGAAAGACTGGTCATTATAGCCCCAGATTTGCGCGGAGGATGCAGAGAAAAATGCGGTGATATTGCCCCAACCGAGGTCTTGTGTTGCTTTGATATTGCCGCGCATCATATTTTGAGAGCCACCGCCCTCATATTTGTCTTTAGAGATGCGCTGAAAGCCCATCAAAATCGCGGGGCCATGTTCACCTAATTGTCCTGTATTGGCCGTTGCGGTGGTCACAAAGGTTTGGTTACTGCCATAGGATTGGTGGATGGCGGCATTCGCCGTATCGGTGGGGTTGCTGAGCATATAACGCAATTCTCCACCGTTATTGCTGCTGGAGAATGTGCTTTCACGGGATGTGCCTGGGGAGACGTAAATGGAGCCTATATTATCGGGTACTCCAATGTTCAGAACGGTTGTGCCTGTGAGGGTACCAAACCCTGTGTCATTTAGAGGGATGTTTTCAAAAGTAATACCGAGTTCGTTCATGTGAAAGCCACGCATGAACAAGCTCGCATCAGATTCGTCCAATCCATAGGAATCGGAGGATGTGTAAGACACACCCGGGGTGTTGGATAGGAGCGCTAATGGGTTGGAGCCGGTGAGGACGTTCTTCCAGCTTGCGGATGTTAAGAGCGTGCCGTTTGCGCGGGTTGGCCGGTTGGCCGAACGCTTGACTTCAATGCTCTCAGGGGTGGAGACGACGTCATGATGTTTGGTGTTGTGGTTCTCTTTATGTGCCGCCAGAGCTTGTTGGTTTATAGCAGGCGCGGAGAGAACAAGAGATGCCGCGATATGTGTATAGAGGCGTTTTCGAAAAGAGAGAGGCTTCCATGCGCTCGAAAGGGCAGAGAGAGCATTCTGAGTGATGGAATAGAATGTATGATGTGTAAATGAGATAAGCATGTGGTGGTCTCCTCTTGGGGAGGGAAACACCACATCTCATGATATTCGATCAATCATGCATAAGTATAAGCACATATACTTTGGTATATGTGCTTTGTTGGCGGTGATTTATTCGAAGATATCTTTCAACGTTTTGGTCATAACGTCAAAATCGAGTGTCTTACCGAGCCAAATTTCAACACCGATTTGCCCTTGATTGACCAGCATGCCGAGGCCATCCAGCGTTGTGCAGCCTTTCTTATCGGCTTCACGCAGGAGGTGGGTTTTGGGAGGGTTAGGAATAACGTCTGCGACGATCAGTTCTTTACGCAGGCTGTCTAGGTTGATAGGAGGCAGGGCTTCTGCATCGCCTAGGCCGATCGGGGTGGCATTAATGGCGATATCGATATCATTACCGATTGTATAATCACCCTCCCACTTGCCTGCCGTTGCTTTGCAATCGGTGTTCTCATTAACGATTTTAGCGATTGTTTCGGCTTTTTTCGGGTCACGATTGATGATGGTGAGTGTTTTTGCACCAGCAAGTGCCGTTTCTACGGCGATAGCACGTGCTGCACCGCCTGCACCAAGCAAAAGAAGGTTTTTTCCTTTTGGGTCCGTGACGGTTTTGAGGGATGCAAGAAAGCCTTTACCATCAGTATTATGGCCTGTTAGGCGGCCATCTTTGATGGATGTACAGTTTACAGCACCAATGATGCGGGCGGATTCGGCCACTTCATCCAAATGCTCTAAAATGGCGACTTTGTGTGGGATGGAGCAGTTGAATCCTGCCCAGCCCATAGCAACAGCGCCTTTAATGGCATCTTTGAGGTTTTCTGCTGGGACATCACAGTTGATGTAACGTGCGTTGAGGCCAGCCTTTTTATATCCGGCTTCAATCATCGCAACGGTAGGGTTGTCGCCGCAGGGGGTAGAGAAAGAGCCCGTGAGAATGCTCAGAAAATCTTGATCACTCATGTGAACGACGTCCTTTAGGTTGCGTGTTGAAGAGGGATCACTGGGGGTTAGAACCCCACAGTGAATTGTCCACCCAGTACGAGTGCATTTTTAAAACGCGTTGTCGCGCCGGGATGTTCCAAATATTGTAGGTCAGCTTGAAGCGCAGCAGCTTTGTGAAGATGGATGCTGTAGAATGCTTCGTAGCTGTTTTCCCAGTTCTGTACGCCCCATACTTGTCCCCATTGGTTGGAGAGGAAGGCGCGGTTTAGAGCGAGGGAAGATTCTTGTTGTAGGGTCACACTCCGGCTCATCTGCATGTGTTGCATCATGATACCAACTTGATCTCCGGGGCGGTGCCATGGGGTGCCGCTCTCAATGAGAGCAAGCCATTCATGATCACGCATGGCGGTAATGGCACCAGATGAGTAACCAACGCCTCCGATGACAATGAGGCCGTTTGCGATGCCGGGGCCGTTGCGTACCAGCATTTGGTCAAACATAAACCATGCTGTTTTCATGCCCGCTAATTGGCGTGGGGCAAGACCTGACGCTTGGAACGAATTGCCGTATCGGTCTTCAAACAGTGCGGGGTAGGTTGAGTTATCGTACCATGCACCAATTTTATAGTTGCCGCGCAGCTTGTCAGGGCCAAATTCGGGCATCCACCCGATTTCAACTTGTGAGGTGACGTGGTTTAAGCCCATTCCATCTTGCAGCATGGCCCAGCCCGAAATGCCGCCATTGTAGCTATGGGGAGAAACGGCAAAAACGCCGCCTTCAATATAAGTTTGCTCTGTGGGGCGTACGCGAAGTACTCCACCGAGGTTACCTGATGGCCAGTCACGGCCGCCCGGATTGTATTTTCCAGGGGCAAAGTTACTACAGACGGAGACGTTCATGAAAGAACAGGCAAGGTAATCATACGCGAAGAAGCTGCCTGTTGGGATATCACCCAGAGAAAGAATAATACGGTCGTTGAGAAAAGCTTTATCGGCGTAGAGCTCAACAAGGTGAGCGATGACGTTACCGCGTGCGCCGTAAATTTGTTCGGGGTTTGTGACAGAATCACCCAATGTGTGGCTGAAGCTATGGCCGTTACCATTGACGACGAGCAGATGTGTCCAAAACCCTGGGATGCCAGCCAGTTTCTGCCAATCAATATCGATTTCACCTGCGACTTGTCCTGACGGTACGGCCGCGCGTGTACGGCCGCCTGTGACATTGCCCATGAACTCTTGGTTGAAAGTCAGGCTAGTGAAGATACCGTGCTTGACCATCCACGGTTGTGCCCCACCCCAATCACCGAAGAGGTGAGGGTTCCCATATAAGCTCGGGATGAGCGGTCCGACATTATAGGTGCCGGTCCCGTCCATAGCAAAAGCTCGGGCTTGGTAGAGGGAGGGGGTGTAGAGGTTATGTGCGGTTTCTGTTTGCGCGTGTGCTGTGGAGGGCAACGCGTAAGCACAGCCAAGGGCCATCATAGAAATGATGGCCGTAGAATAACGTCTGTGCTGAAGTTTTTTGTTCATTCGTTACGCCTGTTATGGCTTGGTTTTGAGGGCTTCTTGTACTGCTGCTTGTGCTAGGCGGGCATCGGTTTCTCCTTCGCCGCCACTGAGGCCGAGGGCGCCGATGATGTGACCGTTGACGGTAATCGGGTAACCGCCGCCAGCCGGTAAAGCATTTGGCAGCGTTGCGATCATGAAGTTCCCTTTATTTAGGGCGTGTTCCATATCTACCGTAGGGCGGGAAAAGGAAAGAGCTGTTTTAGCTTTACGGATAGCGAGTTCGGTGCTGCCGAGCTGTGTGCCATCCATACGCTGGAAAGCAACGAGGTTTCCACCTTCATCGACCACGGCAATGGCAACGCGTGCATGATCGTTCGTTGCTTCGGTATGTGCTTGGTTGATAAATTTCAGAGCAGCTTGAAGGTTCACGGTAGGCTCCTGCGCCATAGCGAGTGGGCTGATGAACGTTGCGCCTGCAAGTCCAAGAGTGGCTGTTAGGTTGCGGATGAAAGAAAGCGTCATCGTCATTATCCGTTCTTGTGATCAGCAAGGATGGCATCGCCAGCGCGCAGGGAGAGCGCAGCCATGGTCAGGGTTGAGTTGACTGTGCCAGAAGCGGCCATAGTCGCGCCAGTTGCAAGGAACAGATTGGCGTGATCATGGGTGCGGAGCCATGAATCGACGACGGAATCACGTGGGTCATGGCCCATGATGGTGCCGCCGGTGATGTGGTTGTTGGGTGTGAAATAAGGCGCAATCTCGATTTCAGTGCCGCCCATGGCTTTAGCAATATCGAGCAAGCGTTGACGCGAAATGGCGGCAGACTTGCGGACATATTCACCCACATCGTAGGTCACCTCTGGGTGTGGAATCCCCAGAGCGTCACGGTGGTCTTTCGATAGAACGAGGCGGTTTTCTGGGTTCGGCAGGACTTCATGGTTGGCGTAAAGGTCGACGCCATGCGCGGTGCGGCGGCGAATTTCTTCATCCAATTTTTTACCAACCAGCCCCATGGAGAGGGCTTTCATACCCGCACGTGAGTTCTGCGCCGTATTGTTATAGCCGATTTGGGTTGCAGCATATTCGGAGCGGAAATCACCGTCTCGGAAGTTGGTGATGGAGCTCATTTGCACTGAACCACCACCAGCCCAGATAGGTTCAGCCGCTTGCAGGCTCATGCCTAAGCCGGGGTGATCCATCATGTTCCGGCCAACTTGGTCGGACGAGTTGGCGATACCGTTCGGGTTGCGGCTATTGGCGGCCAGCAGGAGAAGTTTGGGGGTTTCAATACCATTGGCCGCGATGACAAATGTTTTTGCCGTTACGCGGTAGGAGTGTTTGTCTGGGTCATAGAAACGTAGTGCTGTGATCTTGTTCGCGGCATCCGTTTCAAAGGCATAAACAACAGCATTTGGGATGATGCGTGCGCCGTGTTTTTCAGCCTTCATGGCAGCATAGACGCCGTTATACATGGCCCCAATAGGGCAGATCGGCATACAGTTATTGTTACCACAGCATTGTGGGCGGCCATCATAGGGGCGGCTGTTACGCCCTTGCGGCACGGGGGTGTTATCAAAGCCCAGCTTTTTGACGATTTCCGTGAAGGTGCGGTCCCCATAACCATAAGGCATGGAGGTCATTGGCCAAGGTTGCTGACGAGGGGCGGAGGGAACGATCGTTTGATCATTCGGTCCCATGACGCCCATTTCGCACTCAGCGGCGTAATAATATGGCTCTAGATCGTCATAGCTTAAGGCATAATCACGGCCGACGCCGAATTGGCTGTGTAGGCGGAAATCATTAGGCAGGTAGCGCCAGCTTGAAGCGGCCCAGTGCCATGTTGTTCCTCCAACGCCTTTGATGATGCCCTGCTTATAGGCCGTACGATCGGGGCCCTTGACGATCAGGTATCCGTTATCCGGGAAGAAGTTGGTGTGTGGTGCCCATGGTACGCTTGGGTATGGTGTTGCGTAATCATACTGGGATTTGTTGTCAGGAGGCATAGCGCGCCAGTTTTCAACAATTTGGTCACGGTCACGGCGTGGGCCAGCATCAAGTAGCAATACAGAGAGGCCGTTACGAGCCAGTTTGTGAGCCAGCATGGAGCCGCAAATACCTGCGCCAGCAATGACGACGTCTGCGGAAAGGTTTTGTTCAGTCATGGTAGTAGTTCCTTAAGTTCCGTTCAGACGCGGCGGCGGCGAAGGATTGTGCGCAGGGCGAAGACAACAATGATCAAGCCAATTAATCCGGCTGCTGCGAGGCTGATCATCACTTTCGGGTTTGCAAGCTGTGCAACCAGAACAGGCTTGCCGCCTGAGCGGATCTGACGGACGAACTCTGGAGAGACGGTTGCTTGTGTGTTGCCGAAATGGCTGAGGACATAGTCGGCAATGTCCGCCACTTGAGCATCCGTTAGAGGTTGGACGAGTGAGTTATCGCCGAAGGCTGGCATGAGTACTTCATGGCCATCAATAGTGCGGTCAACGCCGAAGAGAATGCTGGCGACGAGGTCATTCGGGTTGAGTTGACCTGTCGTTGTGTTGCCGACGAGTGAGGGATATTGCCCGTCTGGTGTGCCGCGACCATTGGTTTGGTGGCAGCTTGCGCAAGTTGATTCATACAAGACGGCACCATCGGTAATGCCGGCGAGTGTGCTGGTATTCCGCCGGGCATCGGCTGATGTAATGTCGTACCCTGATGGGTGGCCGCCATGATTGAAGTTTGCGGCTGTTACACCGTTTTCATGGATGGGCGGGACCGAGCGAAGATAGGTGATAATTGCTGAGATGTCGCTATCAGGCAGATGCTGTAAGCTGTGCTCAACGGCTTCAGCCATAGGGCCAGCCGCGCGTGCATGAGCGGTTTTGCCAGTTTTGAGGTATGTGAAGAGGTCTTCATCAGACCAGCCGCCGATACCGCTTAACGGATCACTGGTGATGTTGGGTGCGCGCCATGGGCCTATATCTGCACCGGAAAGGTACTGAGATTGCTTGGGTACGAGCAGCATGTTGCGGGGTGTATGACATTCACCGCAATGCGCGAGTTGATCTACGAGGTAGCGGCCACGGTTCCAGTCATCGCTACGTGCATGATTAAACACATAGGGCGTATCACTGATGCTGGCGACCAGTTTCCATAGGCTCAGAGAGGCACGTATGTTGAACGGGAAGGGGAGCTGCGTTTTTGGCGCGGGAGCATCAACAGCCGGGACTTCCGTCATGATGTAGGAATAAAGAGATTTTATGTCTGCATCTGTCAGTTGGCTATACGCATCATAGGGCATCGCTGGGTACACATTGGCGCCATCAGGACGTACGCCGTGGCGCATTAACGTGGTGAATTGTTCCAGCGTATAATTGCCGATGCCGTATTTTTTGGATGGGGTAATGTTGGTGGAGTAAATATTCCCCATTGGTGAGGCGATTGCATAGCCGCCAGCAAGGAATTTTCCATCTCGGCCATTTGTATGACACGCGGCGCAGTCTGCTGCGATGGCGAGATAGTGGCCGCGGCTGATGGAAGGATGTTTGGCTGACTCGGGTACCGGGGCTGCGGGCTGTGCGTATGCAACGGCCGTGGAGGCAAGCAAGGCTGCGCAGAATGCTACTGGCGCGATGGAGCGGAATGAGAAAGAGAACATGCTGGGTGAGCCCTTGCTTAAAATTTCGGCATAACGTCGACGGGGTTGGGCTCGGCCAGCCAGTAATTGGGGCCGTTATGCGCGTAGGTTGGGATCACCACGTTATCCCGTGAGGTTTGGTACATCAGGGCGCTACCAAATGCGTATACTTTGGCATTGGTGCCGTCTTCGAGCACTCCAGCGTACCATCCTTTGATGATTTGCAGCACAAGTGGGCGTAGTGGGTCATTGGTGAACTGTGCATCGAAGGTTTCGATATCAGGTGCTTGGCTTTGGGCTATGCGATTATTCAGCGTGGTTATGTCTGTATGCAAAGTGGGGTGCAGTGCTTGTAGGCCGCTTAAAAGGGCGGCGCCTGTTGTGAGGTTCAAAGCACTATGCCCCGTGACAAAGCGCGACAATGTCATGAAGGTATCGATGTTAGTCGGATCTGTGGTGACGACGTCTTGTGCCATGGCGGGTATGGCAGCCCACCCATAGGCTGTGACAAGGGCCGCCCCGGAAGCGAGAGCAAGGTGCCGGCGTGTAAGTGTGGGGGCAGTATTAAGAAAATCTGGGCCAGCCATGACGGAATTCCTTGTA
Organism: Neokomagataea thailandica NBRC 106555; assembly: GCF_001598495.1. Taxonomy (GTDB): domain Bacteria; phylum Pseudomonadota; class Alphaproteobacteria; order Acetobacterales; family Acetobacteraceae; genus Gluconobacter; species Gluconobacter thailandicus_A. The sequence goes on from NZ_BCZB01000018.1 coordinate 10,260, forward strand.
ATAAGGCGTCGTTTTGAGAAGTATCACGTCATGTAGAGAGGCGTGATGGTGAGTGTTTCAGTTCTTATGAGTGAGTAAATTTCATGTCTCTTTATCGATGAGAAATAAAAATAACGTGATAATGCATTTGTTTTTGAGAAAGTGTGTTTAATTTTATTTTATTATTTGAAATATTTATCAGGGCGAAGTATTGTTGTTATTAATTATCATTATTAATAATGAAATGGCATTTTTATGAATTTAATTTCATCGTATGAAACAAAACATTAATATGACCATTTTATTCTGTGTTACTTATAAAGTTAATATAAATAACCGTTGATAATACGAATATGTAAACATAAAACCCCGATTTAGATAAAAAATTACCACATAATGTTGGTAATTGAAAATGAAGTTTTTTGATTATTTGTGGGGTATTATGTATTTTTGTCTTAATGGAAGCGTAAAGCGGAAAATTCGGTCCTGTTCTTTCCCTTTAATGGCAGTATTAACGGTATCGGGCAGTGCTTTGGCGCAGACGGCACCACAAGATGGTCTTGTCAAAAAACATGTAGCGGCGCATTTGAAACAGCATACGGCGCTGTCTTCTGGAAATGTGCGTGCTGTGCCTACTCAACCGCTAGCCCCAGCTGCTCTAGTTCCGTCCGCTCCTGTGATGGCACGTACAGTGGTAAAGCCTGTTGACCCTGAAATTGAACAGATTCAGGTGCACGCTCAGAGGCAAGTCAGTGGCGCGGCGGCGCTTGATGAGCAGCGTCATAGCGTTGGCGTATCGACTGTGATGTCGCGTCAGCAGATTGAACAGGCTCCGCAAACCAACTTATCCGATATTTTGACGCGTATGCCGGGGATCTCGGCGTATAGTAATATGAGTGGTGGTCAGGCTGCGACGGGTGAGACGCAGTACATGAGCATTCGTGGTTTGGATTCCAGTTATAACGCTTACACGTTGAATGGTGAGCGTGTAGCGGCATCTGATCCTGCGACGCGTGCTGTGTCTTTTGATATGTTGGCGCCGTACGGCATCACATCCGTGAAGGTTTCAAAAAGTACCTCAGCGGATATGGATGGTGATGCGATTGGTGGCGCGATTGATATTCGTACACCAACGGCTTTTGATTTTACGGGCTCACTTACTCGGATTTCTCTGCAGGGCCAGATTAATGACCGTGCCTCTCAAATTGGGGTGCCGTTTGGTGGTGGTACTGGGCAGGTCGAGCTAGCGCGTCGCTTTGGTCATGATGGGCGCTTTGGCGTGTATATGACGGGTTATTATTCGGATAAAAGCGTTGCGGCGAGTGCAGTCGCGCCGAATAAAAGCTTGAAGGCAACAGCACTTGGGGAAAATGGACTACCTCTTACGCAGGTTTCTGCGGTGTCCACCTCCCAGATGAAATACGATATCTATACCAGTCGTTTACGCCGTTATGGTGGTTCTCTCTCGTTGAATTACCAAGGGGATCATCAGGATTTTTACGCGCTTGGGACATACGGTGCGTATAATACGAAGCAAGACGATAATCAGGTTTCTTTGCGTGGTAATACGGGCCTTTATGGTGCGGATGGGCAATATCAAAGCCCAACAGCAACGCGCGGTCAGTATTTTGAAACAAACGATTCTAACCAACTCATGACCACGCAAAAAATTGGGGGTGAGACGCGCCTGGATCGTTGGACGGTCGATTATGATCTGTTCAATAGCTACAGCGTTTTGGCGAGCCCTGATCAGGTAGAAGGCAGCATGTACGGGCCTTTCTATGCGACGGGTCCTTTCAAGTTCAATGTGTCCAACACGACGTTGCCGCGTGTGTCCGGCCCGGCTGCGGGTGTGTCTCAGCTTTTAAACCAAGATATTGATAAGTTTTATAAGACGCAGGGTCGTGATGCACAGAGCATTGCCGATATGTATGGCATCCATGCTGATGCGAATTATCGTTTTAAAAGTGATATTCTGAAGTCTATCGCGTTCGGGGTGAAGGTGAGTGAGACGGACCGCCAGTCCTATGCTCATCCCTTTTTCCATAGTGATAATAATTTTGTTTATAATGGTCCGTTCTTTGGTGGGCCAAAATATACATCAAGCAATCCGGGCGGGCCGGCTATTAGCAATATCCCGGGACAGCAGGTGGATGTGTTCGGCGGTGCGGCTGGTCCGTTGCGTTTGTTAAGCCGCGATTGGGTGCGTGCAACGACGATCCCGTATAAATATCAAAATGACCCGAAGGGGGCGGGTATTTATACACAGAATGATTGGAACGCGAACACGAGCACAGGTGTGGAGCGTATTTATGCGGGTTATGTTGCGCTGAATTTGCAGGCGGGTCCGGTCGATATCCATCCGGGCTTCCGTTACGAATGGACTGACTTTGGCGGTACGCACTGGCAGAATAACGGCAACGGTACGGGTAATGCTGTGCGCATGCATCAGTCATACGGCACACCATTGCCGTACTTGAATATCAACTGGCGCCCGACATCCATGAGTGTTCTGCGCTTTGGTGTGCGCCGGGCCTTTACACGTCCTGCTTTTGGTCTGGTCAATGGTGCGACCTCGATTTCATTGGATTCACAAACCAACGCGATCCAATCGGTTTCTATGCCGAACCCAAATTTGCGCCCGACATCCGCAACGGTGTTTGACTTCAGTGGTGAGCTTTATAATCATCATGAAGGCGTCGTATCAGCAGCGGTGTATTATAAGCGTATCCAGAAATACGTCTTTATGTCGGTGTCTGGAACGAGCAATAGCTCCTCACTTGGCGGTGTTGTGCCAACAGGCTCCTATACGGATGGAAACACTCAATTTTCTATGCCGAATAATGGTGGCAATGCCACGTTGGAAGGCTTGGAATTGAATGCTCAACAGCGTTTGACGTTCCTACCGGGCTGGTTGTCTGGTTTTGGTGTAAACGGGAATATCACGTTGCAGCATTCCAATGCACAAAGCGGCCTGAAGGGGCATCCAGACACCGCGCTGCCGCGTGCACCGGAGATGATGTATAATCTAGGTGTGTTTTATAATCGTGGTCCGGCGAAGTTTAACCTGAACTACAATTATGTAGGCACGCAGCTTCTGGGCTTGAACAGCAGCTTGCCGGATTATTACCTCCAGCCAACGCAGCGCTTGGATATGAGCGCACAATATGCTCTGGGTCATGGCATGACCGCGACGGTTGCGATGCAAAACCTGCTGAATACCCCGGCATTCTGGGAAACGGCAGGGAAGGGTAAGTCCTTCATGGCGTATGATGGATCGGCCAACGGGTCTTTTGTGCAGACCGGTCGTATGTACCTCTTTGGATTGAACGGATCGTTCTAATGATGGGCCTGTCGTTGTTTTTTCGTAAAATTGCGGCAGGCGCCGTTATGGCAGTAGCTGTTGGTACGGCTACTGCGCATCCAATCACTGTATCTCATGGGGTGAAGCACTCCCCATGGGTTTTGACGCATGTTGAGATGGTCATGCGGCATGGTATTCGTTCACCATTGCCCTGGCAGGTTCCGCATGGTGTTGGCGTTATTGGTGGTTGGCCTGTTTGGGCTGTTCCTGCTGGTAATCTCACGCAGCACGGTGCGGAAGCTTTGCAAGAAGTCGGGCAATATGACCGGCTTTGGTTAGGGCAGGTGAGGGTTTTGCCTAAGGTAGGATGCCCTGACGCTGGGCGTGTGCAGATTATTGCGAACTCGGCTCAGCGGACGATTGCGAGTGCTGAGGCTTTTCGTGAAGGCTTGGTGCCGGGATGTGCCTTGAGCATTGAACACTTTGCGCCGGGTCAAATGGATGTACGGTTTGCGCCTCTAGATGCCGCGCCACAACGCTTTGATATGCAGAAGATCGTTCCGCAATTGCCGGACCCGCAAGTCTTGTATGCGCGTGATAAAGCGGCTTTGCAGCTTTTGGGGCGCGTGGTGCGGTGCTCGTCTGGTGTTTGTCCGTTTCTAGACGCTCCGAGTACGGTGGCTCCCGATAGAACGGGGCATGGCTTAGTGTTATCAGGGCCTGTTTCTGATGGAGCATCCCTCGCGGAAGCGCTGATTTTGGCTTATGTGGATGGCCGTGAGACAGGTTGGGGGCAATTGACCCCGGAAGCGCTGGGACAGTTATCTGTTTTGCATGCCGATATGTTGGCCACGGTGAATCGGCCCAAGGTTCTGGCGAAGTTATTATCGCAAGATATGCGGGCGCAGCTTGTGCGCGATATGGTTGAGAGTTCGGCACAATCACCGGCTTTGCGGGTTTATGTTGGGCATGATGATACAATTGCACCGCTTTTGACCGCATTGGGTGTTCATGTGCAGGCACCGGGACAAGCGGAAGATGAGATTCCGGTTGGGTCAGCGTTGATTTTGGCGCTGTATCACAATCAACGTACGAATATGGATGCGTATCGGGTATTTTTTCAGGCGCAATCTTTGGAAGGTTTGCGAAATTTAGGAGAGCAGGGTTTGCCGCAATTGCAGCCTCTTACGGTGCCGGAATGTCGTGATACGTTGGGGTTCTGTGCGTCGGCTGTGTTGATAAATCGCCTTAAAAAGGGCGAATAGCGGGAATAAATGGGTATGGCGTATTTGGGAAGAGCGCCGCTTCGTGGTATGCGCTGCTGCATGTCACTGGAAAGAGCACACCGCGTTTCTGGTGAGGCTGCAACGAGGACCGACACGTTATGACCGCCGCTCCACTGATACTCGCACTGCCTAAAGGACGTATTCTTAAGGCCTTAAAGCCTGTTCTGAAGCATACCGGGATTGAGCCGGACGCGGATTGTCTGGATGAGAGCAGCCGCCGCCTGCGTTTTGGGACATCAGACCCGAATTTGGATGTTGTCCGTGTGCGTTCGTTCGATGTGGCGACGTTCGTGGCCTATGGTGGTGCGCAGATCGGCGTATGTGGCTCTGATGTGCTGATGGAATTTGATTATCCAGATATTTATGCACCGTTAGATCTGGGTATTGGTGGGTGCCGTATTTCCGTTGCCCGCCCTAAAGATGTGGAAGAAGACCCGACGACAGGGTGCTCCCATCTCCGTGTAGCCACGAAATATCCGTCAATCGCGCGCCGTCATTTTGCATCTCAAGCGATTAATGCTGAAATCGTGCATCTGAATGGTGCTATGGAATTAGCGCCGACCTTAGATCTGGCGTCTGTCATTGTTGACTTGGTGGATACGGGTTCAACATTGCGGGCAAATGGTTTGGTGGAAACAGACGTGGTGGCGCAGGTAAGTAGCCGCTTGATTGTAAACCGGGTGGCGTGGAAGACGCGTCCGGAAGAGATTGGCGCTTTGATTGAACGTTTTCGTGCTGCACTGAATGAAGAAAAGGCGGTTTGAGATGCGCCATCTGAACAGTGTGGATTCGAATTTCTCAGCTGATTTTTCGGCCCTTTTGCAGGGTCGCAGCAGTGATGAGCGCAGCGTTTCTGAGCCGGTACGGGCGATTCTTGCCGATGTTAAAGAACGTGGTGATGCTGCTGTGTGTGAATACACGGAGCGTTTTGACCGCTTGGCTTTAACGCCTGAGGCACTGCGCATTGATGCGGAGACGATCAAGGCAGAGGCCGCACGTGTGCCAACTGAGCTTATGGATGCTTTGAAGGTTGCTGCGCGCCGTATTGAAGCGTTTCATGAGGCACAAAAACCAACAGATCTGGATTTTACGGATTCAGAGAATGTACGGCTTGGTATGCGCTGGACGGCGTTGGATGCCGTTGGGCTGTATGTGCCGGGTGGCAAGGCGGCGTATCCGTCTTCTGTATTGATGAATGCTTTGCCTGCGCGTGTTGCGGGTGTGAAGCGTTTGGCGATGTGCGTGCCAACGCCTGATGGCGTGTTGAATCCGTTGGTTCTGGCGGCAGCACAGCTTTGCGGTGTTGAAGAAATTTATCGTATCGGGGGCGCGCAGGCTGTTGGGGCTATGGCGTATGGTACGCAGAGCATTGCGCCGGTGGATCGGATCGTTGGGCCGGGTAATGCTTTTGTGGCGGAAGCGAAGCGGCAGGTCTTTGGTCAGGTGGGGATCGACAGCATTGCCGGGCCGTCAGAAGTTGTTGTGGTAGCTGACGGACAGAACGACCCGCGTTTGGCGGCGGTTGATCTTCTGGCGCAAGCGGAACATGACGAGCAAGCGCAGGCGATTTTGATCACGACAGATGCTGCTTTTGGTGATGCCGTGATTGCGGCTGTAGCAAAAGAGCTGGAAACCTTGCCGCGCGCGGCCATTGCTTCTCGGAGCTGGGACGATCATGGTGCGGTGATTGTGGTGCGTGATCTGGATGAAGCGGCGGAACTCGTGAACCGTTTGGCGCCTGAGCATCTGGAAGTGCTGTTGGATGATCCGCGTGGTTTTAGCGCGCAGGTGCGTCATGCTGGGGCTATCTTCCTAGGGCGTTATTGCCCAGAAGCTGTGGGTGATTATGTCGGTGGCCCGAATCACGTCTTGCCGACGAGCCGCACTGCGCGTTTTGCATCAGGTCTGTCCGTCTTTGATTTTATCAAGCGCACAACGATGATTGAGACGAACGCAGATGGTCTAGGCCGGATCGGGCCTGCTGGTGTTGCCTTAGCGCATGCGGAAGGTTTGGATGCGCATGCTTTGAGTCTTTCACTGCGTTTGAAGTAAGAGATGAGCATGTGATTTGCTGGAAAAGAGCCACGCGTTTCTGAAGTTTTGAGCTTGGAAGTGCGTTTTGCTTGACCTTTTGGCCGTCAAGAAGCACATAGCACACTGGTTTTTTCGGCTTTTGGGCCGAACTGCAGGGCAGGGGCTCTGTATTTTCCATCATGGACCGTACCCTCAGACAAGGACTAACATGTCGAAAGAAGATCTGATCGAATTTACTGGCACCGTTATGGAGCTGCTGCCGAACGCGATGTTCCGTGTGACGCTGGATAACGAACACACCATTTTGGCGCATACGAGCGGCAAGATGCGTAAGAACCGTATTCGTGTTCTCGCTGGTGACCGTGTGAACGTTGAAATGACGCCATATGACCTGACGAAGGGTCGTATTACCTTCCGCTTTAAATAATAGCGGGACGCGGCATGACCGATTCTTTAGCGCCGGAAACTGCGGATGTGCAGCGCCCGGCACTGGTTCTTGCGTCAGCTTCGCCACGCCGCCTTGATCTGTTGAAACAGATTGGCGTGTGCCCAGATCGGGTGCAGGCGGCAGATATTGATGAAGAACCACGCCCGCAGGAGTTGCCGCGTGTACTCGTCCGCCGTTTGGCGCAGACAAAGGCACTTTGCATTGCTGAGCAATGTGCAAATTCTGCTCTCATTCTTGGTGCGGATACGGTTGTTGCTGTGGGACGACGGATTCTGCCGAAAGCAGAAGACGAGAAGACAGCTCGTGCATGCCTGAAGTTGCTTTCTGGGCGGAGCCATCGCGTTTATACTGCGGTTGTGTTGAAGCCCAGTGCCGCCAATACGCATGGGGTTGCCTGTGAACGTTTGGTGGAAACATCGGTGGCGTTTCATCGTTTAACGGATCAGCAGATTGATGCGTTGATTGCGCAAGGTGATTGGCGCGGTAAAGCCGGTGGTTACGCCATTCAAGGTGCAGCGGCAGCGCATATTCGCCAAATTGGCGGCAGCTATTCTGGCGTTGTTGGTTTGCCGTTGTTCGAAACGGCGCAATTACTGCGTGGCCAACCGGGTTTGGCGGCAACTTGGATTGTATGATTGAGATACGTGCAGCCTGTTCACCAGGTGAGATGCGTATTGCTGTCATTGATACAGATTGTGTTGATGACGATGGTACCACATCAGGCTGGTTAGATGCCGCTATATGGCGGCCGGGTGCGCCAGATGGTGTGGGGGATGTGCATGTTGTGCGTGTACAGACCATTACGCCTGCTTTGGGGGGGATGTTTGTCCTTCTTGAAGGGGGCGTAACGGGTTTTATGCCGTGCCGAAAGCCTATTGAGCAGGGGCGTTTGGCCGTTGCTCAGGTTGTACGGGCGGCACAAAATAATAAAGGCTTGAGACTGCGTTTGATGGATCAGGCTGTGCCTGATGATGTGAATGCGCCTCACCGTGTGTCTTATGGCGCAACACCTTTGGAAGAGCTTGCTCAGCGTTATCCAGAGGCTCCTATCATTCTTGATAGCCAGAGTATGGGTGTGCGCTTGCCTGTGACGTTACGGAAGCGCTGCCATTATGTGCAGGCGGCGTTTGATGCCGAGCAAGAGGCTGTTTTTGATACGCTAGGAAGTAGCGATGCTTCGATTGGTGGTTTGACAGCATTATTTTCCTTCACGCCAGCCCTTGTTGCGATTGATTTAGACAGCGCAGGACATCCTGCTGGGGCGCAGCCGGATTTTGCGGGGAATGTAGCCGCGTTCCCGGCTTTGGCCCGTGAAATTCGGCTACGGAATGTCTCCGGTACTTTGCTTATTGATGCCGCTGGGGTGCGTACTAGGAAGAGACCTGCATTGGCAGGTTTTCTGAAAACGGCCCTGGCAACTGACATCATACAGCCAGAAGTGTTGGGTGCGACGCCTTCTGGACTTTTAGAGGTGGTACGGAAGCGTACGCGCCCGCCAATGCACGAGGTGATGCACTCTGCACATGGTAAGGCGCTGGCTATACTGCGTCAGATTCTGCGCGAAGGGCGGAAGGGTACACAACTGGTCGCGTCTATTTCGGTGGTGCGGGCTTTAGAGCGTGACCCTGATGCGCTTGAAGAGTGTATCTTGCAGCGAGCTGCGTCCTTAGAGTTGGTTGTTGACCCTGAGCGCTCTGTTTCCCAGTGGAGTTTGGTATAAAATGGCGTGCCCTGTTTGTAAGCGTACAACAGAACAAGCTTTTCGTCCGTTTTGTTCGCAGCACTGTGCTGATGTCGATTTGGGGCGTTGGTTCACGGGGGAATACCGTGTTCCGTCCCTTCGTCAGGACAATGATGAAGAAATTGAAAATTCTTTTGGTAAAGAGGGTTGATCATCTGACGGGGATGGGCTAACTACCCCGTCACCGGTTGAAGTAACTCTTCAGACGGCCGGTGCCCAAGTAGCTCAGTTGGTAGAGCATGCGACTGAAAATCGCAGTGTCGGTGGTTCGATCCCGCCCTTGGGCACCATTTAAAAATCCATAAAAATTCTATAAGAAAATAAAACTGACTTCTTCGAAGTGCAGTGCAGCATGCGCTAAGTTTTTTTGTGCCCGTGCAAGTTGTAGCTAAGGGGTTTGCTATTGTATTCGCGTATGATGGCGAAGGCAGTTGGTACGCTGTGCATCGTGCAATCAATAATAGATAGATTTCCTTATGTGAGGGGGCGTAGAAAGCTCCGTAGATCCTTCTATGATGCAGAAAGAAAAGCGAATGCTTGGGTTTTTACGCCCAAGCATGTTGAATAGTGATTTAGGATATTTGTTTTTTGGTGAGGCTGAAGCGCCCCGCTCCTGTTGCTGCGACTGCCAGTAAGCCGCCTGCAATGCTGATATTTTTATAGAAATGAATCATCATATCGTAACGCATCATGCCACTCATCGTCCAAAAATGGTGACCGATGAAGCCGGTAGCGATTGTATAGACCGAGAGCAGGATGGCGACGGGCTCAACAAGAACGCCGAAGACAAGAGCAAGACCACCGCCTAACTCTGCCACGATTGCTATGATGGCGGAAAGAGTGGGGAGTGGTGCACCGGCGTGTATCATGTAACCAACTGCGCCGGAAAAGTCAGATATTTTTCCCCATCCCATGACAAGAAATAAAAGTGCAAGGCCAAGGCGGGTGATGAGCAAAAGTGTATCGCGGGGGAAGAGGGCGTTCATGTGATTGGTTCCTTTTAAGGGGCTGTATTGTTGTGTTGTCGTGACGATAACGGGCTTGCTGGCCATTAAAAATAGAAACTAAAGAAAAGCATCATTTCTTATTTTTATTATGTGATCCCTAAGGGAAGGGTACAGTTGAGAGTGTCACACTCTTTCCATTGTGGGAGTAGCTGCGTAGGACTGGTTTAAAGGATGAGGGTCTTGCGCAAGCAAGCTAAGAGGGAACGCTGAAGAGCCATAAGGTTTAGACGGCGGCTGTCCCCGCAACTGTGAACGGTGAGTGACCGCGATAATGCCACTGGTGTGTAAAGTGCTGGGAAGGTGCGGTTTTACGATGACCTGTGAGCCAGGAGACCTACCTTCATCATGGAACGCCATGAGGACTCAGCCGGGGTGTGCTGGGGAGGGATAAAAATTATGTTGTTAGGCCGAATGAGAGAGCCACGATTGCGGCGCCGCATTACTGGGCTCTATGGTGTTTTAATCAGTGCTAATGTGGCCGTATGGGTATGGGCTTTTATGGTATTTCGACATCAACCTTTGATGTTGGGTAATGCCATGCTCGCTTATGGTTTTGGTTTACGACATGCAGTCGATGCAGACCATATCGCGTCTATTGATAATGTGACGCGCAAATTGGTGCAGTTGGGTAAGTGGCCATTAACGACGGGATTTTGGTTTGCGTTAGGACATTCAGCGATTGTGGTGATTGCGACCGTAGGCGCTGTTGTTCTTTCATCTTTGCTACAAAAGCACTTTGCGCATTTTCGTGATATTGGTGGTTTAATCAGTACAGTCGTATCAGCGGGTTTTTTGTTTATATTAGCGCTAACAAATATTTTTGTATTGCGTGGTATTTGGCGAATATATCGTCAATTCCGTTCTGGTGGCTCCTATGTTGAAGAAGATTTTAATGCACTTTTGAATGGACGAGGGCTGATAGCACGGTTGTTGCGGCCTCTTTTTCAATTGGTTACGCAGAGCTGGCATATGCTTTTGCTGGGTTTTTTATTTGGGCTTGGCTTTGATACGGCAACGGAAGTCTCTTTGCTGGGGTTATCAGCTAGTCAGGCTTCTCATGGTGTATCTTTGGGAACGGTGATGGTGTTTCCGGCTTTGTTTGCTGCGGGAATGTCTTTGATCGATACGACAGATGGTGTGCTGATGTTAGGGGCCTATCGATGGGCCTTTATCCACCCTATGCGAAAAATATATTACAATCTGACGATTACGCTCGTGTCTATTGTGGTTGCCTTATTCATTGGCTGTATTGAGGCACTACGTTTGATTGATGACTATTGTAATGGCCAAGGCTGGTTTTGGCGTATGATTTCTGGGTTAAGTGATAATTTTAATGATTTGGGATTTGTGATTATTGCGCTTTTTATCACGGCATGGGGCGTTTCGATGATCATGTATCGTTACGCAGGTAGTGTGCAGAGAAACGTTCAGTAAGGTAAAGAAGGGCGGTCTGTTCTGTAACAGACCGCCCCTTTCTTTAATTATTCATAGCATCAAAGAAATCATTGTTCGACTTGCTGTATTTGAGCTTGTCGAGCAAGAAGTCCATGGCATCCATCGTACCCATTGGGGCGAGGATACGGCGCAAGACCCACATTTTGGAAAGATCGTTACGGTCGACCAGCATTTCTTCCTTACGTGTGCCAGACTTTGTGATGTCGATGGCAGGGAAGGTACGCTTGTCAGCCAACTTACGGTCAAGGATAAGCTCGGCGTTACCGGTACCCTTGAACTCTTCGAAGATGACTTCATCCATGCGGGAGCCTGTGTCGATCAGCGCTGTTGCGATGATTGTCAGGGAGCCGCCTTCTTCAATGTTACGCGCCGCACCGAAGAAACGCTTTGGGCGTTGCAGGGCATTTGCGTCCACACCACCGGTTAAGACCTTACCGGATGATGGCACAACGGTGTTGTATGCACGAGCAAGGCGGGTGATGGAATCCAGAAGGATCACAACGTCACGCTTATGTTCGACCAAGCGCTTTGCCTTTTCCAGCACCATCTCGGTGACTTGGACGTGGCGTGTTGCTGGTTCGTCAAAGGTGGATGAAACGACTTCACCGCGGACGGAGCGAGCCATATCCGTGACTTCTTCTGGGCGCTCATCAATGAGAAGAACGATCAAGAAAACGTCTGGGTGATTGGCGGAAATGGATGCTGCGATGCTTTGGAGCATCACGGTTTTACCCGTGCGGGGTGGTGCAACGATCAGTGCACGTTGGCCCATACCGATGGGAGTGACGAGGTCAATCACGCGCGGTGTGTAATCGCGTTGATCTTTTTTGCCGCGGCCACGGTTTTCTGTCGGTGCAGCCTCAGCTTGTTCGACTTCCATCTTCAAGCGGCGCTCAGGATAAAGCGGCGTCAGATTGTCAAAGTTGATACGGGTACGAACCGTCTCAGGGTCTTCGAAATTGATGGAGTTGACCTTGAGCAGAGCGAAGTAACGCTCGCCATCGCGTGGGGCGCGAATTTGGCCTTCAACCGTATCACCGGGGCGCAGGCCAAAACGGCGGACCTGAGCGGGGGAGATGTAAATATCGTCTGGGCCCGGCAGGTAGTTTGCTTCTGGGCTGCGGAGGAACCCAAAGCCATCGGCTAGGATCTCAAGCGTACCTTCCCCGTAAATGGCTTGATCGCGCTCAGCCAAGGATTTGAGGATGGCAAACATGATGTCCTGCTTGCGCATGGACGAAGCGTTTTCGATTTCGAGTTCTTCTGCATAGTCCAGAAGATCTGCGGGTGATTTCTTTTTTAGTTCGGCGAGATGCATGCAGGATGCGCCTTGATTGGCCCTCTGGGCGTAACGTAGGGGGGAAGGATGTGCCGTTTTGCGGCCGATTATGTCGGCTAGGGGTATCTTCCAGGGAGCTTTTACAAGAAAAGGGCCTAAAAGAGAGGAACATCCGCAAAAGAAGGGAGACTGTACGGCCTAGGCCGCTCAATCAGTCATGGGGACTTTATGAGGAGAGAGAATATTCTGTCAACCCCCAAGGCGTGGCTGGCCTTGGGGGAAGTGTTTATTATTGGCGTAGCATAGCCTCTGCTGTGCGTAGTGAGAGTGCCATAATGGCAAGAGCTGGGTTGGCTGCTGTTGCGCTTGGGAAGGTTGAGTGATCACTAATCCAAAGATTAGGGATATCAAAGCTTTGACCATAAGGGGAAACAACGGCTTGATCTGCGTTGGTTCCCATACGAGCTGTTCCAATCATATGAGCGGCGCGGTCAAGGATGCGAATATCTTTGGCACCAGCAGCTTGCCAAAGAGACGTGAGAAGTTTTGACGCATGTGCGTGCATGGCCAGTTCATTTGGGCCATAGCTATGCGTGATCAAAGGCTTGGGAATACCGAGCGCATCTTTCTCATCCGAAAGGACGACACGGTTATTGGGGTTGGGCATACAATCCCCATGGATACCAAGGCCTGCGCTACGATTATATTGTGCTAATGTTCTCGCCAATTCTGGACCACGGCGGGGGGTGCCGCGTGCGACGAGGCTTCCCCATGTGACGGGCATCATACCGAGAGATTGGATGAGGTAACCACCCGCGAAATCGGCATCTTTAGGGCGCATCATGTCTTCGGTAATGGTGAGGGATGGGTACCCTCGGTTCGGGCGCAAATCTTCGTCAAAGACGCCCCAAGCCTGCGTTGAAATATGGGTCATGTAGTTTTCGCCAACCTGACCAGAGCGATTGGCGAGGCCATTATGCAGCAGCAAGCGTGCTGTTTCGACGGCTCCGGCAGAGAGTACTAATTGATCACAGTTTTGACGGATATCACGGCCTTTATGGCGATAAACGACTCCTGTGATATGGCCGCGCTGATCGGTTTCGAGAGTATGCACAACGCAGTCGGCACGGATTTCGGCCCCGTGGGCGACGGCGAGGGGAAGCCATGTGTTGTCTGGGGTGGATTTAGCGCCGTTGCGGCAGCCTTGATGGCAGGCGCCACAGTTGACGCAGGCTTCACGTGTGCCGAAATGGGGCTGGTCGATGGTATGTGTAATGAGAGCGGTGGGGCCATCAGCATGACGGATGCCGAGAGCATCGCATCCTTCACGCATTTTCAAAGCGGCGGAGTTCGCTGGTGGGGGAGCGTAGTGGTAGTGGCGCGTGGGGTCCCAAGGGTAATGTTTGGGGCCTGATACGCCAATAAAAGCTTCGACTTTTTCGATGTAAGGCAGAAGCTCATTGTATTGAAAAGGCCAGTCGACACTCATGCCGGTTTCGGTATGGAGCATCATGTCACGAGGGTCTGGACGTGGCATGAACGCGCCATAATGCAGGAGGGAGCCTCCAACCCCGGTGCCGCTATTATTGCCGCCAAAGGCTTGTGGATTTATGCCGCCGGAAAGGCGTTCATTGAGCCAATAGAGTTCCCGAGCCTCGATTTCATCTGGTGTATAATCAGAGGCATTAAAGTGCGGGCCAGCTTCAAGAACGATGACGCGCTTTCCCGCTTGTGCCAGTCGCGCAGCGAGAGGGGCGCCACCAGCACCGCTGCCGATGATGACAACATCAGCCGTTTCGGTCACGGGATAGGTCTTCATGATGAGCGCTCTTGGGGTTGGGGGGCTGTGAGGGGTGTTGAGGCGATAGGTTCAAAAGCTTCAGCCGTGTCAGGGGTAACGTTGTGAAAGCCGGTGAGCGTGTCGTCGTCACCATTGAGATAGGCTGAAATGCCGAGTGCTTGTTGGGCATGAGGATGCGCGAGAAAGGCTTCGATGACGTCGGCGCGGAAGTCACTGGACCAACGCTGCATTTGGAAAGCCGTTAAGCGCTGCGGTGCTTCGTTACCAATTTGACCAGCTGTAATGCTGTCTAACAATAGGCCAAGTTGATCGAGTGAAAGTGCGTGTGGGGATGCACCGAATTGATTGTGGGTATGCTCGGCTATTGTGAGGAGCGCATATTCCCAAGCGCACGCATCGGAGGGAAGCTCAGCGAAGCGCCAGCCATCGCGGGGGCCGGTTAAGGCGCGGTCGATAGCGTGTGGGAGATCAATCACCTCAGCAGGTGAAAGTAACTCATCTTGTGGTAATAAAGCCGGTACCAGCGCTGTGAGTGTGTCATAAGCTGCGGGCGAGAGAGTGCGCTCTGTTGGTGTTTGCGGCGCGGTACGGCGTGCTTGTAAAATACTGCGGGTGCGGCTGGAAAGCCTGTCGGATTGTAAAATTTTAGGGGTAGCAGCGTGTGTGGTCATGACGGCCTCATCTCTGGGTCCTGCTTTAAAACTCATGCGGACGTGAAGGTTCCTAGTTTCCGCAGGTCCGTAAGATGCGATATTGTCTTTAACGCAGAGCGTGTAAACCGTTGAACAGACTGAAAAGCGTCCATTTCGAGGTGAAATGGCAGGTAAGGAGTTGAACATGGCCGTCGAGATTAGAGTGCCAGCACTGGGTGAAAGTTTGACGACAGCGAGCGTTGCCCGGTGGGTTAAAAAAGCCGGGGACTATGTTCAGCTTGATGATGTGATTTTGGAATTAGAGACGGACAAGGTGTCTGTCGAGGTCGTGGCGCCTAGTGCAGGCGTGCTGGCGGAGTGTTTGCCAGAAGGCACGGAAGTGGAGATTGGTGGCCTTTTGGGGCTGGTGGATGAAACAGCGGAAGCTCCCGTGCCTGTGGAGACTGCTGAGGTGAAGGCGCAGCCCGCAGCGGAAGCGCAGACAGTGTCTGAAGATGCTCTGGCTGCACCGCGTTTTGAGCGTGCAGTGACGTCACCAGAGCCTGTTGTGGTTCAGCCTAAGGTTGCCGCACCTAAAGTGCCAGCGCAGCAGGCGCGGGAGCGTCGCGTGCCGATGTCACGTTTGCGCCAGACCATCGCGACGAATCTGAAGGCAGCACAAAATAACGCTGCGATTCTCACAACCTTCAATGAAATTGATATGTCGGCAGCCAAAGCGATGCGGGCGCAATATCGAGATGACTTTGAAAAACGGCATAATGGTACGCGTTTGGGCTTTATGTCCTTTTTCGCGCGGGCTGTTGTTGTCGCGTTGAAAGACTTTCCGGCTATTAACGCGCAGATTGAAGGGGATGAAATCGTTTATCGCGATTTTGTGAACCTGGGCATTGCTGTGGGTACAGAGCGCGGTCTGGTCGTACCAGTTCTGTACGATGCAGATGCGATGAGCTTTGCAGAGCTTGAGCGCGGCATTGCCGATTATGGCACGCGTGCGCGTAAAGGCGGGTTGCGTCTGGAAGAATTGGCGCAAGGGACATTCTCTATTACGAATGGCGGTATCTTTGGGTCTTTGCTGTCCACGCCTATTCTCAATGCACCACAATCAGGCATTTTGGGGATGCACGCGATTCAGGATCGCCCTGTCGCACGTGATGGGCAGGTTGTTATTCGTCCAATGATGTATGTGGCGTTATCTTACGACCACCGGATTGTTGATGGCCGTGAGGCTGTTAGTTTTCTGGTGCGTGTGAAGCAGTTGGTGGAAGATCCTCGGCGTTTGCTTTTGGATCTTTGAGGGGGGTGGTGCGTTGTCAGTCGGTTGAGGTTTTTGCGATCTTAACCGGATGCTGAGCGTTGGTATGGTGAGACGAGTGTTACGCCGTTTTTTCTGTGTTGGCTCGGTTGTTTAGGACCTTGTTGTTGAAGCCCGGGGACATTCTTTTCTGATGACGTTTGCTCCATTTTTTCGAAATATGCGCCGTGGCATGGTCGTGGTGGCGATGTCTGGTGTGCTGGTTGGCTGTGCTTATGGCGGCCAAGCGGAGCCGGTGTCGGATGGACAGAAGAGCAGTGTTTCAGGTGCTGTTGTCGAAATGCCATCATCTCCCCCGTCGCCGCCAAGCAAACCGGCTCCTCCCTCTGTTGTATTACCGCCTTTGCCTGTGGTGAGTGATGCGCAGGCGCGGCAGGAAGCGCATGGCTTGCAAAAGGAGATGCGGCAAAAAATTGCGCGGTTTACGCCTTATACGCCAGCGCGCCGGGCTATTTTTGTGCAAATGGCGCAAAACGCTATTGAGCAGTCCGGGACGAAAATTGATCGTCCACAAGTGATTATGGTTGTGGATCGAGCCGAGAGCGTGCAACGGGCTGATTTTATTTTAGCGTTACCAGATGCACCATGGGAGTCTATCGGCGGAGCGCCGGTTTCAACAGGGACAACCGCACGAAAATACTACTATATTACGCCGACAGGTGTGTATCAGAACACGGCAGACCGTTTGGGGTATCGGGCAGAAGGGACGAAGAATAAGTTTGGCATCCGTGGAATTGGAGCCAAAGGCTCACGTGTATGGGATCTGGGCTGGCATACGGCGATGAAGGGCTGGCTGCCGAGGCATGAAACGGGTCAAATTCGTTTGGAAATTCATGCTACTGACCCACAATTTTTAGAATGGCGTTTGGGCCATTCTGCGTCTGAGGGATGTATCCGTATCCCTGCGGCGCTTAATCAGATCATGGATCATGATGGCTTGATTGATGCTTTATATGAGCAGGCAGCGAGCTCCGATAAGCGTTTTGCAGCTCTTTTGTTGAAGGATCGGGCGCCTTTGTCCATCGCGGGAGATGTGATTGTGGTGATTGATTCGGGGCCGGGAACGGAGCCGAAAATTGATCCATTGGCGGATAAGCGTGAACTGCCGTAAGTACAGGTGAAGATTTTATGACAGAGCTTAAAATAATTTTAATGTCTAACTGATTTCCGCTAGAGAACCCGCAATATCATTCTGATTATGGCGGGTTTTTTTTGATGTCTTGTGGTTGGCGTTCTGGAGCGTTTCGTGCGGTATGTCTTGCAGGGACGGTTTTGCTGTCTGTTACCGGTTCTGCATATGGCGCGGATACTGTGCAACAGGTGAAAGCTGGTAAGTCAGCCTCCACGCAAGAGAAAAAACCGGTCGTTGAAAAAATGACGGTGATCGGGCGGGCTGCGCGGATCGCGCCAGCGTCTGTGCCTTTGAACATTACGCAACCAACCTCTGTGATTCAGGCGGGTTTTTTGCGCAATAATATCGTGCCGCTAGCCAGTGTGGATGACATTATCCGCTTTCAGCCGAGTGTTTTCTCTCAGAACCCTAATGGCCCGGGTATGGGAAAAGCGGAAACCATGAGTCTTCGTGGTTTCCAAGATGGTCAATATAATATGACGTATGACGGTATTCCGTTCGGGAATGCGTCTGACCTTCATCATACAACGTCGTCATTATTTATCGCACATTTCTTAGATCAGGCGCAGATTGATCGTGGTCCGGGTACGGCATCAACCATTGGTAATGCGACCTTTGGTGGAACGATTGGCTTTCGTTCGCGTGACCCATCACAAAAAGCGGGCGTGACGCTGTACGGGACTTATGGAAGCTTCGCGACGCGCGCTGGTGGCCTGATAGACGCGTTTAGGGCGTGCTGTTTTGGATCTTCAGCATGAAGATACGAATGGGTATTTGACGGGGTCGGGCGAGCGTCGCAGCAATATTCTGTTCAAGGATGTTGCGGAATTAGCGCCAGAGACCACGCTGACCGTGCAGATGACCTATAACCGCGAGTGGCAGAATACAACGCAGGGTGCGACCCTCGCTGATTATCAGTCTTTTGGGAATAATTACGGCCTCTGTAATGACCCTGCACGGCAGTGTTATTCTGGCTATCAGCCAAGCACATACGCAGCCGATTTTGACTATATTGGCATTAAGAGCCGTTTGAATTCTTGGTTAACCTTTGAAAACCAACTCTACACGAATGGTTTTGAGCATTCTTATACGGAGAGCACGGACCCAAGTCAGCGTAGTCTCGTGGCCAATGGTGTGACGCTGTATAATGCGGCGGGTAAAAAAATCGCGACTTATGCGAACGATATTCCCGGAAAATATGCCGATGCTGCCATGCGTGCTTTCGGTGATACGCTGCGGTTCAAAGCACATACAGCCTATGGCGATGCGCTTTTAGGTATTTGGGCGGATGTGCAGAAGGATCGTCGCTATACGTATGCGGTGAATTTGAGCAAGAATTCTGCTCCCGTTATTGGGAAAACGGGTTCTGCTTATAGCTATGATATTAGCGATCTGAACACATCGTTGCAGCCGTATTTTGAGCTGGATTTGCACCCTTGGCATGGCGCGACAATTACGCCGGGGATTAAGTACACGTCGTTCCAGCGTGATTATGATGCGGCTGTGAATAAGGGAACGAAGGCTCCGTTGGATGCCGCGCAGAGCTATCATTCATGGCAGCCTTCAATTGCGATTAACCAGCGTTTGATGAAGAATTGGAGTGCTTACGCGCAGATTGCACGTGGTTTCCGTGCGCCGCCAATGGCTGTTTTCCAAGCTGGATCGTTGGGGAGTATCAAGCCTGAAACCACACTGAATTATCAGGTTGGTTCCGTGTATCACGGGCGGAACTGGATGCTGTCTGTGGATGGTTATTACATTGATTTTGATAATTATATTGCACAGGCTCAAATTAATGTTCCCGGCCAGATCGGGACGATGTCCACTTATGTGAACAGCAGTGGTGCGATCTATAAGGGGCTTGAGGCTGAGGGGCAGTATGCCTTGGGGTGGGGCTTCTCGCTCTATGGGAATTATAGCGTGAATGATGCGACGTATAAAAACACTCGTGTTCATGTTGCCTCGACGCCTGCGTCTTTGGCGTCAGCAGGTTTGTTGTTTGAAGATCCGCGCGGTGCGTATTTCTCTCTTATGGGGAAATTTGTCGGGCCAAGCTGGGGGCTGGATAGTTTAGCAAAAAGCTCTGGTGCGACTGTATTTGCAAACCAATATCGGATTAGCAGCAATGCTACGGCTGACTTGGCTTTCGGCTGGCGTATTCATAATATCGGCGGGTATTTGCGGGATGTAACGCCGAGCTTGAAAATTTCCAACCTGTTTAATAGCCATGCAGTCAGTGCTTTTGCGGGCAACCAAAATGTGGGCAATGCACCATTGTACTGGCGTTTGGCGGGGCGTAGCGTGTTCTTCAATTTGACAGCGACATATCCATAATGATGAAGCGTATCTTTCACAGGGTTATAGCCGCAGGCTGCATATTTGGGGCGGCTTTTTTATCGGCCTCAGTGGTGCGTGCAGAAGCGCGGCATGATGGTGTGTTAGAGAAGGTTGTGTTTCTTGGGCGGCATGGTGTGCGCAGCCCGACGAAACCTATTGATGATCTGCGTGGTATGACGGGGTTTCACTGGCCAGAATGGCCGGTGAAGCCGGGTGAAATGACGCCGCATGGTGAGCGTGCTCTGTCTGCTATGGTGACGGCGGTGCGTGGGCGTTATGTGGAGCAAGGCCTTCTTTCTGCAGGGGCCTGCGGAGATGTTGCGCAGGGTGTTGTCGTATGGGCTGATGCGGCGGACCGTCGTACACAGCGTACAGGGGAAATTTGGGCAGACCGTATTGCCCCCTCATGTGGGGTTGTGGCGCATTGGGCGAATGATGCGCAGAATTCGATTTTTAATGATCGTTCTGTAAGCAGTCTGTCATCTGCGGAACATATGGCGGTTTTACATGATTTTATAACCGTGTCCTCGCGCCCAATGCCGGCGGGGGTGATTGAGGGGGTGGCGTATTTGCAGGGGTGGGTAGCCCCTGGTGGTTGCACTTTGGGGCATAAATCAGGTGCGTGTTTTCGTGTGCCGGTCATGTTGGACTGGAAGGGCGGTAAGCCGCGTTTAAAAGGTGGGGTGGCGACAGCAGGTACTTTGGCTGAGGACTTGCTTTTGATGCAGGCTGAGGGATTTCCTGCGGAAGATTTTGGCTTAAATGGCCAGGATGTTGAGCGGGGTCTTCAGCGTGTTGTGTCCGTCCATGAATATGAAAGCAGCTTGTTGCGCCGTACGGCAGCTTATGCACGTGCGCGGAACGGCCGTATGGCGGATGCTATTCGTGCATTTTTGTCTGATCATGTGGTGCCGGATATTCCGAATGTTACGCCTCAGACACGTATTGTGGTGCTGGCTGGGCATGATACAAATCAAGATGCCATGATGGCGTTGTTTGGGGTGTCATGGACATTTTCTGATCAGCCGGATAGTACCGCGCCGGATACGGTTATGGCGTTTGAGCGTTGGCGCCGTTCTAATGGGCGTAAAGAGATGGTCATTCGTGTTTATCATCAGTCTGTTGATCAGTTGCGTAACGCGCAAGAGCCTGATGTGAATCATGGGATAACGGTATTACGTCGGCCATTGTAATTTGCGTTAGGCTGATGAAATTTTGTTTTTTATCGATATAAATGGCATGCGGACAGGGTGATTTGTATGACGTGCTACGTTTTGTAGTGCCAAGTGTCTTGTCTTGTCTTGTTGTGATGAGTGAATTGTTGCGTGTGGTTATGGTTGTACCATGAGCCGTGTGCTCGTTTATTGGATTTGATGCAGTGCTTGATAGTCCGCCGTAGTGTTTATTGGTCGGAGCGGGCTTATAGTGCCTTGATAGGGTGAGCCGACAGGTTGTTGGTGGTGGCTGGCTGGTACATTTTAGTGTAGAATAGGCTGTTCGTGTGTGCTGAGGTCTTTCTCTATAGGTGGGAGAATGGCGCGGAATTTTTCTTGAATGGCGTCTTTGTGGAACGTGTTGCGCAGTAAGTGACGTGATGCAGTCATATGCGCTTTGGCGATGCTTGGTTTGAGATGTGTTAGAATACTCTCTGCAAAATCTTCAGCCGTATGTGCAATGGCGCGTGAGAAAATGGCATGATTTTCAGGGACAATGCCCTCTGCTGCGATGGGAGTCATGATGATGGGAACGCCGAAAGACCAAGATTCTAAAACCTTGCCTTTAATGCCGGCACCAAAACGGAGTGGGGCTACACAGAGTGTGACCTCTTGAAGGGCTATCCCGATATCGGGGACGTGTCCGACGATGTCTACATGGTCCTGTGCCAGCATATGCAGGGCATGGGGCATGGCGCTACCGATCAAGCGGCATCTCAGGTGCGGAATATGCTGCAATAAGCGTGGTAGGATGTCGAGAATGAGCCATTTTGCAGCGTCTAAATTTGGTGCATGTGCGAAATGAGCTACAAAAGCGATGATCGGGCGGTTTGTAGGCGGTGTTTTGATGCGACGGTGAAGGGGAACATCCCACGGAATGGTTGTTGGGTGTGCTGTAGGGACGTGGTGTTGTAGGATTTTTGTTTCTATATCGGAATGTGTTATGGTGGCGTCTGCGAGCCATGCACACATATTTTCACGTATTTCTAAACGTTGGGCGGCCCGGAGCAGTTCCGGGCGTGCTTCGGTGGTGGACTGACGGTGTAAGCGGCGGGATGCTAGGTCTGCGATGCTCCAGATGAGTGTCGCGGTTGGGGCAAAAGCGCGGGTGAGTGCTGAATAGCTTTCTGCGTTATTGAGGCGGTGGAGGTAAACGGCTTCGAGCCCTTCTCCCAAGCGCTTTAAGGCTTCTTCTGGGCCGGTGAAAATGGGTGGCATGAGGCATGTAATGCCGAGGGTTGCAAGACGTAGGTTGTCTTCTTCTGTCATGGGAAGGCGGGACGCTATAAAGCAGCAGTCATAGCCAAGCGCTTGTATGGCCCGAATGTGAGAGAGTAGCGCGACTGACCCGGCATCACGTGCGGGGTTTGGGGCTTGGTCATCAATGATGAGAATACTGGGCGCTGTGTGTGTTGTGGCGTTTTGGAACAGACGCTTGGCGTGGCGTGAGAGATCTTTTGCAGCGCGTGCTGTGACGTTTTCTGCCGCTTGATTGCGCAGGGTGTTGGATTGCTCTGTTAGAAACGTTAGGGCGCTTTGTTGTTCGGCCTCGTCATGAATGTTGTGGAGCGTATTGGCAATGTAATGACGTAACTCGGTGGTTAAGGTGGTGGTGTGCGGAAGGAGCACAGGATCTAGAAAAGCTGTTGTGCCGTGACAAAGCTGGAGGCTGTAATCCTGTAGAGGCTCTAAAATTGGTGTGAAATTATGCTCAAAACCGTATCGCCCATGATCCAGACCGGCTTCGCGGAGGTCATGGCGGAAACGGTTTGCCGGTATGCGTTGTATGGCTTTGCCATTGATAAAGAGGGTGAGCCATACGGTACGGTTTGGATTGAGGCGATCTCGGACCCAGCCTGCGATCTTATGGCGGTTCGTGAGATCGATGCAGCCTTCTAAGGCGCTGGGTAGGGGGGGGATAATAAAGGGCGTATTGGGCAGTGGGCGCAGTGTTTCGGCGCTTTGAATATCGATTTGGCAGCCTTCATGCGGAGGAGGCTCGGACCAGATCCAATGGAATGCACAATATCCCTCACGGCCTTGGGTTGTGAGGTCTGCACGAAATATATCTGCTGAAATTTCGTCTATTACTGTGCCATTTTGTAGAATGTTGAGACGAATATCTTGCTCTGGTCTGGTGGGATTTATAGCCCAACCAGCCAGTGCATCACGGGTGCAGAGGTCAAGAGAACCCGCAAGAAAATCAGCCACGCAGTAATATTACCTTAGTCGGGAGAGATTATGCTGTTTTTGGCATTGGGGAGTATGCGCCTGTGAGAAGGCGTGCATGAATGCGTGCAAGCTCTGGGCCGCCCTCAAGGCGTGGGGCGCAGTATGCGGCCGGTTTTGGGGCGGCGTGTGGGTACTGCTCGGTATAGTGATGAGCATTATGGAACATGCCACGTGATCCATCATCAACAAAGCTCTCTGAAGGGGCTCCTTCTGCGAGAAGGAGATCATGGCTCTCAAGTTCGATATGAATATAGGCGATGGTGGTTTCGGGCTGTGTGATTTGGTGGATCGTGTGGTTATTCACCAAGTGTAGGGCGGGAATAAGATAACCATCAAGGAACATGGCGTGGAGTGGGGAGACGGTTAGATCTCGTTTTGGGAGGTTGTTCCCAAGGGAGCCTGCTCGGAAGCATACGGGCAGGATGTCACGGTTTCCGAAGGCGAAAATGGGGTCATAAGCGCGGCGGCCAATCCAGTGGACCGTGCGGTGTTGGCCGTTTGCTGTGACAATCAGATCTCCAATGGCGAGATCCTCCACCGGGCGTTCGCCCGTGGGGGTCATGATCAATGTACCCGGGCAGTAGCAGGGCGTACCGATGACGAGGTCAGTACCGTTACCAGACGGAGCATTCACGAAAGAGAAGGAGGTTACTGCATTGTGGAGCGCAATTTCATTAATGATGGTGCCATTTGATAGAACATCTAGTATAGTAGTATTACTTTCTTGATCATCACTCTGTATACTAAGAGTATTTACATTTTGACTGTTAATAAAACCAGATATATTTGAGAGTGCTGCGCCTGCTCCTTGAAGAAAAATGGTGGTGTTAGGGTCAATAGTCACATTGCCTAAGAGATCAGCATTCTGCATGAGGGTGATAGTAGAGGCGGCGCTTGCGGTGAGGTTTGTGACGGTGGTGTTGCTACCGACGATGAGTTGAGTTCCTGATACTAGAGATACATTTGAGAGCGTACCGCCATTGTCAATGATGCTCGCGAGGGGAGGGGTAGAGTGGACGCTCTGATAAGTATAGGGGGGTTGCGGGTATGATTCGAAGACGTACCCACTAAGGGTAGTAATGTTGTTGGCTGTTCCGCCTTCGATATCCAAAACACCGCCTGAGGTGATGCTGGCGGTATTGAGTGTGCCGCCACTGAGAACGGTTTGGGATCCCGCTTCAGTGACGTATGAGGGGGTCATTATTTGGCCAGTGGATACCCAGGTGCCGGTAATGGCGACGTTGTCTGATATGGCGCCGTTTTGGATGATAGAATTGGCAAAAATACTGAGAGTGGTGTTGCTGGCATAGGCACCAGATTGGAGGATCTGGGTGGCGGTGCTGCTGGAATAGTATTGCTCACTGCTCATCCCGACGCCGTTTTGAAACACTGAGCCGGAGACGGTTGTGTTGAGAGCTGCGCCACCAGAGAGAACGGTTTGAGAAGAAGGGATGGCGGTTGCTGCTATATATTCACCGGGGCTTGCATCGGATGCTGTTCCGCTAATGGTGCTGCCGGAAATTGCCGAGCCAGAAGAAATAACCTGTGCCCCCGGGATGGGGATATAGTTGGTTCCTTGCGGGCTGAGTTCTTCAGTATAGGTACCGGATATGACCCCGCCAGAGGAGAGTGTATAGACGGCACCAGTTTCTGGATTGGTGAAGGTTGGTGTGGTTTGTTGGATGGAGTTCGTGAGAAGTTCGATACTTCCAGTTGGTGTTTGTAGAAATTGGAAGGGCGTTGAAGTGTAGTGAACGGCAATATCATTGATAAGTGTTCCGTTCGAAAAAATTTCAAGAACGGGTGTTGATTGAGGCGCCAAGGCACCTTGTGGGGAGGATAATGCGGCACCTGCGGGGATGATGGTTCCACTGAGGGTGGCAACCGTGCTGGCTCCGGTGAGAGAGAGTGTTGCGCTTGGGTCAATTGTTGTGCTGCCGAGCAGAGAGGCGCCGGAGCCAAGGATAACCGTTGCGCCGCTTGTGACGGTTGTATTGCTGGCTGTGGCGTTGAGGCTTAACATTGTGCCCGCGTTGATGGTGGCGGAGTTCAATGAACCACCATTATCAATAATGGTGCCTGTATTGAGCATGACGTTTGAAGCAGAGCCTTGTTCAAGGTCGAGCGTGCCAGCAGAAATGCTGATGGCGTTCGCAAGGCCGCCGCTTGATACGACTTGGCTGCCGTTATTGATGGTGACAGCATCGCTGATTGCGCCGTTGAACACGATTGATTGTGCGTTTGTGTCTAGGGTCGTGCCACTGGCATAGGCACCGCTTTGGAGTGTTTGGAGGGCGGAGGCTGTTGAGTTGAGTGCGCTTGCATGTGTTCCGGAGAGGGTGGTGTTGAGCGCAGCGCCGCCGGAGAGAATGTTTTGTGTTGCATTGATTGCCAGAAGGCTGGGTTGGAACGATGTATCGGGGTACCCGGTTTGAGTGGTTCCGCTAATGGTTGAGCCAGAGGTGGCGCTACCAGAAGAAATAGTTTGTAAGCCGGGCGCTGCCCTTTGTAATCCGGCATTGCCGGTTATTGTACCGGTTATGACACCGCCCGAGGAGACAGCGTAGAGTGCGCCAGTCTCTGGACTGATGAATTTTGAAGACGATGTCATGGTTTTGTGTATCCCAATAATTACTAAAAATAACCGTGAGATTTTTATTATTATTTTTTTGATACTATATTATTAATAAGCTAATTTTATTTAATTAATAAATCGTCAAAAAATGTTTATAAAATAATGGTTAATGGTAGAATTATTTATCAGAAGGGGTAAATAATTCTACTAAATCCGTTAAATGTCCGATTTCATGGGAAGATAAGCCAGTAGGCGGCTTTGTACGGGTTGAGCCAGCAGCAACCCGGCGGGGGAGTATTGCGGCATTAAAGCCGAGTTTTGCAGTCTCTTTGAGGCGTAAGTCGGTTTGAGAGACTTGCCGCACTTCTCCGGAGAGGCCGACTTCTCCAAAATAGGCGGCGGTTGGTGATGTCGGGGTGCCGGTTGCGGCAGAGATGAGTGCGGCGGCGACGGCCATATCGGCGGCGGGTTCATTGACGCGCATGCCACCGGCGATATTGAGGTGCACATCCATGGCCGCTAGCTTCAGCCCGCAACGTGCATCCAAGACGGCGAGGAGCATGTTCAAGCGCGCAGTATCCCAACCGACGACAGCACGGCGCGGCGCACCATCTCCCGTTTTTGGAGAAAGAAGAGCCTGAATTTCCAGCAGAACGGGGCGTGTGCCTTCGAGGCCAGCAAAAACGGCTGACCCGGCGATGTTGCCACGGCGTTCGGCCAAGAAGAGGGCGGATGGATTGGGAACTTCGTTGAGTCCTGTATCCGTCATGGCGAAAACGCCAATCTCATCTGTAGCGCCAAAGCGATTTTTGGCGGCGCGGAGGATGCGGAATTGGTGCCCGCGATCACCCTCAAAATACATGACGGCGTCGACCATGTGCTCTAACACGCGAGGGCCTGCGAGTGAGCCTTCTTTGGTGACGTGGCCGATGAGGATCAGCGCAAAGCCGAGTGTTTTTGCAAGACGAATGAGTTCAAAAGCGCAGGCGCGGACTTGGGCGACGGAGCCGGGTGCGCTTTCGATATTTTCCAGCCACATGGTTTGGATGGAATCAATGACGACGACGGTATGTTTGCGTTCGTGCTCCAAGGAGCCAACGATTTCGCCAACATTTATAGAGGCTGCGAGGTCTAGAGAATCCAATGTTTTAGGGTTTTGATCTAAGCCCAGACGTTGGGCACGGATGCGGATTTGGTCCACCGCCTCTTCCCCGGAGACGTATAAAACACGGTGGCCGCTTTGCGCGAGGGCGCAGGTTGTTTGCAGCATGAGGGTGGATTTACCGATGCCGGGATCACCGCCTACGAGTACGACGGAGGCCGGGACGAGGCCACCGCCGAGAACGCGGTCAAGTTCTGCAATGGAGGTGCTGATGCGTGGGGGAGGCTTTACTTCACCATCCAACCGCACGGTATTGAGGCGCCCTGAGCGGAGGTTGCCGGTTTTGCGTGCCGTGGGTTCGGCTGTTTCCTCGACCAGTGAGTTCCATTCACCGCAGGCATCGCATTTACCAGCCCATTTGGGCGTGACGCTGCCGCAGGATTGGCAAACGTAACGAGAGGAAGCTTTGCGTGCCATTGCGGGGGTCTTTGGGGTAAAGGGTTAGGCTTTTGAACGCAAAATCGCACGTGCTAAGGTGCGCGATACGATCATAATGACGACCATACCGACTGCGGGTACGAGAATGCCTGGGTGGGTTTGCATGTAGCGCAAAAGCAAAAATAGCATGGGAATGGCGATCACATAGCTGAGCAGCATACGATAGATGAGCGGCCGCGTGAAAAGTGGGGGACGGTTCCGTTGAGGGATCACTTGCGTGGCTCCATATTGATCGGGCCTTCACGGCGGCCATGTGTGAACTGATCAACCATTGCGTTGCCGGAGTTCATCAGTTCCGTCGCTTTGCCTTTCCAGACGAGTTTGCCTTGGTACAGCATGGCGGCATCGGTGCCGATGCGCTGTGCGGAGGCCATGTCATGAGTGATGGCAATAGCGGTTGAACCAAGTTTTTGGACGCAATCAACAATCAATCCGTCAATGACGGCCCCCATAATGGGGTCAAGTCCCGTGGTGGGTTCATCAAAGAACAAAATATCGGGGCGCCCTGCGATAGCACGGGCAAGGCCTACGCGCTTTTGCATGCCGCCGGAGAGTTCAGACGGTGTAAGTGCACCAATAGACGGAGCGAGTCCGACTTGTTCCAGCAAAGGTTCTGCGAGGGTACGCGCTTGGGATTTGGAGGGCTTAGGCCCACTGCCCGGATGGTGCTTTGCGCGGAGGCCAAATCCGATATTGTCGGCAACGCTCATACTGTCGAACAGAGCCGCATTTTGGAAGAGCATGCCAATCTGGCGGCGGAGGACTTCACGTCGCGCACGTGACGCTGTGAGGATGTTCTCACCATCAATTTCGATGCTGCCGCTATCGGGTTCAATGAGGCCCAAAATACAGCGCAGAAGCACAGACTTCCCGGAACCTGACCCGCCAATAATGACCATGGAGGTGCGCGGCATGACATCAAGGTCAATGCCATCAAGCACAGTCTTAGAACCAAAGGCTTTGGAGAGGCCCCGGATGCGAATTTTTGGGCTCTGGCTCACAGGGTCACTCATTGTGAAAAGAAGAGGTCGGTCAGGAGATAGTCGAATAAGAAGAGCAGAATAGAGGCTCCGACAACGGCCGCCGTTGTGGCTGACCCTACGCCTTCAGCACCGCCACGGCTGTTATAGCCGTGATAGCAGCCCAATAAGGAAATCAGGAAACCAAAGGTCGCAGCTTTAGCGAGGCCGACGACCACATCAATGGTCTTCAGTGCGCTAAGGGTTGCGAGGATATAGGATGACGGAGAAAATCCGAGCTTGGCGACAGAAACTGTGAAGCCACCGAGAACGCCTAAAATATCGGCGATGAGCACTAAGCAGGGGAGTGCTAATGTGCCGGCCAAAAGACGTGGCGTGACCAGATATTTCATGGGGTTGGTAGAGAGTGTACTGAGGGCGTCGATCTGATCGGTGACGCGCATCGTGCCGATTTCAGCGGACATGGCAGCGCCCACGCGCCCTGCCACCATTAGGCCAGCGAGAACGGGGCCGAGTTCACGCGTGACGGCTAGTACGACGATCCCTGCAATAGCGCTTTGTACATGGTATTGTCCGAACCCTGTATAGGATTGCAGAGCAATCACAGCACCAGAGAACAGAGCTGTCAGCGCCACGACCGGTAGCGAGAAGAATCCGATTTCTAGTAGGCTCGTCAAAAAGACGCGGCCATAGAATGGCGGGCGCACGAGGTGCGACAGACCTTCAAGGGCGAAAAGGGCCAAAGCGCCAGCATGGCGGATTAACCCTAGGACGGCGCGACCAATGGCCGCGATGAGTTCGATAACGGCGTTCACTCTTCAGCCACTACCTTGCCTTTGGACTTGCGTCAAAGTTCTACGAATTCTGTATCAATTATGTGACGGTGTGGCGGATGTGTTTGGAGTGGGTGTGGGCTGCTCAGTTTGTGGGGCTGGGGGTGTGACAACGGGAGGGTTGGGGAGTGGTAAATCTGCATGAGGGCGCAAGGAGGGAGGC
Organism: Neokomagataea thailandica NBRC 106555; assembly: GCF_001598495.1. Classification (GTDB taxonomy): domain Bacteria; phylum Pseudomonadota; class Alphaproteobacteria; order Acetobacterales; family Acetobacteraceae; genus Gluconobacter; species Gluconobacter thailandicus_A. Next base: position 39,625 of record NZ_BCZB01000018.1, read on the forward strand.
GGTGTGATGGTGGGCTCTGTTGGCGCTACAGGCAGGCGTGGTGATGTATTGATCATACCGGAGGGAGTGGCTGGCGTGGGTGTTACCGGAGCGATTGGTGTTGATTGTGGTGGTGCCGGGGGCACGATTATTGGCGGCGGCGCAACTGTGGCGGTTGGTGGTATGGGGGCTGAAGGAGTCGGAGCTGTGATTGTGGTGGCGGTTTGCGGTGGTTTAGAGGGGGTAGGCGTAGGTGTGGCGGCTGGTGGCGTTGCTGTTTGTGAGGGTGGGCTATCCCCGACATGCACGGTGCCCGTCCCGGAGCGTACGACAGGGCCGTTGACCTGTGCGACATCGACGGTGCCTGTGCCGTTAGCGGTAATTGTGGCGAGTGATGCACTGCTGGCTAACGCGGCGGAGGCATTATCTGCTGTGACGAGGGTAAGGGCTTCAATCGTGCCTTGAGCGACGTTGAGTGTCGCGCTGTTTGTGAGTTGTGCGGAAAAGGCCGTGAGATTCGCATGGTCTGCGGTGAAGCTCGTATTGCCGGATGCAACGATTTGGGCAGCACGGTCCAGCGTACCGATATGCACGCTGGATGTGCCACGCATGCTCAGGTCGAGTGATTGGATATTGTCGGCTGTTAAGGCGTTGGAATCTAAGCTGGCGTCCAAAGATGCAAGCTTTCCAGTGATGGTGAAGCGTGTATCGTGGCTGTCATGGATAGAAATGCCGGTAATCGGGGAGACGCTAATGGTCAGGCGGCCAGCAGGAGCACAACTGCGTGTGGAGACTGTGATGCGGCTCTCGGCTTCGTCTTTTCCGGTTCGGAGCATCACTTGCGTGGCATTGCTGCTGTCGAGCGTTGCGCCATCCTTCATGGATGGGTCCACAATGATATGCACGGTGCCAGAGCATGGAACGGTAAGGTCTAGGTCCTCTCCAGACATGGTGATGTGTGCGGCATAAGCTGGGAAAGATGCAGCGCTGGCGAGGAGGCTTGTAACCAGTAAAGTGCGTATAAGCGGACGGATAACAGGCCGCAGGTGTGTTGTTATGTGGCGTGTCGTGCGGGATGTCATCCTACGCTCCTTGCGTACCGCTCGTGTGAGGCCAGTTGGTATGGTTGTGGCCGAGTATTTTGTCCAATGAATTTAGCATGAGCGCTCCGTGCTGTCAGGCGGGAGGTTTTTGTATAAAATCACTAAAATAAAAAGTAATACCATATTATATCGTTGAAATTGATGGTGTGACATCTTATGTCTGCCTCAGTCATTGTCGTGCTCTGCGGTGTTCGCCATGCATGACGTTGGATTGGGTGGCGCTTATGTCTCTTTCCCCAACCGAACTGAAAGCCCTTCTGGCTACGCCAGAAGAGGATGTCTTAGCGCGTGTTCTGGCTGAGTTTCGGGGGCGCGTGGCGGTGATTTCGTCTTTTGGTGCTGAGTCGGCAGTGTTGCTGGACTTGGTGGCGCAAAGAGATGCGTCGATACCGGTTTTTTTCTTGGACACGCAAAGACATTTTGCTGAGACATTAGCGTATCGTCATACGCTGACGCAGGCGCTGTCTTTGCAAGATGTGCGCGTGATTGGACCGTCCGCGCTGCAATTACAGACGAGGGACCCGCAGGATCAGCTTGCGGCATTTGATCCTGATGCATGTTGTGCATTGCGGAAAGTGGAACCGCTGGATAGCGTTCTTCCGGAGTTTGATTTGTGGCTGACGGGGCGTAAGCGCAGTCAGGCAAAGACACGGGCGGCTTTGCCTGTTGTGGATGTACAGCCTGATGGGCGGGTGAAGATTAACCCGTTGGCAGGTTGGGGGCCGGAACGAGTGGAAGCGGTGATGCGTACGCGTGGTTTGCCGCGTCATCCACTTGTGGCTCAAGGATATACGTCAATCGGTTGTGCGCCTTGTACGCGTGCGATTGGCGAAGGTGAGGATGCGCGGGCCGGTCGTTGGGCTGGTCTGGCAAAAACGGAATGTGGCATTCATCGCCCGAGTTAAGGGGATGAAGGTGTCATGCAGACGGAGACCAGAATGACCTCGGGCATATCTCAGGCAACGCCTCGTGTTATGGATGATCTTGACCAGTTGGAAGCGCAAAGCATTTTTGTTTTGCGTGAGGCGTATCGGAAATTAAAGCCGCTTTCCTTGCTGTGGTCTTTGGGTAAAGACAGCAATGTGATGGTGTGGTTGGCGCGGAAAGCCTTTATGGGGCGTGTGCCTTTTCCGGTGATGCATGTGGATACGGGGAAGAAGTTCCCGGAAATGTATGCATTCCGTGAAGAATACGCCAAGAAGTGGGATCTGGATTTGATCCTTGGTGATTGCCCGCCTGTTGAAGAGATTGATCCCTCTTTGCCACCGGCTGCGCGTTCGGCTGCGCGTAAAACGGCAGGTCTGGCCAAAATGATCGATAAGCACAAGCTGCGCGGTGTGATCGCGGGTATTCGTCGTGATGAGCAGGCGACGCGCGCAAAGGAGCGTGTGTTTAGCCCGCGTGGTGCAGGCCACCGTTGGGATGTGCGTAATCAGCCGCCGGAGTTCTGGGATCAGTACGCGACGCCGTATGAAGACGGCATGCATATTCGTGTTCACCCGTTGCTGTCATGGCGTGAGATTGACATTTGGCGCTATATTGAGCGCGAAAATATCCCACTGGTTGATTTGTATTTCGCCAAGGGTGGCAAGCGTTACCGTTCATTGGGTGACCAAGACATTACCAGTCCGGTTGAGAGCAATGCGTCCACCGTGGCGGAAGTGATTGCTGAGTTAGAAAACAGCAAGACATCCGAACGTGCTGGCCGGGCCATGGATCATGAATCAGAAGATGCGTTTGAGCGCCTGCGTGTGGCGGGGTATCTGTAAAAATGGGTGATACAATCGTGAATCAAACGCTGGAACAGGCCTATCGCGCGGCTGCAACACCGATTGTGATCGTGGGGCATGTGGACCATGGTAAGTCCACGCTGATTGGCCGTTTGCTCTATGACACTGATAGCCTGCAAGATGGCAAGCTGGCGCAGATTGTGGAGAGTAGCCGTAAACGTGGTCTTGCGGTGGAATGGAGTTTCCTGCTGGATTCCTTGCAGATTGAGCGTGACCAAGGGGTGACGGTTGATTCTACGCGGATTCCGTTCCGTTTGGGGAGCCGTGAATTTGTGATTGTGGATGCGCCGGGCCATCGGCAATTTCTGCGCAACATGATCACGGGTGCGGCAGATGCAGAAGCGGCTGTGCTGGTTGTGGATGCCAAGGAAGGCGCGCAGGAGCAGACGCGCCGCCATGCGCTTTTGCTGCGTTTGATCGGTATTCGTCATGTGATCGTGCTGCTGAACAAAGCGGATATGCTCGGTTTTGATGAAGCGCAGATTGCGCAGGCGGAACGTGATGTTCGTCAGCTTTTAGGTCGTTTGGACATTTCTGTAGAAGCTGTGGTGCCTGCTTCCGCGCGTGATGGTGATAATATTGCCAGCCGCTCCGAGCGCTCTGCTTGGTATAAGGGGCCGACGCTGGTGGAGGCGCTGTCGAATGTGCAGCCACCCGCACCACGTTTGGCCTTGCCGTTCCGTATGCCGGTGCAAGATGTGTATCGTTTTGATGGTGTGCGTTATGTTGCCGGTCGGATTGAGCGCGGGACGGTGCGTCAGGGCGATAAGCTGGCGATTGGCGTGCAGGGGCAAGTGGCAACCGTTGCGGAAGTGTGCCGTTGGCATGCGCCGGAGCATCCTGTGGCGGGAGCAGGTGAGTCCATTGCGCTGCGTTTAGAGCCAGACTTGGTGCCTGATCGTGGGGATTTATTATTCCCTGCCGGGCAGAGCGCGAATGCGCCGATTAAGTCCGCACGGCTGCGCACGCGTCTGTTCTGGCTGCGTGGTGAGCCTTTGCGTGTGGGCGAAAGCTTTACCTTGCGTTTGGCTACGGCAGAGCATGATGTCACTGTGGCGTCGATTGATGCGGTGGTGGATCTGGATGATCTGAGCATGGGGCCGGGTGATACGGTTCAGCCTGACGGGTTTGCAGAGGTCACACTCGCGGCCTCACATGCGCTGTTATTTGATGCGTTTACGCCGGGCCTGGGTGATGGGCGTGGCGTTCTGGTGGATCGCTTCCAGCGTATTGTAGGCGGCGCTCCGTTGATCGGTGAAGCGGAATTGGATGAGGGGGCTTTGGCTATTCATCCGACGGCCAGCCGTGTGTCTGCTGAGGCACAACAGCGTGCGCGCGGGCACCGTAGTGCTGTGTTCTGGCTGACAGGTCTGCCCGGTTCCGGCAAAAGCACGGTGGCGCGTTCTGCTGAGTTGGCTTTGACGGAGCAGGGCGTACAAGCCACCGTGCTGGATGGTGATACGCTGCGTGCTGGTTTGTGCAGTGATCTTGGCTTCTCACCCGAAGATCGTCGAGAGAATATCCGCCGTGCTGCACATGTTGCGAAGATTTTAGCGGAAAGTGGTCAGGTTGTGGTGGTTGCGCTGGTCTCCCCATTGCGGGAAGATCGGGAGCAGGCACGACACATCATCGGTGAAGGTTTCCACGAGGTCTTTGTGGATACGCCATTGGAGACGTGTGAAACACGGGATCCGAAGGGGTTGTATGCGGCCGCACGTTCGGGGAAAATTGCGGAGTTCACGGGGGTTTCTGCTCCGTATGAAGCACCTTTGGAGCCGGAATTGCGCTTGGCGGCGGATTTAAATGAAGAAGAAGCCAGTGGTAGTTTGACGGGGTATGTATTGCGGGCTGTTCAGCCTTAAAATCACATTAGGGGTGCAGTATGTGCTGCGCCCCTGACATGTTTTTTCTGTGAAAAAGAACCAAAAAACGTTTTCTTAAGAGGTTCACGTAAGAATTTATGTATTGGGTTTTGGTCTTTTATGAGACTTTACGTAAAAACTCGGATTTAAGCATATAGCTTCCAGCTTCAATATCATGATCACCGCTACGCAGGCGGATATTTTTGATCTTTGTGCCGACTTTGAGAGCGTTTGATCCACCTTTCACCTTCAAGTCTTTGATGATCATCACGGTATCTCCATCAGCTAGCGGAGTACCGTTGGAATCTCGGATGACGTCTTCATCCGGAGATGTTTCAGCGATATTAGCAGGCCATTCATAGCCGCAAATGTTACAGACATGCTGGGCGTCTTGAATGTGGTTGTCTTCAAGGGTGCATTGTGGGCAGGTGGGTGTCGTTGTGCTCATAAGGGGTGTGTGTACGCGGTGAGTGTTTGCAAGACAATATATTCGCTTTCGAAATAATTTAGACGTATAAGAAAAATACTCTTTTATTGGAGAATATGATGATGCGTTTGAAGAGATGTTTTCTTATCGTATTAATGTGTGCATTGTCTCATCAGGCCGTTTATGCGGCCGATAATAAAATCTTACAAAAAATGTTTGATGATGATCAGGCTGCGCGCAATGCTGATGATATCAATTGGAAGGCACTTAACGTTCAAGATGCGCAACGCCGCGCTAGGCTGACTGAGCTCTTGCAGGCTGGTGATTTAAAAACGGGACGTGATTATTATAATGCGGCCTTTATTGAACAGCATGGGCATAAACCCGAGGATTATTTGCGGGCGCATTGTCTTGCCGTAACCGCGCTAATGTTGGGATATAAACCTGCACGGTGGATCAGTGCTGCGACGTTGGATCGTTATTTGGTTTTTACCGGGCATGCACAAATTTACGGCACTCAATCATCGGGGAAGGTGCCGAAAGACCCGACGGCGGAGATGGAAATGTCCCAAGAGCCTTATGATCGGTCGGTGTTGACGGATGATATGCGGCGGATGTCAGGTGTGCCGGGTATTCCAGAACAAGAACGGAATATGAAAGCGGGTATTTACCATCAGTCTTTGGATGACTGATTGCGCGTGGTGGGTAAGGCTGGGTGTGGCGCAGGGGAAAAGGGCCTGCGCCACACTCCTAGGGTTATGTTGTTTTTTTACGGGGCGCGACTAGCTTGAAGAGTGGGCCGGTGAGTGTGGTGGAAATCACCGCCAAGATCATGAGTGATGCAAAAGCAAATTCTGACAGCATGCCTTGCGCGTGCAGAATGGTTGCGGCCACGATTTCCATTAATCCCTTACATTGCAGGAGTGCGCCGACGCTCAGGGACTGACGCAAGGTCAGGCCTTTTGTCGGTGGGAAAATGCAGACGGCGGCAATTTTTGTCACGATTGAAACAGCCACGAGCGCCAGAGATGCAATGACGGATGGCCATGTCAGGGCATCGCCATCAATCTTCAAGCCGCTATGACCGAAGAACATTGGTGCAAGCCAGATCAAAGAGAATGTGCCGACCTGTGCAATAGGGAGGCGGCGCGCCCATGAGGGCGGCATAATCGCGCCAGCAAAATAAGCCCCGATAAGTTCATGCAGCCCGAGCTGCATGCTCGCCCAAGACCCCGCAGCGAGATATACGGGAACGGTTACCCAAATGAGCCATGAGGGTGGGTTGCGCAGGTGCCGTGATGCCCAGTTTCCACCTGCTGCTAACGCAATGAGTAAAAGAACGGCTAGCCCCTCAAGGCCGGTCCAGCCATGGAGGGCAGCACTCCCGCGTGCAGCAAACTGAAGAACGGCCAGGCCAACCCATAACGTCGCGTCATCAATGACAGCGAGTTTGAGCGCTAATTGGCCGAGGGGTTTTTGAGCCGGTTTTAATTCACGGACTACACCGATCAACACCGGTAAGGCACTGACAGCAATACATAAGCCAATGGATGCGGCTGCAATGAGAGGCGTTGCGTGTGGTGGGTGCCAGCCCGGTAAGGGGAGTAGGTAGGTCAGTGCAAAAATGGAACCAATGATGAAGGGGCCACCTAAGGCGACAAAAGCACCGCCAATCAAGCGCCCAAGAGTGGGGGCAGGGAGTTCATCGCTGGCAAGCGTACCGGCGGGCTGTTGCCACATTTCTAATCCTGCTGTGAACGCAAGGACGAGAACGGCCACCCAGCCGATATCATTGCCATAGATGGATGGAATACCGAGCGTTTTTACCGGCACGTGCCAGACGGCCATGAGTATTCCGACCAATATAGGTAAGACCGCAATCGGTAATGCGCGGTTTGTTATGCGCCATAAAATCCAAGGAAATAGAACAAATAGTGCAGCATCAGCGACTAGAGCGGCAACGTTATGCATTGAATCTTTCCAGTTGCTCGTTTGGATGCTGAGTTTATGGGAAATCTTCCCGTATATGCAAATTATAGAGAGAAAATGGTCTTTTCGGGTATGAAAAAAGGGAAGTCTAAGAGGGCTTTTTAGGTCCCGTCATACTGCCGATTGTGACGGCGATGTAGCAAGAGAGTGCACCCAAGGCGATGGCCCAACGTGGCCCGAATGTGTCGGCCACCCAGCCTGCTATTGGGGCGCCAATAGGTGTGCCACCGAGGACAACCCCGATCCGAAGTGCAATGACGCGGCCACGATAGGCGGGTTCTGTGGCGAGTTGCATGAGTGTGTTTGAGGTGTTGGTGAACAGTAATGCAGCGATACCAATGCTGATAATGGTTGCGCCGAAAAGCCAGTATGTGGGGGCTAGGGCGGCGGCAGTACAACTAATACCGAGTAAGCCTGCGGCGAAAAGGAGGCTACGGTAGCGGTTTTTATGGTGAAAGCCACTTAAGGTTGCGCCAATAACGGAACCAACCGCCATGATGGATGAGAGCAAACCATAACGCCCTGCATTGGCATGGAATACGTGCACGGCCATGGTGGCGACAAAGAGGGACATGTTCAGGGCAAAAGTCCCGATGAGGGCGAGCATTATGAGCGTAGAGCGCAGTTCATTCTTGCGCCATGCATAATGCAGGCCGTCCAAAAAACGTTGGTTTTGAGTGTGCTGTCGTACGGCGTTACGTTTTACACGAAGTAAGAATAAGGATCCGAGGACGGCAAAAAAGGATGCGCCGTTGATGAGAAAGGTCCAGCCTGTACTGGTGGCGCTGATGATGGCACCGCCAACGGCTGGGCCGATAAAACGGGCAGCATTAAAAGAAATGGAGTTAAAGGAAACGGCCGCAGGCAAGGCGGTATCTCCCACGAGGTCTCCGATAAAAACTTGGCGTACGGGGGCATCAAAAGAGGCTGCCGTACCGAAGAGGAAAGTGAGGATATATAAGCCCCACCGATCAATGTGGTGGGTGATGGTAAGGGTGCCAATGAGTAAGGCCAAAATGGCCATCATGCTTTGTGTTATGATGAGGAGGCGCCGTCTGTCGTAACGGTCTGCTAAAGTGCCGGTCCATGGCAGGAAGAGAATGGGTGAAATAAATTGTAGGGCGATCACAGTCCCCAAGAGGGATGCGCTGTGGTGGGGGAGTTCTGTGAGGGCTAACCAATCTTGCCCTGTGCGTTGTACCCATGTGCCGATATTGGACACAAAAGTTCCAGCAGCCCAGAGGGCATAATCTCGTTGTTTGAAAAGCAGAAATTGCTGTGGGGGGGCGTGTTGTTTGCAGGGGGAACGCTGCAAAATGCGGAGCATGGTGTGCGCGTCCTTTGATCTTGGGCGGGTACATCAGCACTGATGGGGGCGCGGGGCTAGTTCATCATAGTGTGAGGTGGAGGGAAAGGCTGGGTGGTCTTTTGATGCTGCTGCGCGCGAAAATGTGAGGTGCTTTCTATGTCTGTAGCGTTAAAGATATCAGTATAGATAGTGATTCGCCACTCGGCGGAGGGTTCAAACATGACAAAAGCACTCGATATCTCCAGGACATTAAGAGGAGATTCGCTCAGTACGTTTATTGCGACCATTTCAGCAACGGGCGGTTTGTTGTTCGGGTATGATACCGGCATCATCTCGTCTGCTCTGTTGCAAATACGGACGCAATTTCATCTCAGTACGCTGGGTGCTGAAGTTGTGACATCGACGATTATCTTCGGGGCGCTTGTGGGGTGCCTTGGTGCGGGGCCGATTTCTGACCGGTTTGGTCGGCGTAAAACAATTATGCTGGCAGCAGCTTTGTTTATCGTAGGAACGATTGGCGCGGCGGCGGCCAGTAGTGTTCAGGTCTTGTCCTCTTCACGTCTTGTACTAGGCCTTGCTATTGGTGCAGCCTCTCAGATTGTACCGATTTATATTGCAGAAATTTCTCCGGCCCATCGGCGAGGGCGTTTGGTTGTCGCGTTCCAGCTCGCTGTGGTGATGGGTGTTACTTTCTCATTTTTGACGGGATATGCATTGCAGCATGCCAGTTGGCGCTGGATGTTCGGTATTGGCATGCTTCCGGCGGTTATTTTGTTTGTTGGGATGGCCTTTTTGCCGAATAGCCCGCGCTGGCTTGCCATGCAGGGGCGTCATGATGAAGCGTTAGAGGTGTTGCTGCGTGTGCGGAGTTCGGCCGAAGTCGCTCATGATGAACTGCATGATATTGTTTCTCATCAAGATAAACAGGCACCGTGGTCTGAGTTGAAAAAACCTTGGGTACGTCCTGCTTTGGTGGCTTCTGTCGGGATTGCGCTTTTGTGTCAGCTTACGGGCATTAATGCGATTATGTATTATGCACCGACCATTTTTGCGGGGGCTGGGTTTGGTGAATCGACAGCGCTTTTGACGTCGGTGGCCGTTGGTTTGGCGATGGTCGGGGCCACCTTCTTCGGTGGGTGGGCTGTGGATCGTTGGGGACGTCGTACGCTGATTTTGCGTATGCTTCCGGGGGCTGCACTGTCTTTAGTGATATTGGGGCTGATGTTTGCGCTGCATATGACCCATGGCTGGGGAGCTTGGGTCATGGTGCTGTCGCTGATGGCCTATACGGTGTTTAATACGGGCAGTTTGTCGGTAGCAATTTGGCTTGTGGGCGCTGAGGTTTATCCATTGTCGTGCCGGAGTAAAGGGATGAGCCTTGTGGCAGGTAGCCATTGGGGGGCTGACTTACTAATCTCGTTAACTACCCTGACCCTCGTGCGTGAATTGGGGGCGGATATGACATTTTGGTTGTATGCGGCGGTGAATGCGTTTGCGGTGTGGTTTGTTCTGCGTTATGTGCCGGAAACGAAGGGTTATTCCCTTGAGGAATTAGAGGCTCGTTTGCGTAATGGGACGTTTGCTCCGGTAGATCGGGCGCGCCATCCGAGCCGTCTTCGGAAGCACCTTCCAAAGACGAGCACAGACCACATGCATCATGGACGCCCGACGGAACTGTAATCGAAGCCAGCTTCGCGCATGATGTGGGGGCTCCAGATGTTGCGCAGGTCAACAATCACGCGCCCCCGCATCATCTCTTTTAGGCGTTCCGGGTCTAATGCACGGAACATATTCCACTCCGTTAAAACGACCAGTGTATCGGCACCTTGAGCTGCGTCGAGCGCATTATGGCAGTATTGCAGCCCTTCCGGGAGGAGTGGGCGTGCTGCGCTCATCCCTTCAGGATCAAAGACGCGCAGGGTGGCGCCTTGCTCATGTAAGGTTTGGAGGATGGGTAAAGATGCGGCTTCGCGCATATCATCGGTATCGGGTTTGAAGGTGAGCCCGAGAACGGCAATGGTTTTTCCTTGGACGGAGCCACCAGAGCGGGTGATGATTCGTTCGGCCATTTCCTCTTTGCGGCGTTCATTGATACGTACGGTGGTATCAACGAGCTGTGCGGGGGCTCCTGCATCTTGAGCAATGGCGCTGAGGGCGCGGGTATCTTTTGGGAAGCATGAACCACCATAGCCGGGGCCGGGGTTCAAGAAGCGTTTTCCGATGCGTTGATCAAGCCCCATACCGCGTGCCACATCATGGATATTGCCTCCCACTTTTTCGCAAAGATCAGCCATCTCATTGATGAATGTGACCTTCATCGCCAAGAAAGCATTGGCCGCATATTTGGTGAGTTCGGCCGTTTCGAGGTCCGTAAAGACGATGGGGGCTTCAATAAGGGAGAGGGGACGATACAGGCGGCGCATCAGTTCGGTTGCGCGTGCGCCATTGTCGTGTGTGTCTTGGTTGATGCCGATAATCACACGGTCGGGGCGCATAAAGTCGCCAATCGCGTTGCCTTCTCGTAGGAATTCTGGGTTCGACGCGACGTCAAAAGCAAGGTCGGGCCGTGTTTCTTTGAGGATGCGTGCGACTTCGCGGCCAGTCCCAACAGGGACGGTTGATTTCGTGACGACGAGCAGATCTTTGTGAGCTGCTAATGCGATTTCGCGTGTGGCAGCATAGACATAGGTTAAGTCTGCATGGCCGTCGCCCCGGCGGGTGGGGGTGCCTACAGCAATGAAGACGGCATCTGCATCGGCTATAGCCTCAGCGAGGTCATGACCAAAAGTAAGGCGCCCTGCTTGGGTATTGTTGGAGACGATCGTGTCTAGGCCGGGTTCAAAAATAGGGATACGGCCTTCACGCAGGGCCGTGAGTTTCTTTTCATCTCGTTCAACGATTGTGACATCTGTACCGAATTCGGCGAAGCATGCGCCTGAAACGAGCCCGACATAACCGCCGCCGATCATAGCGATACGCATAAAGAAATCTCTCCGTCAGTCTGACTGTAGTCCATAGCTGACGGAGGGATGGGGGGGAAGTCATTGGTAATGTGAAGGTTTTTTTGGGCTGCTTCTTTTTTCGAAAAAAAGCAGCGAAAAGGCTTTTTGAAAATGTGAAATGGAATGACTGGCTGATGGTTTTTTATTGTATATGGGTCTTTGAGTGTGGAGGTCTGTCCACAGAACCCGCAGAAGCTCAAATTATAAGAAGTTTCGGCTCTTCGTGGTGATAGAGAGCAGCCCAACCCCTTTGAGAAGAGGTTGAACTGCGTAGAGTGTTATTAGTTGAACGGCATGTAACGCAGGGACATCATAACCATGTTGTCGTCTGTATGTGGGCGGCCGCCAACACCAGAGAATGAGTCGACATAGGTATAAGAGTACTGACCACCGATACGCACGGTACCGTAGTCACCCTTCATGTAGTCATACCAGAAGCCTGCGGTTGCTTGTACAACGGTGCGAACGTTGCTGCTTGCTGCGCAGAGGGTGGACATCTCGGTGTTGCAACCCGTCATGTTTGCGAGTGGGCTGCCATAACCGTAAGCCTTACCGCCAGAGGTGAAGGCTTCACGTGATGTCACGCGTTCTGCACCGGCATAACCGTAAAGCTTAAGGGCTTTGGTTGGGTTGCCGTAAACGCCGAACAGGATATTGGCTTCAGGCAGAGCTTTTGGTGCACCTGTTGGGCTGAAGGTGAAATCGGGGATATTGGATGTGCCGTAACGGCCCAAGCCAACGCCCGCTAAGCCAGAGGCTTGGAAGTACAACTTCTTGTCGATGATTGGTAGGATCATGCCACCACCGCCACCACCAGCAACGGTTGTTTGGTTTTGGCCTGCGCCGGTTGTGCTGACGCGGTCATGGAAGAAGCGCAACAGGCCGGTGAGTTCGTAGTGACCCCAGCCTGGGTCAGCCGCGACCTTAGCAATGACGTCAGGTGCGATGTCTGTGGCGTACCATGTGTCCGGGTTGTTCACATTCGTGCCTGTTACGCGGTACGTGACGTTGCTTTGAAGAGGTGTGCCAGCAGGAACGGAGGATGGATTTTCGAGAGATAGCGCGATGTGATAGCGGCTGTTATCGAAGCCCTTTACGATGCGGAGCTGGCTGTTACGGGTCCAGTTAAAGCCCGGAACATATTGTGCTTCGATGGTGAGCGGGATTTGTTCATCACGCGCCGACAGACCTTTGTTGTACAGCGTGATAAGAGACCAGCTTTGACCACCAAGAATTTGCAGGTCGTCCGCTTTGTCTTTCAGCTCACCGTAGAATACGCGGGCACGCAGAACGTAGGAGTTAGACTGGCGGGAGTTGGAAGCAGAGCCTGCGCCTTGGAAATCGGTCTCGACATACCCGTCGGCTTCAAGTTTTGGGGTGATCATGCCTTCCACCAAGGCGGCCAAACGGCTTTGACGTTCGGTTTGGTGGAATTCCGTCATGTTATGTGTTGGGCTATTGCCCCATGGAATGGCGTTGTAGCCTGTGGAGATATCCGAACCGGTGTTGCGTGAACGCCAGATGCCTGCGGCTTCAGCAAAACCACCCAATGTGATGCGTACGCCGCCAACTTGGATTTGCCCACGGCGCAGAGGGCCATACAGGCTAGAATGTGCCGCAGGTGTGCCGGTGATTTCACCATAAGGCGTGCCGGCGGTGCGTGCCGGTGCGAGTGTTGGCTGTGCTACAGCCCAGCTACCTTGGCCGTTTTGTCCGACCATGGAGGCGCGTGTGCCGTAGGGGTTGTTTTCAGCATCTTCACGCTGATGTGCCAGCACTGCGCGTGCGCGCTTTACTTCTTCAGCATGCTCTTTTTTCATTGAGTTCAGTTGGGCCTGCATGGTGCGAATTTGACGCTCCATGATTTCCATTTGGTCTGCTGCATGGGCTGGTGGAGCAAAGCTCCCCAAAATAGCCAAAGCAGAAGTGGCGAGAAGTGCGCTGGTCCGGCGGAGTGAGTGGGTCATTGCCGCGTATGCTTCCTTCACATCAAATAGTGTGTGTGCGTGTTCTTCTCGGCGAATTATCGGATTTAGGAGGCGACGAACCGCGAAGGTTTCATGGCAGATACATGACAGTTTTGTGACAAAAATTACGTTTTTCGCGTATTACTGCGTTATTCTTCGTGTGAAATTATTTTTATTAATGACAAAAATCGCTCTCTTTAGCGTGTACTGTGACGAAACTGCCACTCTTTCTTGTGGGTGTCACGAAACTATCATGGAACTGCGGCTGTTGTGGGAAACACCCGCAGGCTAGGATGGGTACACGTTTTCAAATATCTTGACAGAGGGTTTCCCATGATTAAGAGCAAAATTGCGCTTTTGGGCTTTGCCGCTATGACGGCGCTTGGTGCATTCTCTGCACAAGCAGCAGATATTACGGGTGCAGGTTCTAGCTTTGCTGCGCCGATTTATGGTGCATGGGGCCAAGCTGCGAAAACCCAAATTGGTGTTACGGTGAATTACCAGAGCGTTGGCTCTAGCGCTGGTCAGGATCAGGTCATCGCACGTACCGTTGATTTCGGTGCATCTGACAAGCCGATGAATGCGGAACGCTTGACGAAGGAACATCTGTTCCAATTCCCAACGGTGATGAGTGGTATCGTTGTTGTTGCTAATGTGCCGGGCGTGAAGCCGGGTTCACTGCACCTCGATGGTCCGACGATTGCGGCATTGTTCGATGGTGAGATCAGCACTTGGAATGATGATCGTATCAAGGCCCTGAACCCAGGTGTGGATCTGCCAGATACGGATGTTGCTCCGGTACACCGTGCTGATGGTTCCGGTACGAGCTTTGTGTTCACGTCCTACCTGTCACAAGTCTCTCCAACGTGGAAAGAAAAGCTGGGGGCTGGTACGTCCATCGCATGGCCGGGTGGTTCAGGCGCACGTGGCAATGATGGCATTGCGGCTATGGTGAAGCAGACAGAAGGTGGCATCGGGTATGTTGAGTACTCTTATGCTGCTCAGAACCATCTGAACATTGCGCAAATTCGTAACCATGCGGGCAAGTTCGTTTCCCCTTCTTTGAAGGGCTTTGTTGAAGCAGCGCAATCTGCTGACTGGACTGGCGCCTCTAATTACGCTGTGAACCTTCTGGATACAGCAGGTGCAGGTGCATGGCCAATCGTGACGGCAACATTCGTACTGGTTCCTACGAACCCGACGAATGCTGAGAATGCAGCGGCTGTTCGTAAGTTCTTCACTTTTGGTTTTGAACATGGCGATGCTGATAATGTTCGCCTTGAATATGTTGGTTTGCCAGCATCTGTGAAGCAGAGCGTATTGGCGCATTGGCCACAATAAGCACTCTTTTTCTTGGAGTGTTTGTGCGAAAAGCGGGTTCCGAAAGGGCCCGCTTTTTTTGTGTTGGAGAGGAATGATGTGATGGCGCTTCGTGCTGGTGCATTCTTTCTGAGTGTTTTCTTTTTACCTTCTGTCGTGTTGGCGGACTCCGCGTCATTAACCGCAGAAGAAGCTGCTGTTGCGGCGCGTATTGAACCTCATGGTGTGGTGGGGGAGTTTACGATGGCAGTTTGTAGGACGGGCCATGTACATGGGGCCGTCTTCTTGGATTCCCGCAAGAATTACCGGGATCAGAAAACGCTGATTATTGAGATTCCTGATACGGTCGTGCAGCGTACGGGTTTGACGCCGGAGCAAGTGCAAGAGCGTTATTTAGGCCGGCGTATTCGTGTCAGCGGATGGGCGCGGCGTGTACCGATCGGTGTTCATGATGCCCAAGGGAATGTGGTGCTGACTTATGATCAAATTCAGGTGCATATGAGCACACTGGATGATGTGCGGTTGGATGGCCTTCAGCGTGATGCCACCCTTTGTCATGACGACAAAACGCCGCTGGTCTCATAAAGACCAACGGCGTTGTCCTACCAGCCGCAATAAGACGGTTTATACGGCGTTAGGCTTGTGGTTTCCGGGAGTTGGCCTTGGCGACTTGCTTGCCCCATTCTACGAGCTCTTTTGAACAATCGGCACGGTCCAGACGGCACTCAATGAGGGTTGGGCCGCGTGTATGTTTTTGAGCTTCTGCGATAGCGGCTTTAAGCTCGGCGCCTGTTGTGGCTGTCAGGCCGAGGGCCTTTCCACCGCGTAGTGAGCCGTCTTCTGCGCCGGTGCCGCCATTGAAGGCATCCATCAGCTTCGCGTAGTTCCAGTTTTGGATGTAGTTATATGGCCCGTCATGGATTTTGATTTCAATGACATAGCCGAAGTTATTGATCAGGAAGATGATGACCGGCACTTCGTAGCGGATCATCTGAGCGACTTCCTGAGCCGTCAGTTGGAAAGAACCATCGCCCACCATCAGCACATGTTTGCGCTCCGGTGCAGCAACAGCACTACCGAAGACGGATGGAACACTCCAGCCGATATGGCCCCATTGCATTTCAGATTCGACGCGTGCGCCTTCTGGCAGGGTCATGCGTGTTGCGTTGAACCAAGAATCGCCTGTTTCAGCAAAGAGCGTGGTGTCACTATCGACCAAGGCGTTGATCTGACGTGTCAGTTCATCGTTGGTCAGCTTGGCGTCTGGTGCGGCAGGGGCAATTGTCAGAGGTGTATAAGAATCTTTGGCTGAAGAGGGCTTGGACGGTGCTTTTGCGGCCAAAGCGCTGACAAAGGCTTTGAGTGGGATGCTGGCGAATTGTTGGTTATCGACTGTGACACTCTCTGGGTTCACTTCGATGACGTTTTCGCCACGGATCAGTTTGCGCCAGCCGACTGATGCGTAGTCATTCCAGACGGGGCCGAGTGTGATGACGCCGTCAGCGCCTTCAACAATCTTCTCGGTGCCTTTGCTGCTGACTTCACCCCAATAAACGCCTCGGTATAGAGGGTGTGCTTCTGAGAAGAGGCCCTTGGCTGCGCTCATTACGGTGACGGCACAGCCGAGGCGTTCTGCCAGTGTGACGGTTTCTTCGAGTGCTTCGGCTGATTTGAGTTTGTTGCCGACCAGAATGACCACTTTCTCGCGTTTTTCGAGGAACGCTAAGCTGGCATCCAGAGCGGCGCTCAGGCTGGTGTCATCAACGGGTTGGCTAGAGAAGAGTGCTGAAATCGGGCCGGGGCGTACGCAAGGGGATGCTGCGATGTTGCAGGCAATTTCAAGGTAGGCAGGTTTCTTCTCGCGCAGGGCCGTGCGGATGACGTGGTCGATCTGTGCCGGTGCATTTTCGGGAGAAACGATGATTTCAGCTGCAACGGTAACGTGCCGCACCATTTCGCGCTGATAGGAGTAATCCGTCAGCCCGATTGTGTGGTGAAGAACGTGGCCGGAACCGTGATCATTGGTGTTTGGCGCGCCGGAAACAAGGATAACGGGCAGGTTCTCAGCGTAAGCGCCACCGATGCCGTTCATGGCGGAAATCGCGCCTACGCTGAAGGTCACGATGGCGCAGGCTGCACCGTTGGAGCGTGCATAGCCTTCAGCAGAGAAGCTGCAGTTTAGCTCGTTACAGCTATAGATTTGTTCCGTACCGCCGTGCTCGATCAGTTGGTCGAGCAGGACTAGGTTATAGTCCCCGGCCACGGCGAAGTGATGCTTGAGCCCGATCTGTGTCAGGCGTTCTGCGAGGTAATGTCCGACGGTGAACGTCATAATCTTCAGTGCCTCATTGACCGCGCGGGCGTGACCGGAAAGCATGGAGTGCATGATTCGGTGTGCGACACGGCGGGGAAGCGCGACAAGCCGTCAGGATTGGCGGCGCCATCTGCGCGGGATTGAAAATGAAGGGCGCGAATAGAACGGTCCAAGAGCATTGGGGATTGTTCCGTAATGGGGCTGTAAACCAGCATCGCCCTGTTGTGCTCCTTCAATAAAGACCGCGTTTCGCGCTCATGAACACTTTAAGCGTTAAGGCCGCGATAAAGAACGACCTATATCAAAACCTAACGGCAACGTGATGGAGATGCAAAATAGGGTAAACCGTTTAAAAGGTAAGATTGATCGGTTTTTCATATTTCTGTGGAGATTGTATCATGTAGAGCCTGTGTAGGTGTACCATGAGCAAAGATTTAAGGTGAGCAATTGATAAGCAGGCTATTTGAGACATTTGTCCCAATTCCGTCTGTGTCGGTAAAGAGCGTTATTGTAGGGGTAGGATGTGTGGGGCCTTCTGGTCTGATACTACTTCAACGGGCGAATGGCGGAGACTTGGTGGCCGATATGACCACCGCCGGCAAGGGTTCTGCGGCGGTGACTGAAGAAGCGTTGGTCTGTGAGAGTGTCCACATCAAGACTGTTGACCGTTGTGGCGCCGGCTGCGTGTAGTCGATCTACGCAATAGCCCGATAGATCAAAGAAAAAATGCCCGTCACGTGGTGCGTTGCGAAAGAAACGAGGGCCACGCTCTGGGTCTTGTGTGCAAACGGCGTCATACATATCTGGGCCGGTTTCATAGACATCTTTGCCGATACAGGGGCCGACAGCCGCATGAATGTTGTGAGCACCAATGGCTTTCATAGCGGTGACTACCGCTTCGATCACGCCACCGACAGCGCCCCGCCAACCAGCATGAGCTGCGCCGACAATGTGACCGTCATCTGAGGATAAGAGTAGAGGTCCACAATCGGCTGTGATGGTGCTGATGGCTGTTTCGGGGCAGTCGGTGACGAGGGCATCCCCTTCTGGGCCGCGCCCGGTTGTCCAGAGAGGGGTATCAGCCCGAATGGTGTGGACGATGGCACTGTGGGTTTGCTTGAGGCCTAGAAAACGGGCGGGTTGAACGCCAAGTGTACGGGCGATGCGCGCACGATTTTCAGCAATATGTTCGGGGGCATCTATGGATGAGAGCGAGCCATTGAGGCTGTCAAAGGGGGCTGGTGAGACGCCGCCTAACCGCGTGAAGAAACCATGAGGCACGGGAAGGTGCTCATCACGCAGATACAGTTGGGGGGGGATGATTGTATCAGGCATGAGCTGTGCTCGGTGCTGAACGGTGCCATGCATAGAGGATAATGCTTATCCCCGCGAGGGCCATGGGTATGCAAAGGAGTTGACCCATTGTCGTACCGCCGGGGAGGAAGCCGATATTGGCATCTGGCTCACGGAAGAATTCACAAAAGCTGCGGGCTAGGGCATAGCCCACCAGAAAGAGGCCGGAGAGGAAGCCTGTGCGTTGACGGAGTTTCTCTTGCCCAGCAGCAACCAGCATAACCAGCAGTAACAGGACGCCTTCTGTGAGGGCTTCATACAGTTCTGATGGATGCCGAGCGATGGGGCCGCCAGTGGGGAAAATCATGGCCCATGGTAAGTTCTCCGGTGCGGGACGGCCCCAGAGTTCACCGTTAACGAAATTGGCACAGCGACCGAGACCTAATCCGATGGGAACAACGGGTGCAATCCGGTCAGCAAATGCGAAGAAGTTAATGTTACGCTTCCATGTGAACCAGATCAGCATGAGGATGACCCCCAATGCGCCACCATGGAAAGACATGCCGCCTTGCCATGTTTTGAGAATCTCGATGGGGTGAGAGAAGTAAAAATCTGGACGGTAGAACAGGACATAGCCGAGCCGACCGCCCAGCAAGACGCCGATAATACCGTAGAAGAGAAAGTCATCGACGAGAGCGCTGTTAGCGACGCTGGGTGAAAGGCGGCATAACCGTTTGGCAAGTGGTAGCGCTAAAATAAACGACACCATATAGGCTAGCGCATACCACCGTATGGATAATGGGCCGATATGAAAGGCTACTGGGTCAAAACCGGGGAACAGGAGCGGATGGCTCATGGGGGGGGGACTCCAGTAGTGTGGCCTTATGGAACGGCGATGACCAATTAAAGAATGCCAGCCGTGACGCTGACGAGACTTCCTGTATAGTCGTTCTATCGCTACGAACCAAGCAATACGGACTCGGCCTTTTGAGGTTTTCGGGTATGGGTGTTGTGTTTAGGAGTTGCACGGATGTCGATTAAGGCTCGTTTTTTTGATGATATTGCAGGGCTTGCTGGCAATGCGTTTTCTGCGGCGAATGGTGTACGTGAAGAAATTCACGCAATCGTACGGGCACGCGTCGATGAAGTTCTGAATGGTTTGGATCTTGTGCGTCGGGATGAGTTTGACGCTATTCAGGAAATGGCAGGGCGTGCGCGTTTAGCGCAAGAAGAAGCAGAAGCACGGTTGGCCGGGTTGGAAGAGCGACTGGCGCGTTTAGAAGCTGTGCAGAAGGTTGAGCCATCTGCAGAAGGCTGAATGGTCTTTTACTGAGCGTGTGCTCTATGGATTTAAAAAGGCCTCCCAAGTTCTGGGAGGCCTTTTTTATTGGAGGTGTTAGCGTGGGGCGAAGAGGCCAAGGTCAAGGTGGTGGCCGTTTGAGTAATTGAGGCCAGTGATGCGCCCATACTCTGTGATGTCTGTTCCGGTTGGGGCCAAGGCTTGGCGGAAAGCGGCTTCGTCTTTGTGATCAATGAGCACGAGGCTGCATTGTTTATGCTCTGCTAGGTAACGTGCCGCAGGTTGTGGGCCTAAAAGCTGTGTATTGGGGCCGGATAAGAAAACAAGGCTGGGCTCAGAATAGGATGTTGAGATGAGTGTGCTGTCTGCGCAGGGTTGGACGGTGTGAAACAGTTCTGCCGCGCGTGGTGCAAGGCGAATTGTTTGTAGATTTGGGATTACAGCCAAGAATAGTCCGGCTTGTGTCAGAATGGCGGCTCCCATGACGCAGAAGAGGGCCTGACGGCGCTCGTGTTTGAGAATGAACCAAATCGCGAGCAGCATGAGGGGGAAAGCGCCGCTGAAGCCGATGAGGACACGGATTGAGAGTTTATGCTCAAGATGGGCAAGCAGAATGGTACCCGCAGCACAGAAGGCGAGGCCTATAGCAGCCCATACGGCTCCATAGAGGCCTGCCAGTACCACGCCAATGCGGCTGAGTTTTTCACGCTGCCAGAGTGTGAGGGAGGCGGCGGTGAGAATGGCGATAGCAGGATAGGTTGGTAGAACGTAATGGGGCAGTTTGGTAGCGATGAGCTCAAATACCAGCCAGTGAGGTAGAATCCAGCTGAGAAGAAAGCGGACTTCTGGAAGGGCGCGATGCCGCCAGATGGCAGGGAGTGCTAAAGCGGCAAAGAGTGACCCCGGCCAGAAGGCGATGGCAAAAACGGCTAAGTGGTAGCCTGGGAATAAGCCGTGAGACTCCTGAGCATGTCCGACTTTTCCAAGGAAGTTGTGACCCACAGCAAGAGAAAAGAATTGGCCATGGCTGAGGGTATTGATCGCGATGCACCACGGCAGAACGACTACGAGCATAAGCAGCCAGCCCCATGAAGGGCGCATGCGCTTGAAAAGGCTAGGTTGGGTTGAGCGCTCTTTTGTGAAACGCGCTGAAAGCCAGAAGGCGAGGGGGGTGCCGAGGGCTGGAATCAGGACCACTGGCCCTTTGAGCATGAGGCCGACGCCGCAAGCGAGCCAATAGAGAAGGGCTATTTTGAGGGGCGTGGGACGTGCGTTTTCGCGGTCTTTAAAAGCGCGTAGGAGCGCGGCTTGAACCGTGAGAATATCGAGGAGAAGGACTGTATCGATGGTGGCCATGCGGCTTTCGGCCACGAATAATGTGGACACCATGAGCAAGCTGGCCGCGAGAAGCCCTGTTATGCCGCCAAATAATGTGCTGCCAATCCATGCCGTGAGAGGAACCGCCACGGATGCAGCAATGAGGCTTGGAATACGGTAAGGCCATGTTTCACGCAGGACGTCCGGGCCAAACATGTCTTCTGCGAGCGCTGTTGAGGCGGATTCGAGCCAATAAATGCCCGCAGGTTGAAGGTAACGTGGTTTGTCTTGGAAGCGGACATCAACGTAGTTGTGGGAGAGCAGCATTTGCTCTGATGCTTCCATATAGCGTGGCTCATCCCGGTCTAAGGGGGGGAGAGACATGCGCCCCGGAAGGGCCAAGATGAAGGTCATCAGACCAAGAAAAATGTAGTGGCGGAGTGTTAATGTCATGAAGGCATGTCCAAGTTCACCAGTGGATTTTCTGGTTCAGTCACGCAAAAAAAAGGCAGCGAGAACGCTGCCAATAACGAGCGGTTTCAGTGCTCGATTGTGCGTGACGGGAGGTGGGTCCGATTTTGGAGCCACATAACGCCGAGAAGGTCACGAATACCGACGAGGGCGCGGTTGAGGTTTGTGTATTTTGATTGGCCGTGTAGGCGGGAACGGTGTTGTACCTCGTGGCAGATGAGCGGTGCGCCGTAATGGCCGAGTAAAGCAGGCAAAAAGCGGTGAACGCCCTCAAACTGAGGGATACGCAAGAACATTGCTCGTGAGAAAAGCTTGAGTGGTGCGCCTGTATCGGGGCAGCCGTCATTCAAGAGTTTGACACGCAGACCGTTCGCAAATTTCGTGGCGATACGGCGTGAGAGGCGGTCACTACGTTTGCGGCGTACACCAACGACGAGAGCGGGTGTGCCTTCGGCCTTTTGAGCGAGGGCAAGCATAGTGATGATTGCAGAAGGGTCATCTTGGCCGTCACCATCAATGGTGGCAATCCACTCCCCTTTTGCAGCTTCGATGCCAGTGCGTAGCGCGGCAGATTTTCCAAGGCGCTTAGGGTGGCTGATGATACGAAGCTGAGGCAGGAAGGAGGCGCGGGCTTCAAGGAGTTTCTGCACCGTGCTGTCTGTGCTGCCGTCATCTACTGCGACAACCTCACATGATGGGAGGTGCTCGAGTGTTGCGGCGATTTCCTGACAGACGGGAAGAATATTGTCGGCCTCGTTTAACACCGCCATGACAATGCTGATCGTGAGAGAGCTTTGCGTCATAGGGGGGACCGTAGAAGAGGGCGAAGACCCGGGTGACATTGAAGCATTCTCCCGGGCCTTAGCGGTTGTCATTGTTTAGGCGGCCGCTTTGCGGAGCGATGCTGGCAGAGCAGCAAGGCTTTGATCAACAAGTGATGCGGCAGCTTCTGGGTTTGATGCCAGATGTGATGCGACAACATCACGGGCAGCAGAAATGGCAATGGCCGTAGCGCGGTCACGTACTTCACGCAGAGCAGCGCGCTCTGCAGCTTCGATACGGTCACGAGCTTGGGCTTCGTAACGTTGAGCAGCGTCTTGAGCGTCCTGACGGGCGCGTTCAGCCACGGCGGCAGCTTCAGCTTCCGAGCGGGCGATCATCTGCTTCGTTTCTTCGAGTGTTTTTTCCCGTTCGCGCGTGGCGTCTTCGAGCATTTGCTCGGCTTCGCGGCGCAGGCGGGATGCTTCATCGAGGTCAGCACGGACGCGGTCTGCGCGTGCATCAAGCGTTTGCGTGATGACAGCCCAGAGTTTGCGTCCGAAAATCACGAAGAAAAGGACGAAGGCCAGTGCGGTCCAGAAACGTGGTTCGTGGAACATCATGTCCTCCTTCAGGCTTGTGCCCGTGCGATGGCTTCGGAAATAGCCGAACCCTGTGCTGTGCTTGCGTCTGTACCGATCAGGCGACCGACAACGGTTTGAGCCGTGTGGGTTGCGATTTCTGGCAGGCTTGCAAGAGCAGCGTTACGAGATTGGGCGATACGTTCCTCGGCCTGAGCGATTTCAGCCTCTAAACGCGTTGCGGCTGCTTGGGCATGGGCCTCGGCAGTGGCGCGAGCCTCATTTTGGATACGCTCGACATTGGCACGTGCCTGTGCGGCAGCGTCATGACGTGCTTTCTGAAGCTCAGCGCTGGCCGCATCAGCTTCTGCCTTGGCGCGCCGTGCAACGTCCAGATCATTCTGGATGCGGTTACGGCGGTTTGTCAGAACCCGTTCAACCTTTGGAAGGGCTGAGCGGCTAAGGACGAGGTAGAAGCCAATGAAGATGGCGGCACCCCAGACGACCTGGCCAATGACGAAATGGTCATTGAAGCGGAGCTGGGGCATGCCCGCAGCCACAGCTTGGCCCGGCACGGCCGCCAGCATAGCGGCGAACAGGAAAAAGCGTGGCATGCGGTTCATTGTGACCCTCGACTTAGGAGAACAGGATCAGGAATGCGATCAGCAGGGCGAACAGTGCAACAGCTTCTGTCAGCGCGAAGCCGAGCATGCCGAGGCCGAACACGTTTGCACGTGATGCAGGGTTGCGGCCGATGGTGCTGACCAGCGTTGAGAAGATGTTGCCGATACCGACGCCGACACCTGCCAGAGCGATAACTGCCAGACCGGCGCCGATTTCACGAGCTGCTTGAACGTCCATGTTAGAGTTTCCTTAGAAGGCGGTTGGAAGAGAAACGAATATGCTGAGGTTATTGCGCGCTAAAATTAGTGCTCAACAGCCTCGCGCAGGTAGATGCAGGTGAGGATCGCGAAGACATATGCCTGCAACAGGCCTACCAGCAACTCAAGAGCCATCAGTGCGATGTTGAACACCACTGGAGCGATGGCAATGACGTGACC
>NZ_BCZB01000019.1 GCF_001598495.1 Neokomagataea thailandica NBRC 106555
TCCATTGATCCGAGCATTGCCCGTGAAGGCGATGACCGTATTGTGGTGGAACTGCCGGGTGTTTCTGATCCGGAGCGGATTAAGACGTTGCTGGGCACGACCGCGCGTTTGACCTTCCGTCTGCTTGCGCCGAACCCGACGGCTGCGTCCCCCGGTTCAACAATGCTGGAAGATATTAGCACGCACACGCAGCTTGCAGTGCAGGATCATGTGGATGTGGACGGCACAGATCTGACCAATGCAGGTGCTGTGATTGATCAACAATCTGGCGGCTGGGCGGTAACATTCCAGCTCAACAGTACCGGGGCGAGCGCCTTCGGAAATGTGACACGTACGAATGTTGGTCGTCGTTTTGCGATTGTGCTGGATAACAAAGTTATCGAAGCGCCGAACATTATTAACCCGATTACGGCTGGTAGCGGTCAGATTACGGGTGGTTTTGATGCGCGTAGTGCGTCTGATTTGGCCCTTCTGCTGCGTGCTGGCGCCCTGCCCGCGCCGTTGGCTGTGATTGAGCAGCGTAGTATTGGACCAAGCCTTGGTGCCGCCTCAATTCATGCGGGCGTTATCAGTCTCGCGGCTGGGTTTGTGCTCGTGGTCGCGTTTATGGTTTTGTTTTATGCGCGCTTTGGCCTTTATGCAGATATTGCCCTGCTGGCGAATTTAGTTTTGATGGTTGGTATCTTGTCTCTGTTCCAAGCGACATTGACCTTGCCGGGTATGGCGGGGATGTTGTTGACCCTTGGTATGGCAGTTGATGCTAATATCTTAATCAATGAGCGTATTCGGGAAGAAGTGCAGCGTGGTCGTGGTGTTCTCCAAGCTTTGCAAGCGGGCTTTGACCGTGCCACGGGGACTATTATTGACAGTAACGCAACGGCATTCCTTGCCCACGTCATGCTGTTTGTCTTTGGTACGGGGCCGGTGAAGAACTTTGCTCTGACCATTACCATTGGTATTGCCACGACGTTGTTTACAACCTTGGTCCTGTCTCGGTTGTTAATCGTGCGGTGGTATGCCGTGACCCGCCCCTCTAAGCTTCCGGTTTGAACGCCATGCTCTCTCGTCCTCTTTTTCGATTTGTTCGTGACGGCCAGCGCATTGCGTTTATGCGAGGACGTCATATGGGGTTGGTCGTTTCGGCTGTTTTGTCCGCGGCGTCCTTGTTGCTGTTTTTTCAGCCCGGTTTGAAGCTGGGTTTGGATTTTCGCGGCGGTATTGTGGTGGAGGCGCAAACTGCGGCTCCAGCGAATATCAATCAGCTGCGCTCGGCTTTGGATCGCGCTGGTATCCATCCGGATGCAGTGCAATCTTTTGGTTCGGATCGTGATGTGCGTATCTCGGTTAGCGCGCCTGAAGGCGCAGACCGTGAAGCGCGCACTCAGCAAATCGTTGACCGCGTTAAGAACACTCTGGCCAAGGCTGCGCCGGGTACGCAAATTCAGCGTGCTGATGCTGTCGGCGCGTCTGTGTCCCATGAGTTGTTCCGCAATGGGCTTCTGGCGCTGGGTTTAAGCTTGGGGATGATCCTTGTTTATATATGGGTGCGTTTCGAGCGAGAATTTGCGATCAGCGCCGTCCTTACTCTGGTGTTGGATCTGACTAAAACGATCGGTTTTCTGGCCATTACACGTTTTGAGTTTGATCTAGTGATGGTCGCAGCACTGCTGACCATTCTTGGTTACTCCACCAATGATAAGGTGGTTGTGTATGACCGTATCCGTGAAAACCTACGGAAATATCGAACCATGCCGTTGCGTGAGGTCTTGGACCTGTCCATCAACGAAACGCTGAACCGCACGCTTGGGACGTCTATGACTGTCTTTCTGGCGGCCCTGCCTTTGGCTCTGTTTGGTGGAAGTACGTTGACGGGTTTTGCAACCGTGATGTTGTTCGGCATCGTTGTCGGCACGTCATCATCTATTTTTATTGCAGCACCACTCTTGTTGCTTTTGGGTAAGAAGCGCCTACGCCCATCCGGTGAGTAGAGTGGATTAGTCTCTGACGTGACCGGATGGAAAAGCCGCCTCTCCGTATAGGAGGGTGGCTTTTTTTATTGTGCGATGAAGGGATGAGGCCTTGGTGTCGAAACGTTATTATCGTTCAATATAAGATAATAAATCCGATAAGGCTTTGGTGGCCTGAATATCATTGGTGTTTGGCGCAGAGTCATGGTGTTGAAGGTGCCTCTTGAGAGCATTTTCAACAGTTTGTCGAGCCGTATGGTCCAAAGCAATGACGTGATCTAGGTCATTGGAGTGGAGTGTGCCTGTTATGAAGGCGCCGCGCGCAATGCCGTGAATAATTAAATATGTATAAAGTGACGCATTGGGGGATGCGATGACTGGTTTAGGCTGGAGAGTGGCGCAGCCCAGAGAAGACATCAGAAGCAGTGCTGCCGCAAGGTGTGTAACCTTGCGGCAGAAAAGTGCTAAGCGCATTGAAGATTCTTAGCGGCTTGCAAGCAGGTCACGAATTTCTGTCAACAGAACTTCCTCCTTACTTGGTGCCGGTGGAGCGGCCGGAGCTGCTTCCTTCTTGCGGTAAAGCTTACCGACAAGGCGCACGACCCAGAAAATGAAGAAGGCTACGATGATGAACTGAATGACGGCGTTCAAGAAAACACCAATGTTCAGTGTAACAGCGCCAGCTTTTTGCGCTTCAGCCAAGGTCGCCAGATGTGGGCCCTTCAGCGTGATGAACAAGTTGGTGAAGTCAACACCGTTGGTTGCAAGGCCTAGCAGAGGTGTGATGATGTCTTTAACGGCGCTGGTAACGATTGCTGTGAATGCAGCACCGATGACGACACCGACGGCAAGGTCAAGGACATTGCCGCGCATAAGGAATTTTTGGAAGTCAGCAACCCAACCTGGGGTGTGGACTACGCCTTTGGAATCACTCAAGGTAATCTCCTAAAAAACATGGGTGTTCTTACTTCAACGATAACTGGGGCTAGAGGTTTCCGAGGGATTTGCTCGAAGCGTTCGATAATTAAGACAAAAAACGCGAAAAAGTCTTCTTTCATCTCGCGGCTAATTCCGTTATACGGCCCCAATTAAGTCGCCCCGGTCGGTATCGGGGCATTGCGTTATGGAGTGAAGAACCATGAAGTCCGATATCCACCCAGATTACCACGAAATCACCGTCATCCAGACAGATGGCACCGAGTACAAGACCCGTTCTTGCTACGGCAAGCCAGGTGCAACGTTGCGCCTCGACGTTGACCCGAAGTCACATCCGGCTTGGACGGGTGTTCAGCGTATGCTCGACACCGGAGGCCAGGTTGCTAAGTTCAACAAGCGCTTCGCTGGTATCGGCACGCGCAAGTAATAAGCTCCTGAGCTTTTCGATCGCCCCTCTTGTAGGGGCGATTTTTTTGCCTATCTGAGTCGTAGTCTTGATGCCGTGAACGGGTCAGGATCGGTGTCTCCGCGTCGTACTGCCATTTGGGGTGCGCATTGGGAGAAAAACCTGCCAGATAGGAGGT
This sequence comes from Neokomagataea thailandica NBRC 106555, assembly GCF_001598495.1. Classification (GTDB taxonomy): domain Bacteria; phylum Pseudomonadota; class Alphaproteobacteria; order Acetobacterales; family Acetobacteraceae; genus Gluconobacter; species Gluconobacter thailandicus_A. The sequence continues at coordinate 3,488 of NZ_BCZB01000019.1, forward strand.
TCTATGAAGAACGATTTTTCGCCTCTTTTGCGGAGCGCGATTGGTTTTGAGCGTTTTGCGCATTTGGTTGCTGCGCCACATGCTCAAGAAACAGTTAATTACCCCCTTATAATATCGAGAAAATTGGCCCGAGTGATTATGCTGTTACGATGGCCCTCGCAGGGTTTGACGCGCAGAATGTGCACGTCATCCACGAGAATGGGGCATTAATTATACGTGGCCGTGCTGTTGAGCATGAGCGGGCACGTAAGCTTTTGCATAGGGGTATTGCGACGCGCCCGTTTGAAAAACGGTTTGCCCTAGCAGATTACAGTGAAGTGACGCAGGCATCTTTTGTGAATGGCGTCTTGTCTGTCATCGTTAAGAACATTGTCCCAGATGAACGATGCGCTAAGGTTATTCCGGTTATGACAGAACAAAAATGTGAAGGTGCAGCGCTGTCTTAAAAACGAAGGAAAATGCTCTGTAACGTGCTTATATGTGGGTTAATACTTGACCTATGGGGGGATGCTGCCCCATAGGAGGAGCACTATCGCTGTGCATCCTGCAGGTGCCGCGACTATGTTCCCGAGCGGGTTCTCCCTCCGGGTCTTCCGCTCGGTGCCTGCGTTTGCCGGCACTTTAGCGCCCCTGAAGGAACGCACATTATGACCCTTCCGTTGATGCCAAAAGCGACTGCCGTTTGGTTGATTGAAAAGACTGGCCTGACATTTGTTCAGATTGCTGAATTCTGCGGTATGCACCCGTTGGAAGTTCAGGCTATTGCAGATGGTGAAGTGGCTGCGGGCATTAACGGCTATGACCCGGTACAGAACCATCAAGTGACGGCACTTGAGATCAAGCGCTGTGAATCAAACCCAGATGCACGCCTGAAAATTTCGTCTGCCGCGAGTCCGGTAAAGCGCCGCGCCAAAGGTGCCCGTTATACGCCTGTTGCAAAGCGCAATGACCGCCCTGATGCGATTGCATTTGTGCTGCGTCAGTTCCCGCAACTGGCAGAAACGCAGATTGTAAAGCTGCTGGGCACGACCAAAGATACCATTATCAAGGTTCGTGACCGTCAGCATTGGAATAGCCCCAACATTAAGCCACGTGATCCGGTCATCCTTGGGCTGTGCACACAGACGGATCTGAACGCTGCAGTGGCTGCTGCGAATGACCGTTTGGCACGTGAAGGCCAAGCTCTTCCGGTTGTTGAGGCATTTTCTGTCCGTGGTGACGAAGACTGATTTTGTGATTGACGGAGTTGTGCATTGCATGGCTCCGTTAGGGACGTTTTGAATGAAGTTGGTGTCTCATTGTTCATGGTAGGATGAAACGGTAGGGGAGCGTAGAGATGATCACTGATGACAGTTTGATGTTGCGCCGTTTGCATGAACTGCGGAGTGAGCATCGTGATTTAAACACTGTTATTGAGCGTTTGATCCGCCACCCTCTGAATCAGCTCCAAATTCTCCGCCTAAAAAAGCGCAAATTGCAGCTTAAGGACGAGATATCATGGATTGAGACACGGCTTATTCCGGATGATATTGCCTAATGTGCCCATCGGGCACCACCACCCTTCCCTTTTGTTCATCAGAAAAGTTTACTCCTGAGCATGAGCCAGACTCTTAACCAGACCGAAATGCTTGTCTCTGATACGCCGGTGCGTGTTGGTGTTATTATGGGAAGCCAGTCTGACTGGGAAACCATGCGTCATGCCTGTGATGTTTTGGATGCGCTCGGGATCGCGCATGAGCGCCGGATTGTGTCCGCGCATCGGACGCCGGATCGCTTGGCGGAATATGCACGGACCGCACGTGACCGTGGTTTGCATGTTGTGATTGCTGGAGCTGGTGGTGCTGCGCATCTGCCGGGTATGTGTGCCGCATGGACGAGCCTTCCGGTGCTTGGCGTGCCTGTTGAGAGCCATGCGTTGCGTGGGCAAGATAGTTTGTTGTCTATCGTACAAATGCCGGGTGGTGTGCCTGTTGGCACGCTGGCAATTGGCAAAGCTGGCGCAAAGAATGCAGGTTTGCTGGCGGCGTCAATTTTATCTTTGGCGGATTCAGAACTGGCTGCGCGTTTGGATGCGTGGCGCGCCATGCAGACAGCAGCCGTTGGGGATGTGCCGGTCGAATGATTGATCAGCAAGCAGTTTTTGCCCCGGGATGCACGGTCGGGATTATTGGTGGTGGGCAGCTAGGGCGTATGTCCGCGATGGCGGCGGCTCGTTTGGGGTATCGGGTTCATGTCCTGAATACTGCGGCGACAAGCCCAGCTATTGAGGTATCTGCCTCAGCAACGGTTGGCTCTTACGATGACCCAGAGGCGCTGAAGGCTTTTGCTGAAAAATGCGATGTGGTGACATTTGAATTTGAGAATGTCAGTGCGGAGGGCTTGGCTTTGTTAGAGCGTTATCGCCCAGTCCGGCCTGCTGGTGCAATTTTGCAAGTTAGCCAAGATCGTATTTTGGAGAAGACACGTCTGACACAGGCTGGTGTGTCTTTGGCACCGTGGCGTGCGGTATATGGGCCGGAAGACCTTGCGGCGCTGCATGATTTTGGTTTTCCGCTTATCTTGAAAACAACGCGTTTTGGATATGATGGGAAGGGGCAGTTTCGGGTTGCGGATGCTGCGGAGCTGGATGCGTTGGAAGATCTGCCCTACCCGCTCGTGGCGGAACGGCGCATTGATTTTGCGCGTGAATTAAGTGTTATGGTTGCGCGTGGTCTTGATGGTCAAATCCGTTGTTTTGATACGGTAGAAAACCGCCATCGTGATGGTATTTTGGACATCACGTTAGCGCCTGCACCGATTAACCCTGTTTTGGCGCAAGAAGCACAGTCTATGGCTGTGCGTATTGCTGAGGAATTGGCATTGGTGGGGATCATGGGCGTGGAGATGTTCCATGCGGCAGATGGCTCTTTATTGGTCAATGAAATCGCGCCGCGCCCGCATAATTCGGGTCACTGGACGATGAATGCTTGCCTTGTTGACCAGTTTGAAATGCATATTCGTGCTGTGACGGGCTTGCCGCTCCCGCCTGCGACGCGCCATTCCGATGCTGTGATGCATAATTTGATCGGGCCGGATGATATGGCACGTGTACCCACTATTTTGGCTGCGGATGATATGGCGCTGCATCTCTATGGTAAAAATGATGCGCGCCCCGGTCGTAAAATGGGTCATGTGAACAGTATCTTCCCGAAAGGGGCGCTGCCGGGTGAGTTGGCGTTAAGCCATCTTTTGCCTCAGAATTAAGGGTATGAGGAGTTATCCTTGGGTTTGAATACTGACAGGGTAGCTCCTCTTTTGGGGCGTTAAAACTATAATAAGTTCTTATTTTTAAAGCTAATATGCTGTCCGTTGCCGATAATGAAGTGATCCACTAGTCTTGTACCAACAGTGTCTAACGCTGCCTTGACGTGTTTGGTCATGATAAGATCGGCTTCAGACGGCGTGGGGTCCCCGCTTGGGTGGTTATGTACGAGTACAACCTCTGTGGCATCTAACTCCATAGCGCGGCGTGCAACCTCACGGGGGTAGACAGGTGTGTGATTGACCGTCCCGCGTGCTTGCGCCTCATCTTTGATGAGAGAGTGGCGTTCGTTTAAAAATAAAACACGGAATTGTTCGATATTTTCTCGTGCCAAACGAGAGGTAAGGTAATCGAGTAGCTTATTCTCGTTGTTTAATAAATTATCATTAGGTAATCGTTCTTTATTATAGCGTAGTGATGCATCCTTTAAGACTTGTAACATCGGAATGATATGTATTCCAATCCCTTCAACGCTTGTGAGTTCTTTGCTCGATATGGAGAGAAGAGTGGCGAGTGATGTAAAACGTGATGATAAGGTAGCGCTGAGTGCTGTTTGTTCACGGCCTGTTATGCTTTTTAAAAATAGGTCTATGAGTGTTGCTTCGTTGAGGTGCCGCCCTCTACCGCTAATGAGGGCTTGCTCTGGCGTCAGGTCGTGTATGGGGGCTTTGTCTGTCGTTACCGTGGTCATAGAAAATATCTAAAATCGTCCTTCTTGGCGCATGCTGCGCGGGGCAGGATTATGGTCTGTGATTAAAATATCATGCACGGTAATAGAGAGGCATTGGGCGGATGAATCAAGGTTTTTAGCGATTGTATTGAGGACTGTATCTTTGTCTGCAGGGTGTACAAACAGCCCAATAAGAGCCGTTGCGTGAAGGGTGAGAGCACGGCGGAAAATACCGCGATGACGCGCGGTCATGTCAGGATCATCTGGCGCAACTTCGTCTGCTAAAAGACGGTTGCGATTATCAAGATATAAAATGCGGAATTGATTATGGACGGCCCCTTGAGTAGCGCTGGTGAGATAGGTGCTGAGCTGTGCCCAATCCCCCAATGTTATGAGATGTCTGGGTTCGGCTTGTGCTAAGCGTTCAGCGCCGATGGCGGGTAGGCGTAAGGCGCGGATAGAGGCATCATTGAGGCCGGAGGCGCGTAAGGCGGATGTGGGGGCACGAAAAACGTTAATCAGTGAGCCGTATTGGGCCAGTAAGCCTTTGGCGATGGGTTTTGTGTCTCGGCGCGGTATGCCTAGGAATAGTAGCATCTCAAGCAGTTCATAATCTGCGAGTGTCTCTGCACCGTTATTGAGAACGCGCGCGCGCATACGTGCACGGTGCCCTTGTGGGCCTGTACCACGATTGCGTGGTTCAGTAGGATAAGTGTTGGCCATGAGGCCATCACACTCTATATTGGAAGAGTGCCGCAAGACCTTTCTTCCCCTCGCCCTGATTATCTCACGCGCCTCAATCCAGAGCAGCGTCGTGCCATTGAGACGACCGAAGGGCCGCTCCTGATTCTGGCTGGTGCCGGAACAGGAAAGACGCGCGTTTTAACAACGCGTTTCGCGCATATTTTGCTCACGGGCCGTGCTTATCCGAGACAGATTTTGGCTGTGACCTTTACCAATAAGGCTGCGCGTGAAATGCGTGAGCGTGTTGGTGTGTTGTTGGGAGAGCCTGCTGAGGGGCTTTGGCTTGGCACGTTCCATGCCATTTGCGCCAGAATGCTGCGCCGCCATGCGGAATATGTTGGGCTTCAAAGTGGCTTCAATATCATTGATACAGATGATCAGATCCGTCTGCTGAAGCAGGTTATGGAACCATATAAAATTGATACAAAACGGTGGCCGGCCAACCAGTTGATGGGGATTATCCAACGCTGGAAAGACCGCGGCCTTACGCCGGATCGTGTCGGCACGGCAGATGATACGGATTTTGCAAATGGCCATGCACGTGCGATTTACCAAGCGTATCAAGCGCGTTTGATTGCCCTGAATGCGTGTGATTTTGGTGATCTGATGTTGCATATGGTGGAGATATTGCGGAGCCAGCCAAGTGTTCTGGAGCAATATCACCGTATGTTCCGCTATATTTTGGTAGATGAATACCAAGATACAAATACCATTCAGTATCTTTGGCTACGGCTGCTAGCGAAGCGCGGCGATGGTGTGTCGAACATTGCCTGTGTTGGTGATGATGATCAGTCTATTTATTCATGGCGTGGTGCTGAAGTAGAAAACATTTTACGTTTTGAGAGAGATTTCTCCGGCGCTGAGATTGTGCGATTGGAGCAGAATTATCGTTCGACGGAGCAAATACTTGCTGCAGCATCCGGGCTGATTGCGCATAATGAGGGCCGCTTAGGTAAGACGCTACGTAGTGGCAAAGATGACGCGGCGGGCGAGAAGGTGCGCATCATCGGGGTCTCTGATTCTGAAGAAGAAGCCAGTGTTACCGCTAAAATGATTGAGCGTTTGCGTCGCGAGGGGCATAAACTCTCTGAAATTGCCATCTTAATGCGGGCGGGGTTCCAGACGCGGCCCTTTGAAGAGCGTCTTTTATCGACGGGTATTCCCTATCGCATTGTTGGTGGTTTGCGCTTTTACGAGCGGGCGGAAATTCGGGATTGCTTGGCGTATATGCGTGCCCTCACCCAGCCTTCCGATGACTTGGCGTTTGAGCGTATTGTAAATACCCCTAAACGGGGTGTCGGCGCGGTGGCGCTGCAAAAATTACGTCAGCATGCGATGAGTGGCGCCGGGGCTTTGCAACACGCGGTGCAAGATCGGTTAGCCACGGGCCTTTTGAAGGGAAAATCCGGCCTAGCTTTGCAGGGTTTGATGGATGCGTTTGAGCGGGCCAAAAAAACCATAGAGACGGAAGGCCATGTTGTTGCGGTAGAGCAGCTTTTGGAAGATTCTGGTTACTTGCAGATGCGGCGTGATGATCGCTCTGTTGAGGCACCGGGGCGTTTAGAGAACATTCGTGAGCTGATACGGGCCATTGGTGATTTTGCGACGTTAGAGGAGTTTCTCGAGCATGTTGCACTGGTCATGGATGTGGAGAATGAAACATCTGAGCAAGACCGTGTGAGCCTGATGACGATTCACGGTGCGAAGGGCCTAGAGTTTGATACGGTGTTCCTGCCTGGCTGGGAGGAAGGAGTGTTTCCGTCACAGCGTTCCTTGGATGAAGGCGGGAATAATGCGTTGGAGGAAGAGCGGCGCTTAGCCTATGTTGCACTGACGCGTGCACGTTTGCGGGCGATTGTGTTGCATGCGGCGCGCCGACGGATTTTTGCGAATTGGCAATCTTCTATTCCGAGCCGCTTTATTGACGAAATCCCTGCGCGTTATGTACAGCATTCGGGTTATCAGGTGGGGCGTAGTCATGATACAAGGCATGACCGTTTTTCTGGAGGCGCCTCTGTGTTTGCATCAGGCCCTCTTGTGGCACAACGCTCATCCGCAGCGCGTCCGTCACGCCCGTCGGTTGCGGCCTTAGCGGCTACGCGTATGCCGCCGGGAACATCTGTCTTTCACGCAAAATTTGGTGAAGGTGTGGTGCTTTCTGTGGATGGTGAGCGGTTGGAAATTAATTTTGAGAATGGTGGAGTGCGGCGCGTTATGGCCAATTTTGTGGAGATCTGCTCATGATGGCCCCTCGGAGCATTGGCCGGCGTCATGCGACGCAGTTGGAAACGATTTCCATTACCGTTTTGGAAGAGCATGTTCCGTTGTTTGAGCAGGCTTTGGCTTGTGCGTGTGAGACGGTGGGCATGTTTGAAGCCGATGATGAGCAAAAATACTGGCGCCTTGAAGGTGTGAAAGATATTGGGCACCGTGAGGAAGATCTGGAAAATGCACTCGCTGTTGCGCGCGTTTTAACGGGCACGGATGCCCCTCTTCTGCGTGAGGCAACAGAAGCTGAAGGCTGGTTGGCGCGAACGTACGAATCTTTTCCTCAGCAAGATGTCGGGAAGCGCTTTGCTATTCGTGGTACGCATCTGCATGGTGCACCTGATCGTTCACGTTTGACGATTACGCTTGATGCTGGGATTGCTTTTGGTTCAGGTGAGCATGGTTCGACCCGTGGGTGCTTGCGTGCTTTAGAGCGTATTGCGTACCGTAAGCCACGGCGTATTTTAGATATGGGTTGCGGTTCAGGCATTCTGGCGATGGCGGCAGCAAAGATTTTGCATAAGCCAGTCTTGGCGGTGGATATCGAGCCTTGGTCGGTTCGTACGGCTGAAATGAATGCACAGATGAATGGCTTAAGTCATTTGTTAGATTGCCGTTTTGGTAATGGTTGGCTGACGCCATCTGTCCGGCGCGGTACGTATGACTTAGTGTTTGCGAATATCTTGGCGCGCCCGTTATGTCGGATGGCCCCTTCCCTTGCGAAGCGCTTAGCTCCTGGCGGGACGGCGATTTTGGCAGGCTTGTTGGTAACACAAGCGCGTATGGTTTTAGCGGCGCATAGAGCGCAAGGTCTTGTTTTGGAAGCGATGCTCCGTGAGGGTGACTGGGCAACGTTGATTGTCCGTAAGCGTGGCTGATCGCAGCATTACAGTGCGTGCTGCGCATGACGGCGATCTTGAGGTTATTCTTGAGATCACCAATCATGCTATTTTACACACAGACGCATTGTGGCTCGATACGCCGTTGACCTTGGCGCAGCGGCGCACGTGGATGGAGCAGCGTTTGTCTGCGGGGTACCCGGTTTTGGTGGCATGTGGCGCGAATGATGTGCCTCTGGGGTTTGCCTCTTATGGTGCATTCCGCCCCTTTGAGGGATATGCTCATACGGTAGAGCATTCTGTGTATGTCTCTCCGGATCATCAAGGGCGTGGTATTGGAGCGTCTTTGCTTTCAGCGCTGATTGACCATGCGCGGTTAAGGAAGATGCGCGTTATGGTGGCAGGAATTACTGCGGGAAACCGAGCGTCAGAGGCGTTGCATCATCGGTTTGGATTCCAAAAATCTGGGATTTTACCACAAGTGGGCTATAAGCAAGGGCGCTGGTTAGACCTGCTTTTCATGACACTGTGCCTGAATACACAAAACGACTGATTGAAAGTTTTTAATGATGACGTTTGCGCTCTCTCCGTCTGAACGTATTGCTGCTGTTCGTGCTGCTTGCAGTGCGGCCAGTGTTGATGGGTTTATTTTGCCACGTGGTGACGAATTTCTTGGTGAGTATGTTGCGCCATATGCTGAGCGTTTGGCGTGGCTGAGCGGCTTTACGGGGAGTGCGGGACTGGCAATCGTATTGCCGGGGAAAGCGGGGTTGTTTTCGGATGGTCGCTATACCGTGCAAATGGAGCAACAGGCACAGCATGATGTGTGGAGCCGGTGTCATATCATTGAGCACCCCCCTGCTGCTTGGCTTGCAGAGCATGCACAAGGTCTGTGCGTTGGGTACGACCCGAAGTTAGTAAGCCGTGCCATGCTGAATGCGTGGACGACGCCTGGTGTGACCTTTGTGCCTTTGGCGAGTAATCCGGTTGATCAAGCTTGGGCCGATCAACCACAAGCTCCGCAAAGTGTAGTCTTTCCGCAATCTGATGCGGATGCAGGGCAGAGTTCTGAAGAGAAGCGTCATCAGATTGCCGCGCAATTGCAAAAAGATGGCCATGACGCTGTGATTTTAGCGGATTGTACGTCTCTTGCGTGGCTGCTGAATATCCGTGGTGATGATGTACCCCTGACGCCCGTGGCACAGGGTTATGCAGTGTTACGGTCAGATGCGCATGTAGAGTTGTTTATTGCGCCAGAACGCTTGGAAGCAGGTTTGGCGCAAGCGTTGGGGGATGAAGTTTCTGTACGCTCCCCAAAAGAATTGGCCATGAGCCTTGCTGAGCTTGGTGGTAATGTGGTCCGGATTGATCCAGCAACAACGCCGGTATGGTTTGAAACCGTTCTGGTGGCACATGGTGCTGAGATTGATCATGCGTCAGACCCTTGTACTTTGCCAAAAGCGATTAAAAACAGTGTTGAACAAGAAGGTTCACGTCGCGCTCATGCGCTAGACGCGATTGCTGTGACACGCTTTTTGTATTCGTTAACGCAGTCTGCTGCAGGTAAGCACGAAACGGAACTGTCGGATCGTTTGAATAGTTTTCGTGAGCAGCATGCCGATTATCGTGGACAGAGTTTTGATGCGATCTCAGCATCTGGGCCGAATGCAGCTTTCCCGCATTATAAGGCGGAAGTAGGGCGTGATAGCGTTTTACCGGCTAATAGTGTGTATCTCATTGATAGTGGTGGGCAATACCCGTTTGGTACGACGGATATTACGCGTACTGTATGGATCGGCCCTGAGCGTCCTTCGGATGCCGCGAAAGAAGCATTTACGCGCGTTTTGAAGGGAAATATTGCCTTGAGTTTGGCTCGTTTTCCAACGGGAACACCGGGCTATCGTTTGGACGCTCTTGCGCGAGCATCCTTGTGGGATATTGGGCTGGATTATGACCATGGCACGGGCCATGGAATTGGTAATTATTTATCGGTTCATGAAGGGCCGCAGAATATTTCGCCCGCGCCGCGTCCAACGGGTTTGGTGAACGGTATGATCGTTTCCAATGAACCGGGTTATTATGAACAAGGCGCATTTGGTATTCGGATTGAAAACCTTTTGCTGGTGAAGGATGTACAGCTTACTGCAAAGGCGAAGCGCCCATTCTCAGAGTTTGAAGTTCTAACTTATGTGCCGATTGACCGTGCGTTGATTGAGCCCTCTTTGCTTGATGACCGTGAGCAAGCTTGGTTGAATGCATATCATCAGGAGGTTCTTAAACGTGTGGGCCCATCTCTTGATGGAGATGAGCGTGCATGGTTAGAAGTCGCTTGTCAGCCAGTTAAAGCCGGATAACACAGCCCTATTAGGGGTTTCTTAAGGAAAATTGTGGAGATTAAGGCGCATGACATGGCGCTTTGTCTCTACGATCTTTTTTTTTATGAACGTCCCTGCCCTTGCATATGGTGGGGATGAGACCGCGTGCCAGATTGCAGTGCAGCATGTGGAACATGAATCTGCGCTTCCGTTCGGGCTGTTGGGGGCCATTAGTACAGTTGAAAGTGGTCGCCATCTGACCAAAGCGATGCCGCGTATAGCGTGGCCATGGACGGTGAATGCTGAGGGAAAGGGCTATTTCTTTCCAAGTAAACAAAAAGCGATTGAGGCTGTTTTAGCCTTTCAACAACGCGGCCTGAATTCCATTGATGTGGGGTGTATGCAGATTAATTTACATCATCATGCTGAGGCATTTTCATCATTAGAGCAGGCATTTGACCCTGTGGAGAATGCACGTTACGCAGCCCATTTTCTTAAAGAGCTCAATAGTCAGCATCGTGGGTGGTTTGCAGCTACGGCCGCTTATCATTCTCTCACCCCGGGTTTGGGACAAGACTATGCCCGACATGTCTTTGCTGCATGGAAGGGCGGAGATGATTCGTATCATCCTCCTGATTTTCTGCCTCAGGTCATTATGACATCAAGCGGGCCGCGGGTGTTTATGCCTTTATTTGCGACTCAACGGCCGCTTGTACGGCAGGTACCGCCCGCTTTCCCGCTTTCTCATAACAGTATGATCGGAAGTGCCTCTGGGCTTGCGGAGAACATGGGGCGTAATTTGGCATCTTATCGTCGGGCACCAACACGTTTATGGCGCCAATAACGACGGAATCTTGTAAGGAGAATTGCGCTTAAGGTGTATTGCCTTCTGGCAGGAGGAACTCGTGACGTATTTTTATCTTATGATTGCCATTGTTGCTGAAACAATCGCGACTTCTTTGCTGAAGCAAAGTGAAGGCTTTACGCGTCTTGTCCCGACGCTCCTAATGGGCTGTGGTTATATTGTTGCTTTTTATGCACTGTCGCTGGCGTTAAAAGACATTCCCACCGGGGTGGCGTATGCAATTTGGTCTGGTATTGGTATTGTTTTGATTTCTGCGGTAGCTTGGGTTTTCCAAGGTCAGAAACTCGATATTCCCGCCATGATCGGTATGGCATTTATTATTGCCGGCGTGGTGATCATGAATGTGTTTTCAAAAACGGCAAGCCACTAAGAGTATAGCTCATGTGCTACGGTGCTTCAAAAGTATTGTAGGAGACAATCTCTCGACAGTAACTGTTAAGCGCCGTTCAAGCATTACACCACCATGGTGTGGTACGAAGTCACAGTGAATAATGCGTGATTTTTATATAGGATAAATGGTTTTTATAAGGAAGATAAATAACTGGCGGAGGGGATGGGATTCGAACCCACGATACGAATTTCTCCGTATAACGGATTAGCAATCCGCCGCCTTCAGCCTCTCGGCCACCCCTCCGCAGGAAACGCTGTTTTTATGCAGCGTTTGCTGGAGTGTTACTAGGGGGAAATTCCTTGCAGGTCAAACCCCCTAGAGCAATTTTTTTTAAATTTATGCGTCTAACAACTTACGTAGAACGTCATTGACCATTGCGGGGTTTGCTTTCCCCTTCATAGCCTTCATGGATTGTCCAACGAAGAAGCCAAAGAGCTTGTCCTTGCCGCTCTTATATTGCTCAACCTTATCAGCATTTGCTGCTAAGATGGCATTGATAGCCGCTTCAATTGCGCCCGTATCTGTAACCTGACGCAAGCCTTTACGCTCGACAATGGCGCTGGCGGAATCACCCGTCTCGACCATGTCTTCCAGCACTTCTTTTGCGATCTTACCGTTAATGGTTGAATCGGAAATTAGGCCGAGCAACTCACGCAAGCCTTCAGCGCTGACGGGGCTGTCTTCAATGGTGCGGCCTGTACGGTTCAGTGCGCCGAAGAAGTCACCCAAGATCCAGTTGGTGGCCAAGCGTGCATCGGCACCTTTCGCTACGGTCTCATAAAAATCCGCAACAGCTTGCTCAGCCGTTAGAACGCCGGATTCATAACGTGAGATGCCGTATTCTTTTTCCAGACGGGCGCGTTTGTCTTCCGGTAGCTCTGGCAGAGCAGCCTTTAGCTCATCCACCCAAGATTGTTCAATCTCAAGTGGCAGCAGATCTGGGTCAGGGAAGTAGCGGTAGTCATGCGCGTCTTCCTTGCTGCGGAGGGAGCGCGTTTCTAAGCGAATATGGTCAAACAGGCGGGTTTCCTGATCAACTTCACCGCCATTTTCCCAGATTTCAACCTGGCGGCGTGCTTCCACTTCAATGGACTGCATGACGTAGCGAATAGAATTCACATTCTTAATTTCGCAGCGTGTACGGAAGCCTTCTTCACCGGGGCGGCGCACGGAGACGTTAACGTCTGCGCGCATGGAGCCTTCTTCCATGTTGCCGTCACAGGTGCCGATATAGCGCAGAATTTGGCGCAGCTTACGCAGGTAAGCGCCGGCTTCTTCTGGGCAGCGAATGTCTGGCTCGCTCACGATTTCCATCAGAGCTACACCAGCACGGTTGAGGTCAATGAAGGAGCGTGTTGGGTCCTGATCGTGAATCGATTTGCCAGCATCTTGCTCCAGATGTAGGCGTGTTACGCCGATTTCGCGCGTGCTGCCGTCGGGTAGATCTACAACGACCACGCCCTTCCCGACGATCGGATGCGCAAACTGGCTGATCTGATAGCCAGTTGGAAGGTCAGCGTAGAAGTAGTTTTTACGGTCAAAGCGGCTGAACAAATTGATTTCGGCATTCAGGCCAAGACCCGTACGCACAGCTTGCGCAACGCATTCAGCGTTTAGCACTGGCAACATGCCGGGGAAGCCAGCATCCACAAGGCTAACATGCGTGTTTGGCTCGCCGCCATAGGTGGCAGATGCCCCGGAGAACAGCTTGGCTTGGCTGATAACCTGTGCGTGGACTTCAAGGCCGACAACAATTTCCCAATCGCCGGTGTTGCCAGTGATAACGGTGCTCATGCTGGGTTCCCTGCGTGAATGGTTGGTCGGTGCGTGAAGGAAGCTGCTTGTTCCAGCACATGGCCTGCGGCAATCAGCGTTTCTTCATCAAAGAATTTGCCGATGAGTTGCAGGCCCAGTGGTAGCCCCTGCCCGTCCAGCCCTGCCGGAACGGAGAGAGCCGGCACACCCGCCATGCTGGCTGGAACGGTGAAGACGTCATTGAGGTACATTTGAACGGGGTCGGACGGCTTCTCGTTGAGGGCGAAAGCGCTGGATGGTGCTGTCGGCGTCAACAGAACATCCACATCTTCATAGGCTTTCAAGAAGTCTTGCTGGATCAGCGTACGGACCTTCTGAGCGCGCAGGTAGTATGCGTCATAATACCCTGATGACAGAACATGCGTACCAAGGAGAATACGGCGCTTTACTTCTTCACCAAAGCCAGCAGCACGGCTTGCTTCGTACATGGCATCGAGTGAATCGGCCTTTACACGTGCGCCGAAACGGAGGCCGTCATAGCGGGCAAGGTTGGATGATGCCTCGGCAAGGGCCGCGATGTAATAGGTTGGAAGGCCGTATTTTGTGTGCGGCAGAGAGACTTCTTTGATCTCTGCACCGGCTTCGCGCAGCCAGTTGATGCCTTGTTGCCACAACGCTTCAATTTCGGCAGGCATGCCGTCTGCATGATATTCCTTCGGAATGCCCACGCGCAGCCCCTTGACGCCACGGTTCAATGCAGCTTCATAATTGGGGACAGGTGTATCAACACTTGTGGAATCACGCTGGTCGAAACCTGCCATAGAGCGCAGAAGAATGGCGCAATCTTGCAGGTTGCGTGCCATCGGGCCTGCTTGGTCTAGCGAGCTTGCGAAGGCAATGGTGCCGAAGCGTGAGCAGCGGCCATAGGTTGGCTTAATGCCCGCAATACCCGTATACGCTGCTGGCTGACGGATGGAGCCGCCTGTATCAGTGCCGGTTGCGCCGAGTACGAGGCCAGCCGCAACGGCAGCAGCAGAGCCGCCGGATGAGCCGCCCGGTACGAGTTTCTCATCAGAGCCGTTGCGCTTCCATGGGTTGATAGCCGGGCCGAACGCAGAGTTCAGGTTGCCGGACCCCATAGCGAATTCATCAAGGTTCAGTTTGCCGAGGAATACGGCACCATCACGCAGAAGGTTGCTTGTGACTGTGCTTTCATAGGGCGGCACGAAGTCACGCAGAATGTTGCTCGCTGCCGTGGTGCGTGTACCGTTTGTGCAGAACAGATCTTTAATACCAAGCGGCAGACCGCACAGCTCCCCGCCCTCACCTTTTGCCAGCGTTGCATCAGCGGCGTCAGCGGCTTTGAGCGCGCTTTCTGGTGTGGTGGTGATGAAGCTGTTGAGCGTACCATCAAGGCGCTCAATCGCAGAGAGATGTGCTTCGGTCAGTTCACGTGCTGAGATTTTGCGTGCGCGCAAAGCGTCACGCGCAGAAGCGAGTGTGTAATCAAAAGGAGTAGACATTATTCAACGACCTTAGGCACGGTGAAATACGGACCTTCACGGTCGGGGGCGTTGGATAGAACGTCATCAGGGCGTTCACCATCCGTGATTCGGTCTTCACGAAGGCGCGGCTTCGCAAGGCCTGTGCCGATCATCGGCGGGACGTCCGTGACATCCAGTTCATTAAGTTGCTCAACCCAGTCGATGATGGAGCCCATGTCTTTTTGCAGGGCTTCCACTTCGGCGGGAGCAAGACCAATACGTGCCAGTCTGGCAGTGCGTAAAACCGTTTTCGCGTCGAGCGACATGAAGATTCCTGAGTGAGAGGAAATTAAGAGTGGCTTTTCAGCCTCAGGATAGATCATAACGCCGTGTTATGTCCCTGTTCAATCCACAAGACTTACGTATCAGCTTAAAGGCTGGTCAACGCGTGCTCGGAATCGATCCCGGAGCACGCACAATCGGCCTCGCATTGACCGACGTGTCTCTAATGCTGGCCTCTCCTTTTGCTTCTTTGAAGCGCCGGAAGCTTGGCGAAAATGCTAAGGAAATTGCCGATATTATTGCCCGCCAAGATATTGGCGGCTTGGTTGTGGGGCTGCCATTAGGGCTGGATGGGAGCTTCGGACCGGCCGCGAGGGCAGCGTCTGACTGGACGGAGGCACTATCAGAGCGCGTTGGGGTTCCAGCCTGCGTGTGGGATGAGCGGCTCTCATCCAGTGCGGTGAATCGCTTTTTGATCAGTGAAGCCGATATGACTCGCGCACGCCGTGCGGAAGTCGTCGATAAAATGGCGGCAAGCTATATGCTGCAAGGATGGCTGGAGGCCTCTGAGCCGCCAGCCGATTACTAAAAATTTGAAGTGGTGGGTGGGTTTACCACCCATACCCTCCAAAACCTGGGCCAAAGCCAGGTCCCATGCCGAAGCCGGGACCCCACCCGCCCCACGCGCCCCAATTCCAGTTGGCGTCATTATATTCTTGGGCAGTCATCTGCTGTTCATCAGCAAGGTTTTGTTGCTGCTGATATTGTTGGTAGCGACCATAGGCATCTTGTGACCCGACATAGAGGCAATCACAGACCGTTGGGTCAGAATACACATAATTGACCGTGTCACCGTTGATGCGGCGTAGGAAGCGGTGTGCTGGTAGGCGTTTGAGCATGCTTAGACGTTCCGGCGTATTTGCGGGCTTCGCAACAAATCCGGCGGCGGCGAGGTGATCTTCTTTATCGCTCACTACTTGTTGTGCCGATTCGCAGGCGGTGAGAGACAGAAAGCTCGTTAGCACGAGTGCGGCGGTAGCTTTTGCTTTTATGGACATAGAAGTTTCCTCGCCAGACGTCTTAATAGGACAACAAAGACGACTATAGTCCAGTTTTTGTATAAGGGTGGTGACAAAAAATTTAAGTTTTCTATGCCAGTATTTTTTCACTTCTGAAGCATCAAAAAAATTGGGAATTTTTTTTGGTGACATTTTTTAGGCATGGTGACGGCTTTTGCCCAGAAGATAGCCGTTTTTTAGAAAACGCCCTGATTAAGGGGTGATTGACTTTTAGCCGTAAGCTGGGCCTTCATCACCTCAGTTTTAGAAAGGGCTATGATCATGGCTGAAGAAGAAGTTGCAGGTTACCTGATTCGTCGTGAACTCGAAAACGGTGATGAAGAGTTCTGGAATGTTGATAACGGCTGGGTTTCTGACCCGGGTGAATCTGAGCTGTATGAAGAGGAAGACGCAGCTTCCGCTCAAGCAGATGAACTCCGCGCAAAAGATACGCTCGTCGTGACGGTTGAAGAAGTTTACTTCGACGATGAAGAGTATGTCGACGAAGATCACGACGACGAAGCCTAATTAGGCCCCTCGCCCGTAGCGACAGTGCGCTGCGTTATGGGCGAGGATATTTTAAGAGAATTTTTAAGCGCGTAGCGCTGTAACGTTAATTTAACGTTTTATTTAGAAGAAGTATTTTATTTTTTGGATTTAATGACCGAGCCGGGTGGTGGGCGCAACAGGGATTGAACCTGTGACCCCTACCATGTCAAGGTAGTGCTCTACCGCTGAGCTATGCGCCCTCCGGCTCGGTGAGGTGGTGTTTAGCTGTATTCGTGGGGGGTGACAACCCCTTAAAAATAAAAAATTATCATTGAATGCGATTTTCTTCTCCCCCCTCCTTTGTGTCGGTCGAAAAGCCTCGGTTTTCTGCCTGTAAACCACTTCTGGTGTCCTCTCCACATTCTGGGCGCTATTATCCAGAGTCTTTTTTGGCGGCGTCTTGTTTGTCTGAAGCCTCTCTGCGGCGTACGGAAGATCGTCATATGGACTGGTTTTGTGATGGATTGGCAGAAGATGGTGTAACGGTAATCAAAACGTCCTTGCCGCGTGTTTGGTGCGGTGTGAACCGTGGGGCTGCTGAAATTGACGAGCGTATGTTTCGCCCGCCTCCTATGGGCCGTCATTTTGAGCGTACAGATAAAGTCCGCGCGGGGTTTGGGGTTATTCCACGCCTCGCCTCGCACTCGATACCAATTTATACGCATTGTTTGCCTCTGGAAGAGTTGGATCAAAGGCTGTCCGCTGGGTGGTTTCCTTATCATGCGGCTATAGAGCGTGAACTGGCACATTTGTCCCAGCAATACAGTCGGGGCGTTGTGCTATTAGATATGCACTCTATGCCTCCTCTCCCAATTTCTGCTCCGTGCGATATTGTTTTGGGGGATGTGCATGGGCGGTCGTGTGATTTTGAGGTTACGGCCGCTGTGCGAGACTTTTTTCAGAAACGCGGTTATGCCGTGCGGCTTAATGCTCCCTATGCGGGCGGGTATATTACTCAGCATTATGGTCGATCGACGCAAGGCCAGCACGCACTGCAAGTTGAAATAAATCGTTCCTGCTATTTGAATATGAATACTTATGAGTTGTCTAAAAATGCAGAGATCGTAAAGCGTGATATACGTGATATGATATGCTTTTTAGCGCATGAGATAATGAAATAGGATTTTTGCATGACGCGGATCGAGAAAAAAAATCCCAAGGTCTATTTGGCGGGGGACCTCGTTTTTCGTCCGGATGCATTATCTATTTTTCGGCAATTAAAGTTGATTTGTGCGGATTACGGGCTGATTGGTGTTGCTCCTTTTGATGGACAAGAAGAAGCGCGCCACCTCCCCCCGGGGCGAGAAACAATTTTGGCGTTTGTGCGTGCTGACCGTGATCTTATGGATGAGTGTGATGCGGGGCTTTTTTGCGTTGATCCATTTCGGCGTAGTGCCGACATGGATCCGGGAACGGCTGTTGAAATTGGCTATATGCACGCCCAGAGAAAGCCGCTGGAGGCTTATACTGTTGATAGACGTTCATATCCGCAAAAGGTGGAGGATTATTGGGGGAGTGTTTTCAAAGCCCCTTTGCGGCCTAGGGTAGAGAGTGACGTGCCTAGCTCAGGCGCGATGGAAGACCCCGATGGTATGCTCGTGCATTCTGAGGGCATGCTGCAGAATGGTATGGTTGATGGGTTTATTATGTTTTCTGGTGGGAAGATTTCTAGCGCCGATGATTTTTTCGACGCATTTTGTTTGGCCGCGCAGCGTTTAGCGGGACGGTTGTGACTGTATAACAGTTTTTTGAAGCATACAGATTTGAAGTAAAGGATTAAACTTAAAAGATATTTTTGGGGATCGAATGGTGGGCGCAACAGGGATTGAACCTGTGACCCCTGCCGTGTGAAGGCAGTGCTCTACCGCTGAGCTATGCGCCCATTCGTTGGTGGGCGTTCTATCAGGGTGACTCTTCTGTGACAAGGGGCTTTTTTGCCTTGATAGGGTCTTATTAAGGCCATGAAAGTCCTGACGATGCTTATCGCCTTCACAGAAAAGAGAGCGGTAAATGGCACGAAATGCTGGTCTAGACTGTATGCGCGGAGCTGCTGTCTTATTCGTTTTGGGAAACCATATCGGTATTCGTATGCCATTGAGCCATACGGCTCTCGTGGATATTTTCCCAAAATGGTTTTTATCGGGGTTAAATTATAACGGTACAGAGGCCGTGTATGTCTTTTTCGTTTTGTCAGGTTTCTTGATTACCTCACGTCTACGCGAAAAATATGGATCTTTAGATGCGTTAAATCCGGGGCAATTTATCGCTGATCGTGCGCGAAGAATATTGCCTTGTCTTTTGTTTTTATTGATTATTTTGTTGATGTTGAATGCATTTCGCGTGGATAATTATACGTTCGTAAAAACGGGGCAGACAGCGATTGGAGCAACTGCTGCAGCTTTGGGGCTGTATTTCAATCTTTGGCAAGCACAGCATGGCTGGAGTGTCGCTAGCTGGACGGTCTTATGGTCCCTCTCCATTGAAGAGCTGTTTTATCTCGGCTTTCCGTTGATATGCCGCATGGGGCGTTGGGTTCGGTGGGTATGCTGTGGCGTCTTGGTCGTGGCAGGTCAAATGATGATCGCCCGTTCGTATCATGATGAGATATGGCAAGATGAAAATACGCTGGCGGGTATGGGGTGTATTGCTCTCGGTGTTCTGTGTGCGCTGATAGCGCCGTATTTACGAGAAAAACGTTTTGTTTTTATTCTCCCTCTTTTGGCGGTGATGTTTATGCTGCCGGATATGTTTTTCATGCATTTTTGGTGGGATGTCTTAGGGCGTTTATGGCTTAACCTCTTTGTTGTTGGTACCGCTTGTTTGGTGTTGTTCTGTGCACTTAAAGCACAAACCCCTCTTCCCGGCCTGTATTGGTTAAGACGTATTGGACAATTATCTTACGAGATTTATTTATTTCATATGTTTGTCGTGCTGAGTGTTGTGCACATATGGAATGGATCAACCCGATTAAGTTGGGTCCTCTATCCAGCTATTATTTTAATGGTATGGGGGTTGGGTGAAGCCATACACTGTGGGATGGGTGTTTTGGACAGTCGATTATGGGGTCGACTGTCCAGTAAACCCGGCGTTTAGAAACCGAACATATGGTCTAGGGAGAACCCACCATCTGGGTTCTCTAGGCCATGATAACCGAACAGACGGCAGGTTAAGTCGCGGATAAGAACATATCCCCCCACTCCCGCTTGTTCGAGATGCGCGCCATCAAAGAGTTCATGCGGGCGTACCATATAGGAACCTGAAGGTGGGATCGTGATGGTTGTTTCGGCAATCAGATGCCCGCTTGCACTGTGCAGTAGTAATGTCGTGCTGGAATCATGTGTTCCTTCCACCGAGGCAGGATGGATAAGGCAGCAGAAGCTTTGAAGGGCATCATGTCCAAGCTTTAGAAAGAGGCGTGTTGTCAGTCCCGGTGGTGGGCCAGCATAAGATTGCGGTTCTGAGCGCCATGTCATTAATGTGTTGAAGATATGTGCACCAAAACTGGTTTCTGCCGCGTGGCCCGTATTGCGGCTGCGATACCGCATCAGGCCGTGTAGCCAGCCATCAGCTTCCCCACCATCACGGAAATCATAGACAAGGTCCGCATGCCCCGCCCGGTCTGTTAAGTCATGCAAAGCAATGGCTGTTTGATGGTCACGTGGCAGATTTCCCAAAAAGTGAGAGCCAACAGGCGCTCCGTTCTCATCAAAAAGATCTAAGCGCACAGGTTGAGAGTGCAGCGCCTCAGACATCGGCGTGGGTTGCACGAAGCTTGTATAGTGTTTGGGGTCTAAAATTGGGAATGGGAGCAAAAACCCTCGGCCTAGTGACTTAGGGAAAGCACGAATTGCGGGGTCAGGTTGAATATTATCCCGCTCAACATTCAGGTGAGCGATACGGGTACGGTTGCCTTCCCGAATTTCATAGCGTGGGCGTACCAGATGACGTTTGGGACGCATTTCAAGTTGAGCGGGCCACTGAACATCTGGAAATAAGGCACCAATATCAACAGCGACTGTTTCAAAGGGGCCAATGGTACGATCAACGCTGCGATGGTCCTCTTTCCCCATTGTGTTGAAAGTGATTTCGCCTGCCGGAATGGTTGTTCCGTGGCTGTTTTGCACCCAGACGGTAATGGTTTCATGTGGGGCTGGTGCCGGAAGTGTGGCAAAACGAACCGATGGCCAGGCATTGGCATCATGCGTGACGGAGAGGCTGGGGTTTTCGCCTTTGCCAAAAATATCGAGGGCATATTTAACGACGTCATGCCCACGCGCGCCGAGAACATGAATGAACAGTTGCCCTGTAAAAGCCGGTAGATCGAAGCGTTCGCGGATCTCTGAACTGTCAATGATAATACCAGAATTTGCCTTTTCAATAGGCATTTCCCATTCTGCAATGACAGTGCCGCCTTCATCAAACAGGCGCATCCAGTAACGCAGATTTTCGCTTTGATAATTGGACCAGTAATTTGCTGTGACAATGCGTGTTGAGAATGAAGCATCGTCACGGAAGAACGCAAAATTCGTGGCAAAGTTGAGTTTATCTAGATACGGACGGCCACGCACAATCATAGAGTCTGGCAAGCGCGCAGGTGCAAGCGTCTCAAGCTCTTTGCCGTGCAGAAGGTCTTTCAGTCGCCCCCGCATTTTGGCGTCATCAAAAGAAAGAGCCAGTACACAATCTGCCTCAATATCGGGTAGATCGACGAGTGCATGGTAAGACCCGCCAAACCCGTCATTTTTACCGACTTGCTCAGTATCATGCGTCAGGACGAATGTTGGTTTTAAGCCGGGATAAAGTGCGGTTAGTGTCTGGACGGTGTCATCGGGGTCGTAAACAGCAATTTTACGACCAGAAAGGCGCTGCTCCATGGCGCTCAGAGCTGTGGCAGCGACTGGATGTGCCAGAGCTTTGTATAGAACATTGCCGCCTTTGGGGCCGAATGTACGAATATCGAGCATGAAGGTAGAGCCTTTCAGAGCTTCAAACGTCGGCGCATTTCTCTCGCGATGTCCGGCGTGTCGTCAAGCGGACGCACAGTCCATGACGTATGTTCTATTGAAAACGGGCGGATGCGATCATCTTTTTCGAGGGCGGCGATAAATTGCCCAATGCGCTGTGACCGTCCGGGTAACGGCAAAATCATGATAGGTGCAGGCGTTGCCACCGCTTCAGAAATCATAGAGACACTATCGGTTGTTACGGCGATCATATCAGCACAAGCGAGCATTCCCATATAGGGGTTAGCGTCCCCTTCCCCAGTTTCTAATCGAATGCCGTGGGGTGTTAAGTGTTCACGTAATACCGTGATGACATCAGCGCCGGTGCGGCGTGAAGGTGTGACGATGGTTTGCATGTTGTGGTGCTGAGTATAGGCGATGATCGTGTCTGCCAAATGTGCCGCTTCGCGCGGGCCAAGAGTAAAACGTCCGTTCGCACCGCCAATCATGACAGCCAATAATGGGCGATGATCACGCCGTAAATGACTGTGCCATTGCTGGCGGGCACCCTCTAGTTTTTGTGGTGTGACCGGGTGAAGTGCATTGCGGGAGATCAAAATATTCCCTCCCATGATGCCATCATGCGGGTTTGCAATGATGACGTCAAAGCGCTTGAACTGCCTGCGTGGGTTTTGGATTTGTACAATCGGCAGATGATATTTACGCGCTAGTGCGCGCCCAATGATCCCGCCCGTTCCCCCTACCCCGATTAAAACGTTGGTGTGTGGGGGGAGAGCAATAGGCTCAATGCACGATAAGGGGCGCAGCCAAAAACGCGAAGAGAAGTTGCTCCAAAAGGGGCGCGCGAGGACTGGACAAAAATGTGCCTCCCACCCGGCCGTTTCCGCCAAGCCGAGGCCTTGGGTCCGCATTCCGGCAAAATCTTCGGCGATGATGGTGGCCGTCATGACCCCTCCGTTATTTTTCTTTCGTCAACAAGCACTGCCGAATTGCCTGCAAGGGGCGTCTTTTGGCAAGATGCACACCATGACAATCTCAAACGTATCTTCTCCGTCTGTTTCTTTTGAAGGCTTAGGCCTTGCGCCTGCTCTTTTGGCAGCTCTTGAATCTGCCGGGCATAAGC
Organism: Neokomagataea thailandica NBRC 106555; assembly: GCF_001598495.1. Taxonomy (GTDB): domain Bacteria; phylum Pseudomonadota; class Alphaproteobacteria; order Acetobacterales; family Acetobacteraceae; genus Gluconobacter; species Gluconobacter thailandicus_A. The sequence goes on from NZ_BCZB01000019.1 coordinate 26,096, forward strand.
GGCCGAGCCTGATTCAGGCGCGGGCTATCCCACCTCTGTTGAAGGGGAAGGATGTTCTTATCGCGTCACAAACAGGGAGTGGAAAGACCGCTGCTTTTGTACTGCCTTTGCTGCAAGCATTGGCGCGACGAAAGGAAGAAGGTTTAGAAACGCAAGGCCCGTGGGCTTTGATCTTGGAGCCAACACGTGAATTGGCCGCGCAAGCAGCGTCTGTCTGTCGTCAACTAGGGCGCCGTTTACCCTTGAAAACACGCGTGATCTGCGGGGGTACTCCGCGTGATCAGCAATTGCGTGGCTTGGCGGATGGTGTGGACATCATCGTTGCAACGCATGGGCGGTTGCTTGACCTTGTCGTGCAAGGTGATCTGGTCATTGATCAGATTGGGTATCTTGTTTTGGATGAAGCCGATCGTTTATTGGATGATGAATTTACCGATTCTATGACGGCTTTAAGCACGCATTTCCCCGATATTCAGCCACAAACAGTTTTTTGTTCTGCTACCTTGCCTGCTCCGGTTATGGATCTTGCTAAGCGTGTGACACAGGACCCTGTACGTATTGAGCTTGAGACAGAAGACGCAGCGCCGCAGCGAATCCGTCAGCGCGCTATGTTCGTACTCAAAGATGATAAAGTCCCCACCATTAAGCATGTGCTGAACCATTTTACCGGTCGTACCATGGTTTTTGTGCAAACTAAGCAAGGGGCTGAGATATTGGGGCGTTCTTTGTCTCGTAGTGGAGTGTCTGTGGAGACACTGCACGGGGATCGTACGCAAGGTGCCCGTGCCCGGGCATTGACGCGTTTCCGTGAAGGGCAAGTGCAGGTTCTGGTCACAACCGATATCGCTGCACGAGGAATTGATATTCCGGATGTAGAATGTGTGATCAATGCGGATATGCCATCAAGCGTACCTGCTTATATTCATCGTATTGGCCGTACCGCCCGTGCGGGAAAGCGGGGCATTGCGTTATCCTTGCTTGACCCACAAGAGCGGCATCTGCTGCGTGACGTTGAGAAAGAAACAGGCCAACGTGTACGGATTGTGACCGAAGAAACACTGGACCGTTAAAAAATAGAGGTATGCGGATCATGTTAAGCATGTTGAGAATAACATTATGAGTGATCCCCATACCGTTCCCCCTCAATCGGCTGATATTTTGGCTGCTCTTGTGGCGTTTGATACGACAAGCGCTAAGAGCAATGCACCAATCATCACATGGATTGAGCAATATTTATCTGCGCATGGTGTGCCCTCGACCCGCTATCCCGGCCCAGAAGGGGCTGTAGAAAAGTGGAATCTTCATGCTGTTATCGGCCCTGACCGTGCAGGCGGTTTAGCTTTTTCTGGTCATGTGGATTGTGTCCCGGTTGAGGGGCAGGAATGGTCATCAGACCCTTTTATCCTTCGTGAAGACGGAGATCGGCTTTATGGGCGCGGTGCTGCGGATATGAAGGGGTTTGTTGCTTGTATGCTGGCGGCTGTTCCAGATTTAAAAGCATATGCAGCCAATGACCCTATCCACCTGCTGTTTACATGTGATGAAGAGATCACATGTGATGGTGCGCGTTATCTTATGGCTGATTTGCGTGCCGCAGACAGAATGCCTGATCGGTGCATTGTGGGGGAGCCGAGCCTTTTAGCCCCGATTATTGCGCATAAGGGGCGTTTTGCTGTCCGTGTAACGTTTCAAGGGCTGCCGGGGCACTCGTCTAACCCTGAAGCCGGGCGCAATGCTTTGCATGCTATGGGGCGTGCTATTGCTTTCTGTGCCGATGAAGCGGATCGCTTGGCTCAAGACGGGCATCGTGTTGCAGGTTTTGAGCCGCCTTATACGACTATGCAGGTCGGGGTTGCGTCTGGTGGATCTATTTTAAATATCATCCCAGAACATGCCTCCTTCGAGGTAGAGTGGCGCAATGTGCCGGGTGATGATGGGCCAACAATGTTTCAGGCTCTGCAAGATACGCTTCGCCCTTTGGAGCAGGCTTTAAAGTTTGGGAACTCTCAAGGTGGCATTACCTATGAACAGCTTTGTGATTTGCCGCCCCTTGCTTTGTCTAGGGAACATACCCTGACACTAGAAGCACAGAGCATAACGGGACGGAATACGGCGGGTCATGTCTCTTACGGCACAGAAGCGGGCATTTATCAGCGCGCGGGGATGGAAAGTATCGTCTGCGGTCCGGGGGATATCGCACAGGCACATCGGCCAGATGAGTTTGTAACCCGGGATCAGTTAGCGCGTTGTGACCGTATGATACGCGATTTTGCAAGGCGAGGCATTGAGGAGCATGAGCTGTAAGGCCGGTTTACGCCACCACCCTATTCGCCTTCGTAAAACGGTATTAAGCGAAGAGCTGTTCCCTCAGCGTGCCTCTATTCCGCCTGTCGTTCTGCTGCCGCCTGATTTAAGCGCATGGAATGTCACGAATACGGATATTCCGGGGGTGATCACCTTTGAAGCACATGCCCCCGGCCCGGACCTTGTTATCACCGGCTTATTGCATGGTAATGAGTTTGCTAGTGGACATGTTTTAGAGCGTTTGAGGCGCACCCCCCCTATTCTAACCTCAGGGCGTTTAACGCTTATTGTGGCGAACCTAGAGGCATTTAAGTGCTTTCAGGTGCGTCAGCCTCTCGCGGCGCGCTACCTTGAAGAAGATATGAACCGGGTTTGGAACACACACCGTTTGCGCGGGAGTGAAACAAGTCATGAATTACGCCGTGCTCGAGAGATAGAGCCCTTTATCCGCCGGGCAGATCTCTTATTGGACTTACATTCTACCCTATGGCCCTCAGAGGCATTTTTTATCGCTCCACACGTCAAACGTTCCATGGATTTCGCTGCGGGGTTGGCGTCGGCACAGGGTCTTCCATCCGCTATTGTTTCAGATTTGGGGCATCAAGGTGGTGCGCGCTTGATTGAATATGATCGTTTCGCAGCAACGGTAGGCGCTGGGCGTGGATGTTTACTGGAAGCGGGTCAACATTGGCAGCCAGAAACGCTCCGGACGATGGGACAGACGGTTGAAGTCTTTCTACAGAATATAGAGGGGCTACATCTACATGCAAAGACGGGTGGCCCTCAGCAAACGGCACATTCGTTTTTTGTGACAGATAACGTCGTAGCGCGTAGTGCAGATTTTACTTTTACGCAATTATGGGAGGGGGGAACGACTATTCCTCATGCAGGTACCGTAATCGCGCATGATGGGCGTGATGTTATTTGCACCCCGTATGATGATTGCGTTTTGATTATACCCAACCACCGCCCCCATCTGGGGCAACTCGCGGTACGACTGGCGCGCCGTACCGCTTGGTAGGGTGTATAAATACGACCCTACCATAATGTTCTTAGGCTGATGCGCTGGTGTAAATTGGGAAGCGGCCGCATAGAGCCTTCACTTCTTCATGCACACGGGCAGCGACAGCTTCAGCATTATCTTCTTCCAATGCTGCGGACAGCACTTCGTCGATCATACGGCCAATGGTGCGGAATTCTTCTTCACCAAAGCCACGTGACGTGGCCGCCGGGCTGCCCAAGCGGATGCCAGACGTGACGAATGGTTTTTCTGGATCGAACGGAATGGCGTTTTTATTAGCCGTAATCCCAGCTTTTTCCAGAATGTTTTCTGCCAGCTTACCCGTCACTTTTTTAGGGCGTAGGTCTACCAGAACTAAGTGGCTGTCTGTGCCGCCGGTAATGATGTTGAAGCCGCGCTTTTGCAGTTCATCTGCCAGAGCGCGTGCATTGGCCAAAACGCGTGTTTGATAGTCCTTGAACGATTCGCTCAAGGTTTCACCAAACGCAACCGCCTTACCAGCGATAACATGCATCAGCGGGCCGCCTTGCAGACCTGGGAAAACAGCAGAGTTTACTTTTTTTGCAAGCTCTGGGCTGTTGGTCAGAATAATGCCACCGCGTGGGCCGCGGAGGGTTTTATGCGTCGTGGACGTAACGATGTCAGCATAAGGCACAGGGTTTGGGTACAGACCAGCAGCGACCAAGCCTGCGAAATGTGCCATATCGACCATCAGGAACGCACCAACTTCATCCGCAATTTTGCGGAAGCGTGCGAAGTCAATAACGCGCGGATAAGCCGAGCTACCTGCTACGATGATCGTAGGCTTATGCTCGCGTGCCAGCGTTTCCATTTCCTCATAGTCGATGAGGCCATCTTCAGCGCGTACACCGTATTGAACAGCATTAAACCACTTGCCGGAGTAGTTTGGTGCTGCACCGTGCGTCAGATGACCACCGGCAGCCAAACTCAGGCCAAGAATCGTATCGCCAGGCTTTGCCATTGCCATGAAGGCAGCTTGGTTAGCATTGGCACCTGAGTGAGGCTGTACGTTTGCGAACTCAGCACCAAAAATTTTGGTCAGACGTTCAATCGCAAGGCGCTCAACCCGGTCCACATCTACGCAACCGCCATAGTAGCGTTTGCCCGGCAGGCCTTCAGCATATTTGTTGGTGAGGACAGAGCCTTGCGCTTCCATGACGGCAAATGACGTCATATTTTCAGAAGCAATGAGTTCAATCCCGTCCTGCTGGCGGACGAGTTCATCGTTTAAAATGGCTGCAACATCGGCATCAACGTCCTTCAAAGGGGCTTGAAAGAAGGAATTATGTGCGGACTGGCTGGCATGTTCTGACATGGTGGTCCATTCTCCATCAAAGCTGATGGCTCGTCACTATCGCAGAATGGACGGGTCCGCAAAAATATTCGCCGGGTAAATGAAGATATCAGTTCTTTTTTGCCCCACATTGTCGTCAGGAAACACACATGTCTTCTCCGCTGTGGCGGACAAAGCCCATTCAGTCCGATTTTTCATCTTCTTCTGGCCTGAAACGAGTCCTAGGGCGCTGGCAGCTCATAGCGCTGGGTGTCGGGGTTACAATTGGTGCGGGTTTGTTCTCGTTAACGGGCGTCGCTGCTGGGCAAAATGCGGGTCCCGGTGTCACGCTCTCTTATATCATTGCTGCGATTACCTGTGGCTTTGCCGGATTGTGCTACGGCGAATTGGCGAGCATGATGCCGTCTGGCGGGTCTGCTTATACCTACTCTTACGCGGCATTCGGTGAGATTATTGCCTGGATGATCGGCTGGGATCTGGTGCTGGAATATACCATCGGGGCGGCCGCCGTAGCCTCCAGTTGGTCGGGTTATATGACGTCCCTTCTTTCAGACTGGGGCATACAGATTGATCCGCGCTTGCTTGCACCACCAATGACGCCTGTTCATCTGGCGGATGGTACGGTTGTACCAGCATGGTTTAATGCGCCTGCAGTTTTTATTTTGATCCTTGTGACAGCGCTTTTGATGCGTGGCATGAGCGAGTCAACGAAGATCAATAATATTGTGGTCTTCTTAAAAATTGCCGTGATTGCGTTGGTGACCATAGCGTGTGCAAAGTACATTAACGTTTCAAACTATCACCCCTTTGTTCCGCAGAATCAGGGGGAGTTTGGGCACTTTGGTTTTTCCGGTGTTATGCGGGCTGCCGGTATGGCGTTCTTTGCCTATATTGGCTTTGATATTATTTCAACCACGGCGCAAGATAGTAAAAACCCAGCAAAAGATCTTCCTATAGCAATGATCACAACGCTGGTGGTTTGTGCGCTTGTATATGCGGGTTTCTCTTTGGTGCTCACTGGGGTGGTGAACTATCAAAAGCTCGCAAATGACCCTAGCCCCGTAGCGACGGTAGTGAACACGGCACATGCGGCATGGCTGCATAATTTCGTAAAAATGGGCATTGCAGCAGGTTACATATCCGTTTTGTTTGGCTTGCTCTTAGGGCAAGCTCGGGTATTTTTGGTGATGTCTCAAGATGGGTTGTTGCCGAGAGTATTCTCAAAGTTGAACCCAAAAACCCGCACGCCTTGGACATCACACGTTATGTTCTGTGTGATTACCAGTATTTTTGCAGCAGTTCTGCCGATTGGCGAACTGGGTAGCATGACATCCATTGGGACGATCTTCGCGTTTATTCTGGTGTGCATTGGCGTGCCCGTTTTGCGTCGTCGTGCACCAGAGGCAGAGCGTCGCTTTAAGGTGCCAGGCGGAATGATTATTCCCGTTCTGGGGGTCGTTTTCTGTGGGGTGTCCATGGCATCTTTGGATGAAATGACATGGGTTCGCCTGCTGATATGGCTGGCTTTGGGCTTGGTAGTCTATGCGTGTTACGGGAAGAAGCGTAGTGCTCTTTCCTCAGTTGATAAATAGGAGCATCGTTGCGTCATGTCTTATGGAAGCTTTCCTCTCTCCCGAGCACGCCGTAATCGGCATGACGCGTTCACTCGTACTCTTGTGCGCGAGCATACGTTATTGCCTGATCATTTGATCTGGCCTGTTTTTGTGTGTGAGGGCACACAACAACGACAAGCGGTCGCTTCGATGCCGGGGGTTATTCGGGTTAGTCTTGATGTGTTGGTGGAGCATGTGCGACCCGCGGTTGAGTTGGGTATTCCAGCTATTGCTCTCTTTCCCATTACACCACCAGAATTGCGCGATGCTCGTGGAACGGAAGCGCTGAACCCTGAAAACCTGATGTGCCGCGCATCACGGCGTCTGAAAGAGGCGTTCCCTGATCTTGGGATCATTGGGGATGTTGCGTTGGACCCATATACAGATCACGGACATGATGGAATCATTGAGAATGGTCGTGTTCTTAATGATGTTTCGGTCGAAATTTTGGCAGCGCAGGCTGTGAATCAAGCGCGCGCAGGCAATGACATCGTGGCGCCGTCGGATATGATGGATGGCCGTGTTCGTAAAATTCGAGAAACGCTTGATGACGATGGGCTGCAAGATACGCGTATCATGGCGTATTCTGCAAAATATGCTTCGGCGTATTATGGCCCGTTTCGTGATGCGCTCGGTTCTGGCGGTCTGCTGACAGGCGATAAAAAAACCTATCAGATGGACCCAGCCAACTCAGATGAGGCCCTGATAGAAGTTGCGCGTGACCTTGAAGAAGGCGCAGATATGGTCATGGTCAAGCCGGGTATGCCCTATCTGGATATTATTCGCCGCGTGCGCGATGAGTTCAAGGTCCCTACCTTCGCGTACCAAGTATCAGGTGAATACGCGATGATGGCAGCAGCCTTCCAAAATGGGTGGTTGGATCGGGATCAGACGATTATGGAAAGCCTTCTGGCGTTTCGTCGCGCCGGTTGTAATGCAGTCTTGACGTATTTTGCGTTAGACGCCGCGCGGATTTTGCGTTCACGCCTGTAATATGAGTGTACCGCCTTCTTGGTCGCAGCGACGTTCTTCACAAGGGTTACGGTCTTATCGCTCCGGCTTAGAGGCGGAAGCGCTGGTCGCGGCACGTTTACAAGAAGCAGGATATAGCGTGCTCGCAGAGCGGTTAAAAACACCGTTTGGTGAGATTGACCTGCTCATTTGTACGGATGAGTGTTTGGTTGCTGTTGAAGTGAAGCGTCGGCGCTGTTTGAAGACTGGCGCGGAATCATTAAGCGCAAGGCAGAAAACACGCCTTCTAGCAGCCTTTGATTTTATCTGGGCAACACAAGAAGAATGGCATAGGCCGGAGACACGCTTTGATTGTGTCTTTGTGGATTATTCCGGAGCCATGAAGCGTATTAAAAACGCTTTTCGCCAAGAGTAGGCGCGGCGAGATAAAATATATCTCGCCATTGAGACGATAAATCGTCTTACGTGCGGCGGTGTTTTGCTGCGTGGTGATGTGTCGCTACGGAAACATGCGTTCTATACGAAACAGAGCGGATCATAGCCGTAGAGCGGTGTGCATTCATGGCGAGTGCCGTTGCATGAGTATCATGTCGGTGGCGGATGATATGCATCACGGGACGGTGATAAACAGGAACAGATGTCAAAGCGCCGAGCGTCAGTCGACTAGCTTCATAATCCGTGATTGCGGGCCGTGCGATGGCATGCCCTGCCCCAAGAGAAACGGCAACCCCTGATAGGCCGCTGATCATGACTTTAAAAACGCTTCGCGCCATTAGAAAATATCCGTACCTGCTGATAGGTATGACCGTAAGCTGTTATGGGCGCGGACGGCAAGCCCGATAGTGGTATATTCAAAAAAAATCAAGATCCTGCCATGTTTGGTAACAACATGGCAGGAATGTGGCATGCGCAAAGCTGGATAAAACCCAGATAGTAAGCAGGTATTAACCTGCTTCTACGGATTTATGCATTGGCAATAGCAATGCCTTTTTCAGACATCAGCGTTTCAAGCTCACCATTTTGGTACATGTCAGTCACAATATCACAGCCGCCGATGAATTCACCTTTGACATAAAGCTGAGGAACGGTTGGCCATTGTGAAAAATCTTTGATCCCTTGACGGATTTCTGGGCTTTCAAGCACGTTGCATGTCTCAAATGTCACACCCAAATGGGAGAGAATTTGAACAACACGTGCAGAGAAACCGCATTGTGGGAAAAGCTTATCGCCCTTCATGAACAGCATGACAGGGTTCGTATCGATCAGGTTCTGAATGTGCTGAAACACGGTCTCAGGCATGGGATATTCCTTATTGTGTAGAGCGGAAACGACTTCCGCTCTACGGCTGGATCTCATCACTAAGGTGCTTGCTCAGTGCAGGAACTTCAAGAGGTGGCTCAAGCGCCTCTTTTATTCAGGCACAATCGTGCGTAGCGCCATCGCATGCAGTTCAGTGCCCATACGGGTACCAAATGCGTCATAGACGAGCTTGTGTTGACGAATGCGCGGCAAACCACGGAATGCTTCGCTGGTCACAGCGCAGGCATAATGGTCACCATCCCCAGCTAGATCTTCGATTTCAATCTTGGCATCGGGCAGTGCTTCACGAATCGTACGTTCGATTTCCTGTGCGGTCATCGGCATAATTAGGAGTCCTGCCCCATGAGCGCTGGAAGGAACGCTGCATTCAAATCACGCAGGCGCGTTGCTTCAACGGAAATACCATCGGCCATATTCAGTGCTGTGCCACCGGAGTGACCTAAGTGACGTGCTGGCACGCCTGCTTTTTCAGCAGCTGAGATGAATGATGCAGCATTATCAGTCGCGACAACATAGCATGCTTGATCTTCACCGAACCAGAAGGCTTGGTGAGGCAAGCTCGCTGGGTGTTCGGCCAAGGAGCAGCCAACGCCACTCGCCATCACCATTTCCGCCAGCGTGATGAGCAAGCCGCCATCGGCAATGTCGTGACAAGCAGACACAGTGCCGTTTTGAATCTGGCTACGGACGAAATCACCGTTGCGGCGTTCAGCGACCAAATCAATACGTGGCGGAGCGCCTTCTTCACGGTGGCAAATTTCACGCAGCCAGAGTGACTGACCAAGTTCACCGCGGATTTCACCAATTAGTACCAGCTCCTTCTGGTCTGGCATGGCCAGGCCGACGGATTTGGAAACGTCTTGGAAAACACCCAAAGCGCCAATCGCTGGGGTAGGAAGAATGGCTTGGGGTAGACCTGTCGGGGAACGTGTTTCGTTATATAGAGACACGTTGCCGCTCACGACTGGGAAGTCGAGCGCACGGCATGCTTCACCCATACCCTTAATCGCTTCAGCGAACTGAGCCATGATTTCTGGGCGTTCTGGGTTGCCGAAGTTAAGGTTGTCCGTCACGGCGAGAGGTGTTGCACCCGTTGCCGTGATGTTGCGCCATGCTTCAACAACGGCTTGTGCGCCACCTGCATGCGGGTCAGCTTGGCAGTAACGTGGCGTACAATCGGTTGTCAGCGCCAAGCCAAGTTTGGTGTCCTCAACGCGCACAATCGCAGCATCCGCTCCACCGGGGCGCTGAACCGTTTGACCGCCAACAAGGCTGTCATACTGGTTCCAGATCCATGCGCGTGATGCGAGGTCTGGTGATGCGATAAGCGTGAGCAGTGCATGTTCAATGCCAACCGGATCAGCCGGCGGTTGAATATGACGTGGTGCTTCGAGCGGTGCACGTGGGCGGTCGTAGATCGGTGCTTCTTCAGCCAGCGGCGCTAGCGGAATATCAGCTTCTACGGCACCATTATGCTTGACGGTAATGTTGCCCGTATCGGTCAGATGACCGATAACCGCGAAGTCCAGTTCCCACTTTTCGAAGATAGCGCGTGCTTCTTCGGTGCGTTCTGGCTTGAGCACCATGAGCATACGCTCTTGGCTCTCAGACAGCATCATTTCATATGCTGTCATGTTGGGTTCGCGCTGTGGTACAGCATCAAGGTTCAACTCAATGCCAACGCCACCCTTCCCGGCCATTTCCACGGAAGAAGAGGTCAGACCAGCGGCACCCATGTCCTGAATAGCAACGATTGCATCCGTTGCCATCAGTTCAAGACAAGCTTCAATCAGAAGCTTTTCGATGAACGGGTCACCGACTTGAACGGTTGGGCGCTTGGACGCTGCTTCATCATCAAACTCGGCAGAAGACATGGTAGCGCCATGAATACCATCACGCCCAGTTTTGGAGCCGACGTAAACAACCGGGTTACCAACACCAGCCGCGGCAGACAGGAAGATCTTGTCTTGCTTCGCAATGCCAACTGTCATGGCATTAACGAGCGGGTTGCCGTCATATGCCTTATGGAAGTTAACTTCGCCACCAACGGTTGGGACGCCAACGCAGTTGCCGTAACCACCAATACCGCGCACGACGCCATCAACGATGCGACGCGTACCGGGGTTTTTTGCATCACCAAAACGCAGTGCGTTCAGGTTAGCAACGGGACGCGCGCCCATGGTGAAGACGTCACGCAAAATGCCGCCAACGCCGGTGGCTGCACCTTGGTAAGGCTCGATAAAGGATGGGTGGTTATGGCTTTCCATCTTAAAGACGGCCGCCAAACCTTCACCAATATCAACCACACCAGCATTCTCGCCGGGGCCATGAATGACCCAAGGAGCCTTAGTCGGCAGTGTCTTCAGGTGAAGACGTGATGATTTGTAAGAGCAGTGCTCGGACCACATGACCGAGAATACACCGAGCTCGGTAAAGCTCGGGGTGCGGCCCATAATGGTGAGAACTTTATCATATTCTACGCTGGTCAGCCCGAAAGACTGGGCGAGAGTGGCATCCACCTTCACGCTCATCCGACAAGTGCCTCCACAAGCCCGCGGAATAGAGGCACGCCATCCGTGCCACCAATCGCTGGGTCAGTCAGGTTTTCAGGGTGCGGCATCAGGCCACAAACACGGCCATTTTCGCTCAGAATGCCCGCAATGGCACGGTCGCTACCGTTAGGGTTCGCAGAAACATTATCTGCCGCCACCGTGCCATTGGCTGTGGCGTAGCGGAAGGCAACACGGCCTTCCCCTTCAAGACGATCGAGCGTGTCTTGAGAGGCGGTGTAGTTACCGTCTCCGTGCGCCATAGGTGAACGGAACACATCGCCCGCTTTCCATCCGCGTGTGAATGGAGATGTCGCGTTCTCAACCTTCAGGTGGCAATCTTGCGACAGGAAGCGCAGGCCTGCATTACGCAGAAGCGCACCCGGCAGAAGGTGAGATTCCGTTAGGATTTGGAAGCCGTTGCACACACCGAGAATGTGGCCACCGCGTTCAGCGAACGCTTTGACATCTGCCATGATGGGCGAATGTGCGGCCATCGCGCCACTACGCAGATAGTCACCAAAGCTAAAGCCACCGGGGAGAACGACGAGATCAAGGTCACCCAAAGATGTTTCTTGGTGCCAAATCATACGCGGAGCATGGCCAGAAATCAGCTTGAGCGCCTGTGCCATGTCGCGCTCCCGGTTTGTCCCGGGGAATACGACGATACCCGCTTTCATTTTTTGTCCTCCGTCGCGCCGTGGCAAGGGTAGGCTTCGTGCAGAGCCCGATAAACGCCTTTGCCCGCTGACTGTGTCAGAGCATCGTCATGACGGTGCAACCATGACACAACGCTCTCGCGCAGATGTGCTGTTGTTTCGCTGTCGGGCACGCAGAATGCAACAGGCGCATTGCCGTCATTCGCATGCTCGTCATATTTTTTGGACCAGACTTCGCTGTCTGTCACACCGGCAAGGTATGCGTCACACAGAGGCGCTGAACGTGCATTGGTGCACATAGAGCCCAGCATACGGCCGCTTACCTTGGATACACGTTGTGCGTGCGCAGTAGTGCCGAGTGTCAGAAGCGATGCTGCCGCAGTGAGGGCAAGCAGCGTCTTCATGCAGCCACCTCAACAGAAAAGTCTTCGATGACTTCATTAGCCAGAAGAGCGCGCGCCATAGCTGCACCTTGCTCTAATGCTGTAGCTTTATCCGTTGCTGGAACGTCCAGATCAACCACACGGCTTACGCGGACTTCACCAAGGCCTTTGAAGCCCAATGTGTCCAGAGCGTGGCCAATAGCCTTACCCTGTGGGTCAAGAACGCCTTCCTTCAGGGATACGAAAACACGGATTTTCATTGAACTGCCTCCGGACCCTTGAGGTCACCATTTCCAGCCTCCGGCAGAATGCCGAGGCGACGTGCTACTTCTTGATACGCTTCCCCTACTTTGCCGAGGTCACGGCGGAAGCGATCTTTGTCCATGCGCTCACTGGTCTTTGTATCCCAAAGACGGCAGTTATCGGGTGAGATTTCATCGGCGAGGATGATGCGCATCTCCTCACCTTCCCACACGCGACCGAATTCGAGCTTGAAATCAACCAGCGTAATGCCTGCACCAGAGAACATACCCATCAGGAAGTCATTGGTGCGCAGTGCTAGAGCGTTCATTTCATCAAGGTCCTGCGGAGCAGCCCAGTTGAACGCAGCAATGTGCTCTTCTGACACCATAGGGTCATTCAGCGAGTCATTTTTGTAGTAGTACTCGATGATGGTGCGTGGCAGGCGTGTGCCCTCTTCGAGGCCGAGACGCTTGGCAATAGAGCCAGCAGCTACGTTACGCACAACAACTTCGAGGGGAATGATCTCTGCTTCGCGGATCAATTGCTCACGCATATTGAGGCGACGCAGGAAGTGGGTTGGAATATTGATGTCGTGCAGATGCTGCATCAGATATTCGCTGATGCGGTTATTCAGCACGCCCTTTCCGGTAATGATGCCGTTTTTCTCGCCGTTACCGGCGGTAACATCATCTTTGAAATACTGGACGAGCGTTCCCGGTTCAGGGCCTTCAAACAGGACCTTGGCTTTGCCTTCGTAGATCTGGCGGCGGCGGGCCATTGGCTATCCTTGTTGCAATGTATCGGGCCTTGTCACCATTCTGAACGACTGATGCAGGCCCGATGTGTCAAGCGGAGTATTCCGCTCCCATAGCATCACAGCGCGTGAACTGCGAGGGGCGGATGAGAGAAGCATCCCCCCTGTGGTTTTTTAGCCGAAAACGCGCGTGAAAATACGGTCAACCTTGGCAAGATGCTGTGCCGGGTCAAAGGCTTTGTCGAGCACGGATGCGTCGATACGGTCTTTGACTTCTGGGTCAGCATCAAGGTTTTCACGGAAGCTGCGGCCATCTGGTTGGTTAAGGCGTGTCCATGTCGCCATCGCATTGCGCTGTACGATTTTGTAAGCATCTTCACGGGAGATGCCCGCACGGGCCAATGCTAGCAGAACTTCACCAGAGTGTACGACGCCACCAAGGCTTTCCATGTTGGCAATCATTTGCTCAGGATAGACGACCAGCTTTTCCATCATGCTGGCCATGCGGATCAGCGCGAAGTCAAGGCCGATGGTCGCATCAGGGCAGATGTTACGTTCAACGGAGGAATGGCTGATATCCCGCTCATGCCATAGCGCGACATTTTCCAACGCAGGCACAACATGCGAACGGATAAGACGCGCCAGACCTGTCAGATTTTCAGACAGAACGGGGTTACGCTTATGCGGCATGGCGGAGCTACCTTTTTGCCCCTTGTGGAAGAACTCTTCTGCTTCACGTACTTCTGAGCGTTGCAGATGACGAACTTCTACGGACAAGCGTTCAATGCTGCTCGCGATAACGCCGAGAGCACAGAAGAAAGCTGCATGGCGGTCACGCGGAATAACCTGCGTAGACACGCTTTCGGCTTCAAGGCCGAGCTTTGCAGCAACATATTCTTCAATGGCTGGGTCAATATGTGCGTATGTGCCAACAGCACCTGAAATGGCGCATACGGCAATTTCTTTGCGCGCTTGCACCAGACGCTCACGGCCACGCGCGAATTCTGCATAATGTCCAGCAAGCTTCAGGCCGAAGCTGGTTGGTTCAGCGTGAATCGCGTGGCTTCGGCCAATGGTAACCGTGTTTTTATGCTCATAAGCGCGGGTCTTCAGCGCTTCTAGAGCACGGTCCATATCTTCCAAAAGAAGATCGGCTGCTTGCGTCAATTGAACGGACAGGCAGGTGTCCAAAACGTCAGAAGACGTCATGCCTAGATGGACAAAGCGGCTTTCTGGGCCAACTTTTTCTGCCAGCCATGTAAGGAACGCAATGACGTCATGGCGCGTTTCTGCTTCGATTTCATCGATGCGTGCGAGATCAGCGTCAGAGAAAGCAGCAAGTGCGGCGTCGCCCTTTTCACGGATAACGCGGGCGGCTTCTGCGGGGATCGCGCCCTGCTCGGCCATAGCTTCGCATGCAAGGGCTTCGATTTCGAACCAGATGCGGTAGCGGTTGGCGGGGGACCAGATGGCGGTCATCTGAGGGCGGCTATAGCGGGGGACCATGCGAACTCCGAAAAGCGTGTGGGTCACGACCTTAAGGTCTTTACGGGGGTTGCTTAGACCAAATACGAGAACATTGCACGGATCGCTTTTAGGAAAGCACAACCTTTGTCACCCGATTCTATTCTCCATACCCTTTTTGCTCTTGCTCAGGTCACGCTGATCGACATCACCTTGGCGGGTGATAATGCGGTCGTGATCGGTCTTGCGGTTCGCCAGTTGGCGGGAAAAGATCGAACGCGCGCTATTTTTGCAGGAACGTTCCTGTCAGCCGTGCTGCGCATTCTATTTGCACTGGTTGCGGTGAAGCTGCTGTCCATTATCGGGCTGACCCTTGCCGGAGGACTGCTATTACTCTGGGTGTGCGTCCGTATGTTTCATGAGTTGCGGCATGAGCAGGCAGGGCCAAATGTGGAGGCCCCTTCCCGTTTGAGTACGGCCATTCTGCGCATTATCGCTGCTGACTTATCTATGAGCGTGGATAATGTGTTGGCGGTTGCTGGGGCTGCGGTTGGCCATCCATGGGTTCTAGTGTTTGGGCTTATTGTTTCTGTTTTGATGATGGCTTTGGCCGCGTCATTGATTGCGCGTCTTTTAGAGCGATATCGGTGGATCGCTTGGGTTGGGCTGGCCATTGTGCTGTTTGTATCGCTTGAACTGATCGTTAAAGGTGGCGGCGAGGTCTGGCAACATGTTGTTTACTAATCCGATGAAGGCCATGCGTCGTACGGCACTGCTCTGCATGGCTATGGGTGTTTTGAGTGGATATGGGGGTGTAGCGCATGTGGACGCCGCCCCGCTTTCAGCGCGGCTTCAGGAGTGGTTATTGCTTACGGGAGCCGATGCCGCTTATCCGGCTGCGCGTTATGAGGCTTTTTTAAAAAGCGGGCCAATTTGGCCTGAGCATAGCCGTCTTATGTGGCGCTACCAAACGGCCTTGGCACAAGAAACGGATACAGCGCAGTTACAAACGTTATGTGTATCTTTGCCTTTGAATTTGCCGGGGGCGGTTTTGAATTGTGCGTCTTATCTGCCGCATGCAGAGGCGCTGGCGCGAACATTATGGCGAGATGGCGCCGGAGATGGTCTTGAGGAAGCGGCGTTAGAACAGCGTTTTGGGGCGAGCTTGACCGCGAGTGACCAGTGGCATCGATTTGAAAGTTTACAGAATACGGGACGTCTCACGGCGGCACGCCGCCAGTTGGTCCGTCTTACGGCCGCGCAAAAGTCATTAGCGTTCGCGTATTTGGCTTTGCATAGCTCAGGGCCGGATGCAGATGCCGCGTTTGCGGCGTTAACTGAGCAGCAAAAAAATGACCCCATAGTGCTGCGTGAGTATATGCATGATTTACGGCGGGCAGACCGTTTGGATGATGCGCTTGCGTTGTGGGACACACGTGGCGCAGCCGTGCAACGGCATGCTCCGTCACCGATATGGACGAATGAACGCCTCGCATTGGCGCGGGCGTTCTTGTTGGTAGGGCGTAATGCAGATGCCGCACGATTGGCGCGTGATGTCTCGTTGCCTTTGGGTGATACGGCGAGGCTGGAAGCAGAAGAGCTCTCAGGTTTTATAGCGTTACGTGCCTTAAGTGCGCCGCAGGAGGCTTTGGCGCATTTTGATGCTCTGCATAATGCACAGGCTCTGCGTTTCCGTGCTTCCGGTTGGTATTGGTCAGGGCGTGTCTATACGGCTCTCGGGGAGAGTGGACAGGCACGTCATGCGTATCAGGAAGCCTCCCATTACCCTACCATGATTCATGGGCAACTCGCTTTAGCTGCCTTAACGGATCATAGTGCTTTGCTTAATGGCGGGGCGGAGGGAGTTGGGTTTCAACATGCGTTGCATGATGCTCTTTCCGAGCAAGTGCAGCCCTCCCCTACGGCTTTAACGCGTCCTGACTTAGTCGATGCGGCGCAAAGCTTGGCGGGCATTGGGGATTATGATCATGCGCGCCTTTTCCTGCTGTTGCTGCAAGCGGTGAATACCTCTCCAGAAGGACAAAAAACCGTAGCAGACCTATCTGTGCAGTTACAAGTTCCTGCTGGTGCGGTGGCGGCGTCTCATAGTTTGGCGCGGTTGGGGTATAGTTTATATCCGCAAGGGTACCCTAACCCGTGGCCTGTTGATGCCGATTTGCCAGAGGGCATTATTCTCGGCGTTGCGCGGCAGGAAAGTGCGTTTAATCCAAATGCTTTGAGCGCAGCGCATGCGGTTGGATTGTTACAGCTTTTGCCTGGTGCTGCTCGTGATGTTGTGCGGCATGCGCATTTGCATGGCTATGATGTATCCGCCGATGGTTTGAAAGACCCGCACACAAACCTCATTGTGGGCAGCGCGTATATCCGGCAGCTCTTAGAGCGTTTTGATCATGTCATACCTTATGCGCTGGCCTCCTATAATGCTGGCCCGCATCGGGTAGATCTTTGGTTGAAAGCGAACCCACCTGTTGCATCATCGGGTGATGAGGCTTTGCTTGACTGGATTGAGCGTCTGCCGTACCGGGAAACGCGTTTGTATGTTTTAAACATTGAAGCAAATATCACGCTTTATTCTGTAGAAAGCACATTCCATGAGTGATCTTGAATTAATATCACTTTCTAGAAGAGTGATATTTTCTTTGCAGGGCCGGGGGGCAAAAATCGTCACTGTTGAGAGCTGCACAGGTGGAATGATAGCCGCGCTTCTGACGGATATAGCGGGATCATCTGCGGTGGTTGAAGGTGGATTAGTCACTTACTCCAATGCATTTAAGCAAAGATTGGTGGGGGTTCGTAGTGACACTTTGGAACGTTATGGTGCTGTGAGCGAGCAAACAGCACTCGAAATGGCGCAGGGCGCTTTGAACGCTCTACCAACAACCACTGTTGCTCTAGCCGTAACGGGTATTGCGGGTCCGGGTGGAGGCTCCGTGCATAAGCCGGTGGGGACTGTGTGTTTTGCGCTGGCTATGAAAGGCCAAGAGCCGCGTGCACAACGCTGCTTCTTTACGGGTGATCGACGCGCTGTGCGCCATGCGAGCGTGTGTCATGGCTTACAAATGTTATTATTGCCTTAGAATATCTGCATATTGGATAGACATTTTTCACTAATGACATTATTAATTCGTCAATTCATGCATATCATTTCCTGATACTGTGTTTAAGGAGGTCACCATGCTGTCTCGTCGTCGTACTTTGTCAGCCTTTGCGGCTTTTGTAGGGGCTGCATCCTTGGCACGTGTGCGTGCAGCAGGTGCTGCTTTAACGCGTGTGCGTGTTGGTATCATGTCTGGCGAAGATGAGGATGTGTGGCGCGTTGTTGCAGCCAATGCTCGTAAAAGCGGCCTGAATGTCGAAGTGGTGACATTCTCAGACTATAACTTGCCGGACGAAGCATTGTCAGAACATGAGCTGGACGCGAATGCTTTCCAGCATGGCCCCTTTTTGAAGGCACAAGTGGAAGCGCATGGTTTCCACATTACGCCAGTGGGAGACATGTATGTCTCACCGATTGGCCTTTACTCGTCAAAATGGTCTTCTGTTGCGGCACTGCCGAAGGGGGCAACGATTGGCGTGCCGAATGACCCAAGCAATGAAGGGCGCGCGCTTCTGCTGTTGCAGGCTCAAGGCTTGATTAAAGTTTCACCATCTGCCGGGTTATTGCCAACGACGCTGGACATTACGGAGAATCCACGCGATTTAAACGTGAAAGAACTTGATGCGGGCGTGGTCGGTCGTGCATTGTCTGATTTGGATGCGGCTGTTGTGAACACGGATTGGGCACAGAAGGCTGGGATCGATGTTGTGCATCAGCGTATTGCGCAAGAAGCTTTGCAGCATAACGCTTACACCAACTTTATTGCGGTGAATGATGAGAACGTGCATGCACCATGGGTGGAGCCTTTGGTCGCGGCATATCAACAGCAAAATGTGCGCCAAGCACTGCTGGATGTGTATCACGGCGCAACGCTTCCGGCGTGGCAATGAGCGTTCTCAATGTTGTTGGCCTGCGGCATAGCTTTGCAGGCGCCCCCGTTCTGAAAGATATTTCTTTCCAGGTACAGAAAGGTGAGATCGTTGGACTTATCGGCCCGTCAGGAGCTGGTAAATCTACGCTGTTACGTGCGCTATGTGGTTTAGAGAAACCTGATTCTGGAGAGATTATACTTCAAAATCAGGACATTACCTCACTTTCCGAACGTAATTTACGTAAAGCGCGGCAAGGTATAGGTTTGGTTTTTCAACATTTTAATTTGCTGGAAACGCGCACTGTTACGCAAAATGTGGCTCTGCCATTGAAAATTGCAGGCTGGCCTGCCCAAAAACGTCAAGCACGTGTGGCTGAGTTGTTAGCTTTGGTTGGCCTGTCAGAACATCATGCCAAATACCCTGCGCAGCTTTCTGGTGGGCAAAAACAGCGTGTGGGTATTGCTCGTGCTCTGGCCAATGACCCATCTTTGTTGTTGTGCGACGAAGCGACGTCTGCTCTGGATCCACAAAGTACGACAACGGTTTTGGATTTGCTAAGCGATATTAACCGAACGCTTGGTCTGACGATTATTCTCATCACGCACGAGATGGAGGTCATTCGCCGCTTTGCACAGCGTGTTCTGGTGTTGGAGCAAGGGGCGTTGGTGCATGATGGCGGGATGCTGGATCTGCTGACCCGTGCGCATAACCCACCGGCTATTCAAGCGTTGCTGAATGAAACTCGCCCTACTCTTCCCTCGCCGTTGCAGCAGTCCTTAACACCACAACCACAGGCTGACAGACATGCAGTGATACGCGTGGTACTCGTGGAGAGTGCAGCTCAAACGGCTTTCCTCTCCGAGCTTTCAGAGCGCTTTTCAATTAAGGCTGTCTTGATTGCCGGGGGGGCTTCCTTATGTGCGGGGGTGCCGACAGTGGATATGATTTTGGCGCTTAATCGCGCATTGACGGATGATATTGTGGAGTATTTGGCGGAGAAGGCACAACTCATGGAGGTTTTGGGTTATGTTCCGGCTCATCGTTAATCTTGTTCTTCAGGCTACGGAACAAACCCTGATTATGGTTTTGGCCTCGGGTGCTATCGCATTGCTAGTCGGTTTACCCTTGGCGATAATCGTATTTTCAGCCAGCCGGAAAGAGCTTTATGGAAGCCCGTGGATTGCGCGCCCATTAAGCCTGTTGATTGACGCGCTCCGTGCCATACCTTTTATCATTTTATTAGTTATTTTACTGCCGGTGACGCGCTGGTTGGTTGGTACATCATTGGGGACAGGCGCTGCTATTGTACCATTATCAATTGCCGCTATCCCGTATTATGCGCGTATTGCTGAAATTGCACTGCGTGGCGTGGATACAGGTTTAATAGAGGCTGTGCAGGTCATGGGTGGCTCGCGCTGGATGGTGATGTGTTATGGCGTGATACCAGAGGCTTTACCGAGTTTGATTAGTGGCTTGACCGTTACGTTAATTACGCTCACAGGCGCTTCAGCAATGGCTGGTGCCATCGGGGCTGGTGGTTTGGGCGATCTTGCAATTCGTTATGGGTATCAACGGTTTAATACCCAAGTGATGATTGCTGTTGTGGTTGTTTTGATTGCTTTGGTTGGCCTCATTCAAGCCATAGGTAATTTTTTAGCGAAACGTGCTGCACCGCAACGCGGTTAAGGAAAACACCCCCTCGTATTATGTTGAAGGGGGTGTTTTTACGCTTTTATTTACCGTCAACAGGCGCTGGAGCTGCAGGTGCCTGCATCGTTGCTGGTGCTGTTACCGGTGTTTGTGCTTTTTGAAGCGCACTGTTGTTCAGGGCCTCTGTTGCAGATGATTCTTGCGGTGTTGTCTTTTCTGCAACTTTAGCCGCTTTTTTATGATGATGGTGACCGTGATGTTTTGCAAAAGCTGGTGACGTTGTCGAAACTGCGGCTGTCAGAGCAAGTGCTGCGAATAAAGCTTTCTTCATCATGACCTAATCCTTCGTTAGAAACGTTTTTTGTTCCTTAAACTCAACGTGTGGAAGATTAGGTGGTTTTCACATAATAAAAATTAACGCGTCTTTTCGGCTAATTTTACCCCATAAATATCACGTGCACGTTTGATAAAGGCAGACACCATGAGGCGAACCCCCTCATTGAAAACAACGCCCATCGCATTTTGTAACAGGCGTGACTTAAACTCAAAATCGACAAAGAAGTCGACCAAGCAGCCACGCGGATCTGCAGTGAATGTCCAAACGTTATTGAGATAACGGAAAGGACCTTTCTCATAACGCACGTGGATACGTAGTGGTCTGTCTAGTGTAACGCGACTTGTAAAGCTTTCGCGAAAAGGTCCAAAGCCTACTGTTAAGTCAGCAACAAGTTCTGTTTCTGTATGACTTTTGACAACAGCTTTAACGCACCACGGCAAAAACTGTGGATACTTCCCGACATCAGCGACAAGATCAAAAAGCTGTTCTGGCGTGTAAGCAATGAGGCGCTGCTCGGCATGAGTCGGCATCAGGTGATGTCTTTCAGTCGGCTGTTTCGGGCGGCGCGTAATTGCGCAAAGTCACTATCAGCATGGTAAGAAGAGCGCGTTAAGGGGGAAGCACTGACCTGTAAAAAACCTTTGACGCGGGCCGTTTTGGCATAGCTTTCAAAAGATTTTGGTGTAACGAACTCAGCCACCGCAGCATGTTTTGGAGTAGGTTGAAGGTACTGCCCTAATGTCAAAAAATCGACATCGGCCACTCGGAAATCATCCATCACCTGCCACACTTCCAAGCGTTCTTCTCCCAATCCCAGCATAAGACCAGATTTTGTGAAAATCGAAGGGTCTAAGCGTTTCACACCGTCTAACAGACGGAGGGATTGATAATAGCGTGCTCCGGGGCGAATTGTCGGGTATAAACGTGGCACGGTCTCGATATTGTGATTGAACACATCGGGGCGTGCCTCCACAACAATTTCCAGCGCACCATCTTTGCGCATGAAGTCTGGAGTCAAAATCTCAATCGTGGTGCTGGGGGATGCGTCACGAATAGCATTGATAACACGGGCGAAATGGCGTGCCCCGCCATCAGCCAAGTCATCACGGTCAACAGATGTAATGACCACATGACGTAAGCCTAGTTTTGCTACCGCATCTGCGACGCGCCTTGGTTCATCATCATCCAATGCTTTTGGTAAACCTGTGGTGACGTTACAGAACGCACAGGCACGCGTGCAAATTTCCCCCATGATCATCATGGTGGCATGACGTTGAGACCAGCATTCCCCGATATTCGGGCACGCGGCTTCCTCACAGACGGTCACGAGATTGCTGTCGCGCATCAGTTTCCGTGTTTCATGGTACACGGGATGGTTCGGCGCTTTCACCCGGATCCATGCAGGCTTGCGCTGGATTGGGTTGTCAGGCCGGTGCGCCTTCTCCGGGTGACGGAGCCCCGTTTTGGGCTCCGTCACTGCCGGAGGTGCAATGCCAGTAGACTGGCGGTGGTCTATCGTAATGCGTTGAGACATGCGTTAGATATGCAACGCGCCGTCAAAGGCTGACAAGGTTGCCTCATGCATTGTTTCAGA
Organism: Neokomagataea thailandica NBRC 106555; assembly: GCF_001598495.1. Classification (GTDB taxonomy): domain Bacteria; phylum Pseudomonadota; class Alphaproteobacteria; order Acetobacterales; family Acetobacteraceae; genus Gluconobacter; species Gluconobacter thailandicus_A. The sequence goes on from NZ_BCZB01000019.1 coordinate 48,264, forward strand.
AATTGTTGGATGCGGGAAAACCGTTTCCATCAACTCTGCTTCGGTCAGTTCACCAGTCCGGGCAATGACATAGCCTTGGATCATCTCTGTCACTTCAGCGCCAATCATATGAGCCCCCAGTAGTTCACCTGTTTTTGCGTCAAAAACAGTTTTAACCAGCCCTTCTGTTTCACCCATTGCAACAGCTTTGCCGTTACCAATGAATGGGAAGCGACCTACGCGTACTTTATGACCAGCCGCGATGGCTTTTTCTTCACTCAAACCAACAGAGGCGATTTGTGGGCGGGAATAGGTGCAGCCTGGAACATTGAGAGCATGCAATGGCTCAGGAGAGCGGCCAGCAATTTTCTCAACGCAAATAATGCCTTCATGGGATGCTTTATGCGCAAGCCATGGAGCACCAGCAACATCGCCAATGGCATAAATGCCGGTCTCACCTGTACGGCAGAATTCATCAGTAATGATGTGCGTACGATCGACCTGAACCTTGGTGCCTTCTAGGCCAAGGTCTTCGACGTTGCCAACAATCCCGACAGCACAGATGACGCGGTCAACGGTGAGATCAACCTTACCAGTGGCGCTTTCGATCGTTGTGGATACTTCATTCTCGCCACGATTAAGCGGCCCGACTTTTGCGCCGGTGATGATTTTCATCCCCTGCTTTTCAAAAGATTTACGAGCAGCAGCACTGATTTCTGGATCTTCGGCAATCAAAATACGATCAGCGACTTCAGCAATGGTAACGTCACAGCCCATATTGCGATAAAAAGATGCAAACTCGACACCAATTGCACCAGAGCCGATAACTAAAAGACGCTTAGGTAGCTCTTTTGGGGTCATGGCTTCACGAGCACTCCAGATCAGCTTGCCGTCTGTTTCCAAGCCGGGAAGTTGACGTGCTCTTGCGCCTGTAGCGAGGATGACATGTGGCGCCTTGAGCGTCGCAACGGCATTGCCGTCTTTTGTAACGTCCACGCGATGTGCTTCGCCGTCTCGGCCATTGAGTTTTGCAAAGCCATCATATGTTGGGACTTTGGCTTTCTTGAGCAAATGCCCAATGCCTCGGCCCATTTGACGAGCAATACCGCGTGAACGCCCGACGATCTTATCAAGATCGAAAGCAATATTGTCGGCTGAAAACCCAAATGCACTGAGGTTATGCAGTTGGTGATGGATTTCAGAAGAGCGCAGCAGCGCCTTTGTGGGAATACAACCCCAGTTCAGGCAGATGCCGCCCAGATGCGTGCTCTCAACGACAGCAACACGCAGCCCAAGCTGACTGGCGCGCAGCGCGGCAACATATCCGCCCGGGCCGCCGCCGATCACGATCAGATCAAAAAGTTCAGACATGGATCAGACCACCAGAGTGTAAGGATTATGAATAATGTCACGCAGCGTGTTGAGCCATTGGGCCCCCAAAGCGCCGTCGATAGCGCGATGGTCAACAGACAGCGTGGCCGTCATCACAGTTGCAATAGCCAGTTGACCATCCCGCACAACAGGGCGTTTTTCGCCAGAAGCAATCGCTAAGATGGCAGCCTGCGGTGGATTGATGATCGCGCTGAAATCGCGCACGCCGAACATACCCATATTTGAAATCGAGAAGGTTCCGCCTTGGAATTCTTCTGGTTTCAGTTTGTTAGCCCGGGCGCGTTTTGCAAGGTCTTTGGCTTCTGCGCTGATTGTCCGCAGAGACTTTGTGTCTGCATTACGGATGATTGGCGTGATCAGGCCATCCGGTATGGAAACAGCCATAGAGATATCGACGTTGTCGAAATGTAGCGTTTCTGCTTCTGTGAATTGCACGTTCAGACCGGGGGTCTTTTTCAGAGCAAGAGCAACAGCCTTGATCATCATATCATTCACAGAGATTTTGAACGCACCATCATGAGCCGCGCCGTTCAGCTTCGAGCGTAAGGCGAGCAAGGCGTCTAGTTCAATGTCTACTGAAACATAGAAGTGCGGAACTTGCGTTTTTGATTCCGTCAGACGACGCGCAATAACTTTACGCATGGTTGAGTTCGGAACACGCTGCACATCGCTGTTTGTTTGCGCAGCGGGCGTAACGTCAACGGCAGGGGACACGGCTGGTTTAGCCGCACCGTGCTCAACATCGCGCTTCAGAATACGACCATTTGGTCCCGTACCCTTCAAGCTGTTCAGTGCAATGCCCTGCTCATGGGCTAAACGCCGTGCGAGCGGAGAAACGAAAATGCGCTCAGCATTTGCGGGTTCCGTTGCCGGAGTTGCTTTTGGTGTTGATTCAGCTTTTTTCTCAGGCGCGGAAGGTGCCGGTGTAGGAGCAGCATTCTGTGATGCGGGGGCATCAGGAACGCTCTCACCGTCTTCAACCAGCACAGCGATTGGAGCATTCACCGCGACATTTTCTTGTCCCTCAGGCACAAAAATGCGGCCGAGAATACCTTCATCAACAGCCTCGACTTCCATAGTTGCTTTATCGGTTTCGATCTCAGCAATTACTTCGCCCGATGTAATGGTATCGCCTTCTGCTTTTAGCCAGCGTGCGAGCTTACCTTCGGTCATGGTCGGCGACAGGGCCGGCATCAAAATCTCAATGGCCATAACGATCAGTCCCGGAACAGCTTGCGTACAGCATCCACAACCCAGTCGGGCTTAGGAAGTGCCAGTTTTTCGAGGTTCGCTGCGTAAGGCAACGGAATATCGAGCCCACAGACGCGCGCGGGTGGTGCATCAAGCCAATCAAAGGCTTGTTCAACAGCGACCGTGCAGATCTCAGAACCGATACCGGCAACAGGCCATCCTTCTTCAACGGAGACGACACGGTTCGTCTTCTTCACGCTATTGATGATGGTTTCTGTATCCAGGGGGCGGATTGTACGCAGGTTAATAACCTCTGCCTCAATCCCCTCTTCTGCCAGCTTCGCAGCGGCTTCTAAGGCAACGCCAACCATGATTGAGAAGGCAACGAGGGTAACGTCTTTACCTTCGCGCTCAATTTTAGCTTTGCCGATCGGCACGATGAAATCTTCATCTTCTGGGCATGGGAATTTTTGCCCGTAGAGGATTTCATTTTCCAACACCACAACAGGGTTGGGGTCGCGGATCGCGGCGCGCAGCAGGCCTTTTGCATCAGCAGAAGACCAAGGAGCTACGACTTTGAGGCCGGGAACATGCGCGTACCAGCTTGCAAAACACTGTGAATGTTGTGCACCCACGCGAGCTGCGGCACCGTTTGGTCCACGGAACACGATGGGGCACCCCATCTGACCGCCGGACATATAAAGCGTTTTGGCTGCGGAGTTGATGATATGATCAACTGCTTGCAGGGCGAAGTTCATGGTCATGAACTCCACGATAGGCTTTAGACCTGTTAGAGCGGCACCAACAGCCATGCCTGCAAAGCCGTGTTCGGTAATAGGCGTATCAATAACGCGCTTTTCACCGAACTCGTCTAGTAAGCCTTGGCTGACTTTATATGCGCCTTGATACTGGGCGACTTCTTCACCGAGTAGAAACACATCTTCATCGCGTCGCAGTTCTGCGGCCATGGCGTCACGAAGTGCTTCACGAACGGTAATATCCCGTGTTGGGCCCCATTCTTTTTCGGCTTCGATGGCTTTGGCAGCGGGTGCAGCAGCAACGGGAGCGTCTGCTTTTGGCTCATTATGAGAAGATACGTTCGCAGATGATGCACTTGACCCCGTCAATAGAGCATCTGCGGCGGATGAATCTTCACCGTCTTCGAGCAGCACGGCAATCGGCGTGTTTACGGCAACATTCTCAGTGCCAGCATCGACGATGATTTTACCGAAGATGCCGTCTTCTGTTGCTTCGACTTCCATGGTGGCTTTGTCGGTTTCGATTTCAGCAATCACGTCACCCGACTGTACAGCGTCACCGGGGTTACGCGTCCAACGGGCGATGGTGCCTTCTGTCATGGTGGGAGACAGTGCGGGCATCAAAATAAGAGATGCCATGGATCAGCCCTCCACCAGAATATCAGTCCACAGCTCGGAAGGGTCCGGCTCTGGGCATGTCTTTGCATAATCAACAGCATCCGCAATGACGGCTTTCACGTCATCATCAATGCTTTTCATTTCCGCCGGGTCGATGCCCCATTTAGCCATTTCAGCCTTCAGGGTTTCGATCGGGTCACGCGTACGGCGCATTTCCTCGACCTCATCACGCGCACGGTACTTTGCGGGGTCAGACATGGAGTGCCCACGGTAACGGTAGGTTTCCATCTCTAGCAGGTATGGCCCCTTCCCTGCACGACAATGTGCAATGGCTTCTTGTGCGGCTTGGTGTACAGCAAGAACGTCCATACCATCAACCTTGCGGCCTGGAATGTTCCAAGCTGCGCCGTTGCGTGACAAATCTTTGGATGCCGAAGCGCGCTCAATAGATGTACCCATGCCGTAGCGATTGTTTTCAATCACATAAACGCATGGCAGCTTATGGAGGGCTGCAAGGTTAAAGCTTTCAAATACCTGTCCTTGGGAGGATGCGCCTTCCCCAAAATACACGATGGCGACTTCATCTGTGCCACGGTATTTATTAGCAAATGCCAACCCTGTGCCGAGTGCAACTTGTGCGCCAACGATGCCATGACCGCCATAGAACTCCTTTTCACGGGAGAACATGTGCATGGAGCCGCCTTTGCCACGGGAGTATCCGCCTTCACGCCCGGTCAACTCGGCCATAACACCGCGTGGGGTCATGCCGGCAACAAGCATCTGTCCATGATCACGATATGACGTGATGGATTTATCACCCTGCTTCATATGCAGGCCCAGACCAACGACCACGGCTTCTTGGCCAATATATAGGTGGCAGAAACCACCTATCAGGCCCATTCCGTAAAGCTGACCAGCCTTTTCTTCAAAACGGCGCACAAGGAGCATGTCCTTGTAGGCCCGCTTCATCGTCTCCGGCGCTAGTGCCGGACCATTCCCTTTGACAGGAACGGACGCCGTTTCGTCCATGGCGGTCTCCTGAAAAAATAGTTCTCATCATGAGCATAGGCTCAGGACGCTAATTGATGGTGTTATTACCGGGAGTTTGCCCAGAACACCAGCACCGGAAGCGCTAACAAAAGATGTTTCGCTTCCGAGTGGTGTTTAAACACTATGATTTTGTGGTTACGCATACCCTAAAAGGCGTCGTGCCGCTACGCCGGGATCGTCTTCGCGCAGGAGGCTTTCACCAACAAGGACCGCACTCGCACCAACCTCACCGACCCGCATAACGTCATCTTGGGTACGAATGCCACTTTCAGATATGACAAGCCTATCTGGTGGGACCAGTGGCGCCAATTGGCGAGTGGTTTCGATGTCTGTTTTGAGGGTGCGTAGGTTACGGTTATTAATACCGATGAGAGACGTGTCGAGCGCAAGGGCACGGTTTAATTCGTCTTCATCATGCACTTCGACGAGAACATCCATATCGAGACCGCGTGCCGTTTCGATGAGTTCAACGGTTTGGTCCTCGCTTAGAGCTGCGAGAATTAACAAAATGCAGTCTGCGCCAATCAGACGGCTTTCGTGCACTTGCCAAGGATCAAGAATAAAATCTTTCCGAAGAATGGGGAGGCTGCATGCTTCGCGTACAACACGAATATCATCCGTATTGCCGTGGAAGCAGGAGCCTTCTGTCAAGACAGACAAGCAAGTAGCGCCAGCATTAGCATAAGCACGAGCGATGCCTGCGGGGTCATAATCCGGGCGTAAAATGCCGGCAGATGGTGACGCCTTTTTGATTTCTGCAATCAGCCCAACGTTTTTATCGGCGGTCAGGTGCTTTAATGCTTTGCCGAAGCCGCGCGTGGGGGTGGAGACTTCGCGGGCACGGGCAGTAATTTCTTTGAGCGACATGCTTTGTGAGCGCTGCTCAACGTCCAGCCTGGTGCGTGCGCAAATGCGCTGTAAGACGTCCCCTTTGTCCTGAATATCCGTATTCGGGTTTTGGATGGGCTCCATGGTGGTTGCGGGAATGTCAGTATCCGGGAACTGATCCGGACCTTCAGGAGCGTAGGTTTTAGCCATGCGGCTCAGGGGGAATGTCATGATCGTTCCACATTCTTTGTAAAAGGCGCGGCAGAGCGTGTTTCGAGGGGAGATATTGTACGCTCTAATGCCGCGTTAGCAGACCCATTATCAATGGCTTGCGCAGCGCGTTGTATGTTGTTGTAAAAGGCTCGTTCGTTAAAACACTTATCGCGTATCACCGTGCCGTGTCCAGCGACGTGAAGGGCCGCGGCCGTGTTTAATAAAACGGTATCACGGTATGCACCTTTTTGTCCCTGTAACAGGGCTTTAAGGGCAAGGGCATTTTCAGGCGGCGCTCCGCCACGTATGTCCGCAATAGGGCGTGATGCGAGCCCTACGTCGTGAGCGTGGAATGTGAAGCGACTTTGTGTTTCTTGCTCGAAGCTAAACACATGATTGGGCCCTGAGAGGGTGAGTTCATCACTGCCCCCTTCATCGGTTTCGCTATGGATTGTCCATGTATATGTGCTGCCAAGTTGGTGAAGAACTGTACCGAGACGCTCTAACCAGCGAAGGTCAAAAACACCGAGTAATTGACGCTTAACGCATGCCGGGTTGCACAAAGGGCCTACGAGGTTGAAGATAGTCCGAAACCCGAGAGATTTTCGGACGGGGGCTGCATGCCGTAAAGCTGGGTGGTGATACGGTGCTGCGAGGAATACGAGGCCGTCATTATGCAAACGTTGGGCCAGCGTCACCGGGTTTTTGTCAAGACTGACGCCTAATTGCTCCAGAACATCTGTTGCGCCGGAGCGGGATGAGAGGGCTCTATTGCCGTGTTTGGCAACAGGAATACCCATCCCGGCGAGGACAAAGGCAACGGCTGTTGAAACATTGAGTGTGTTTAAGCCGTCCCCTCCTGTGCCGCAGACATCAATGGTGTCTGCTGGGGCGTGTGGCACCGGATGCATGTGTTGGCGAACAGCACGGACAGCGCCGATGAGGTCGTGCTCTGTTTCACCGCGCAGATGCAATGCTGTTAAAAACGCAGCAAGTTGCAGTGGGTCGGCAGTGCCGAGCATGACGTCTTGGATCGCTTTTTCAGCATCTTCAGATGATAATGCTTGGCCTCGGACCAGTTTGTGCAGGCTATGAGAAAGCTGTGTCATGCGGGTGTAGAAACCGTGATACCTGCGCGTGTTAAGAAATTAGCGAATAAATCTTTCCCGCCGATGGAGGCAACACTTTCTGGGTGGAATTGTACACCGTGAATCTCATAATCACGATGGCGCACCCCCATAATGACCCCATCTTGTGTATGCGCGTTGACGTGCAGTGTATCGGGTATGCTGTTGGGTTCTAGGGTTAGGCTATGATAGCGCACGACATCAACGGGGTTCGGTAAATCTGTGAATACCCCTGTGTTATCATGCTCTACGGGGCTGATTTTGCCATGCATGGGTATGGGAGCCCGCACGACCTCTGCACCAAAGACTTGTCCAATCGCTTGATGCCCTAGGCAGACACCGAGAATAGGCACGCGCCCTGCAGCAGCTTGAATAAGGTCACAGCATATGCCGGCATCATTAGGGGCGCATGGGCCGGGTGATAGGACGATAGCTTGTGGCTTGAGGGCTAGCGCGTCTTCTACGCTGAGGGCGT
>NZ_BCZB01000020.1 GCF_001598495.1 Neokomagataea thailandica NBRC 106555
TGCGGAATTAATGACATATATAATAACCTAGCGTATTATATACAAAATTAGATCCAAGAGACAAGGGTTAGGTTGTCGCGGTGTATTAAAACATCAGGCCCGCAGTAACCAAGTAGTTGCTCTGCGGCAGATGATTGGCAGCCCAAAATTTTAACAATTTCATGGGCGCTATAATTGGTCAAACCACGAGCGATGATTTGGCCAATGGTATTATAAATTGATACAGCTTCTCCGCGTTGAAAAGTACCAGATACTTGAGTAACTCCTGCAGGGAGCAATGATGCGCCTTTTGACAGAGCGTGTTCTGCACCTGTATCGATGGTTAATGTACCTTTAGTGGACAGTATACTTCCGATCCAACGTTTACGTGCAGAACCAGCGTCTAGTTCTGCACGAAACCATGTGGAAAGCCCCCCCTCTAAAAGGCGAGTAACAGGAGAGGTGTGTTCACCAGAAGCAATAACCATATGAGTGCCAGAACGATTAGCAATACGTGCTGCGAGCAATTTCGTACGCATTCCGCCAGATGAATACCCCGGAGGAGGCTCACCACCTAATGCCATAATGTCTTCAGTAACACGGTCAACGACAGGAATGTGTCGTGCGTCAGGTTCTTTGCGTGGGTCTGCTGTATATAAGCCATTAATATCAGAAAAGAGAATTAATGTATCTGATGCTGTCATTTGCGCGACGCGAGCAGCTAGGCGGTCATTATCGCCGAAACGAATTTCGTTTGTGGCAACCGCGTCATTTTCATTGATGATAGGAACGCAGTCAAAGCTGAGCAGTGTTTCAATGGTTGCCCGCGCATTGAGGTGGCGTTCACGGTCTTCAGTGTCATCTTGTGTGAGGAGAAGCTGTCCGCATGTGAGGCCGTATGCTGCGAAGCTTTGTTGCCACCCTTGGGCAAGGCTAATTTGCCCGATACTGGCGAGGGCTTGTTTTTCTTCTAGGCGCAGGCGGGTGCTTTTTTTGCTCATTTGATGTCGTGCCAGTGCAATAGCACCGGAAGAGACGACAATCACATCACAGCCCGACTGCTTGAGGCTTGCGATATCAGAGCACAGACTGTCTAGCCATTCGGTCCGTAAAGCAGCGCGCTGCGCGTCTACAAGAAGCGCACTGCCAATTTTAATAACGATACGGCGGGCATCGTTGAGTGAAGGGGCAGTATCCCCTTCACCGTGGACAAGACTCATTTTTTTCTCGCAAGGTTAACGCGATCTTGAAGAGTTCTTAAAACCTCAGGAAGTCCTTCATGGGTTACTCCAGACAATGTCATGACAGGAGAGCCAGAAGCTTTTTCTAAGGCACGACGTTTAGCAGATTTTTGCTGTGCCGTCAGTGCATCACATTTGTTGAGAACGATGATTTCTGGTTTTTGAGCCAAAATCGGATCATATGCTTCTAACTCATGACGAATAAGACGCCAGTGCTTTACAATCTGGCTTTCCGTTCCATCAATCAAATGGACAAGGCTTGCGCAACGCTCAACGTGGCCTAAGAAGCGATCTCCAAGGCCTGCACCATCGCTGGCACCTTCAATGAGACCGGGAATATCCGCAATGACGAACTCTTCTGTCGCATTCAGGCGTACGACGCCCAGTTGCGGGTGCAGAGTTGTAAACGGATAATCAGCAATTTTGGGGCGCGCGCGTGATGCGACGGAGAGAAGGGTGGACTTTCCGGCATTTGGTAAGCCAACCAAGCCGATATCCGCAATCAGTTTTAAACGGAGCCACACCCAGCGCTCTTCACCCGGCCAGCCTTTATCGGCACGGCGTGGTGCACGGTTGGTGCTGCTTTTGAAGTTGGCATTGCCAAGGCCGCCATCACCGCCTTTGCATAGGAGGATTTCTTTGCCGGCTTCATCAAGATCGGCAAGAAGTGTTTCGCGATCTTCCGCAAAAATTTGTGTGCCAACAGGGACATCAATCAAGACATCCGACGCAGCCGCACCGGTGCGGTCTGAGCCTGCGCCATTGCCACCTTTGCGTGCGCGAAAATGCTGTGTGTAACGAAAATCAATGAGCGTATTAAGGCTGGGCACGGCGCGGAAAATTACATCGCCACCACGTCCGCCATTGCCGCCATCAGGGCCGCCATACTCAATATATTTCTCACGCCGGAACGCGACAACGCCATCGCCACCATCGCCGGAACGAACATAAATTTTGGCTTGATCGAGGAATTTCATTCTCTGTTCCGTAACGTAAGAAAAAAGGCCAGCCCCAAGAGGGCCGGCCCTTTAAATAAGACAAAGTCTGCCGGCGTGATTATTCGGCAGCTTCTGCCAGCGCCACAGATACGTGGACGCGGCCTTCTGCACGGCGTTGGAAGCGGACTTGACCGTCAACCAGCGCGAACAGGGTGTGGTCACGGCCAACGCCAACGTTAGCGCCTGGCTTCATCTTCGTGCCACGTTGGCGAACGATGATGTTGCCGGCGATGACGCTTTCACCACCAAATTTCTTCACACCGAGGCGACGACCGGCGCTATCACGTCCGTTACGGCTCGAGCCGCCTGCTTTTTTTTGTGCCATTGCTGTCTCTCCTAACTAGCTCGAAAGCGGTCTATGCTCAGGCCGCGTTGATCGCTTCAATGCGCAGAACTGTCACGTGTTGACGGTGGCCGTTCTTACGGCGGCTGTTCTGACGACGACGCTTCTTGAAGATGATCACTTTTTCCAAGCGATCTTGAGCAACGACGGTTGCCGTAACGCTTGCACCTTCAACAGTCGGTGCGCCAACAGTCAGGCCGCTTTCGCCGCCAACCATCAGGACGTCCGTCAATGTTACTGTGCTGCCAGCTTCGGCATCCAGTTTTTCAACCTTCACGATGCTCTGAGGAGCGACGCGATACTGCTTTCCGCCTGTGCGGATGACTGCAAACATGTCAGAAAACTCTCACTGTTCCGGACTGTAACTTTGGCGTAGGGGTATTTGCCCCAAAGACGCTCACTCGAAAGTTCAGCCGCTTTTTCTCCATTGGCCTTTTGGCTCCATCTTACGCACACGTAAAATGGAACAAAGACAGCGAGTGGCTACAGATAAGTGAGCAAAAGGTCAATGAAAAAACATGAGGCACGTTCTTTTTTATAGAGGAATAGTGCTCTTTTCTCTTGTCATACCGCCGAAAGGGCGCCATAAGCCTGCTCGTCGATCAAAGCTCATAGCGGTGAGCTTGCGTGGAGAGGTGCCAGAGTGGTCGATTGGGGCGGTCTCGAAAACCGTTGTGCCTTCACCGGTACCGTGGGTTCGAATCCCACCCTCTCCGCCACTGACTTATTTTCTGAATAAAAACAGCTCTTTAAAAGATGTGAGCGTCTGTATCGTTTTGCGTTGCAAGAAAACGCTCCCAGCTTTCATGGGCTTTGTCCATCTCGCATGCGCCATGATCTGGTTACGTTAAATGCAGACACGCCCTAGTCATATTTTTCGGCCTTCTGCGTGATTTGAAATATAAAATAAGCAGGGTTATTTATATCTGAAATTAAATTTTATGAAATACATGGTCGTGTTGATTGTTGATGGACTGTTTTGTTCTATTTTTATGATAAGCATGAAGAGCTATCACTTTATAGGTAAGATTTATTCAAGAACTATTCTGCACGTTTGCTTTTTGAACTGATTTCAGATGGTTGAGCCAGTTGGCGGCGTGTTTTTTCACCCATGAAGAGTTGCGTAGAGTCCAGAAAAGCGCGTGTCGTGCGTAAGCTATGGGCCACGACAACGAGGTAAGCAATGGCTTTGGTGAGGTCGAGACGTGTGGCGAAGTCACTTTCGAGAGGGGTTAGGACGCGCAATCGCCGCACAGCCGTCTCCGCAATGCGGGCTGCTTTATCGTGGTGACGTGTTGAGTGTTCGATATAATGTAGAGTGAGTTGGATGGGGCGGCGTGCGCTCTCTGGTAGGAACTCCCGGTCGAGCAATGTGCGTAAGCGGATGATATTAAGGCCCAAGGTCAGGGTCGTTAAAGTCCCCATGATATAGGCTTCGACGAGTTCGGTGTGGGTTGGGCCGACATGACGAATGAGGCGTGCGAAACGGTCAGTATTACGGCCAATCCATGTATCGCGAGATGGTGTGTGGCTGAGGGTCGCAAGGGCGCGGAGTTCACTTAACATGGTGAGGCGCAGGCGCAGGCGTTCATCCGTAGGGTTAAATGGTAGAATCGTACGAAAGACGAGCACGCTGACGATGACCGACATCATGATGCCGGTGGTGTTATTGTAGAATGCAATTTCGTCTAGGATGTGATGATTTTGGGGATTGATCATTGCCGGAAGGAGGAGGCCATAGGCTCCAGCGCCACCTGCTGTTGATGGATTGGCTTTGGCGAGGCCGCAGGCGAACATGGCAGGTGCAAGGACTAAAAGGAGTATCTCAGACGTTGTGGCGCGAGGAATGAGGATGAATGTTAAGACCCATGCTACGGCAGCAGCCGCTAAGGCACCTTTTAGGAACTTCATCGTGCCCAGTGCGGGGTTTTCTGTGGTAGCAAATAGGCCGCAGACTAAGGTTGTGATGGCGATAAAGCCTAAGCCATTCGGCCATGCTGTGACTTCGTAAATGAGGGCAGTTAGTACAACGGCGAGAGCGCCGCGAAGACCATTTGATAAGGCGTCTTTAGGGTCTAAGTGGGTTTCGCGGTGGAAGTGAAAATGATCTCCGGGAATAGAGTGTGTACTGGCCTCATATTCCGCAATAGCACGCTCAAGATCTCCCATGACATCGCCGAGGGAAATGAAGAGAACGCGCTCATCTAAGGTCGCGTCATCACGGAGGGGAGACTTCGGGGCTTTAATAATGGAATTATCGTCATGGGGGGCAGCGTATTGATGGCAGACATCACGAAGGTGTTGCAATTCTGCGAGTAGGTCTGGAATAGCGTTTTGATCAGCAAGGCGTTTTGGAAAATCGTTTAAAAAAACCAAAACCTCATCGGCGGCGAGAGAGAAGTCTTCATGCTCGTGATGAAGGAGTTGGAGACGCATGGCCATGCCGAAGCTGCGGGAGAGCAGGGCAGAAACGGAGGCTAGAGCGGCGCGGGCATGATCACCTTCATGGCCGTGTGGGCCCATCTCGACTTCTGCAAACTCAATTTGATCATTGATTTGCAGTAAGGTACCAAATTGACGTCGGGCAGCGTTAAGTGCGCCGCGGTCTTCCCCCAAAATACTGCCGAGGGTTTGGGTCACTAATATCAGGGCTGATTGAATTTTTTGCCGAATTTGTTCGCGGGCGTGCTGCTCTTGAGAGGCGGCAAAGATGAGGGCTACGAACGCTTCGCATAGAACCCCTAAGGTGATGTAGGACGTGCGTGAGACGGCAATAATGAAAACATGGTTAGGGTCAGATGCGGCATCCATGCAGATAATGGAACAAGTATAGCCAGCGAGAACGAGTGCATATGCACGGAAGTTACTAAAAAATGTGGCAAGCCCGCTACAGACGCCAATCCAAATGGCAATCATGGGGAAGAAGAGCCAAGGCGCTTGAGGCGCTGTTCCCATAATAGCAATGGATGCAATGGCCCCGAAGAATGTGCCGATGATGCGCCATTTTGCTTTTGATTGGCTTTCGCCGCGTGTGGGCTGCGCAACAGCCCATACGGTCATGGCCGCCCATGCCGGGCTATCAAGCTCCATCCATAATGCGATCATCAGGGCTAAAAGTGAGGCAACAGTATTGCGCAGGGCAAAAAGAACGGCAGAGCGGGAGGGTTGCAGTAGCCAGCGCAAAGGAAGAGAAACAGGCGGTTTACTGGTGTCTGGTTGAGGGGATGTGACCGAGGAGGCGGAGCGCGAAAAGCGCAGGGCGGTGAATAGAGACATTGTTGATTATCTTCAGCACAATGCAAGAAGGGTGCCAAGTACGATTTACACTTACTCTTTTTTGGTGAAGAAGGAAAAAAATAAATAGAAAAGTAATTTTTTACGAAAACTGATTTTGAAAAAAGACGTTGTCTTTTGAGGTATGTGTTTGTGACATTTTGTAAGGAAATAGGCATCCTTAATTTTGTGGAGCTTGTTCTTTGTAGGGAGCGTCCGTCTTAGGTTCTTCTGATGAATTAATAATCATAATTTATTGGGGATTAGCTATAAAATCATTGATATGATCTTGTTATTATGATTTGAAATATAGTTGAGCTGCCCAGTAAGCTATCTATTGTGTTTTTCTTTCTTTGGGAGAAAGCTATGTCTGAAGTGAAGTCTGAAAAAAACCTGCTTGAGTTAACCACCGAGATTGTTTCGGCACAAGCAGCACGTGGTAATGTTGAGGCAGATAAATTGCCGCTTCTTATTAAGCAAGTTTATGACGCATTGGCTGGCGCTGGTGCGCCTGTTGAGGAAGCAAAGCCTGAGCGTCCTCAGCCGGCAGTGCCGATTAAACGTTCTGTCTTCCCGGATTATATCGTGTGTCTAGAAGACGGTAAAAAGCTCAAAATGCTGAAGCGTCATCTGCAAAGCGCATATAATATGACGCCGGAGCAGTATCGTGAGCGTTGGGGCTTGCCGGGTGATTACCCGCTCGTTGCGCCGAACTATGCGCGTCGCCGCTCAACATTGGCACGTGAGATCGGTCTTGGGCGTAAGATCAGTGCGAATAGCTCTGACAAAAAGACCTCAAAAGCTTAAGTTCTCTGCCTTTTCTCAGAAGCAGACAGTTTTTCGGGCATTTTTCTGATAGGGTTCCGCCCCTATCAATGTGAGGAATGCCCGTGAATAACGATGCTGAGAAACGTGTTATGCTGTCCCTACAGCGCCGCCGTTTGTTACGCTGGCGTATAGGGGCAGTATGCAGCTTCATTGTTGCGCTGTTCGTCTGTGTGATGCCATCTTCTTTACGGCATCCTTCTCACGCAAAACCCCCGCATATTGCGCGTATTGTTTTTGACGGCGTGATTGGTGATGACGTCTCTGTACAAGAAAAGGCGATCTATCACGCTGCGAAAGATGCATCAGTGACCGGTTTACTGGTGGTTGTGAATAGTCCGGGTGGAGCGGTGACCGGCGGTGAGCGCTTGCATGATGCTATTGCGCAATTTTCAGCAGAAAAGCCGGTGGTCGTGAGCATGGGGGCCTTAGGGGCTTCAGCAGCATATATGTTGTCCGTGCCGGCACAGCATATTGTGGCTATGCCTTCGACCTTAACGGGGTCTATCGGCGTCATTATGGAGCATTATGATGTGTCTCCATTGCTTGGGCGACTGGGTGTATCCAGTGCACCTATTATGTCGGGTGCGATGAAAGACCAGGGCGACATGACTGTGCCGATCTCGCCAGAGGGGCATGACATGTTGCAGGGGCTTGTACATGATTTATTTGATCAGTTTGTGATGATGGTCGCGCAGGGGCGTCATATGGACCCTGCGAAGGTCCGCGCCTTGGCCGATGGGCGTGCGTATACGGGGCATCAGGCGATTGCCTTGGGTCTGGTTGATGAGTTGGGGAATGAACATGTTGCGCGTGTGTGGCTGCGCCATCGTTTAGGTATTACGGCGGATCAATATCCTGTTTCTGAGATTGGTGTGCGACGCGATAAGCGCAGTTTTTTGGGTATTCCCTATAAAACGATCATGGGTGGCTTGTTCGGTGAAGCAGTCATGCGACATTTTGACATGGTATCCGCACGAGATGCGCTTGACGGTCCTGTGGCCATCTTGTCATGGTAGTTTACCAAGAGTGATATTGGGCGGTAACAATACTATGACGCGGTCTGAACTTGTAGCGGCGGTGGCTCGCATTCATTCACATCTTTTACCAAAAGATGTTGAGCGTATTGTCGATGTGATTTTGGAAGAAATTAGTTCGGCCCTTGAAAAGGGTGACCGCGTTGAGTTGCGTGGCTTTGGTGCTTTTGCGCCGCGCCAAAGGCAAGCGCGTACGGGACGTAACCCGCGTACGGGTGAAACCGTGGATGTGGAGGAAAAGGTCTTTCCGTTTTTTAAGGCTGGTAAAGAACTTCGAGAACGCGTGAATCAAGGTGTCTTAACCCCTCAGACTAAAGGCGATACTTCATCCTGAGGGGGCTGAGGGAGTTAATGCTTCAGAGCATTAATTTCCGCGAGCAGGAAGTCACGGAATACCGCGATTCGTTTTGATGTGCGCAATTCGTCTGGGTAGACAAAATAAGCCTCTACTTTTGGGGTAGGGATGTTCGGTAGAATACGCACTAGATCTGGGTGAGCTGTTGCTGAGTAGAACGGTAGTGAGCCAATGCCGGCACCAGACGCAATCGCATGGGCGACGGCGGCAATGTTATTAATTGCTAGGCGCATGCCTTTGTACGGAATTTTTTGACGGCATAGTTCGTCGTGCAGCCAGTTCACGACGGGTAATGGCAGGTGCCAGCCAGCAAAGCCGATGATTTGGTGGTTTGCTAGTTCCTCAAGGTTCTGAGGGGTGCCATGTTCTGCAAGATAGTCAGCGCTCGCATAAATAGGCATATCAAAATCTGCAAGGTGCCGCTGTACGAGGTCTGGCTGTGTCGGAGGGTGCAGGCGGATGGCGACATCGGCCTCACGCATGCCCAGATCTAATTCCTCATCTTCAAGAAGAAGAGAAACTTCGATCTCGGGGTATTTCTCCAAGAAGCGGTTCAGGCGTGGTGTTAGCCACGACGCGCCAAAGCCCGTGGTCGTTGTGATGGTAATCTTGCCTGCAGCACGTTCTTTGCTCTCGCTGAGAAACGCTTGTGTCAGGGCAAGTTTTGAAAACACATCACGTACGGTACGGTTCAAGACTTCGCCTTGTTCCGTCAAAATCAAACCCCGCGCATGGCGGTGGAAAAGGGGAACGCGTAGCACTTCCTCTAGAGCAGATATCTGGCGTGATACTGCTGATTGGCTGAGATTGAGTTTATCTCCCGCATGGGTGAAAGAGCCGGCCTCAGCAACGGCATGAAAAATGCGTAGTTTATCCCAGTCCATATGATGATCGTCCCGCCCGTTATTGCGGCGGTCCTCTTCCTTCTTAACCATAGGTATATCGTTTGCTCGGAGTTTCGTCTTAGAGACGAAACTGTCCGAAGCTTTGACTAGGGTCAAGTTTTTGTCATAGCTGGTATGTTTGCGAGGAAACGTTCAGCCTCCAAAGCTGCCATGCAACCGGTGCCAGCAGCCGTGACGGCTTGGCGGAAAATTCGGTCTTGCACATCACCTGCGGCAAAGACGCCGGGGATGTTCGTTTGTGTGCCGCCAGCCTCAGTGATGATGTAGCCCTCTGCATCACATGCGACTTGATCGCGGAAGGGGCCGGTATTGGGGTGATGGCCAATGGCGACGAAAACACCATCGACATCAAGGCGTGAGAGTTCGCCGGTTGTAGTGCTTTTAAGCTCTATGCCGTGTACAACTTCAGGCATTCCACCGCCGATAATATCGTTTACGGCGACATTCCAGTGTGTCTTGATTTTAGGGTGGGCCAAGAGGCGATCTTGTAAAATCCGTTCCGCGCGCAGAGTGTCTCGGCGGTGAATCAGGTGCACGGTTTCTGCATGGTGGGTAAGGTAGAGTGCTTCCTCAACAGCCGTATTGCCGCCGCCAATAACAGCGACGGTTTTGCCGCGATAAAAGAAGCCATCACAGGTTGCGCAGGCGGAGACGCCACCCGTGCGAAGGCGTGTTTCGGCTTCTAATCCGAGCCATTTGGCTTGGGCGCCTGTCGCGATCACAACGGTGCGTGCAAGGTACGTATCGCCCGAGTCGCCCTTTAAATGGAAATATCCGTCAGTATCGCGACCATTTTTTAATGATGCTTCTGTGATGAGGTCATACGTAATATTCGTACCCACATGTTCCGCTTGAGCACGCATTTGTTCCATGAGCCATGGCCCTTGGATCGGTTCAGCAAAACCGGGGTAATTCTCAACATCTGTCGTGATGGTAAGCTGTCCGCCAGGCTGCATGCCGGTCACGAGGAGAGGTTTCATATTCGCGCGGGCAGCGTAAATTGCTGCGGTATATCCGGCTGGTCCAGCCCCGACGACGAGAAGATCAGTGTGGTGAAGAGCGCTCATACCCATTCCCATTTGGTGGTGTTGTCCTTCATATAAGGGTTTCAACGCCAGTTGCCATCTTTCCGGGTAGCTTTACCTGCCATATATGTCGGGATGACATGAACACAACGAACACTTTGCCCTCCGCTGACCTTGATGCCATTGACCGGCTGATTATCGCCGAACTTCAGGTTGATGGGCGTATGACCAATGTGGAACTTGCCAGACGCGTCGGCATTTCTGCGCCTCCTTGTTTGCGGCGTGTCCGCCGTTTGGAGGAATTAGGTATTATCCGTGGTTACCACGCTGATGTAGATCCAGCTCTATTGGGCTGGTCGATTGTCTTTTATGCGCTGATTGGCCTCGATAGCCAGCGTAATAACGTGTTAGATGAGTTCGAAGCGCTTGTCGGTGAATGGCCGGAGACGCGCGAATGCCATATGATTCGTGGTGGTGGTGATTTCTTGGTACGTTTTGTCGCACGTGACGCGGTTCATCAAAACACGCTCACGCGGCGTCTGACCGAAAGCCCGCATGTGGTGCGCGTACAGACATTGCAAACGATACAAACAAGCCGGTCTTTGGCTGGCGTTCCAATCTAACGGCGTATTGTAGTGACTTCTCATGCTTTAGCCGCACGTTTGCCCGCTCAGATTTCGGTTGTAGTGCCCTGCTACAATGAGGTGGAGAATGTTCCTGCGCTTGTGGGAGCATTAGAGGGAGCCCTTGGAGGCATCGCATGGGAGGTTATCTTCGTTGATGATAACTCACCAGACGGTACGGCGGCATGTGCTGCACGTTTGGCACAGCAGGACCCGCGTATTCGTGTGGTGAAGCGTGTTGGACGGCGAGGTCTATCCACGGCGGTCATAGAGGGGATATTGGCATCATCGGCGCCTTATGCGGCGGTTATGGATGGTGACCTCCAGCATGATGAAAGTATTTTGCCGGAGATGCTGCGCCGGTTGCAGCAAGGCGCGGATTTGGTTGTGGCAAGCCGTCATATTGACGGTGGTGATAATGCAGGCTTAGCGAATCGTTGGCGGCATGCTTTGTCTAATACAGGCATTCGCGCGGCACATTATGTCATGCCACATCACATTTCTGACCCGATGAGCGGTTTTTTTGCACTACGTCGTCCGTTATTTGATGCGCTGCTTCCGAGGCTGTCGGGGGCAGGGTTTAAAATTCTTCTGGACCTCGCCATGTCTGCCCCTATGGGGACGCACATAGAGGAAGTTCCTTTTGTTTTCCGCCCAAGGCAAGCGGGGGAAAGTAAGCTGGATATGCAGGTTCTTATCCAGTTTGCCTTTATGTTGCTGGATAAAGTGACACATGGGCGCTTGCCGACGCGTTTTTTAGCATTTGCGATTGTTGGCCTTATTGGCGTTTTTGTGAATGTGAGTGTTTTGCATGTCAGCAGAGATGTAGGGCTCGATTTCTCGCAAAGTCAGCTTTTAGGTACTTTCGCGGCAATTCTGGCCAATTTCTATCTCAATAACCGCATCACCTATCATGATAAACGTTTGCGTGGGCGGCGTTTGTGGTCGGGGCTAATGCTTTTTGTCGTGACATGCTCAGTCGGTGCTGTTGCCAATATCGGAATTGCTCGTATGGCGCTTCATGATTGGGGGCAGGGCCATTGGAGCCGCTCTTCTGCTGCTGGGGCCGTTATGAGTGTTGTTTGGAATTATGCTGTATCGTCTACGTTGGTCTGGCGGTGACGGTGTGGCGTAGTGGCGAGGGGTTAGCCCTAGCCTTTGGTCTGCTGATTTTAACGGCGGCTCGGTTATGGCTGGCTGCCGTGTTACCGCTCACCCCTGATGAAGCGTATTATGCTGTTTGGTCGCATCATGTGCAGGGGGGGTATCTTGACCACCCTTTTATGGTGGCCGTGTGGATCCGCATAGGGACATGGCTGTGCGGTGATAATCCGCTCGGTGTGCGTGTTTTAGGGCCATTATCGGTTGTGCCGGGTAGTGTCTTACTGGTGCAAGCGGCGCGGCGTCTCTGCGGTGATATCACATATGGCCTGAGGGCGGTGTGGTTACTCAATGCCACATTGATGATCGGGCTAGGCTGCGCGACGATGACGCCCGATACGCCGTTAGTTTTTTTCGTGACGTTGGCACTTTACGCGTTGAGCTATGCGGTCACTGTGAAAGATCGTGTTGCGCAGGGGCTGTGGTGGTGTGCTGTTGGTGGCGCTTTAGGGCTTGGTTTTGATTCAAAATATACGGCAGTGCTGTTAGCAGTCTCTATTGCCGGTGCTGTACTGTCGAACAAACACTGGCGTTGGAAGTTCGCGCCTTGGTGTGCTGTCCCCGTTTTTTTGGGGTGTATAGCACCTGTTTTACTGTGGAACGCAGCGCATCATTGGGCAAGTTTTTTAAAGCAAGGAGGGCGGACCAGCGATTGGCACCCTGCGCGTGCATTCCAATTTTTGGGTGAATTGTTGGGCGGGCAGATTGGCTTGGCAACACCGCTTATTTTCGTTGTCTTTGTACTCGGCTTGCGTGTTGCATATCGGCGCAGGGCTGAGTTTGGGCCATGGGTTTTATGCTGGATGGCCCTGCTGCCGCTTGGTGTCTTTGTACAGCATGCTATTGGGGATCGTGTACAGGCAAATTGGCCTGCTGTTCTGTACCCAGTATGGGCGCTGGCGGGAGGGCTATCAGCATGGCGGATACGCGGGGCTGTGATCTCGGGTGTGGTGATCTTTGGTGTAGTGGTCACGCATGCTGTGACCCACTGGCCGGCTCTGCCCCCGACGAAAGACCCAGTAACGCGGCAAACAGGGGGGTGGGCAGCGTTTAATGCGACGGTGATCGCGCGGGCTCAGGCTGTCAATGCGGATGCGATTGCCGTGGATGATTATGGTGTGGCCTCAGAAGTGAAACGCTCCAGCATGACGCTGCCCGTGATCGGGCTTGATCCACGGTGGCATTTTTTAGGACGACCTTTAGAAAGTTTTCACAAGGCATTGATCATAAACGATCTTCACCCAAGCTCTCTGCCGGAGGAAAAGGTGTGCCGTCAGTGGCAAGGGCGGGAGATTCGTTGTTACCAAGTGACGGTAGGCCCCGTCCGTGATGGCGTGTCATTGCCTTAGGGCGGAGCCGTATAGAAAGGGTTTCTTAAGGTTTGCGTGCCATACTCCTTGTTGAGAAGGAGGTCGCATGTCTACAGCCCCCCCGAACGCGAAGCATAAGATCATTATTAAGCGCTATGACGTGCAGGAAGCCACATATCACGGTGGCGCATGGAAAATCGCGTACGCTGACTTTGTGACTGCGATGATGGCGTTCTTTTTGGTGATGTGGTTGATCAACGCCACAACGGAAGAGCAGCGCCGTGGCATTGCGAGCTACTTCAACCCGATGGCGATTCAAAAAGATGTGCCGCCCCCCGTGGATAATATGTTGGGCACTGAGGCCTCGCCGTTAGCGACGACGGCGCAGTCCGTCGTTGTGCATGAGGGGGAGTTCTCTGGGCACCACGCGGATAATGGGCGTGGTGCGGTTATGGCAAAGGCGACGACAGAGCATAGCACGCAGATTATACCGCTTCATGGCCATGACGTGCAGCCAGGGGAAACGCCTGAGCGGGATTCTATGGCGCGTCAAGCGCAGGTTGTGGACGCTATGAAGAAGGCCGTTCTTGGGAATGCTGCTTTGGCTACGGTCAGTAAGCAGATTTCTATGACACAAGGTGATGATGGATTGCATATCCAGATCGTTGATTCGGACCGTGAGCCAATGTTTGCGTTGGGGGCGGTGACGCCCACTGCGCACGCCTATGCGCTGTTACAGGCCATTGCTCCGTATCTGATGACGTTATCTGGGGCAATATCCGTGGCTGGTTATACGGATGCGGCCCCTTTTCATTCAGGGGTTCTATCCAATTGGCAACTTTCAAGCGGTCGAGCGGCGTCTGCTCGGGATGTCTTGGTGCGGGCAGGGCTGCCTGATTGGCGCTTTCACTCTATCAGTGGGTATGCGGACCGTGATTTGGCGGATAAGGCGCATCCTTTTGCCCCCGAAAACCGCCGTATTGTGCTCATTGTAGCCACGCGCTGATCGTTCATCACGCTATTAAAATTGAGATAAGATAATGTTTGTACTGATTGGCCTCGTGATTGTTTTAGGCTGCGTCTTTGGTGCATTTGCGGCTTCAGGAGGGGGAATTGGTCCCTTGTTTTCGTCAATGCCTTTTGAGCTTCTGACGATTGTGGGGGCGGCAATAGGGACTTTCCTTATGGCTAACCCGATTTCAGTCGTGAAGCATGCGGTGCATGATGTGAAAAAGGCCATGAAAGGCAGTCGTTATACACGTGATGACTATGTGCAGTTGCTCGGCGTGTTATTTCATTTGTGCAAAATCGCTTCAGCGCGGGGCATGGTGGCGGTCGAAAGCCATATTGAGGAGCCGCAGGGGAGTCATATCTTTAAAGCGCATGAACGTGTGTTGCAGCATGAAGATGCGTGTGTGTTTGTTTGTGATTATCTGCGTATGGCAGGGATGAATGCCATAGACCCTTATCAGATGGATGATGTGATGGGGGGGGAACTCAAAAAACGCACCCATGAAGATCTGCATATAGTCCATGCTTTGCAGTCAATGGCGGATGCGTTGCCGGCCCTGGGAATCGTGGCGGCTGTCTTGGGGGTGATTAAGACCATGGCAGCCATTAGTAAGCCTCCCATTGTGTTGGGGGAGATGATTGCGGGAGCGTTGGTCGGAACTTTTTTAGGGATTCTTTTGGCTTATGGCATGGTGGCGCCTTTGGCTGGGCGCTTGAAAGGGATTGTTGAAGACGAAGGGGCTTACCTCAATGTCGTACGGGCGATGATTGTCGCACACCAGCAGGGCAATGCGCCGCAAGTGAGTGTGGAGATCGCACGTAAGAGTATTCCCACGAATATCATGCCATCATTTAAAGATGTAGAAGATGCAGTGAGCCAGCCGCTTCATGCGGCGTAGTGTGTGGTAGCTGTTTGAAAAAGCTTACAAAAAAAGCCGCACTCCCGAGGGAGGCGGCTTTTTTTGTCGGCGTTAGCGAATTAGAAGCCTTCACGCTCCAGACGCTTACGCTCCATCTTGCGAGCGCGACGCACAGCTTCAGCAGCTTCACGAGCGCGACGCTCTGAAGGCTTTTCGAAGTGGCGACGCAGCTTCATTTCGCGAAATACGCCTTCGCGTTGCATCTTCTTCTTAAGCGCTTTGAGCGCTTGATCAACATTGTTGTCACGAACGAGAACCTGCACGGTGTCGTCAACTCCTTGTATAGGGCGCTTGTCATTGACGCCCGTGAAATGGCATTTCCGTTGGGATCGAGCCCTTAACACATTCCCGGCGGCGTGCGCAAATCATTAGGTGCACTTGAACCGTTTTTTGTCTCAGAGCAGTCTATATTTTCGAAAAGACTGGAAAAAACATGGCCGTTTTAAAGATTTTACGCATGGGGCACCCGGTTCTGCACCGCATTGCTGATTCTGTCGTTGCGCCGGATAGTCCGGAAGTGCGGCATTTGGTGCGTGATATGTTGGAAACAATGCATGATGCACGAGGCGCTGGGCTGGCTGCGCCGCAGATCGGGCAGGCTTTGCGCCTTTTTGTTTATCATGTGCCGTCTTCGCGCTGTCAGGATGGAGAGGCGGCTATTGAGCCATGTGCTTTGATTAACCCAGTTCTCATGCCTGTTGGGGAAGAACAGATGGTCTGCCGCGAAGGGTGCCTCTCGATTCCCGGGCTGCGGGCGGATGTGCCGCGCTATAAGCGTGTGCGGTATAGTGGGCTGAATGAAAACGGTATGGCGGTCTCAGGCATTGCTACGGGATTCCATGCGAATGTTTTGCAGCACGAATATGACCATTTAGATGGTATTCTTTACCCGGAGCGGATTAAAGATTTTACCCGTTTCGCTTTTCAGGATGAAACGCCTGCATGAATATGCGTGGATCTGAACCCCCTTCTATCGCGGCACATTTATATCTGCGTGAGGAGCAGCTGCGCCAGTCGTTTGAGGCGCAGATGATGGCGTGGCGTCGTCTTAATGCGGAGTGTGGCGCATTGCTGCGGGGCAAAGGACTTGGCCATTCGCATCATCGGATTTTGTTTTTGGTTGGCTCGCATCCTGGGATAACGCCCGGTGAATTGTTAGTGGCATTGAATATTACCAAGCAGTCTTTAGGGCGTGCGCTGGGAGACCTGAAAGATCAGGCTTTATTGGTGCAAGAGCGCGATGCACGAGATGCACGGCGCAGGCCTTTACGCTTAACCCCAGAGGGCGATTCGTTGGAGAAGGCGCTCTTTCAATTGATGCGTGAGGTTATGATCAAAGCGTATAGGGAGGCAGGTTTCACATCCGTAGAAGGTTTCCGGCGTGTGTTGATGGCCTTGCAACAGGTGGAGACCTCACAGCATGACGGATGAGCATATTGTTGTCGTGGATGATGATCCGCGTTTGCTACGTTTGCTTCAGCGCTATCTCTCCGAGAATGGTTATCGTGTGACGACGGCGGTCGATGCAGAGCAAGCGCGTGAGATTTTACGGCATATCCAGCCAGATGCGGTGGTTTTGGACGTAACCATGCCCGGAGAAGATGGCTTGTCTTTAACCCGTGGCTTGCGGAAGGAGGGGCTACAATTTCCCATTTTGCTGTTGACGGCCCGAGGCGAGGCGGCGGATCGCATTGATGGCTTAGAGGCTGGTGCCGATGATTATCTTGGTAAGCCGTTTGAGCCGCGCGAATTGCTTTTGCGTTTAAGAGCGCATTTGAGGCGTTCGGTGCCAGCCGTATCGCCTGATGCACAAACTCAGGTGATCCCGCTTGGTGTTCTGCAGTTTGATGTTGGGCGTGCGCTTTTGTCTGGGCCAGATGGGCCGATTTATTTGACGGGTGGGGAGGCCGCGCTTTTAGGGGTGTTGGCCAGCCAGATTGGGCAGGTTATGTCCCGTGAGGCGATTGCTGAAGCGCTGGATGTGAATGAAATTGGTGAGCGGGCTGTTGATGTGCAGGTGACGCGTTTGCGCCGTCGCATCGAAATAGATCCGCGTGAGCCACGTTTTTTGCAGACGGTGCGAGGGAAAGGCTATGTCCTCAAGCCAGGAAATTGATCCTTTAACGACATCCGAAAAAATTGATCGTTCATTAAGGCGTTTTTTGCCCCGTTCGTTATGGGGGCGCTCGATGTTGATCGTTCTTGTGCCGCTTCTCGTGACGCAAACGATTGTTTTGGCGTTATTTTATGGAACGTATCTTCATCTCGTTTCTCGCCGATTATCCAGTGGGGTGACGGGAGAAATCATGCTGGTGGCGGCCTCGATTTCGATGCCCTTATCGGATGATCTGAGGGCGCAGCGCTTGCGCGATGAAGGGGACATTACACGTTTGAAGCTGTGTTACTTGCCTGCACAGCGTTTAACGCGGGAGGGTACGAACCATATTTTTGGGCCGATTGATGATGTGTTTGCCCGTACGCTGAGGCAGCGTTTGGGGCGTCCATTTTTTGTGGAGTGGTTTCCGCGACAGCATGTTGTGAATGTGATGATCCAGATGCCGGATGGTATTTTGGGCATTTTAGTGCCGTCGAAGCGTTTGAGCATTGGGCCTATTTGGGTTTTTGTTGTTTGGGTGTTGAGTACGTCGGTTCTGCTCTTTGTGATTGCGGGTATTTTTATGCGCAATCAGGTGCGTGCTGTGCGGCGCTTAGCACAGGCGGCGGAACTTTTTGGGCTTGGACGTGATGCTGGCGCTATTCGCCCACAAGGCGCGCGTGAGGTACGCCAAGCGGCTGTTGCCTTTAACCGTATGCGGGCGAGGGTGAACCGCTTTGTAGCGCAGCGTACATCGATTCTGGCGGGTGTCTCGCATGACTTGCGGACACCGCTTGCGCGTTTGCGTTTGTCTTTGGCGATGCTGCCGACAAAAGGCACGGTTCAAGCTGAGGATATCCAAGCTGACGTTGTGGATATGGTCCAAGACCTCGCGGATATGGAGCGTTTGATTGAAAGTTACCTCTCTTTTGCGCGGGGCGAAGGGGCGGAAAAGCCTGTTCTGACCGATATTCGTAGCGTGTTGGATGATGTTGCCGTTGCGGCTGAACGGAGTGGAGGGCGTGTCCTGAGCGTTTCTGGCGAAGCCGGGCAGGAGGTGTTGATCCGCCCTGATGCTATGTGGCGTGCGCTCAATAATTTAGCGGATAATGCGCGCCGTCATGGTGGCGATATTCGTCTTGGTGTTCGTCTGACCCAACGTTGGGTGGAAATCACGGTAGAAGATGCTGGGAAAGGGCTAAGCCCAGAGCGTTTGCGCTATGCAGAGGAGCGGCTTGCAGCGGGCGAACGTCCCGGCAGTGGCTTAGGGCTGACGATTGTGCGTGATGTGGTGCAGGCGCATGGTGGTTTTATGCGGCTAGGGCACAGTGAGCTGGGTGGGCTGAGCGTTATGCTCAGCCTACCACGTTAAGAGGTTAAGTTACGGCAGGGTGTTACCAGCGCCACCCTGACCTGTACCTTGGTTGCTCATTGGGCCAGAGCTGCCGCCGAAGGTGCTGCCCATATTGCTCATTGGGTTATAGCGACCGACATTGCCCAACAGTTGTTGGAGAACCGAGGTTTTTGTGCCCGGTGCCGGCGTTGTGCGTCCAACCATGCCGACATCAATGGCTTGTTTTTTATCAAGCGTATTGAGTTTGCGTAGGATGCCGGTGTTGTCAAAATTGAGGACAACAACTTGTTGCTTATCGATTCTTGGGAAATTAAGCGGACGTGGCGATGTGACCATGGAGACATAAATCCACGTGTTATCATCAAATGTCGCATGAGCGGTTGGTGAGCCGAGGACGTCCATTACGTCGGACTGCGTGCTGGTGCCGGGCACGAGCTGGCTGTAATCCTCTTTTTCGATGAGGGAGCCGCGCGGCTGTGGGATGGGGCTGAACAACGAGCATCCTCCCACCAGCAGGGGGGCGCATAACAGAACTGCCGAAGCAAAAAGTGTTCTGTGATGACGTGTTCTTTTTTGGGCTGATGGGTGAGATGCGCTATTCATGAAGTTGTGCATATCCTGTGCGGGAAGGGCGCTCAACCCTGCGCGTGCCGCAAAGCGAGCATCCTTGTCAACGATTACGCTTCCTTTCAGCAAGGAAGCTAGGCTTTTTGAGTGTTTTTTGATGTCCGATCGGATCGAATTTTCTCGCCGTTTTCTTTTCAATCGCTTGGGTTCAGGTGCTGAAGAGACTATCACGGCGAATGAGGCTGAGCGTCAAGCGCTCGCACGCCGCTTTGGTATCCCTGCGGTAGATGCGCTGCGGTGTCATTTCCGCCTTAAACCTATGGGGAATGGGCGGGTTGTCAGGCATGTGCATGCAGAAGGAACGCTGGAAGCACGTGTAACGCAGGTGTGCGTGATTACGGCAGAGACGTTTGATGTTGCTCTGTCCGAGCCGTTCCAATTGAATTTTGTACCAGAGAGTGAATTGCCAGATGATGATCTGGAATTCGACATCGATTCTATCGATTTGGATGCGCCTGATGATGTGCCGCATGATGGCAAAGCCTTGGATTTGGGTGAGGCTGCTGCGGAGCAATTGGCGCTGATGTTAGACCCTTATCCGCGTAAGCTCGGGGCGGAGCTGGACAATGCTGTTGATGTCACTCCGAGCGATGAGGAGTTGAAAGCAGCGCAAGAAAACGGCAAAGGAACGGGCGAAGGAAGTGGCCGTCCGAATCCGTTCGCGGCTCTGACTTCCCTTCGTAAGGGTGGTAAACTTGATTAAAATGCAAGCTTTGTCTTGCGAGTTTGCGTGCTGTCTGCTAGAGCCGCCCGCCTGAACTCGGCGTGATGACGAGCCGAAGGAACACATGTAAACCCAGCGCACCATGCTCCCTCGGGAGCGGGTCATTGGTGCCGATACAGCAGTAAGAGAGAGGCATAACGCCATGGCCGTCCCTAAAAGAAAGACCACGCCGTCCCGTCGTGGCATGCGTCGTAGCCACCACGCACTTCAAGTTGAAGCACACGCAGAGTGCGGCAACTGCGGTGAGCTGAAGCGCCCACACAACGTTTGCAGCAGCTGCGGTCACTATGACGGCCGTGAAGTCGTTGCCGCTGGCAAGACCCTGAAGACTGCCGTTCGCGCCTAATTGCGCTGGGCGATGTGCCTTGGTTTCAATAAGGTGCATCGCCACGTAGGGCGAAGGTGCTTAAGTCTAAGTGATGTTGTCTGGGAACTGTTTTGATGTCTGAAGCGCCGATCACGTCTAATGCGACCGTAAAGCCTCCACAGGTGTATACGCTTGCCGTTGATGCGATGGGTGGTGATCAGGCACCTGATATTGTTCTGGCTGGCTTAGAGCTGGCAGCAGACAGGCACCCGCAGGCACGGGTTTTGTTGATTGGTGATGAAGCGTTGCTTCGTCGTTCACTGATGGCATACCCGAAAGCTGCAAGTATTTGTGATATTCGGCATGCTCCTGCCAGTATCTCAATGGATATGAAGCCTACATCTGCTTTGCGTGTGAGAGGTTCCTCTCTACGTATGGCGATGGAAGTTGTTGCTTCTGGTGAAGCGCAGGGGGTTGTATCTGCTGGGAACAGTGGTGCGATGCTGGCTCTCGCTAAAATTATTGTTCGTACTCTTCCCGGTATTTCCCGTCCGGCTATGGCAGCTGTTCAGCCTTCAGGGCGCGGTGATGTGGTAATGCTGGATCTTGGCGCAAACATTGCCTGTGATTCGCGCAACCTCGTTGAGTTTGCAGTGATGGGTGAGGCTTTTGCTCAAGCGGCTTTAGGGCTTTCAAAACCGACAATCGGCCTTTTGAATGTTGGCTCTGAAGAATTGAAGGGTGATGAACGTTTGCGTCAGGCGGCAGAACGCCTGCGTGAAGGTGTGCTGTCCGAGCAGTTCCACGGATTTGTTGAAGGTCATGATATTACGGCCGGAACGACTGATGTGGTGGTTACGGATGGGTTCACGGGGAATATCGCTCTTAAAACAGGCGAAGGTGCGTTGAAGCTTGCCTTTGGTCTTTTGAAGCGTGTTTTCCAAACTAACCTTATTACGCGCTTGGGTTATCTCCTGGTTCGTCCGGGGCTTGAGCGTATGCGTGAGTGGATTGATCCGCGCCGCTATAATGGTGCTCTCTTCGTCGGCTTGGCTGGGATTGTGGTTAAATCTCATGGCGGAGCGGATGGTGAAGGTTTTGCCGCGGCGGTGGATGTGGCGATGGACGCGGTTGAGCATAAGCTGAACGATAAAATTCGCCACCGTCTTGACCAGCTTGGTATGCTGAATGATGAGTCCACCAAAGCTGGGATTTCGTCGGATACGGCTGCTGAAGCACAACCCGTAGGCTGAAGTTATGTCTTCTTCTGTTCGTGCCCGTTTGGCTGGTGTCGGCGGCTATTTGCCCCGTAATGTTGTGACAAATGATGAGTTGGCAACGCGTATTGATACGTCCGATGAGTGGATTCGTACGCGTACAGGCATCACACAACGGCATATTGCAGAACAAGACGAAACGACGGCCTTTATGGCTGCGGAAGCAACCAAGAAGGCCTTGGAGCATGCCGGCTTAAAGGCTTCTGATCTTGATGCTGTGATTGTTGCAACAGCAACACCGGATCGTGCTTTTCCATCTGTCGCAGTAGAGGTGCAGGCCCTTTTGGGTATGACGTCAGGCTTTGGTTTTGACCTCAGCGCAGCGTGCTCAGGGTTTGTTTATGCTTTGTCTGTTGGTGATTCGCTGATTAAGGCCGGTAGTGCGCGTCGTGTTGCGGTTATTGGCAGTGAAGTTTTCTCCCGACTGCTGGATTGGAATGATCGCACGACCTGCGTGTTGTTCGGCGATGGTGCGGGGGCTGTAATCCTTGAGGCAGGTGCTTCTGAGGGGGAGGGTATCCTCTCGACGCATCTGCATGCGGATGGAACAATCGGCGATATTTTATATGTCGGGCATTCTACGCAGGAAGGTTGTGCAACGCATCCCGCTGTAAAAATGCAAGGGCGAGAAGTGTTCCGGCATGCCGTTGTGAAGCTTGCTCAGGCCGTCGATGAGGCGCTTGAAGCCAATGGCTTGCAGGGGCAAGACGTTCAGTGGATGGTCCCACATCAAGCTAACCTGCGGATTATTGAGGGGATGGGCAAAAAGCTCAATCTCCCGGCGGAACGTGTTGTTGTGACTGTTGATCAACATGCAAACACATCGGCCGCCTCTATTCCTTTGGCATTAAATGCCGCTGTGCATGATGGGCGAATCAAGTCAGGTGATTTGGTGTTGATGGAGGCCCTTGGTGGTGGGCTGACATGGGGATCTGCGCTGCTGCGAATGTAGCCGAATCGTACTCTTTTGTCGGGGTATGGTGAGATTTATTTGACTGCGCCGTTATTCATGATACGCAAAACACATGGATACCGTGACGCGTTCAACGCTCGTTGAAAAAATTCATGCTCATGTTGGGTTATCTCGGCATGATTCCTCCTGTGTGCTTGAGACAATGCTAGAGCAGGTGAGCGAGCAATTGTCCCAAGGCGAAACCGTGAAGTTAAGCGGTTTTGGTACATTCTCGGTGCGGCGTAAGTCGGAGCGTGTTGGTCGCAATCCGAAAACGGGCGTTGAAGTGCCTATTTTGCCTCGTGCCGTTTTGGTGTTTCGTCCATCTCAGCTTTTGCGTAATCGGCTTAATAATGACACAGTGATGTCACGACAGCATGATCAGCAGGGCAATGACTGATGGATTTAAATGAACATCATGATCATGATGGGAACGCAAGCGTAGAGCAGTCATCCATTACTATACAAAAATCGGATGATGCGTACCGGACGATTAGTGAAGTGGCGGATGAATTGCATGTTCCGCAGCATCGCTTGCGCTCTTGGGAGACGGCTTACCCAGGGGTAAAGCCCTTTCGTGGTGAAGGTGGGCGGCGGTATTATCGGCCAGAAGATGTCGATATTTTACGTAAAATATCCCATTTTTTATATGTTGATCGGCTGACGCCCTCAGAAACAGCTCTACGATTGCAAGATGAGCAGCATGTGCCTGCGCAAGTGGAAAGCGTGGAGGCGCAGCATTTGACCGCAGAGGATGCAGTTGAAGATCAGGTGCCTGCTTTGAATGTGGAAGCAGGGGCATCAGAAAATACGGCCACTGGAGTAGAAAAAGAGCTTGAGGTTGCTGCTGCTGCGCCCGAGCATGATGCCCATGATGCCCATGATGCCCATGATGCCCATGATGCCCATGATGCCCATGATGCCCATGATGCCCATGATGCCCATGATGCTGCGGCGTCGGGTGTTGTAGAGTATGCAGAGCGTTTGGCGCGTTTAACGTCCGAAAACCTGACGCTTAAAAGCGAGTTGGGCGAAGTTTTGGAAGAGTTACGGCGTTTAAGAAAACTTTTGCCGGTTTGAGTAAATCTGCCCCATTGCGCAATGGGGCAGACACTGCTACATAATCGCCACCGCAGGACGGGCAGTAGCGCAGCCTGGTAGCGCATCAGTCTGGGGGACTGGGGGTCGTGGGTTCGAATCCCGCCTGCCCGACCAGTCCTGCGGTAATTTCCCCTACTAAATGCTAAATATCCTCAGAGACAGAATCGGAAGTGCCGATAATTTCTTCTGTTTTGTCGCTGGTCCAGAGCATCCATAAAAGATGCAGTGAGGCCATGATGGCTGGGCCAAGGAACAGGCCAAGTAATCCCCATGTTTCAGCGCCGCCAAGAATGCCAAGTAAGACCCACAAGAATGGGAGCTGTGTGCTGCCGCCGATGAGTGCGGGGCGGACGAAGTGATCAGCTACGAAGATGACAATCGAGCCTAAAACAGCGACGATGATCGCGCTGACCATTCCGCTTTTGATGAGCAGCAGAAGAACGACGATACCAACTGTAGGCCATGCCAGAAGAGGGATCATGGCAGCGACTGCGGTAATCATGGCAAAAATCAGAGGCTGTGGTGCGCCTGTGAGTGCGTACGCAATGCCCATGATCACGCCTTCGCCGAGGCCGACAAGAACAAGCCCGGATACAGTGCCGTGAACGGATGAGACGATTTGACGCGCGATGGTTTCGCCTTGTTTCCCGAAGAGACGCTGTGAGCCTAGCAGGGCTTTGCGGATGACGTAGTCACCGTCTTTTAAGAGGAAAAAGAGCGTCAGCATTGAAAAGCTGAAGACCATACCGCGTTGGGCGAGTTGTGAACCTACCTGACGGGTGACCTGCATACTATGGCCGACATCCACGGAATGCATAAAATTAGAGACGCGTTCCGGGCTTGTGAGATGTGCCTGCCACCAATTGGATGCTTGGGTGGAGAGGAAAGGTAG
Source organism: Neokomagataea thailandica NBRC 106555 (assembly GCF_001598495.1). Lineage (GTDB taxonomy): Bacteria > Pseudomonadota > Alphaproteobacteria > Acetobacterales > Acetobacteraceae > Gluconobacter > Gluconobacter thailandicus_A. Next base: position 24,336 of record NZ_BCZB01000020.1, read on the forward strand.
GCGGCCGAGCCATTCTGGGGCGGGAATGCCATTATGGCGGACATCATCGACCCATAGGAGAACGCTATGGGTTTCATCCGCGATTTTAACGCCGAGGAGTGACAGGGGGGCTAGGAAAATCAGCGCAACAGCAACGGTAAACAACAGTGGAAGCCACTCGCCTGTACCGAATTTGCGTTCTAGCTTTTTGTATAGTGGCCATAGGGCGATGGCAAAAACGCTGCCCCATAAGAGGGCCGGGAGGAAGTTGTGAAGAGTGTATAAAGCGATGGCGACGAAGAACAGAGCAAGAAAGCCACGTGCTCGTCGCTGCAATACGCTTTTGGATACATCCTCGTTGATGGTCGAAGGTGTTTCGGTCATTGAAGCCTCATGTCAGTAAGCGTGCTATCAGCACTATCACAAAAGATAAGAACGCCTAAGAGTGGCGAGAGGCTGCAATGATATTCAGGTTGGATCAGAAAGAAGCGCACTCGTTTTCGATGGTTAAGCCAACGGATTGTTGATCAAAATCTTGCTTATAGCGCTCTCGAATAAGCGTGATGTCGTGCTGAAGATTGGGGCGATCAGGTGTTGCGATCCATAAGACGCGGGATGGTTCATGTGTGATGGTGCCTGTCTGGGTATCGCGCCATTGGCCATCGGCCGAAAGAATGGAGTAACCCGCTGGGAAAAGGGGGGTGATGACATTTTGCGTAAAGCCTTGCCATTCTGCGTCTGAGATGGGCTGGCCATTAGGTTTTGTGAGGCCGAACATCATGTGAATATCCAGCATCTTGGTGGCTCTCATGGAGAGGCAAAGGCTGGGCACAACGTTTACAGGAGCAATGCAGCCGCCGAGGGCAAGGGGGAGAAGGCAGGCTGTGAGCAGGGAGCGTAATGTCATTATGATGCAATCGGATGTAGAGCGTTATGGATGAGGGTGTGATCTTGTGGTGAAAATAGGCCACGACGTAAAAAGAGATCAATCAGCACAAGATTAACGTTGAATTTGAAATCATGCGTGCTGCGTACGCGTTCGAAAACCTCCATCAGAGGAAGGAGGTGGAAGCTTTCGACTTCACCATCATTCGGGATGGGGCGAAAGGTTTCGGGTAAGGTGAGGTCGTAGCAGTGGAGAACATCCCGTCTAAGCCCCTCAGGGCGCTCCATAGCGTATTGGATGCGGCTGACGGGTTTGGCCTGCTGCGCTAAGCTGGGAGGGATACCTGCTTCTTCTTCGGCTTCTTTGATGACGGTTGTCGAAGGGGTAAGGCCCGCACTCATCCCGCCGGCAACGAGATGATCCAGTTTTCCAGGGTCGAGCTTTTTGTCCATACTCCGGCGCGCAACCCAGAGATGGGGGCCATGATTGGTTTCTACGAGGCCGTTGAGGTGAATACCTTCTGCCGCGAGGCCAAGAATAGGGATGGCGCCGCGATCAATCTGCCCGATGATGTCACCCGCCTTATTGCGAATATCAAAATCTTCATGGTGCAGTTTATAGAGGCCACGCTGCGCGAGAGTGAGTGCTAGGGGGCGTAAGGCATTTGTGTCTTGAATGCCGAGTGTATTGCCTGTGTTGGCCTTTAGGCTGCGGAGTTCGCGCGCAATTGCAGGGGAGACCCATCCGATTTGTTCATCGCGCCAGAAAAAGGGGGCGCGTTGTCCGGGGAGTGTGGCCTGATTGCAGGCATGAATATGTTCAAGGAAGGGGGTGATGTGTGAGGTCATCGTTGGGTTGGTACTCGTAGCGCCAGATGGCGTCATGTTTGCAAAGACGGGATAGGCTACGGCATTATATCGCTCATGCCCAAAACATTCGATGCCCCTAAGGCTCTTTCCCTTGCTCAGCTATGGCCTTTGATCCGCCCCGAGCGGCTGAGAGGATTCGTACTCCGTGTGGCCAGCGCTATTATATTGCTGGTTGTGGAGAGTGCGCTCACGGTTTGGGCACCGGTGGTGCTGAGTCGTATTGTTGGGGTGTTATCAGTGCGCCCTGAGATGAGGGCTGTATTGTGGCTTATCGCAGAATTTGCGGTGCTACGATGTGTGATCGCTTTAGCAACGCCTCTACGAAATATCGTGTTTAAGCCGGTAGAATCAGAATTGCAGCGCCGTTTGGCCTTGTTAGGTTTGCGGCATTTGCACGGCATGAGTGTGCGTTACCATTTGGACCGGCAGACGGGGGCTATTACACGAATTTTGGATCGTGGGGTTTCGGCTGTTGAGAGCGTATTGAACTTATTCTTGTTCAATGTGCTGCCCAATGTCTTAGAATTATTGATGACATTTGTGGTGATTATACGATTTTTTCACGCGCGGTATTTGTTGGTTTTGTTGGCGGCTATCGCGGTGTATTCGAGCATTTCTTATGCGTTTACCCGTGCGCGTATGGCGGCGCGGCGGCGGCGCAATGTGTGTAGTGGTGCAGCGCAGCACCGTTTATTGGACAGTATTCTAAATTTTGAGACGGTACGCAGCTTCGGTAACGCGGATTATGAAATTCAACGCTATGATAAGGCGCAAAAAGTTTTTCGTGATGCCGACATACGGCTTAACGGGTTGGTTAATCTGTCGCAGGCAACGCGGGGGCTTTTGATTGCGCTGACAACGGCGATTTTGTTCGTTTTTGCGGCGCAAGATGTGCTGCACCATCATCTCGGTGTTGCACAATTTGTGTTGATTGGCGCGTATTTGCGCAGTCTCTATTCGGCTGTCGGTTCATTAAATTATGTCAGTGCGGGTTGGCAAAATGCGCGCGTAGATTTGGAAAATTATTTGGAGCTGTTGGCGCAACGCTCTGAAATTGAACCACCCAAAAACCCTGTTCATATTCCTGCGAGATTGAAGGATGGAGGTGCGGCGTCTGTTTCGTTTGATGATGTCGCGTTTGGATATGATGCTGATCGACAGATTTTGAAGGGTGTTACGTTACGGGTGCCTGCTGGTTCGTCCTTAGCGGTGGTGGGGCATACGGGGTCGGGGAAGTCGACCTTAGGGCGTCTTTTGACGCGTGCGTTTGATGTGTCTTCTGGGGCAGTGCAGGTCGATGGGCATGATGTGCGAGCGTTTGCAGAAGCGGATTTACAGCGCGTTATAGGAATCGTTCCGCAAGACACGGTTTTGTTCAATGCGGGTATCGGCGAAAATATTGCGTATGGTTTTCCCGGTGCGCCTCAAAGTGCCATCGAGGATGCGGCAAGGCGGGCACAAATTCATGATTTTATCTGCACCTTGCCTCATGGCTATGAGACGGTTGTGGGGGAGCGTGGTTTAAAACTCTCCGGTGGAGAGAAGCAGCGTGTGGCCATTGCGCGGGTATTACTCAAAGACCCACGTATTCTGCTCTTGGATGAGGCGACAAGCGCTTTGGATACGCAAACAGAAGCCGCCATACAACATGAGTTAGACGCGATTTCACGGACCAGAACGACGGTGATTATCGCGCATCGTTTGTCCACGGTGGCTGGAGTTGATCAGATTATTGTCATGGATGAAGGGCGTATTATAGAGCGCGGAACTCATGCAGAATTATTGGATTTGGACGGGCAATATGCCAAAATGTGGCGCGCGCAGGGCGGTCAATTTACGATAAGGGCTTGACGGAAGGGCTATCTTTCGCCATAAGCCGCGCCTGATTTACGGAACGCGCCGGGCACAGACGTCCAGCGTCATCCAGCATCGAGGAAAGTTCTCATATGTCTCGCCGTTGCCAAGTCACGGGCAAGGGCGTGCTGACGGGCAATAACGTCAGCCACGCCAATAACAAGTCCCGCCGTCGTTTCCTTCCGAATCTGCAAGAAGCCACACTGGTTTCTGACATTCTCGGAGCATCAGTTCGTATGCGTTTGTCAACAAACGGCATTCGTACCATCGAACATAACGGTGGTTTGGATTCGTTCCTGCTTGGTACGCCTGATCGCAAGCTTCCGGTTGAAGCTAAGGTTATTAAGCGTCGTATTCTGCGTGTGCAGGAGCGCAAGGCCGTCCAGTCCGCCTGAAGGCTCTCAATGCCTGATGGCGTGTCAAGCTGAAAAATTTTCAGTTATCGGCATTTTGGTATAGAGATTGCACTTGAAAACCGTGGCGGTCTGGGTCATTCCACCGCCACTGGGATATGTCAGGTTCAGCCCCTACGGGCTGCGGCGGAGGTGTTTCAGTTGAGGCTGAAGCACCTTTTATTGTATTTTGGAGGTTATCCGTGTCCGAAACCGTTCAGGAAGCCAAATCGGCTCTCTCGAAGATCCGCAATATCGGTATTACCGCGCATATTGAC
>NZ_BCZB01000021.1 GCF_001598495.1 Neokomagataea thailandica NBRC 106555
ATTGACGCCGGCAAGACCACAACAACCGAGCGTATCCTGTACTACACGGGCGTGTCTCACCGTATTGGTGAAGTGCATGACGGTAACACCACCACCGATTACATGGCGCAAGAACGTGAGCGTGGCATCACGATTACGTCCGCTGCTGTGACGTGTGAGTGGAACGGTAACCGCATCAACATCATTGATACGCCGGGCCATATTGACTTCAACATTGAAGTGAACCGTTCGCTCCGCGTGCTTGACGGCGCTATCTTCGTGATTGAAGGCGTGGCCGGTGTGCAGCCGCAGTCTGAAACGAACTGGCGTTTGGCAGATCGTTACAACGTTCCGCGTATCATCTTCATCAACAAGCTCGACCGTACGGGTGCGAACTTCGACTATGCTTTCAGCACGCTGAAAGAAAAGCTCGATATCGTTGCTATCCCGCTGCAACTGCCGATTGGTGCTGAAGAAAACTTCGTCGGCGTAGTCGATCTGGTTGAAATGCGTGCGATCGTATGGGAAGGCGGCGAACTCGGCGCTAAGTTCCATTATGAAGAAATCCCAGCTGACCTGAAGGAAAAGGCTGAGGAAGCTCGCCAGAACCTGCTCGACACAGCGTTGGCTGTTGATGATGCAGCGATGGAAGAGTACTTCGAAAAGGGTGAAGTGGACATCGCTACCCTGAAGAAGTGCATCAAGAAGGGCGCTGTCAGCGGTGAGTTCCGTCCGGTTATGTGTGGTACGGCGTTTAAGAACAAGGGCGTTCAGCCTTTGCTTGACGCAGTAATCGACTACCTGCCAGCTCCGGATGAAGTTGAAGGCATTCGTATTGCTCCACCGGAAGACGAAGAAGTTGACGAAAACTTCCTGCCGATCGTTCCGGTTGACCCAGATGGTAAGTTCGCAGGTCTTGCGTTCAAGATCATCTCTGACAAATACGGTACGCTGACCTTCGTTCGCGTCTATCGTGGTGTTCTGAGCGTTGGTGATACAGTGCTGAACACGACGAAGGGCCACAAGGAACGTGTTGGCCGTATGTTCCAAATGCATGCTGACAAGCGTCAGGAAGTGAAGTCGGTTGGTGCCGGTGACATTGCTGCGTTCGTCGGTCTGAAGGACACGGTCACGGGTGATACACTTGCAGACGCAGCTGACCCAGTTGTTCTGGAGCGTATGCAGTTCCCGGTTCCGGTGATCGACATTTCTGTTGAGCCGAAGACCAAGGATGCTGTTGAGAAGATGACGCTGGCTCTGCAGAAGCTGACGGCGGAAGATCCTTCCCTGCAGCTGAAGACAGACCAAGAAACGGGTCAGACCATTCTGTCCGGTATGGGTGAGCTTCACCTCGACATCATCGTTGACCGTCTGCGTCGTGAATACAACGTTGACGCGAACATTGGTGCACCACAGGTGGCATATCGTGAGACGATCACGAAGCCATATGTTCATACCTACACCCACAAGAAGCAGTCTGGTGGTTCGGGTCAGTACGCTGAAGTCAAGATTGAGTTTGCTCCTTCTGACAAGCCTGACGAAGTCATCTTCGAAAACAAGGTTGTTGGTGGTGCGGTTCCTCGTGAATACATCCCAGCTGTTGAGAAGGGTATTCGTAACCAGTCTTCAACGGGTGTGATGGCAGGCTTCCCAACGGTGGACTTCAAGTTCACGTTGCTTGACGGTAAGTACCATGACGTTGACTCGTCGGCTCTGGCCTTCGAAATCGCGGCTAAGGCTTGCTTCCGTGAAGGTATGAAGCTGGCTGGTCCGGTTATTCTTGAGCCGATCATGGATGTGGAAATCACCACGCCGAACGATCACGTTGGTGACGTTGTCGGTGACTTGAACCGTCGTCGTGGTATCATCCAGAGCCAAGAAACGTCAGGTTCAACGGTCATGATCCGTGCGCAGGTTCCGCTGAAGGAAATGTTTGGTTACATTTCACATCTGCGTTCTGCAACGAAGGGTCGTGCATCCTTCACCATGCAGTTCCATCACTACGATCCAGTGCCGCGCAACGTGGCAGAAGAGATCATGGCGCAGTCTTCCTGATTGCTCCATCCTCTTTAGGATACGGAAAAACCCCGTCAGCACTGCTGGCGGGGTTTTTTTTATGCCATGTGGTGTGGTCGCGTTATGTGTTGGCAAGTGAGAGGAACTCACCTGCCATGATTATTGCGTTAGTGTAGGTTATCCGTTTTGCGGATGAAGGTTGCGACATTGTCGTGCAGTTGCTGCAGAGATTTCGGGTCCACATACACCATATGGCCGGAATCATACTGAGCGTATTCGATGTTCTTTTGCAGTGCATCTGGAATGGGCAGGTGTTTCATCTCATACATGCCCTCAAAATATGGGGTGGCGAGATCGTAATAGCCTGCGTTGAGCATAACATGCAGGTTGGGGTTGGTTTTCATGGCCATGGCGAGGTCAGCCATAACATTCGGGACGCCTTCGGATGGATAGCCGCTTGGTTGTGTGTGTTTGTTGTCCCAGCGTCCTGCTGCGGTATTGAACAGATGATAGGTTTCATCTGAGCCATATTTGAGTGTTGTGCGGACATAGTCATTAAACAACGTGACGTAAGCAGAGCTAATGGCGCTAGATTGTGGATCGTATTCCACTTCCTTGCTCATGGGGTCGATTGTTGGGCTAGAATAGCGCGTGTCCAGACGGCCTGTTGCAGTGCCAGTCGTGGCTTGGAGTTGCTGCTCGAACTGGCCACCATTTACGCGCAGGTTAGATTTGAGAATATAATCTACTGGAAGCCCAGTATAATCATGCAGTTTCTGAGCAATGGCTGTACGTTGTTGCTCTGGCAGATCGCTGCCTTGTGCGAGGGCGAGTGTGTAGTCATTCAGAGCAAAGTGCTCGACTTCGGCGAGGAAGGCTTTAAGGTCCGGGTGTGTGGTCGGCAGGGCTTTATGATACCATGCCGTGGCGGCGTAGGTCGGTAATGCTAGGACGTAAGGATTATCGATGCCGGGGTTAAATTGTGGTGTATCTGCGCTGTTGTCATAATTGAGAATTTGGGACAGCAGGATAACGCCGTTGAAGTCGATATTCTGTTCTTGTTCTAAGTTATTGATGACCACAGCAGAACGCATCGTGCCATAGCTCTCACCGAAAAGATATTTGGGTGAGTTGAAGCGGTCATATTTCCCCAAGAATTGCGCGATGAAATGCGTAAAGGCTTCGGCATCGCCATCAACGCCGAGGAAGGTTTTGTCTGCGTCTTTGCCACCAATGCGTGAAAAACCAGTTCCGGGCGCATCGACAAAAACAACGTCTGATACATCGAGCAGAGACTGTGGGTTGTTGATGAGCTGGTATGGGGCAGCCGGAAGGTGTGTGTCACCTGGGGTATTCACGCGGCGTGGGCCAAATGTGCCCATATGGACCCATACAGAGGCTGATCCGGGGCCACCATTATACAAGAATGTAATGGGGCGGCGTGCGGAAGGGGCGCCATCTTTGAAATATGCTGTGTAGAACATGGATGCGACGGGTGGGTTTTTCGCATCATCATCTTTTGGCTCAGGCAGTTTTACGCCGCGCTTGCTCAGTATGTCAGATGAATCATCATAAGCGGCGCCGTGGACGAGGATGGTCCCGGCAACGGCACGATAGGCAATGGTTGTCCCGTCCACCACAACCGTGCCGTGGGTTACGCTATCAGCGTTGGCGCTAACCTTTGGTACTGGCTGCTCAGGTGTAGCAGCCAGTACGGTGGAGGAAAGCATTGAAAATGCAAGACTAGAAAGAAGAGCTTTACGAAACATGGAGGTACTTCCGTGCTGACGTTAAGCTCTTTTCCTAGCAGACGTTACGCTGTCGACAAGATAGGTTGTGTGTCTTTAATCTTAGCCGAAGGCACGGTTTGCATGCATGATAGCGATGCCAATTTCGCGCAGGAGCTCAAAATGGCGTGCTAGAGGGCGGAAAAGCTCTTCATGTTCTGCCGTGAATCCTTCCGTTGTTTCTTGATCCCGTGGCTCACCAAAATTGATATGGGCAATGCTCGGGGCCGCAAGAGGGAAGAGTTCTTCCAGAATATGCAGCATACGGGGGACATCAAGGCATAGGGCTAATTGAGTAATACCATCGCGGGTTAGGTTGGAGCGTGGTCCGAAATAAGGAATTTGGGACGCTAAGAGCCAAATGCGGTTAATAAGAGCAAAGCGTAGAGCGTGCAGAAGCTTTTCACGTGCGGCCATACGTGGGGCTTCTGACCATACACTGCGCAGGGCAATATTGTCGGCTTGAATCCGGCGGAACATGGCGGGGGCGCTGGTCCAGAAGCGTAGCGCTTCCAGGCCATCTGAGATGATCAGGTAGGATTGTCGTTTTTCTTCATCTTCAGCTTGTGTGGCACGGTCGAGCCATGTGCCCGGGTCAAGTTGGCGGATGGTGGCACGCAGTACATCTAGATCGGAATGTGCAAGGGCTTGGCGTGCAAAATCCATGGCTCCTTGGAAGCGTGGGGAGGCTTGGAGTAACTCTTCAAAGGTCTCCGGGTGGCGTTGGGCTGCATTGCCTAAACCGTGGAGTACGTTCGCCCACCAGCCGAGCTGCTGCAAAATGGCGTTGTTCGGGATGGCGCGGAGCTGGCTGGGGTGGGTGATTTGTGTCACCGTTGCCGCGTCTGATTGCCGTGCGGAGGGGCGTGATCCGGTTTTATCCACGAGGGATGGGCCGAATGCACTGAGCAGGGCTGCGTAACCGGGGTCATCAACCAATGCGGCCATATCAAGGGCGATGGTTGAGAAGAAGTCAGCGGCAAAATCAGGGCGCGTGTAGATGGGATCTTCGTGCGCTTCGGGGATGTCTGTGATGTGTTCGGCAAGCGTTGCGAGGGTTGATGATGCGAGTTCATGTGTGCCGAAAAGTGTGTACCCATCTCCTCCTTGGAAGGCTGTTTCGACGCGGTGACGGATTCCTGCCTGATGCAGGGCGGCACGTGTGCGAGCAGGGGAGAAGTAGTTTAGGCGCTGGCTGAGTGAGAAGGGGTGTGCGCCGCGGCCAATGCTTTCACCGTGTGTGTCAAACAAGGTGAGAGAGACGTCCTCAAGGTCATGTTCCTTGAGGAGGGCCAGGGTCCGCATACGGAGGCGCTCGACCAAGTTGGTAGCCGCGAGTTGCCCGACGTAGCGGCCTGAGTCGGAATAGCCGAATTGGAGGGAGAGGCGCCCATTGGCACGAAGGTAGTTCCGCCAATGTGGTGAGTGGAAGGCCTCTTCCAGAATGGTTTCACCGTTTTCGAGGGCGCTTTCTGTCTCGAAAAGAGGAGAAATTTCGATTTGGTGGTCTTGGATGCCCATGAGGCGGGCCAGCCACAAGGTGGCAAGCAGTGTGTAGCCGCTTTCTGTCTCGGCAATGAGGAAGCGAATGGGGGAGCCGCTATCCACATGTTTGAGGATTTGCGCCATGGTCATCATCAGGCGCGCAGCAGAGGCCGTTTCGGTGAGTAGGGCGCCGAAATCAACATGGCGTGGTGTCAGTTCATCTAGCGCGGTGTTGATTTTGGACATGAGCACACGGCGACGGCGTGGTAGCGCCGGGTCGTCTGAGAGGCCCAAGCGTGAACGGGCGACGTTATAGATCTGTGCTGCGTTGAGGCGTGTGTGGATGTGCGCAATGCCAAGCCCGTGGCTCATAAAGCCAGCGCGCAGCGTGTGCAGTCTTAGGGTTTGCTCTTCGTTTAGGCCGGATGCAGCATCACGGAAGAGTGGTGCTAGGGCTTGGGCGTGATCGAGAGCGGCTTCGTGATGGGCAATCAGCGTGAGGGCAAAGTGCTGGATTTGCTCAACGCTCGCATCGCGGCCTGTAGGGCAAGCTTCGTGCTGTGTGCGTACTGCTTGAATAGCGCGGCGAACACGCATGGCGAGAGCTGTGTGCTCAAGGCCGAGTGCGGAGAGGCTGCCGTCTAAACGAGAAAGCTGTGCGAGTTTTAATTCTAAGCGGATGCGGAGCGTATCCCACCAGCCGATATCGGTACGGCCATCGGTATCAAACCCGACCCAGCTTGCCAAAATAATTGGAGATGGGTCTATGGCGGCGATAGCGTCAGCGCCCCATCGTTCTTTCATGGCTTGGAGAAGGGATGTTGTGAATTCATCCAAAGCATCACGGCCACGCAAGATGGCGTCAAGGGCTAGGCCTTGTTCATGGCTAAGTGTTGGGGGGGTGGTACGGCGATGCGTGGTAAACTGTTCTACTGCTTTTGTTGGTGATGTCGCGCATTCTGCTAAATGAGCATAAACATCATCGGCCAAAGCAAAAGTAGGGTGCGCTGTAAAGACTGCAGCGATCCCCGGGCGAGCCAAGTCTTCGGCTGTTTGTGCCTGCTGCACTAGTTTTTGAGAGACGTTGGTCAGGCGCTCTGCAGGTGGGGCGTCTTGCAGACCGACATAGCGGCGTAAATTCTCTGCGCGCTCGACAAAAAGTTCATCACGAAGGGTACGGACGATTTCTGTGAGTTCAGGCAGGGTGTCTGTGTTCGTACCTGTTGGGAACTGGGTTTCAATACGCTGAATTGCGCTGGCGAGGCCGTCATGTTCCTGTTCAAGAGAGGCTACGAGTTCCTCAATACGAGCAGAGAGGGTGGGATCGAGCCGGGAACTAAGTTGGGACATCGGACGGTCTCACTTGAAACAAAATTGCGTTGAGATAACGCGCGGAGCCGTTTGTGGCTGCACGTTATGTGTTTGACGGTTGTTTCATGACCTGCGCGGCTGTGCAACACCCCTGCCCATAAAGCTGCCTTTTCCGAGGGAGAAGGGCGCGACAGAAAAAACGGATGATGGTAACGGGAGAGTATGGAAACATCTCGCTTATCCGCCGTAAAGCCTCTCTCTCAAGAGGGAGGAGTATCCCCTAAGCGTAAAGCTGAGGCGCTTTTGGTTATTATGGGCGTGGCGTCTGGTCTGACGACATGGCTAAGCACGCGGGCCGCCGGGGAACACCATTTTTGGTTGGATACTCTTAGGGCGGGAACACGTTCTGGTGTCGTTGGTGGTTTGGCGGATTGGTTTGCCGTTACGGCGTTGTTTCGGCATCCGCTGGGCATTCCAATCCCGCATACGGCCATATTGCCCCGGCAGAAGGATCGGCTTGGGCGTGCTTTAGGGCGCTTTGTTGGCGATCAGCTTTTTGCGGATGATGAAATACGGCGTGTTTTGCGCAAAGTTGATGTGCCGGGTCTTGTTGCGAAAGTTCTGGAAGACCCACAGACACGAGAAAGTTTAATTTTCGCTATGCAGGGGAGTTTGCCTGATCTGTTCGCACGTATTGAGGACGGACGGGCAGGGACTGCGATGGCAAACATCATGGCTGTTGCGCTGAACGGTGAAGAAATGGCGCCGTTGGTGGCGCGTGTGCTGCGCGCAATGGTTGAGAGCGAGATGCATCAGGAGGTGATTTCTTTCCTGATCAGTAAGCTTCAAGAGGCTTTAGCGGCACGAGAAGATGAACTGCGTGATTTTGTTGAAGATCGCGTGCGTGAGCAGGGTGGGCGTTTTGTGGGGTGGGCGCTGGGGAGTTCAGTGGCAAGCCGGGTGTTTCAGTCGCTGCAAACAGAAATTGAGCGGATTGACCCAATGGATTCGGCCCTGCGGCAGGGGTTTACACGCTGGGTGTGCCGCGAAATTGAGAAGTTGGAGTGTGGTGAAGGGTACCATAACGAATTTGTGAAAGGTGTGTCCTCTGTGCTGCAACACGATGTGTTGCGTGCGTGGTGCCAAGAGCTGTGGCTAAAGTTTCGGCGTATGGCGGAAGATGATAGTCGGCGTACGGATGGGTGGAGTGCTGCTGTGCTGGCTAGTTCGGTCGATGGTCTTGCAAGTCTGTTGCGGAGCAATGAGGGGATACGTCAGAAGGCAAATACGTTGATAGAACGTGGGGTTTTCGCCTTTTTGCCGCAACTGCGGGAAAAAATGAAAACCTTTATGATGTCGGTCATTGCGCGGTGGGATGGTGAGGCGCTTTCTGCACAGTTAGAGGCTGGTGTCGGGCGTGATCTCGCTTATGTGCGTGTGAACGGTACGGTGGTTGGTTTCTTGGTGGGGGCTGTGTTGGAAGGGGTCTTCCGTGTTGTGGCGGGGCTTTGAACGGCATGGTGTACGTCAATTATCTTGACCGGCCAGAAGATATGGGGCAATCCCAACCCCAATTAGGACTCAATGAGTCTTAAATGTGAATTCAATGTTTGAGTGGGTGTGATGCTCAGGCTTTCCAAACTTGCTGATTACGCCACAGTTATTCTCGTACGGTTAGGCCGTTATGAAGAACTGGTTACGGCGTCGGCACTGGCCCATGAAACGGGCGTGCCTGAGCCAACTGTAGCAAAACTGTTAAAAGGACTGGCCGGGCACCAACTGGTTATTTCCCATCGTGGAGCGCGGGGCGGTTACCGTTTGGCGCGTTCCTTAGAGGATGTCAGTATCGCAACGGTGATTGCCGCTGTAGATGGACCAATCTCAATCACAGCATGCTGTGATGGGCGTGAGTGTGAGCACAGTGCGCTATGCGGCCTCTCAGGTCAGTGGGATATGGTAAATGATGCCATTCTCGAAACGCTTAACCGTATCACACTTGCCGATATGCAAGGGCCTAACGATGTTTCATCAAGTGCCCGTGGCGGTTCAACGAGAGAGGATGCAGGTTTTGCTTCTTCTGTTGTGGAACCGGTGAAGTAAGGACGAAGATCATGCCAGCCGTTACCGAAACTCGTGAGGCCGTCGAAAAGCTTGCTAAGTCCAGCTATGAATGGGGCTTTGAAACCGATATCGAGATGGAAATCGCCCCGAAAGGGTTGAATGAAGATACCATCCGTTTGATTTCGGAGCGTAAAGCTGAGCCCGCATGGATGTTAGAGTGGCGCTTGCAGGCTTATAGCGCGTGGCTGGAGATGAAAGAGCCTGAATGGGCGAAGGTCAGTCATCCGCCGATTGATTATCAAGACGCGCATTATTTCGCTCAGCCGAAGAAGAAGCCGGGCCCTAAGAGCCTCGATGAAGTTGATCCGCAATTGCTGCGCACGTATGAACGCCTCGGTATTCCGTTGCATGAGCAAGCACTGCTCGCGGGTGTAGAAGGTGCAGAAGAAGCGCGCCCGCCTGTTGCTGTTGATGCGGTGTTTGACAGCGTTTCGGTTGCGACGACCTTCCGTAAAACGCTGGAAGAAGCTGGGGTTATTTTCTGCCCAATCTCAGAAGCTATTCGTGAACATTCTGAGCTGGTGAAGAAGTATCTCGGTACGGTTGTGCCAGTCGGTGATAACTTCTTCGCTGCGTTGAACTCTGCGGTCTTTACGGATGGTTCATTCGTGTACGTACCGAAGGGTGTGCGTTGCCCGATGGAACTGTCCACCTATTTCCGTATTAATGCGCGGAACACGGGGCAGTTTGAGCGGACGCTGATCATCGCGGAAGAGCGTGCCAGTGTATCGTATCTTGAAGGCTGCACAGCGCCACAGCGTGATGAAAATCAGCTTCACGCAGCGGTGGTTGAATTGGTGGCGATGGATGATGCATCCATTAAATATTCGACCGTTCAGAACTGGTATCCCGGCGATGAAAATGGTCGTGGCGGTATTTATAACTTTGTGACCAAGCGTGGTATTTGCCGTGGTGCACGTGCAAAAATCTCGTGGACGCAGGTTGAAACCGGTTCGGCCATCACGTGGAAATATCCGTCGTGCATTTTGGCTGGAGAAGGTTCCGTTGGAGAGTTCTACTCTGTTGCGGTGACGAATGGTCATCAGCAAGCGGATACCGGTACCAAGATGATTCATTTGGGAGCGAATACGCGCTCAACGATTATCGCGAAGACGATTTCTGCGGGCGAGTCGGACAGTACGTATCGTGGATTGGTGCGGATGCAGCCGCGTGCGCGCCATGCACGTAACTTCACGCAGTGTGATAGTCTTTTGATCGGTGACCGTTGTGGAGCACATACAGTGCCCTATATTGAAAGCCGGAATATGACAGCGCGTGTGGAGCATGAAGCCACCACGTCTAAGATATCAGAAGATCAACTCTTTTATTGCCGCTCACGCGGGTTGTCGGAAGAAGATTCGGTAGGGCTTATTGTCAACGGCTTCTGCCGTGAGGTTCTTAAAGAACTGCCGATGGAATTTGCGGTTGAAGCACAGAAGTTGCTTCAGATCAGCCTCGAGGGAAGTGTAGGTTAACAATGTCTGAATTTCTTGAAATCCGGGGCCTCGAGGCTCGTATCGATGCCGATGGTACGCCAAAGGACATTCTCAAAGGGATTGATCTGACCATCCCTAAGGGTGAAGTCCACGCGATTATGGGACCGAATGGATCGGGTAAATCGACCCTGTCCTATGTTCTGTCTGGCCGCGATGATTACGAAGTGACAGGTGGTTCAGCGCTGTTTAAGGGCGAAGACCTGCTGGCATTAGAGCCGGAAGAGCGTGCTGCGCTGGGCGTTTTCTTGGCGTTCCAAGCTCCGGTTGAACTGCCGGGCGTCAACAATGCGAACTTCCTGCGTACAGCGGTGAATGCCGTACGCCGGGCTCGTGAGCAAGATGAGCTGGATGCAGTCGCATTTTTGAAGGCTGTGCGTGCGGAAACGAAGCGTTTGTCTATGTCAGACGAAATGTTGAAGCGTGCAGTGAATGTTGGCTTCTCTGGTGGTGAGAAAAAGCGCAACGAAGTTCTCCAAATGCGTCTTTTGCAGCCTTCTTTGGCGATTTTGGATGAGACAGATAGTGGGCTCGATATTGATGCTCTGCGCATCGTCGCAGAAGGCGTGAATTCACTGCGTGGCCCTGATTTCTCCGCTTTGGTGATTACGCATCATCAGCGCCTGTTGGATCATTTAGTGCCTGATCGTGTGCATGTGATGGCCAAGGGACGCATTATCCATAGCGGTGGTCCAGAAGTCGCGAAGACACTGGAAAAACAAGGCTATGCTCAGTTTCTTGAGGCCGCAGTATGACACAAGCAACCTTGCCGGTAGCCCCAGCGCTTGACGCGTTTGTTGCGCGAGCCGCTGAGGCAGGGCATGTATCGATCGATGCACTGAAGCAAGCCGGGGTACCTACACGCCGGGTTGAAGCATGGCGCTATACGCCGCTGCGTGCCGTATCCGCTATTGCGTGGTCGGCTGCACCGGTGGTGACGCAGGCTGATGTGGATGCCGTACTGGCGACATTGCCATTGCCTGAGACGGGACATCGTGCAGTCTTTGGGAATGGGCGTGTTGTGCAGGCGGATTTGCCGCCTTGCGCGCAAGCACTTCCTGCCTTGTCTGAAGCGGATTCAGAGACAGGCCGTTTTTCGGTATTGCTGAATGATGTTCTGGCGTCTGACGGTGTGGCGCTGCGTGTGCCTGCGGGGCAGGATGCGGGCTTTTTAACCCTTGCGAATATCACGAAGGGTACAGATGTCTCCGCTCATCTGCACCATCGTATTGTGTTGGAGGACGGTGCTTCTCTAACGCTGTATGAAGTGAATGCTGGTGAAGGGCGTTATCTGACGAACCCGCGTTTGAGCATCAAAGTTGGCCGTGGTGCACGTTTGCAGCATGTAAAAATCCAACGTGATAGCGCGGATGCGTTCCATCTGGCATTTGTGTCGGCCAAGGTTTCAGGTGAGGGTGTTTATAACAGCTTCACGTTAAATCAAGGTAGTGCACTGGCACGTCATGAAGTGGCGGCAACGCTCGCAGAAAGTCATGCGGAAGTGCATATCAATGGCGTGCAGCGTGTGGATGGAGAGCGTTTGAATGATCTGACGTCATTCATTCATCACGCCGCACCGGATTGCAATTCACGCCAGACGGTGAAGACGGTTCTGTCCGAAAATGGCCAAGGTGTTTTCCAGGGTAAGATCCTTGTGGATCGTATTGCCCAGAAAACGGATGGCTATCAGATGAACCAAGCTTTGCTACTGTCTGAGAAAGCACAGATTAACAGCAAGCCTGAGCTCGAAATCTACGCAGATGACGTGAAGTGCAGTCATGGCGCAACGGTTGGTGCGCTGGATGATGAGCAGCTTTTTTATCTGCGTTCACGTGGTGTTCCAGCCGCAGAAGCGCGTGATATTTTGGTTCAGGCATTCTTGCTGGATGCTGTTGAGCTGCTTGAAGATGCGACGTTGCGCGATCTGCTTTTGCGGAGTTTTGTATCGTGACACCAGAACTGCGCGCTCAATTTCCTATTCTTGAGGAAGAAGTGCATGGGAAGCCGCTTGTCTTTTTAGACAGCGCGGCTTCTGCGCAGAAGCCTATTTGTGTGATGGATGCCATGCAAAAGGCGGCGTATCATCAATACGCAAACATTCACCGTGGCTTGCACTGGATGAGTGAGCGCACGACGGAAGCGTATGAAGCGACGCGTGATGTGGTCGCTGCATTTTTGAATGCGCCAGATCGCCATGAGATTGTTTTTACACGGAACAGTACAGAGGCGATTAATCTCGTCGCGCATAGCTTTGGTGGGCTTTTAAAGCCCGGACAAGCGGTTCTGATTTCTGAGTTGGAACATCATGCCAATATTGTTCCGTGGCTGATGCTGCGGGATCGTATCGGCATAGAGTTGCGGGTTGCCCCTATTTTAGAGAATGGGGATTTAGACCTAAGCGCGTATGAGGCTTTATTGGCAGATGGCAAGGTCGCGCTCGTAGCGATTACGCATATGTCCAATGTTTTAGGGACGGTGACGCCAGCGAAAAAGCTGGCAGAATTGGCTCATGCGCATGGTGCGAAGATTTTGTTCGATGGTTCGCAGTCGGTGGTGCATAGCGCCGTTGATGTGCGGGCTATTGGGGCGGATTTCTTCACGTTCACTGGCCATAAACTCTACGGACCAACGGGCATTGGTGTGCTCTGGGGACGTATGGAGCTTCTCGATGCAATGCCGCCTTTTATGGGTGGTGGTGAGATGATCCAGAGTGTCTCGTTTGAAGGGGCAACTTGGGCAAGTGTGCCGCATCGTTTTGAAGCGGGTACGCCTGCGATTTTGGAAACGATTGGGCTTGCGGAAGCAATTCGTTTTGTTGAGCGGATTGGTTATGACGCGATTGAAGCGCATGAGAAAGCTCTGACGGATTATGCCGTTGAGCGCCTTAATGCGCTTGAGGGTGTACGTGTTTTGGGTGCGCCTGCTCAGCGTGGTGGTGTGGTGTCTTTCGTAATGGAGAAAGCGCACCCACATGATTTAGCAACGTTGCTTGATCAGATGGGTATTGCCATTCGTGCAGGGCAACATTGTGCGGAACCTTTGGTGCGTAAATTAGGGCTTCATGCAACGGCGCGTGCGAGCTTTGGTGTGTATTCTGTCAAAGAAGACATCGATGCTCTGTGCGTGGGCCTTGAGCGCGCCCATATGATGTTAAGTTGAGAGAGTGATGAGCGATCAACCGCAAGAGACTGTTGATGTGCCGGCTACTCAGGGATCTGCACCAGATCAGGATGCTGTGATTGCGGCGATTGCTACGGTGTATGACCCGGAAATTCCGGTCAATATTTATGAACTGGGTCTGATTTATGCCATTGATTTGCATGATGACGGCCGAGTTCATGTCGAAATGACCCTTACGGCCCCTAATTGCCCAAGTGCGCAAGAGTTGCCTGAGATGGTTCGTGAGGCGATTGCTCAATTGCCAGAGGCGACGACTGTCACGGTGGAAATTGTTTGGGATCCGCCGTGGGATATTAGTCGTATGAGTGACGATGCGCGTCTTGCGCTAAATATGTTCTGATTGATCGGAAGTTTATAGCATGTCTGAAACAGCTTCCCGCCGCCCGCTTCCTGCAATGATGACACTGACTGAGCGTGCAGCAACGCGCTTACAGGCTTTGTATCAAGGGGCGCATAAAGGTGAATTGCTGCGTGTGCGTGTGGGCACGCGAGGCTGTTCTGGTTTGTCGTATGAAATGGAATTCGTGTCGGAAGCTGCGCCGACCGATGAACGCGTTGAAGATCAAGGCGTAACCTTACTGGTAGACCATAAGGCGACGCTCTTTTTGATCGGTAGCGTGATGGATTACGAGGTCAAGGACCTCGAATCCGGCTTCACATTCAAGAATCCGAATGAGAAGGGGCGCTGCGGTTGCGGCGAGAGTTTTCACGTTTGATCCGTTTTGGATCACGCGAAAGCACGACAACGGTTTCGATTTCCGTGGACCATAAGAATTGGTCCACAACCGTGCTGCGGATGAGTTCAAATCCGGCTTTATGCAGGGTTTGGAGGTCTTTTTTCAGTGCAGCCGGGTTGCAGCTTACGTAAATAATATCACGCACGGTAGAGCGCGCGAGTGGTTCGATTTGTGGACCTGCGCCAGTATAGGGCGGGTCTAGGACGACCACTCGTGCGGTTTTGAGGTCATGCGGTAAGAGCGGCTGCCGTACGAGGTCACGCATATGCGCATCAATGCGTCGTCCGCCAGAGGCGGTACGCAAGCTGGCAGCAGCTTCAGCATCACCTTCATATGCGATGACGCGTCCTTGATCGGACAGGGGCAAAGTTAGGGTGCCACAACCCGCATAAAGCTCAACAATAATATCTTTTTTGTTGAGCGTAGGAAGCCCCGCTAGAACAGCATTTTGAATTGCTTTTTCTGACTCTTTTGAAGCTTGCAAAAAAGCGGCGGGTGGGGGTGTGACGTCGGCCGAGCCAAAGCGGATATAGGGTGCGCGAGATTGAGCGACGGTTTCAATTTCACGTTTACCAAGCGGTGTCCACGCGATGCGACGAATCGTATGTTCACGTGCGAAGGCTGCTAACTTCGTCCGGTCTGCCGTTGTTAAAGGGGCCGGCGTGGAGAGGGTGAGGTCCGGCCCTGTATCTAGCAAGTTAATTTGTAGGTCAGCACGGCCTGTGATGGCACCGATACCCGAAAGGACCTCTCTCAGAGGAGTGAGCAGGTCAAATAATTCAGGCGTGAGGACATCACACTCGCTCATATCAACGGGTTCACCTGCGCGTGCGTGGAGGCCGATATGTACACCGCCTGTAACGCGCTGAATAGCGAGATCCATACGGCGACGCGTGCGCGGTGGAGCTTGATATTGATCTGGTGTGGGAGGGTTCACAAAGACGCTGTCAAAGAGGCGTGTGATCCGGTCTGTTTTCCAGTCCAAGAGAGCGGGTAGCGTCATGTGCTGCACAGAGCAGCCCCCGCAAGCCTCAAAGAGGGTGCAAGGTGGTGTGACGCGGTTGTTTGACGGCTCTAGAACAGTAATGAGCTCAGGTGTCTCACCGGTGAAGCGGAATGATACCGTTTCACCGGGTAGGGTGTTTGGCAGGAAATAGGTTTTACCGTTATGGTAAAATACACCGTCTCCCGTCGTGCCTAAGCCTTCGATTTTTGTGTTTAAAACGCCGTTTTCCATATTATTCATCGCCATAATGCCGACCATCATGTTGGATCGGTTCGTTACGGTCTGCATCCTGCGCTGGTACGAGATTGCGGCGCCGGCGTGGGATCAGCATGAAAGCGGGTGTGTCGCCGCCAAAACCTGTGCGCGGCACGTCATTTTCAAAGGCTGGTGCGAGTTCAATGGAGACGCCATGTGCGTGAACGGGCTCTTCCTGACGTGGAATGCTTGTTGGCACGATATCTGCTGCATTATCCGCATGTACATCTTGGCCGTTGCGCTTGTTACGCCCACCACGACGACGCTTGCGCTTTTTGCCTTCGCCAGAAGACAGTGAGGGGTCTTCTTCTGGTGATGTTTGTGGTGCCACTTGAGAAGGAACGGTGGTTTCTGTCGCAGGGACATGATCCCAGCCGATGGTTTCTATCGTAGGGAACGTGGTTGGTTCAATCGCTTTGCCGATGAGGTTTTCAATCGCCTCCACCAGTTCATGGTCTTTTGGTGTGGCAATGCTGATGGCGTGTCCTTGTTTGCCTGCACGGCCTGTACGACCGATTCGGTGTACATAGTCTTCCGCATTGAAGGGAAGGTCGTAATTAAAGACGTAAGACAGGCCGCCAATATCAATGCCGCGTGCTGCGACGTCGGAGCAAACGAGGATTTGTAGATCGCCAGATTTAAAGCGCTCAAGCGTTGCGAATCGTAAGGATTGTGCAAGATCACCATGCAGATGGCCTGTGGCGAAGCCATGCTTGGTCAGATAGCGCTGTAGCATATCAACATCACGTTTGCGGTTACAGAAAACGATCGCGTTTTGGGCGGTCAGGGTCTGTAATACTTTACGCAGAGCGCGGCGCTTCGTGTCTTCTTCAACGATGATCAACTTTTCGTCGATGGTCGATGCTACAGAAGAGGGGCGCGAGACGGTGATCTCGACGGGTTGGCGTAAGAAACTATCGGCTAAGCGACGGATTTCAGGCGCCATTGTCGCGGAGAAAAAGAGTGTTTGCTTGTGTGGTGGCAGTAATGTCACGATCTTCTCGATATCGGGAATGAATCCCATATCGAGCATACGATCAGCTTCATCGATCACGAATAGGCTTGTTTGCGTCATGAGCAAGCCGCCGCGTGCGAACATGTCCAACAAACGACCTGGCGTTGCAATCAGGACGTCAACACCACGGTTGAGCACTTCGCGTTGCTCGGCCATGCTTTCACCGCCGATGAGCAGGGCGTGAGAGAGGCGGAGATACTTGCCGTAGAGTTTAAAGTTGTCAGCGACTTGTAACGCGAGTTCGCGCGTTGGCTCCAGAATCAGTGAGCGTGGCATGCGTGCGCGTGCGCGGGAGCCGGAGAGCTTTTCGAGCATTGGCAGCGTGAAAGAGGCTGTTTTGCCGGTGCCCGTTTGTGCAACGCCGAGAACGTCATGCCCTTTTAAGACTTCAGGAATGGCTTGCGCCTGAATGGGAGTCGGGTGGAGATAACCCAATTCCTGAATTGCCTGCATAATAGGCTCACTCAATGGAAGTGAGGCAAAGAGCGGGCGGCCGTCCTCTGCCGGAGCAGGGGGGGGTGTTTCATTGGCAACGGGAGCCGATTCGGTCTGCGTATTTTCTACGGGCGTCGTATCGGCGTGGGGTTGTACCTGAGGCTCTATGTTTGGCGCTGGGGTAACACTATCGGTTTGTTGTTTTTGTACTACGGGCGTTTCTGCCGGAGCGGTAGATGCGCTAGCGGCTTTACGGGAACGTCGTGTTTTCTTCGCAGGCTGAGCCTCGGTGATCGCTATAGAAGGCGCTTCAGCAACAGAATCTTGAATTTTTTTAGGGCGACCACGGCGGCGTGGCGGCGTGATTTCTGCTGTCGAGAGCTCATCCACGGCTGGAGCGGGAGGTTGTTCTGGCAGGCTGGTTGCCTCAGGCGCATCGATCGCAGGGGACGTAATCGCCTCTGTTTTTTTGGGGCGACCCCGACGGCGCACGGGCTTAGATGCGGTTGTATCTTCCGCCACTACGCTGTCGGCCGGGAGATTGGACGGGGCAGATTTTGCCCGTGCTATACGGCCGCGTTTAGGGGCTGTTTCAGTGTCCGGTTCTGTGGGGGGCGTTACAACGGAGGCGTTTGTGTTATTTTCTATGGGTGCAGGTGGTGTTTTGCGTGGGCGCCCGCGCCGCTTAGGGGGAGGTGCGTCTGCTGGAGGTGCGAGAATCTCTGTGCTAGCGCTCTTTGTGATGGTGGTCTCTGCGGGCGCTGCCTCAGCTTCTGCTTTTTTACGGCGTGGTGCGCGCTTGCGCACGGGTTTTTCAGTGTCAGCTGTTGTGCTGAGTGATGCTGTAACGTCCGCAGGTGCGTCGCTGGCCAAAGCGTCATCGGAGGCTGATGGCGCATCTGGAGCAGGGGTTGCAACAGTATCCTGTGCAACCTTGCGCCCTCTTTTGCGGGGAGTGGTTGTGCGGGGCTTGGAGGGACCGGAGGTCGTTTTCGCGTTCAAATGACTCTCGAAATTCTCGTTGGCGGAGTTGATCCGAAGGGATCGTTACCGGTTTTGAGGGTCAGGCTGCCCCATGCAGCCTTACTGTGCTCCGTTATCGGCTCTGGAGCGAATTGGCAAGCAATTGCACCATGATCATATTGCGAAAGGCAAAATGAAGAGCGGAGAGGAGGCTTTTGGGTGACGGTTTTTAATGTGTGCCTGCGAAAGCTGCGGTGATGATGGTCAGAATGCCGCAGAATGCCATGATGGCTGTGCGGCGGCGTAATGTTGCAAAAATTTCAGGTGATGGGCGCAGGGCGCGTCGTGCGCGACGGAAGGGGCCTTGCACCGTGGTAACAAAAATGATCGCCATAATAAGGGCGAGGCCTTGCATCACGTTAATAGCCATGGGGACGGCGCCGAAGCCGCCATCATGAAAGATCATGGCCCATCCGCTTATGAGCGTCGCGCCCATAACGTGCCAAAGGCCACGGAAAAATCGTGCATAGCTTTGTAAGAGTACGGTAGCGCGTGGTGTGGGGGCGAGCAGGTTGACGGAGCTGCGCGTCACAAGCGTTGTGTAAAGTGAGCCGCCTACCCAGTAAGCAATGCCTAAAAGATGGACGGCGAGTACGAGGCTCCAAACGATATAAGCGCTCATGAATTGCTCCAATATGACGGCGATTTTCGCATGTTTTATATTTTAGATGGGTTGTACCGGGAGAGGGGGCTGAACGCCAGAGGTAACCGTCGTTGCTGTGAGGGTTCGTTGGGTGCTGTCCGGTGGGTGTGGTGTTTGGGAAGGTGCTGGGGCTATGGTTATGACGATTCGGAGGTGTGGTGGCGTGATGTGAGTCAGATGAATGTTGTGTTTATGGCTCCTCCTCAAATGTTGTGATGATATTCTCTAATTGTCTAGGGCAAGGTAAGGCGAGGCATGTTGTGGGTTTGCCGGAGTGCTGCTGCTGTGCGTTGAGAGAAAAAAGAGGAAGAATGCAATCAAATGCAAAAACTTCCCGTTACCCGGTTGTGAAAAAAAGAAAGATGCGCTAAATCCGGCGCTTCACAGGGTTCTCTTCAGGACGAACCCTTGAAAAACGGTTGCATGCGCGGGCGTGGTGAAATTGGTAGACACGCCAGATTTAGGTTCTGGTGGCGAAAGCTGTGGGGGTTCAAGTCCCTCCGCCCGCACCAACCCGTTTTTCCCCTAATTTATTTATACCCGACCTGAGAGGATCGCCTGGCTCATGCAGGTTACGCCTACGCTTAACGAAGGACTTAAGCGCGCCTTCACCGTCGTTGTTCCGTCTGCTGATCTGCAGGCTGACCGGAAAGCTCGTTTGGCTGAAGTCGCTAAGACAGTTAGCTTGCCGGGTTTCCGCCCGGGTAAGGTTCCTGTTTCATTGGTTAAGCAGCGTTATGGCGCTTCCGTGAATGCTGAACTGCTCGAAAAAGCTGTAAACGACGCAACTGGTCGCGTGATGCAAGAGCAGAACATTCGCCCGGCTGCGCAGCCGAAGGTGGATCTGGTATCTGCGCCGGATAGCGAAGGTGACCTTGAGTTCAAGGTTGAAGTTGAAATTCTGCCGGAAATCACGGTTCCAGACTTTGCGGGTCTTAAGCTGACGCGTCTGACCGCTAAGGTTGATGAGTCTGTTGTTGATAAGGCTCTGGGTGAGTTGGCACGTCGTAGCCGCACCTTTGAAACGATCGAAGAAGATCGTGCTGCTGTGAAGGGTGACGTTGTTAACGTTGACTTCGTCGGTAAGGTCAATGGTGAAGCATTTGACGGTGGTACCGCTCAAGATGTGAACGTTGAAATCGGTGGTGAAGGCTTCATCCCGGGTTTCGCGGAGCAGATTGAAGGTCTGAAGGCCGGTGAAGAAAAAGTCATCACCGTGACATTCCCGGAAGATTATCAGGCGGCTGAGCTGGCTGGTAAAGAAGCAACCTTCGACATCAAGGCAAATGCTCTGAAGAAGGCGATTGATCCGGCGATTGATGATGAACTGGCAAAGACGGTTGGTCTCGAAAGCATTGATCAAGCACGTAAGATTGTAACGGAACAAGCTGAAGGTGAATACACCCAGTTGTCCCGTCTACGTATTAAGCGTGAGCTGCTCGATATTCT
This sequence comes from Neokomagataea thailandica NBRC 106555, assembly GCF_001598495.1. GTDB lineage: Bacteria > Pseudomonadota > Alphaproteobacteria > Acetobacterales > Acetobacteraceae > Gluconobacter > Gluconobacter thailandicus_A. The sequence continues at coordinate 19,936 of NZ_BCZB01000021.1, forward strand.
GGCTGAAAAGACAGATTTCGATGCTCCAGAAAGCATGGTTGACGCGGAATTTGGTCAGATTTGGGCTCGCGTTGAAGAAGATCGTAAGTCCGGCAATATGGACGAAGAAGATGCTGGCAAGGATGAAGAGACCTTGCGCGCAGATTATCGCCGGATTGCAGAGCGTCGTGTAAAGCTGGGTCTTTTGTTGGCTGAAATCGGCCGTAAGCAAGAGATTCAGGTGAGCCGTGAAGAGCTGATTGGTGCGATGCAGCAAGAGGCACAGCGCTATCCTGGTCAAGAAAAGGCTGTCTTTGAGTTCTTCTCTAAGAACCCGCAGGCGGTTGAAGGTCTGCGTGGCCCAATCTTGGAAAACAAGGTTGTTGACTACTTGATTGAGCTGTCTGACGTGACTGAAAAAGAAGTGACGCCGGAAGAGCTTTCAGAGATCCCTGCTGCTGATCTTTGATTGATTAGTCCTTGTGGGGCGAAGAAAAAGTACATTCTTCGCCCCATATGGCATGTTTGTGTGATTTTCCTGCGTCGAGCCCTTTGACGGCGCAACGTTGTGGGGCCATGTTAGGAAGCTGATAGCCCGAGGGCAACGAGGAAGAGACAGCATGGCCATTGGGAACCACGATCCCGTCGAGGTATTCGGTAACGCGCTTGTACCTATGGTAGTCGAGCAGACTGCGCGCGGTGAACGAGCCTTCGATATTTACTCCCGTCTTTTGCAGGAACGTATCATTTTCCTGACGGGGCCTGTGTATGATCAGGTTGCATCATTGATTAGCGCGCAGCTCTTATATCTCGAGAGCGTTAATCCGACGAAAGAAATTTCCTTTTACATCAATAGCCCTGGTGGCGTTGTTTCGGCTGGTCTCGCAATTTATGATACCATGCAGTACATTCGTTGCCCGGTGAGTACGGTGTGTATCGGTCAGGCGGCCTCTATGGGGTCTTTGCTGTTGGCTGGTGGTGAAAAAGGAAAGCGTTATTGTTTGCCGAATGCGCGTGTAATGGTGCATCAGCCATCTGGTGGAGCGCAGGGGCAGGCATCTGATATTGAAATTCAGGCGCGTGAGATTCTGGTTATTCGTCAGCGTTTGAATGAAATCTATCGTGAGCATACCGGGCAGACGCTTGAGGATATTGAGCAGAAGCTGGAGCGTGATAGCTATCTTTCAGCAGAAGAAGCTCAGGCATTTGGTTTGGTAGACGAAGTTGTGCGCCGCCACCCGAGTGCTGGAGATGCCGCTTGACGAGAGTGCTCGTCGGCCATTTGTGCTGATGCGGAATGAGATATGGAAAGCGGCATCTCATTATGCCGCTTTTCGTGTCTCTAGGGTTTGGGTTTCGGTCTTGCCGAGGCAGGAAAGCTCGGCTTAAAGTTAAAGGCTTGCGCGAGGCAGGTGTCAGTAAGATCGTCTTGTGAGTATGCGTAAGCGGAGAGAGGAACAGAGATGAGCAACAAGTCGGACGAGTCCAAAAATACGTTATATTGCTCGTTCTGTGGCAAATCTCAGCATGAAGTTCGGAAGCTGATTGCAGGGCCGACCGTATTCATCTGCGATGAATGTGTTGAATTGTGCATGGATATCATCCGAGAAGAGCACAAAACGCATTTGGTGAAATCCAGTGATGGTGTGCCGACGCCGCGAGAGATTTGCAAAGTTCTGGATGATTATGTCATCGGGCAGGTAGAGGCTAAGCGCGCGCTCTCTGTTGCTGTGCATAATCATTATAAGCGCTTGGCTCATGCTCAGAAGAGCAATGACGTGGAAATTGCGAAGTCTAACATTCTTCTTATCGGGCCGACTGGGTCTGGTAAGACGCTGTTAGCGCAAACGTTGGCACGTATTTTGGATGTGCCGTTTACGATGGCCGATGCGACGACTTTGACGGAAGCGGGTTATGTCGGTGAGGACGTTGAAAACATTATTTTGAAGCTGTTGCAGGCATCGGATTATAATGTTGAGCGTGCACAGCGTGGCATTGTTTACATTGATGAAATTGATAAAATTTCACGCAAGTCTGAAAATCCTTCCATTACGCGTGATGTGTCCGGCGAGGGTGTGCAACAGGCTTTACTGAAATTGATGGAAGGCACGGTGGCTTCTGTGCCCCCGCAGGGTGGGCGCAAACATCCGCAGCAGGAATTTTTGCAGGTTGATACGACGAATATGTTGTTCATCTGCGGCGGTGCATTTGCTGGTCTGGATAAAATCATTGCTGCACGTGGCAAGGGGTCAGCTATCGGCTTTGGTGCGGATGTGCGTTCCGATGATGAGCGACGTCTGGGCGCGATCTTGCAGAGTGTTGAGCCGGAAGATTTGTTGAAGTTTGGTTTGATCCCCGAGTTTATCGGGCGTCTTCCGGTGATTGCGGCGCTGAATGATCTGGATGAGGCTGCATTGGTGCAGATTTTGTCTCAGCCTAAAAATGCGCTGGTGAAACAATATGGCCGTCTTTTTGACATGGAAGGCGTTAAGCTGACCTTCACGGACGATGCTCTGAAGGTGATTGCTAATCGCGCAATTGAACGAAAGACGGGTGCTCGTGGTTTGCGTTCTATTATGGAAAGCATGCTGATGGAGACAATGTTTGATCTTCCAGGGCTGGAAAGCGTGGAAGAGGTGGTCATTAATCGGGATGTCGCTGAGAAAAAGGCGAGTCCGGTTTATGTCCACGGCGAAGGAAAGGCGGAGCCGGCGGAGCAGTCCGCTTAACCTTTTGGTTATTTCTGCCTTCTTTCTTGTGGATGGCCTGTGCAGGCCCAATGTTAAGAGTGGTTGGTGCGCGCATCATCGGATGCGCGCCAGAGTTCACGGGAGTTGCGCTGCTGGGCAGGCAATGCCGTGGGATCGTCCGAATTGGAGATCGACAGAATGACAGATGATACTATCCCTAAGCCCAAACGTCGCCGTGCTGCCAAAGCAACGGAGGCAACAAAAGCGGACGGTGTGAAGAAAAAAAGCGCACCGCGCGCGCGTAAGGCGAGTTCTAAGAAAGATGTAGAAGCACCAGCGCTACGCGTGATGCCAGTTCTGCCACTGCGCAATATCGTTGTCTTTCCGCATATGATTGTGCCGCTCTTTGTAGGGCGTGAAAAATCAGTCAAATCTCTTGAAACCGTGACGCAGGACAGCAAGCAGATCTTATTGGTGGCACAGAAAGATGTGTCACTTGATGATCCGGCGGTGGATGATATTTATCGGTGCGGTACGGTTTCAACTATTTTACAGCTTTTGAAACTTCCTGATGGCACGGTGAAGGTGCTGGTTGAGGGAGAGCGCCGTGTGCGGATTAAGCGTCTTTTTGACGTGGATGGGCATTTCGAAGCTGAAATTGAAGAGTTCCCAGAGGGCGCTGCGGATGCAACGCCGGGTAGTGAGCTTGAGGCTCTTGGCCGTTCTGCGGTGTCGCATTTCGAGCAGTATATTAAGTTGAATAAAAAGATTCCGTCAGAAGTGATGGTGTCTATTAATCAGATTGATGATCTGTCGAAGCTGGCCGATACCATTGCAGGTCATCTGAATCTAAAAATTGCTGAGAAGCAAGAGATCCTTGAAACGTCTTCTGCGGCGCAACGCTTGGAACAAGTGTTTACGCATATTGAGACGGAGATTGGAGTTCTTCAGGTCGAGAAGCGCATTCGGAATCGTGTGAAGCGTCAGATGGAAAAGACGCAGCGCGAGTATTATTTGAATGAACAGCTTAAGGCGATTCAGAAGGAATTGGGCGAAGGCGAGGACGGTAAAGACGAACTGGCTGAGCTTGAAGAAAAGATTGCCAAAACACGTCTCTCCAAAGAAGCGCGTGAAAAGGCTCTGGGTGAGCTGAAAAAATTGCGCGGCATGAGCCCGATGTCTGCGGAAGGCACGGTGGTTCGGAATTATCTGGACTGGTTGCTGAGTATTCCTTGGAAGAAGCGCTCGAAGATTCTACGGGATTTGAAGCGGGCAGAAGAGACACTTGAAGCCGAACATTACGGGTTGGAGAAGGTCAAGGAGCGTATTCTTGAGTATCTGGCTGTTCAGACGCGTTCTCAGAAGGTTAAAGGGCCGATTCTGTGTCTCGTAGGGCCGCCGGGTGTTGGTAAAACCTCTCTGGCACGTTCTATCGCTAAAGCGACGGGGCGGACTTATGTGCGTATGTCTTTAGGTGGTGTACGTGACGAATCTGAGATTCGTGGTCATCGCCGGACGTATATCGGCTCTATGCCGGGTAAGGTCGTGCAGGGCATGAAGAAGGCGAAGAGCTCCAACCCGCTCTTCTTGCTGGATGAAATTGATAAGCTTGGGTCTGACTGGCGTGGTGATCCATCTTCTGCGTTGTTGGAAGTATTGGATCCGGAGCAGAATGATACGTTTGGTGATCACTACTTGGAGGTTGATTACGATCTGTCCGATGTGATGTTCGTGACGACGGCGAATAGCTTAAACATGCCGCAGCCTTTGTTGGACCGTATGGAGATCATTTCTCTGTCTGGTTATACGGAGGATGAGAAGCTGGCGATTGTTCGTCGTCATCTGCTGAACAAGCAAGCGGAAGCGCATAATCTGAAGCCGCATGAATGGTCGGTGACGGATGATGCGATTCGTGAGCTGATCCGCTCTTACACGCGTGAAGCCGGTGTTCGTAATCTCGAAAGAGCGATTGCGAAGCTGGCACGTAAGGTTGTGAAGGAAATTATTTCGACGGGTGTGACCTCTGTGGCGATCACGGCGGAAAACCTAGAGAAATATGCGGGTGTTCGCCGTTACCGTCATGGTGAGACGGAAGGTGAGGATATGGTTGGTGTTGTCACCGGGCTTGCGTGGACGCAGGTTGGTGGTGAGATTCTGACGATTGAAAGTGTGAGCTCACCCGGCAAAGGCCAGATTAAGCATACGGGTAAGCTGGGCGATGTGATGCAAGAGAGCATTGCTGCTGCACTGTCTTTTGTGCGTTCTCGCGCAGAAAGCTTTGGCATTCCGGCGGATGCGTTCGCGAAGAAAGATTTGCATGTGCACTTGCCTGAAGGGGCAACGCCGAAGGATGGTCCGTCTGCGGGTATTGCGCTTGTGACGTCGTTGGTGAGTGTTTTGACGGATGTTCCGATCCGGCATGATGTGGCGATGACAGGTGAGGTGACGCTGCGTGGGCGTGTGCTGGAGATTGGTGGGCTGAAAGAAAAGCTGCTGGCGGCTGTGCGCGCGGGTATTAAGACGGTCCTCATTCCGAAGGATAATGAGAAAGATCTTGTTGAAGTGCCGGAGAATGTGCGCCAGGCTTTGGAGATTATTCCAGTGGCGCATGTGAACGATGTTTTGAACATTGCTTTGTCACGGCAGCTTGAGCCACTGGTTTTGAGCGATAAAAATGCGCTTGAGAGCAGAATTGTAGAGGATAATTCGGGAACATCGTCGCTTGCGCATTGACGCTGGCAATCTTCTGTTATTCTTAGAGTTGACGCGGCCGATAAGCGCTTCAATAGTGCGGCCACGAACCAAATTAGCTTATACCGTCTAGGGCCTTGGGTCTGGGATGGTAGGGCACAACACCAGAAAGGCACACCATGGAGAAGCCCCTTAACAAGCAAGAACTGATTGCTGCTGTTGCTGATGCTGCTGAGCTTCCTAAAGCGAAGGCAAGCGAAGTTGTGGATGCGGTTTTCGGGACGATCGAGAACGCTCTGTCAAACAAGCAGGAAGTACGTTTGGTCGGTTTTGGTAGCTTTGTGACCGCGACGCGTAAGGCTGCTAAAGGCCGCAACCCACGCACGGGCGAAGAGATCGATATTCCGGCATCTACCTCTGTCCGTTTCAAGCCTGGTAAGGGCCTGAAGGATGCGGTGAGCTAATTTTTTCAAAAAAGTTTAGTTTCTGGGTTGGCAAGAGCCAGCCCGGGTGCTAAACACCCTCTCACTGCTTCAGGGCATGGAAACTTTGAGGGCGATTAGCTCAGCGGTAGAGCGTCTCGTTTACACCGAGAGGGTCGGCGGTTCAATCCCGTCATCGCCCACCATTTTCTTAAAGTTGCCATGTTATGAGCTGGACCTTTGAAATCCATGAAGAGTTGAGCTCTACATCGGATTTATGCAAGGCTTACGCCGAAAAAAAATCCCTTAACAATATAGCTGTTCAAGCCTTGCGCCAGACGCAAGGGCGTGGAACTCGCGGCCGTCAGTGGAGTGACCCGGGCGGGAATGTTGCGATTTCTTTTTTGTTGCGTCCAAAGAATTTTTCAGAATTTTTGACGGCTGTTCCATTTTTAACGGCTGTGGCTGTGCATGATGCTATTTCGGTATTATGTGGCACGCTGTTGGCTCCAGCGGCCCTTCAGTTGAAGTGGCCTAATGATGTTTTGCTGCAGCAGCGTAAAGTCTCCGGAATATTAATCGAGACAAGTGCCCCCCAAGAAGGGGGTGATGACGCGTGGGTCGTGATTGGGGTTGGGGTGAATGTGCGTTCTGCTCCAGTTATTCCGGGGCGTACTTTGGCGGCTTTGTCAGAATTGGGGGCGGTGTTTGATCCGTGCGTGTTAGGGCGGCATATTGGGGCGTGTTTAGAAGCGCGATATGCGGCTTGGGAGCAGGGTGGTTTTGCTCTTATTCGGGATGCTTGGTTGAAACTTGCTCACCCTGTGGGTCTCCGACTTGCAGTTCGGCGCGGTGAAAACTATATTGAGGGTGAATTCTCTGGCCTCGATATGATGGGCCGCTTGTTATTGACCCGTTCGAACGGTGAAACCATTCCGGTGGTGACCGGCGAAATCTTGCTGGGCTGAAGGGCCGGACTGCATAGTGCTTCTCGTCATTGATTCTGGCAATACAAACGTCGTGTTCGCCTTGCATGATGGTGATCAATGGTGCGGGCAATGGCGTATTTCTGCGAATGATAGCCGGACAGCAGATGAGTATGCCGTTTGGTTTTATGGTCTTTTAGAGCGTGTTGGGCTGGATGCTGCGGATGTTGCGCGTGCGATAATTGGCACGGTTGTTCCTGCGGCACTGTATGACCTTCGACGTTTTTGCCGTAAGTGGTTGAAAGTAGAGCCCTTGGTTGCGCATTCGCGTCTGAACTGGGGAATCGAAGTGTTGGTTGATAACCCTGATGAGTTAGGGGCGGACCGACGTTTGAACGGATTGGCTGCCAAACATTTTTTTGGTGGCCCTGCGGTGGTTGTCGATTTTGGTACGGCGACGACTTTTGATGTGATTAATGCTCAAGGGCAGTACTGTGGTGGTGCTATTGCGCCGGGTGTGAATTTGTCGAGTGAAGCCCTGCATCGGGCTGCGGCGCGACTGCCC
>NZ_BCZB01000022.1 GCF_001598495.1 Neokomagataea thailandica NBRC 106555
ACATGCCCCCCTGGCGTTGGTTTGGAGGAAGGGGCGGAGGCGTTGGGTGTATGATCGGCCAAGAGCACACTGTCCGGTTACAGGATTTTGCAGCAAAGGACGCACAGGGGTGAGATCCGCAATACGTCTCCCGCTCCTGCACCCTTTATAGGGATGGGGTCAAGGATACTGGAACGTGCAAGATGCCATTCTGTTGCGGAGTGATGTTATGATGCCGCAATTGTGTGCGTTTTTAGGAGAGAACGAGCACGCCAGAATGTTTTGCCTTGTCGCTTGGCTCGACATGGATGTGGATGGAAGCGCGGCCGAGTTCGTTGCGGATGGCGGCTTCAACGCGGTCACAAATGTCGTGCGCTTCGTCAACGGTCATGTCGTTTTGTACGACGAGGTGGAATTCAACGAAGTGTAACTCACCAACCTTACGGATACGGACATCATGCGCTTCAATGGCACCTGTAGCGCTTTGGGAAATGGCGTATCGGACATTATCCATGCAGTCCGGGGCGGGCGCTTCATCCATAAGGTCAGACATGGATTGACGCATCATCGAAAAGCCGGCGCGCAAAACATTGATGGCGACGATGGCTGAGAGCAGTGCGTCGAGCCGGTCCCAATGTAAAACGGGGATGAGGGCAACGCCGATCACCAGTGCGACGGTAGCCCACACGTCAGACTGGACGTGTTCACCCGCTGCGAGGAGGGCTTGGGAGCTTTGTCGGCGGCCAACGCCGATCAAGATACGGGCCCAGATGAAATTAATGAGGCCCGCTAAGGCATTAAGCGCGACGCCGAAGAAAGGGGCATCGACGGGGTGTGGGTGCATCCAGTCAAGGATAGAGATGAGCAAAATGCCGAGTGCTGTCAGAACGACAAGGACGCCTTCGATGACGGCTGAGAGATATTCCGCTTTGCCGTGGCCGTAAGGGTGGTTGTCGTCAGCGGGGCGTGTGGCAACGATGAGGGCAAAGAGGGTGCCGCAGGCCGCAATGACGTTGAGGATGGTTTCAATTGCGTCAGAGAGCAGTGCATCGGAGTTTGAAACCCAATACGCGGCATATTTAACGGCCAGAACGATGAGACTGACGCCAATAGAAAGGCGTGCAACGGTACGGCGGTCTGTCATTACGCTGGCTTTTGGCAGTTTTGGTGTGTGGGAGCGCAAGACGCGTGGGCATCTTCGATCTGGAAGGTTGGGTGGCCAATGCTGAAGCGTTTGCGCAACTGTGCGCGGGCGGTATCAATCATGTGTGCGTTGGTGATGGTGTGGTTGTTGGGGTCTCTTAAAATATGAACGGTGAGTGCGGTTTCAGTGGTGCTCATGGGCCAAACATGCAGGTGGTGAATGTCCTGCACTCCGGGAAGCGCGCGCAGCGCTGCTTCGACTTTGGCGATATCAATGCCTGCGGGGACCCCATCCAGCGAAAGGGTAACGGCGCCGCGTAGAAGCGACCATGTGCCGCCGATGATGAAGAGGGACACGAGCAAGCTGACAGCAGGGTCAATAACCGTATGTCCTGTCCATGCGATGGCAAGCCCTGCGAGCACGACCGCAAAGGCCATGACCGCGTCTGACGCCATGTGTAGGAATGCTCCACGCACATTGAGGTCATCTTCTGCGCCGCGCATGAAGAGCAATGCGGTTCCGCCATTAACGAGAATACCAGCTAAGGCGACCCAACTGACGACCTCTCCAGCAACAGCGGATGGCGTTAAGAGCCGCAATATGGATTCCCATATGATTCCGCCGGTGACGAGGAGCAGGAAGACGGCGTTTGCGAGTGCGGAGAGAATGGTGGCGCGGCGCATACCGTAGGTGAAGCGGTTGCTTGGTGCGCGTCGGGCAAGAATTTGTGCAAACCATGCGCTGGCGAGGCCCAGGACATCGGACAGGTTGTGTCCGGCATCAGCCAGCAGGGACATGGAATGAACGCGCAGGCCCCAGACCGTTTCAACCAAAATATAGAGAATGTTTAGGCTGATACCGATGGCAAAGGCTTTGCCGAAGCTCGCCGGGGCGTGATGATGGTGCCCATGCCCATGCCCATGCCCATGCCCATGCCCATGCCCATGGTGATGGCTGTGGTCATGATCATCATCATGGTCATCATGGTGGTGCGTGTGTGTATCGGCTGCCGTGGTGTGGGCATGCTGATGCGAATCGCTACCGCAGGACGTCGGGCTCTGGGGGGAGGTATCTGTCATTTTCGGAGAAGGCTGTGAGATGGAGTGCTGTTCATAGCGTAGTTTTGGGGTGGAGCCAAAGAGATGTCGTGCAAGAGAGCGCATAATTTTGCTCAAGCTGCACAAGAGAGTGGCGAAAACACAGGCAAAATCGTAGTAGAGGGGCCATGACTGACATGCCACATAATCACACTCAAGAGGCCGCAGAGACGGTCTCTGTCTCATCTGCTGCGCCAGCTCCCAAGGCAAGCCGCTCCTTTGAAAAATACATCGAGCGTGGATTTTTCGCGACGCGCTGGATCGCGGCTCCGTTGTATTTCAGCCTGACGATTGGTTTGTTGTTGGTTGCGTTTAAGTTCTTCCAGCAATTGGCGGGGCTGCTCTTGCATGTGCAGCATTTGGACTTTGATGATGTTTTTGTTGGGGTTCTGGATCTGATTGATCTGGTGCTGTTGGCGAATCTTCTGCTGATCGTGATGTTTTCTGGCTATGAAAACTTTGTGTCGCGGTTGGATATTCGTGAGCATGCGGATTATCCGTCATGGATCGGGCATGTCACGTTTGGCGATATTAAGATCAAGCTGATGGCCTCTATTGTTGCGATGTCCGCCATTCATGTGCTGGCGGATTTTATCCGCGTGGATGAGACAACGACGCGTGCGCTGGAATGGAGCGTAGGGATTCATTTGGCCTTTGTTGTCTCTGGCCTTTTGATGGCGTTGATGGATCGGATTATGGAAGGGACGCCAGATACGCAGGCGGCTGAACCAGAGCACGCTGCCAAGCATCACGGTGGGCGCCCATGATACGCTTGACTGAAATACGCCTGCCGTTGGAGCACCCGGAAGGGGATCTGGAGCAGGCCGCGCGGACAAAGCTGGGTTTGGCAGCACATCAGAAATGTCAGGTGACAGTGGCACGGCGTGGGTATGATGCACGTAAGCGCGGTCATATTGTGCTGGTTTATAGCCTTGATTGTGACGTGGATGATGAGGCGCGACTTCTGGCAGCGCATGAGGGCGACCAGCATGTACGCCTCCGCCCAAACACGGAATATCGTTTGCCGCAGGTGAAGGTAGGGCCGCAAACGCCACGTCCGGTTGTAATTGGGGCGGGGCCTTGTGGCCTCATGGCTGCGTTGACACTGGCTCAGGCAGGGTTGCGCCCGATTGTGCTGGAGCGCGGTAAGGATGTGCGTTCGCGGACGAAAGATACGTTTGCGCTGTGGCGGCAGTCTGTTCTGACCACAGAAAGCAATGTTCAGTTCGGGGAAGGTGGGGCTGGTACCTTCTCGGATGGTAAGTTGTATTCTGGTGTGTCTGACCCTCGTAATTTGGGCCAGCGCGTATTGGAAGAGTTCGTACGCGCGGGGGCACCAGAAGAAATTCTGATGATTTCCAAGCCACATATTGGCACGTTCCGTCTGGTGACGATGGTGATGTTCATGCGTGAGGAGATTGAGCGCCTCGGGGGTGAATATCGCTTCAGCACGCGTGTTGATGATCTTGTTACGGAAGGAAGCGGGGAAGAGCGCCGTTTGACGGGGCTTCGCTTAGCGAATGGCGAGGTACTCCCGGCATCTCATGCTGTGCTGGCAGTTGGACATTCAGCGCGTGACACGTTTGCGATGTTACATCGTCAGGGCATTGGCATGGACGCCAAGCCGTTTTCGATTGGGGTGCGTATTGAGCATCCGCAAGCAGTGATTGATGCAGCGCGCTTTGGAGCGCAGGCAGGGCATCAACTGTTAGGGGCTGCGGATTATAAGCTGGTACATCATGCGTCAAACGGACGTGGTGTTTACTCTTTCTGCATGTGTCCGGGCGGGCAGGTTGTGGCAGCGACTTCGGAGCCTGAGCAGGTTGTGACCAATGGCATGAGCCAGTATTCGCGTGCTGAGCGTAATGCAAATGCCGGGATGGTCGTTGAGGTGAAGCCGGAGCTTGACTACCCTGATGATGTTTTGGCTGGCGTTGCGTTCCAGCGGCATTGGGAGAAGGCTGCGTATCGTGCGGGTGGTGGTGGTTATCGCGCGCCAGCACAGCGCGTTGGTGATTTCTTAGACGGTAAAGCCTCGACCACGTTGGGGAGTGTTGTGCCGTCTTATACGCCGGGTGTTACGCCGACGGATTTGACGCTGTGTCTGCCAGATTTTGTCACGGATGCCATGCGTGAAGCGTTGCCGCGTTTTGAACGTAAGTTGCGCGGTTATTCTATGGCTGACGCGGTGATGACAGGTGTGGAAACGCGGACGTCTTCTCCGATCCGTGTGCGCCGTGGCAAAGATGGACAAAGTCCTACGCTTAAGGGGTTGTTCCCTGCGGGTGAAGGCGCGGGTTATGCGGGTGGCATTTTATCAGCAGGGATAGATGGTATTCGCGTGGCGGAGTGGGTGGCCGAGGCTTTGTAAGCCTGTGTGGCCCGATATTTTTCTTGGTTATAAAATGCCTTAGTTTTTGGGGCGTATTGTCCTCTGCTGCTCTGCCGCCTTTTAACGCGCGGCAGAGTGAGTGTTTTTAGAGGTCTTCTTCACGCATATTATCATGGGGAATGCTGAAGGAGAGTGGCGGTATGTTCATAATTCGAGAAGATGATCTGTCTGGGGAGCAGACGCGTGCTTTGATTGCACTGCATCTTGCAGGGATGCATGCGTCTTCGCCGCCGGGGAGTGTGTTTGCGCTTGATCTGTCGGGCTTGCAGGGAGCAGGGACTACGGTCTGGACGGCGTGGCGTGGGGATCACGTGGCCAGTATTGGCGCGTTGAAAATGGGCAACGATGGTATTGCTGAGGTGAAGTCCATGCGTAAGCATCCAGATTTTTTACGGATGGGGGCTTCAGCAGCTATTTTGGAGACGGTTATCGTAGCCGCGCGGGAGCGTGGTGCACAGCGGTTAAGTCTTGAAACGGGTCGTGGGCCAATGTTCGAGCCAGCTTTGCAGTTGTATCGGCGTCGAGGCTTTGTAAGTGGCGCTGCATTTGGGGATTATGTGCCCGGTGCGTTCAATCAATTCCTGCATTTGGAACTGGTTTGACTTTTTTACACCTTCGAATGTTGAGAAAAAGAGGGGCTTAATGCCCCTCTTTTGGTTCGTCTTCATCCCCTTCCATGATGGCGCCGGGGAGATGTTTCGGTTGAAGCAGGGCAATGCCTGCGGTCAGAACGGATGAGCCGATGACGAGCGATTCTGCGGCGATTGGCAGTGTGAGAGGCGTTGGGCCAAAGCCGGGGATGAGACGGCTTGCAAGGCCTTGCCCTAAGGAGCCGAGAGCATAACCTAATCCCATGCCGAAGCTACGTGTCTCGGAAGGGAAGCACTTGGAGAGGTAGTGGGGGACGAGTGCGAAGATACCAGATGCCGCTCCGCCCATGACAAAGGCAGCGAGTAACAAGAGTGGCCATGAAACGGCATTAAGGAATGGCCAGATTGTTAAAACGATGATGCCGAGCGCGCCCAGCATGACTTTGAGGTCACCAAACTTCTGCGCGAGCCAACCGCAGAGCAGTTTCCCGCTCAAGGAGCCGATGCAGTACAGCGTGACGGGCCAGAAAATACTGTGCAGTACGGGTTGGTGTGCGGTGCGCAAAATGGTGGGGTAGAATGTGTAAATTGCAGCTTTTTGGAACTCAAGCACGGCCATAAAGGCGATGGCTTGTATGGCGGCGGCGTCAAAGCGGAATTTGGGGCGTGGACGCTTTGTGCTGGAATCATGCCCACTCAAGAGCTCCGCACGTTTGCGAAGCCAGACGGGGCTTTCTTTAACGCCGATGCGGATAAAGATGGCGAGGAGCGCCGGTAAAAGGCCGATGAAAAAGAGGGCACGCCAGCCGTAATGTGGTAAAATGAGCTCTTGTGCGGCATTGGCTGCAAAATAGCCGACTTCATAGCCAGACATCATGATGGCAGAGGCCATGGGGCGGGTGCGGGCTGGGACGCTTTCCATGAGCAGTGCAGCGGAAGCCGTCCATTCACCGCCAAAGCCAATGCCGAACATGAATTGTACGACAATCAGGAACAGGATGCTGTGTGCCAGCCCGGTCATGGCGGAGAAAACGGCAAACCATATAACGCCGAGCATAAAGGCAAAGCGGCGGCCGTAGCGATCAGAGAGCCAGCCCCAGCCGGTATTCCCAATAGCGCGTCCGATGGCTTGGGCCATTAAGACACCGCCAAGCGCGGTTAAGGTGCAGCCGAGATCTTTTGCGATGTCCGGCAAAGTGAACTGAAGGCTTGTTTGATCAAACGCATCCAGAAACCATCCCAAGAACGAGGCCAGTGTGATTTGCCAGAATGGGAGCAGCTCTCGGAAGGGGCTGCGGGCCGGTGTGGCGGGGCCGGTGCGTATGGCGGTAGCCGTCATGTGCAGGGTCCTTGGTCGAGCTAAGAAGATGTTTGGGAGGGATGTGCTGTGCTGTCTCGTGGCTGTGTGACGTCACTGAGGCATGCGGGTAAGAGTGGGTAGAACGTGAAAGGGATTAAGGCGTTGCACTCTGTATTGTGGAATAGCTTAGTCTATTTCTGCGGGTATGCGGAATGAATAATTTACGACGAAGTTTATCTTATGATGTTTGTGGCTGGTAAAATATAAAAATTATTTGGGAATTAAGGAAATATAAGGGGTCTCATCGTTAGTATCTTTGAAAATAGAGTAGGGGATGCCAGCATTGAACACCTTTGAAGAGCGTGTTGCCATGATGTCTTTAGGGCGGACAGAGGCTTTAATGCCAAAGGAAGAAGAAGCCGAAGGCGCGCCATGGTTGAAGCGGTCACGAGGTGATGTGCGGGTCACTTCTGTAGAGAGTGATGTGCTCAATACGCCTAGTTTTGCCAGTACGCTGCGCAGCCGTCGGGCACGGCAGAAAGGGGGGGCGCCTATTGTGCGGTGGCAGTCTCGGTTCGGTTTTGATGGTGCGGATAATGTACGGTTATTGGGGGCATCAGTGGATATGAATGCTTTGGGGCCGTCAGTGCCGAGGCATTTTGTCCGTAAAATACGCGGTCCAAAGGCTGAAACGACGTTCCAGAACATGGACCGAAATGTGCTGTCTTTGGCGTGTTTGCAAGCGGCGCAATGGGGGGCAGGTCTGCGCCTTATGGTGAGTCTGACGGATATGTTTGCGCCAGATCCGGCGTTTAATGTGCGGTTGGGGGAGGTTTTGGAAGAGACGGGGTTTGATCCCTCTTTGTTAGACTTGATTTTCCCGGAAGCGGGGTTGCAGCAATATGATGCTGAGACATGTTTTACCTTAGCGGCTTTGCGGGACCGAGGTGTTGGCATTTATCTTTCGGGTTTTGGTGAGGGGCCTTCAAGTTTGACCTTACTGAAAGAGCGGGCATTAGGCGGCCTTTTAGATGGTGTGCAGTTCGATTGTGCTGTGCTGTTGAGCGCGGGGCATGTGTGTAAAAAATTTGATGAAACATCTGTGTTGGAGCCGGTCAGTGTTGCGTTTTATCGCGACTCTTTGAGGGCCATGCGTTCTTTAGGGCTGAGGGTTCGTGCATGTGGTGTCGAATTGCCGGAGCAATTGGCTTTTACGCGTGATGTGGGGGTGGACGAAATTGCAGGTGGTTTGCTGGCGGCGCCGGAGACGATGCTACAGTCTTTGATGCCGAAGTCACGGAAGGGGCGGTATCGGGTGAAGAGGCTTCCTGAGTCTGTATGATCCATTTTTACAGGGCTCGGAGGTGCTGAGTACTTGGCGTTATGTGGGATGCCTCTTACATAGGGCCGAGCAGGAGAAAACGTGATGAATTATGATCAGATGTTCCAAGAGGCGCTTGATGGGCTGCATGCCGATGGCAGCTATCGTTATTTTGCGGATCTAGAACGTCGGGCCGGGCGCTTTCCGAAGGCATTTCATCACGGTTTGGGCCAAGAAGTCACGGTGTGGTGCTCCAATGATTATTTGGGGATGGGCCAGAATAAAGCAGTTTTAGACGCTATGCATGCTGCTTTGGATGAGACGGGTGCAGGTGCAGGCGGAACACGCAACATTTCTGGCACGAACCATTATCACGTTGAACTTGAAAAAGAGTTGGCGGCTTTGCATGGCAAAGAGGCGGCGCTGCTATTTAATTCGGGTTATCTGTCCAATTGGGTAACGCTCGGCACGATTGCTGGGCGTTTAAAAGAGTGTGTGGTGCTATCGGATGCGTTGAATCATGCGTCCATGATCGAAGGTATTCGTCATTCTCGTGCTGAGAAGCAGATTTTTCGTCATAATGACGTGGAAGATCTGGAGCGCCGTTTGCAAGCGCTGCCTGCTGATGTGCCCAAGATTATTGCCTTTGAGTCGGTATATTCAATGGATGGGGATATTGCCCCAATTGAAGCTTTTTGTGACCTCGCGGACCGTTATGGTGCGATGACGTATCTCGATGAGGTGCATGCTGTCGGTATGTATGGTGAGCAGGGTGGAGGGATCGCTGAAAAGCTTGGTCTGTCTCATCGTTTGACGATCATTGAAGGAACGTTAGGTAAGGGCTTTGGGGTTGTGGGCGGCTATATTGCTGCGTCTGCCCCCTTATGTGACTTTGTGCGTTCTTTTGGGTCAGGGTTTATTTTTTCAACGGCTTTGCCACCGATGATTGCGGCTGGTGCATTGGCGAGTGTGCGTTATTTGCGGGACAATGCGGCAGAGCGAGAGGGGCAACAGCATGCTGTGGCTCATTTGCGTGCTGCGCTGGATGCTAAGAGCATTCCTCATGTCGGTAATCCGAGCCATATTGTGCCGGTTATGGTGGGTGACGCGCAGTTGTGCCGTGAACTGTCTGATGCATTGTTACGACGGTTTGGTCATTATATTCAGCCTATCAATTATCCGACTGTGCCACGTGGAACAGAGCGCCTGCGGATTACTCCGGGGCCGCTGCATGATGATGGTATGATTGATGAATTGGTTGAAGCATTGGATACGTTGTGGCGTGAGTATCAATTGCGCCGCACAAATGGATTGTAATGTTTATATAGTGACTGGTTGATTGGAGTATCAAAGTTCTTCATTTATGATAAATGAAGAAATTTGAATTTTATATATTAGATATGACCATCAACAGTAAATCCAAATGCGCGGGGTTGACCAACTTGCGCTTGAAGGCCAGACCACAATTTTTGTCCGCTATAGATGATGTGGTCGTTTGTTAGGTTTTTTATGTATAGGCGTACGGTGTAGTATCGGGATACGTATCCGATATTAGCATTAAGAATATTGTAGTTCCCAGAAGGTACGCTTTGTCCGCTTGCTATTTGCGGTGAGTAACGCCCTACATGGTTGAAGTTTGTTCCGATGAACACGCCGTTCCTGAAGGTTTTTTCAAGCCCGACATTGAAGGTCGCAGTGGGAGCGTTACTGAATTTTGTGCCGTCAACGTTTTTATACTGAGCAGGTGCATCTGTAATTTTGGTGGCAAGTAAGCCCAATCCACCAAAAGCTCGGAAGCTGCGTGTGAAATTATAGAGGGCTTCGGCTTCAAGGCCCAAACTATGCCCATGTAGAATATTGACGAATGTATAGTTTAGGAGGTCTTGGTAAGAGTGGTAATCATTGTAGAATAAATTGGTATTAAGGTTGAGCTTTTTGTTGAGGATTTCTGTGTGTCCTCCTAGCTCATAAGTGGTAACAGTTTCTTTGTTATACTGGTAGTACGATCCCGTATACCAGTTAATGGCTCCGCCTCCGGGGTTATAGCCGCGTCGAACCGTAAAGCTGGCGCTGGTAACTGGGGTAAATGTATAGCTTAAACCGCCTTTAGGTAAGAACATTGTCGTGCCAATGTCGCTTTGTACTTTGCCCCATGAAAGAGACACATTGCGTTTCTGCTCTTCGCGTTCCACGCGTGCGCCAGCAATCAGGTTAAGGCCACCAATAAGATGAAGAGTGCCATCAGCATAAGCGGCGTAGGTCCGTTCGTTGTCGGGGCCATTTACACCTAAGCTAGACTTAATATCTTGGTCGCGGTTGAAGTAATATAAACCACCCACTGCGTTAAGTCGTGATGCTGTCGGTGCGTAAATGAAGCGGTCTTCAACGGTATTGTTTTGTTCTTTAAGCGTAAAATGAGCGAGGCTATTTTTGCTGGCAAGAGCATTGGATTGGCTGAAGATAGCATCGTACCAAATATGGCCGTAGGTGAGTTGGTTCGAAAGGGCGCTGGATATTTGGTAATTCGCTCGAAGGCTGGCTTCATTGATGCTCGAGTCTGTAACGCGGGTATTCATGTTGCTGTTGTCAAAGCGGTATTGGAATAGGTCCGGTGCTGTGGCGGTGTAGAGATATTCGCCATGTTGTTCACGGTGCCAACCCATGAGAGTTACGTTGAGTTGAGGGAGGGCTTTAGGTGTCCATAAAAGCTTTCCGCGGACTGAGGTTTGGTTAATTTCTCTTGGGTTAAAGGGCCATTTGGTGCCGGGGTAATGAATATAACTGTTGCCGCGCACGCCATCGGCAGTAATGCGGAAGGCAAGTTCGTCTTTAATAATGGGGCCTGAGAGCATTCCGGCAAATGTGCCTTTGCTACCAGCGCTTTCGTAACCGCCACGGATTGCGGCTTGCCAGAATTGAGTGGGGGCTTTGCTGGCGAGTGTGATGGCGCCGCCTATAGCGTTGCGGCCTTGTGTCGTTGCCTGAGGGCCGCGCAAGACGCTGACTTGTTCCATATCCCATGTGCCTGCATAGGCATAACGTTGGCCAGCGTATGTTTCGGGAAGACCGTCAATAATGACGGCGGTACGTGGGCGGCTTCCAGACATAATAGTGAAGACACCGCCGCCAGCACCAGAGCCTGTTAAGCCACGTATTGTTGGGATGTCTGCGGCATTGCCGATCATGTTCGGGACACGATTTACAACGTCATAGAGTGATCGATATTCGTTTGAATCGAGCTTTTTAAGCACAGTGATTGCGCTGTTTGTATTTTGTAAGTGATCAATCTTTTGCCCAACGACGACAATGGATTCTGTTGATCCGGTAACGGTGGGTGTATTTTTATCGGTAGTAGATTTGAAGGGTGTTTGAGCGGTTATCGCTTTAGGAACGATTGTGTCAGCAGCATATGCCTTTGGGGGGGCGAAGAAAGAAATGTTTGCGCAGATGATGGTAAGCGCTGTGCAAACGAGGAAGTGCTTTCTGTGAGAGGTGGTGTTGTAAGCGATGAACATTGCTGTTTCCGTAGAATTGTGTAAAAAATTTTACAAACTTATAAATGATAATAATTCTCATTAGCGATAGTGCGTATTTTGATATTTTTGATGTTGAGGTAAATCAGTGATATAAATGTCACGGTTATGTCAGTCTGACCGTAAGGCTGCACAGTGTTGTGAGCGGTGCGGTAAGGAATGCATGATTGACAAAATGAAGTAGAACGCTGATTCTTATCTGTACCAGGGGGAGCTTCACCGACGAAGCTGAGAGGTCATTGGTTTTCTTATGTGTGTGAGAAAACGGTGTGACGACCCTGCCGGGCGCCATGGTGTCGTCCGGGGAACCTGATCCGGTTAGGACCGGCGGAGGGAATGGTTATGCAGGGCGCTTGGACTCTTATGGTCTGTCGTTTCGTGTCTTCCCCCGTTGGGGTGTGGAGGACGTATGGGCGACACTATACAAAATTTGAACGGGCATGCTGCGAAGGCACAACGTACAGTTGGGCAGGTGACAACAGGGCCCATTGAAGGCTCTATTAAGAAGTGGTCTGCGGCTCCGGGACATGATGATATTGTGGTCCCGTATCGCGAAATTGCTCTGCATCCTTCGGCAAAGGAAGAGCCAGTACGGGTGTATGATACGTCTGGCCCCTATACGGATACGAATGTTGAGATTGATGTTGCCAAGGGGCTGAGTAAGCCGCGTGCGCCGTGGGTTGCGAAGCGTGGTTTTCGTAAGGTGGATGTGCGCCGCCGGGTGAAGCCAGAAGACAATGGTTACGTGAGTGAAGCTCAGGCGGTACCGTCTTGCCCGGCCGAACATGAGGTTTTTGACGGGCAGGACGCGCAGTACGTCACGCAATATGAGTTTGCGCGTGCGGGTATTGTCACGGAAGAGATGATTTACATCGCGCATCGTGAGAATGCGTGCCGTGCGGAAATGGCCGAAGGTGCGCAAGAGCGCCGTGCAGATGGTGAGGATTTCGGGGCCGAGATCCCAGCCTTTATCACGCCAGAATTTGTGCGAGATGAAGTGGCGCGTGGGCGCGCTGTCATTCCGGCAAACATTAATCACCCTGAAATTGAGCCGGTGATTATCGGGCGCAATTTTTTGGTGAAGGTGAATGCGAATATCGGTAATTCTGCTGTGACGTCATCGGCAGCAGAAGAGGTTGAGAAGTTGGTGTGGGCCATTCGTTGGGGTGGTGACACGGTGATGGATCTGTCCACGGGGCGGAATATTCATAATATTCGTGATTGGATCATGCGTAACTCTCCTGTGCCGATTGGTACGGTGCCGCTCTACCAAGCGCTGGAAAAAGTCGGTGGCGTACCAGAGAAGCTGACATGGGAAGTGTTCCGTGACACCTTGATTGAGCAGGCGGAGCAGGGGGTCGATTACTTCACGATCCATGCTGGTGTGCGTTTGCAGTATATCCCTCTGACGGCAAAGCGGACGACGGGCATTGTGTCTCGTGGTGGTTCTATTATGGCCTCATGGTGCTTGGCGCATCACCGTGAGAGCTTCCTTTATGAGCATTTTGAGGAAATCTGCGATATTATGCGCCGGTATGACATTACCTTCTCATTGGGTGATGGGTTGCGTCCGGGGTCGATTGCGGATGCGAATGATGCTGCGCAGTTTGCTGAGCTTGAAACGCTGGGTGAGTTGACCAAGATTGCGTGGGCCAAGGGCTGCCAGGTCATGATTGAAGGGCCGGGTCATGTGCCGATGCACAAGATTAAGGTGAACATGACCAAGCAATTGGCTGAATGTGGCGAAGCGCCGTTTTATACGCTTGGCCCGCTAACGACGGATATTGCGCCGGGTTATGATCATATTACGTCCGGTATTGGTGCGGCGATGATTGGTTGGTTTGGCACGGCGATGTTGTGCTATGTTACGCCAAAGGAACATCTTGGTCTGCCGGACCGATCTGACGTGAAAACGGGTGTCATTACTTATCGTATCGCGGCTCATGCGGCGGATTTGGCGAAAGGGCACCCAGCAGCGCAATTGCGTGATGATGCGATTTCGCGTGCGCGCTTTGAGTTCCGTTGGGAAGATCAATTCAACTTGGCGTTAGACCCAGATACGGCGCGTAGTTTCCATGATGAGACGCTGCCGAAAGAAGCGCATAAGACGGCACATTTTTGTTCCATGTGCGGTCCGAAGTTTTGCTCAATGAAAATTAGTCATGACATTCGGCGCGAGTCGGAGCGTAAGGCTGGTATGGAAAAAATGAGTGAAACATTTCAAGGGCATGGCGCTCAAATTTATGTTCCGCAGGCAGAAGTCGTTAAATAAGGGTAATAAAATGCTCATTCCGCAGTGTTAACCTTGCATTGAGTGGAAAATTATACGCATCATCGGGGGGATGCCACGTAGAGACCTAAATCCCCCCTTTGAGCCGAATAAAAGTGTTAACCGTTTGGCACGAAAAACAGGCGGATGTGCAGCGCATTGTGTTGTGCAAGTCATGCAGAACAATCGCTCAGGTCTGGCGCGGGAAGGTGCGCTGTTGATGGGCTTCCTCGAACAAATTTGGCAGAAGAGGGGAGTCGATATCTGTGATGTATGGGCCGAATTGGAGGCGCGCTTAGAGCTAGCGCAGAATTTGCGTGAGCAAGGCATCCGGCCACGTAAGAATGGACGCTATCGTTCGACGAAGTTGCCGTAAACGGTAATCCGCTTTTTTGTGATGAGAACAAAAAGAGACTCTGTTGTATTTTTCCGGTACATATCGGTGCCATTATGCAGAGTTTTCCCGATGTGTCTTATGGTTCTCTTGATGCGTTAACCCGCTTTGATGATGTGGTGCTCGCGCTCATTATTTTGTCGGGCATCGGGGGATTCGTACGGGGCATTGCCACCGAAATATCGGGTCTATTTTCTTGGGTCATGGCCATCGTGATGACGAATCGCTTGCACATGATGTTTGAGCCTTATTTGGCGCCGTATGTACATGATGTATGGCTGTTGCAGATTTTTAGCGGTATTCTTGTTTTTCTGGTGACCCTTCTGTTCTTGGCGATGGTAGGGCGTAAGATTGCGGGTATCGCCCGTGTTGGGCTGTTGAGTGGTGCCGATCGTCTTCTGGGGTTTGGGTACGGTCTTTTCCGTGGGTATTTAGTCATCGTCACACTATGTTTGATAGGGGGGGCTTTTTTTGGGGCGACCACCTCTTATCTGATGCAAGGAAGTCTCACAGCGCCGTATATTGTTGCCGGAGAGACGCGTCTGGTAGGATATCTGCCCTTATCATGGCGTTCACATCTTGCATCCTCGGCAACAAGCAGTCATGACGCCCCGTGAGATCCGTCTAGTGGAAAGGCTACGCTGCAATGAACCTGAACGAAACATCCAACCGCCCTTATGAAGAATGTGGCGTGTTCGGCGTTTGGGGCGTTCCGGACGCTGCGGCGTTGACTGCCCTTGGCTTGCATGCGTTGCAGCACCGTGGGCAGGAAGCGGCGGGCATTGTGTCCTTCGATGGAGAGCGCTTTCACCAGCATAAGGGGCTTGGCCTTGTTGGTGATGTGTTTGGCGATAGCCGCGTTATCGCGTCATTGCCGGGGCCGGTGGCCATTGGCCATAACCGTTACGCGACGACGGGTGGCACGCATGTTCGTAACGTACAGCCACTTTATGCTGATTATGAGTTCGGTGGTTTATCCGTTGCGCATAATGGTAACCTGACGAACTCAGCGACGCTGAAGCAGGCCTTGGTTAAGCGTGGCTGTATTTTCCAATCAATGACAGACACAGAAGTGTTTATTCATTTGATTGCGATTTCGCTCTATTCAAATGTTTTGGATCGTTTCCTTGATGCTGTGAAGCAGGTTAAGGGGGCGTATTCTCTCATTACCTTGACGCCGAATGATGGGCTGATTGGTATGCGGGATCCGCTCGGTGTGCGGCCGCTGGTGTTGGGCCGTCTGCCGGGTCATGAGGCGGGGAATGGCGGCTGGGTTCTGTCATCAGAAACCTGTGCTCTGGATATTATCGGCGCGGATTACGTGCGCGATATTGAGCCGGGCGAAGTTGTGGTGATTGATGAGCACGGTATTCGCTCGCTTCATCCATTTGGTGACCAAGGGGCACGTTTCTGTGTGTTTGAGCATATTTACTTTGCTCGCCCAGACTCTGTGTTGGAAAATGTTCCGGTTTATGAAGCGCGTAAAAAGATCGGCGCTGAATTGGCTCTGGAAAGTGGGGTTGAGGCCGATGTTGTGGTGCCTGTGCCGGATTCCGGTGTACCATCCGCCATTGGCTATGCCGCGCAAAGCAAAATCCCTTTTGAGCTTGGGATCATTCGCAACCATTATGTTGGCCGTACCTTTATTGAGCCTACGGATCAGATCCGTAATTTGGGCGTAAAGATGAAGCATTCTGCTAACCGGGCTGTTCTGGCTGGTAAGCGTGTGATTTTGGTGGATGACTCCATCGTGCGTGGTACGACGTCTCGTAAGATTGTGGATATGGTGCGTGCGGCGGGTGCATCAGAAGTGCATATGCGGATTACGTCACCGCCGACCAAGCACCCTTGTTTCTATGGGATTGATACGCCTGAAGAGAGCAAGCTGATGGCGGCGAACCATACGGTTGAAGAAATGGCAAAAGCGATTGGCGTAGAGAGCCTCGCCTTTGTGAGCTTTGATGGTTTGTATCGGGCGCTGGGTCACTCGGGGCGTGATGAAGGGGCAACCCGCTATTGTGATGCGTGCTTTACGGGCGATTACCCAATTTCATTGGTCGATAAGGAAGGCAACCTGGTCAGCTAAACGCGCTGGGCGGTTATTTTTGTTCTACCATAGGTTCGGGTTACCCGGAGTATTGGACTGCCGCGCTGGTATAGGTGCGGCAGTTTTTGTAAGAAAATATAGAAGGCGCTGCGCGTCGTGATGGTGTAACGGGCTGTGTTGGGGGGGAGGAGCACAGGGGGGGTGAACGATCATTTTTGAAGCGTTTTCACGACGTCTTAGTACTGTGATTGTGGCTTTCCCATTGAGAAAGGGGCCTTACCTAGGGCTTACATATGAAAGTCGTTCGGGTAAGTTTCGCGTTGTTTCCGGTCGTTGAAAACAAATTTTTGACGAAATACTCTCTTTAAAACTACTCACAACTCCGCCAAATCAAGGTTGATTACGAGCGATCCACAGGCCTTAAAATTTTATGCGTAAGCTCTGAGCCCTCACCATTGCCACATAGGGGTTGAAGCGGGGTCGTGCGGTATGTTCTTGCGCGGAGGGGAGCGGTTTATTCGGGTGATGTGTTTAAGGGCGTGCTGAGGGTGGCTGATCAGGCGGACTGTCAGTGTGTATAGCTCATGGTGCTATTGAGGGGGCAGGCGTTTTTCGATTTCTCTTGCGCCAGAAATAATTTCTAATGTTTGGGCATGCGCGATGAGGAGTAGGCCATAATGCTGTATGGCACCCGGGCGATAAATAGTTCTTGGTCGTACTGTGTGGGGGGAGGAAGAGAGTGTTGTTGAACATCAATGAGGGATGTCGACGAGGCACTCTTTCCTAGTCTTGGGGTTTAGGGTGCACTCGGCAGCGTGTAGTATTTTGGCGTGAGAGAAAAGCGGAAGAAGGCTTTTAGCTTCTTCCGTTTCGGTTCATATTGCCTTTTAGTGTGTGTTTGTATTTATCCAACTTTGTACGTCGGAAGAAAAAGCGTGACGGCTTTCTGGCCGTAGATACAGCATGTGCCCGCCTTGGTAGAGATGCAGGGACACGCGATCAGAGCCGACGGTCAGGTGATCTTTCATCCAGTGCGCCGTGCCGAAGGGGCAGGCGAGGTCATAATAACCATTCGCGACGAAGATGCGCAGGGATGGGTTGAGGGCAAGCAAGCGATTCAGAACCGGGATTTGGTGAACAGGGCTTGGGCCACCGTCGCTCCATTTCCAGCTTGCATTGACGGACATAGAGAGAAGGTCATAGGTCAGTGGAGTGTGGAAGCCGAGTGCGCTGGCTGCATAGCCTGAGAAGGCATTGCCGTATGCTCGCCCAAAGCCAAACAGCGTAGGGTCTGGGCTTTCATCTAAGCCATCTGCCGCCGGGTCTGCGATGGTTTGGGTGTAGTCATACAAGCCATGCAAGCGACCATCGATGGACATGACATCATGAGAGCCAATGGCAGGGATGCCGTGTTGGCGTGCAATGACGCTTTCTGGCAGGCCCGTGCGTGTCGCGACATCGTGGTAAAAAGCGGTGTCATTATCCGTAATCTTGCCAGCGACTTTGGTGAGGTAGGTCGTCATAGCCCACTGGTAGGCAGCATCAGCCGTTTGAGGGGTGGTGCTGGGGCTTTGATGTGCGGAGATGAGTGTGGGCAGCATGAGGGCTGCGGAGAGGGGGTTATCTTCTGTATCTAGCAGCGGCATTTCGATGGCGGGGGAGAGCATGACGAGCCCATCGAGCAGTGTATTTTGCTCAAGTTGAAGTGCATTTGCCACTTGGATAGCGCGAATACCGCCATAGCTTTCGCCGACGAGATAGTGGGGAGATTCTTGGCGGTTGTTATTAGCAATCCAAAGCTGGATGACTTTTGCAAAAGCGCTGGCATCTTGCTTCACACCATAAAATTCACCAGCAGCTTTTGCTGGGTCGGTCGGTCGTGAATAGCCGGTGCCGATGGCATCAATGAAGACCATGTCGGTTGTTGGCAGCCAGCTATCGGGGTTTTCACCGAGTGTTGCGTGTGCGCCGTCTGTTGGGTCTTTGCTCGGCATAGTGAGGGCAACGGGGCCAGCAGCGCCGAGGTGCAGATAAGCGGTGCCACCACCAGGCCCGCCGTTGAAGAAGAAAGAAACGGGGCGTTTGGCTGCGGTTGCACCGTCTTTTGTGTAGGCCACGTAAAAGACGCGGGCTGAAGGTGCGCCGTTTGCGTCACGCAAGGTCAGGGTGCCCGCATGTGCGGTGTAAGCGATGGAGCCGTAGTGATGTTTGGTGGTGCTATCTGCCGGGAGCAGCGCAGCAATACCCGTAAAATGGTCGTCTGGCTGTGCAGAGGGGGCAGGCTTTGGTGCGGTGTCTGCGGCGCTGATTGTGGCCGCGCTGCTGAGAAGGGCGCAGCCGAGGAGGGCTGCACGGAGTGGAAAGCGCATTAGAGCAAAATCCTGAGGTGGTTATTCATAAAGTTATATTATTACGAATAACCACGCTCATTGCGAAAGCGCTATGGATTCAAGGTAAAGTTTTTGTAATCAAACTTTAGGTGTGACGCGGATATTCGGTGCCAGCATGTGCCGTGGATCGGCGACGCGGTCATAGTCTTCTCCGGTCATAACACCGAGGGCCAGTGCGGATTCACGTGGGCTGTTGCCAGTTTCCACGGCATGATGCGCGACTTTAGAGGCTGCATCATAGCCAATGGCCGGAGACAGTGCTGTCACGAGAACCAAAGAGCGGTCTAGGTCTTGTTTCAGGCGTGTTTCGTTGGCGCGGATGCCTTCAACCAAGAAGCGGCGGAAGTTTTCAGAACCATCATTGAGCAAGGTGATGCCTTGCATGACGTTGTGAATAATGAGCGGCTTATAGACATTCATGTCCAGCATACCGCTCGCCCGCCCATGCCCAACTACGACGAACATCATTGCTCATGACTTGCAGCGTGAGCATTGCCAAGGCCTCGGCTTGGGTTGGATTGATTTTTCCGGGCATGATGGAGGAGCCGGGTTCATTTTCCGGCAGATGCAGTTCGCTTAAGCCTGCGCGGGGGCCGCAGGCGAGGAGGCGAATATCATTCGCAATCTTGAACAATGCGCCGGCTGTTGTGCGGAGACAGCCAGAGAGATGCACGAGGGCGTCATGTGCGCCTTGAAGGGCAAATTTATTCTCGGCGGCGGTGAAATTGATGCCCGTTTGTTCGGCCAGTGCCGCGCAGGCACGCTGGTCAAAGCCGGGGTCTGTATTCACGCCGGTCCCGAGGGCTGTTCCACCGAGGGCGAGGGGAAGCAAGCCATCACGCGCGGCTGTGAGGCGTGCGATGTTGTCCGTGAGCATGCCTGCATAGCCGTGCCATTCTTGGCCCAATGTGATGGGAACGGCATCTTGCAAATGGGTGCGGCCTACTTTGACGAGGTCTTTCCACTCTTCAGCTTTAGCGGCAATTGCATCCCGCAAGCGTGTCAGAGCAGGGATAAGGCGGTGCTCTACGCCGAGGACGGCGGCAACATGCATGGCAGTGGGGAAGTTACAATTGGTGGATTGCCCCATATTGACGTGGTCATTGGGGTGCAGAGGTGTTTTGCTGCCTAAAGGTGCACCTGCAATTTGGCTGGCGCGGTTGGCGATGACCTCATTGACGTTCATGTTGAACTGTGTGCCTGATCCGGTCATCCAGACGCGCAATGGGAACATGGCGTCGTGCTGGCCAGCAACGATTTCATCACAGACGACATGGATGAGCTTGGCGCTTTCCGTATCTAGTCGGCCGCTTTGTGCATTGGCCGTCGCGCAGGCTTGTTTGACCAAAGCATAAGCTTCGATCATTTCAGGCGGCATGAGATCTCGGCCGATGCTAAAATACTGCAATGAACGCTGTGTTTGCGCGCCCCAGAGAACGTTTTCTGGCACATTTACCGGGCCCATGCCGTCCGTCTCGGTACGGTATCCAACTGTCGTCATCGTTTTATTTTCCCTTCACCTTTGAACCAGCGATCAACACCAAAGCGGACATGGGCATAAAAGAAACCGACGCCGATGCCTATGAGCGCGAAAAGAACGGTCCATAATGAAAAGGGGCGTACAAGCAAAGAGACACCGGGCAGCAAAACGCAACCGCCAACCATGCTGCTGATCACTTCAATCTTGCGCGGGCCAAAATGCCGCTCTGCACCGCAGGATGTGCAATAATCTGCGGTACTGCGCAGGGGAGCGCGGCACAGTGGGCAGGGTATGACAGCAGTGCTGTTAGGTCGCATCACGGGGCGGTTGTATCCTTACTGTTGTTCACCAAGGTCATGTTCACCTTCAGCGACCCGTGCTTCTGCTGCCATGCGCCATGAGGCATCATGTGGGGCTGCGGCAAGGGCACGCCGATAGAGGCTGAGTGTATCACGATTGATGTGACCGTCGCGTTTTACCATAGCTTCGGCAAGGCTGAGGGCTAATTCTGGTGAGAATTGTGTCTGGAGTGCAGCTTGCCAATCGGCAATTGCAGCGTTGGTTAGGCCGGAGCGGAGTTCGACCTGCCCCAGAAGCGTGTGGCCCGGAACGTAAGATGGGCTTTCGGGCGGGAAGGTAGCGACTGAGGCTTGTAACTTCTGGATGAGTGCCATTGTGTGCGGGTCTGGTGCAATCCCACGGGAGGCAAGGGGTTGGGGTGGTAAGGCTGGGTGGCCGTTTGAAATATACAGAATGCCCGCGCAGACGGGGATGCTGATTCCAAGGAGCAGGAAGGGGAGAAGCCGCCGTTTTTGTATGGTTGAGGCGGTAATACTGTTGTCAGTGCTGCTATCCGCAGCAAGGAGGCGGCGTTGGATTTCAAGCTGTGCGGCTGAATAGTCAGACCCCGTGACGAGGCCGAGGTGCTTATCACGATCAAGTTCGGCTAACTGCCCACGATACAACGCGAGGGCCGATTGACGTGCGCCAACGCGGAGTTGTGCCCAACGCAGGCCGACCATGACAGGGAGCAAAGTGATGAGGGTGATGAGCAGAAAGCTGATCCAACTCATGATTGATTCTCCCGGGTAAGCATGGCGAGGCGTGCGCGTTCGTCTTCGGTTAAGTCATTGCTGGGTGTTGCGTTATTGCGATGGCGGAACTGCCACCATGCCAGCCCGATGCCACTGAGAAGGGCAAGGCCCGGCATGATCCAAAGGAGGGCGGTGGTGATGGACAATGGCGGGGAGAGGCGAATGAACGTGCCGTAGCGGTCTGTCATCCACATCATGATTTGTTGGTCTGTTTTGCCCGTTTCGACCTGTTCACGCACAACGCGGCGGAGGTCACGCGCGAGGGGGGCGCTGCTATCCTCGATGCTCTCATTTTGACAGACGAGGCAGCGCAGCTGTGCACCAATGGTTTCTGCACGTTGTTCTTGTGCCGGGTTTGGCAGCATTTCGTCCGGGCTATCAACAGCAAAGGCTACCCCCACAGCGCTGATGCTGAAGGTTAGGGCGCAGAGAAGGGAGAGGTGTTTTTTCATCGGTAAGGCGCCAGAAGGGGGCGGATTTCCGCGTCAAAAAGCTGGGGGGTGAGGCCGGAAGCATTGTGCCATAAAATGCGTCCTCCCGGTGCTATGAGGAAACTTTCAGGTACGCCGGTGACGCCCCAATCAATGGCGGCACGTCCGTTTTGATCGGTGGCAACGCGGGCATAAGGGGAGCCATCACGGTGGATGAAGGCCGTGGCATCTTCTGGTTTATCTTTATACGCAATGCCCCAAATGGGGATCTCTTGAGCGATGATACGTAACCCCGGCATTTCGGCCACGCAGGGAATGCACCAAGATGCGAAGAAATTGAGCAAAATGGGTGTGTGCTGGCTTTGTAGCTCTGAGGCATTGAAGCCGGTGGTTTGATCGGCGTTAGCCCCGGATGCTGGAAGGCCGGGGAGGGAAAAATGAGGTATTGGGTGGCCAAGCTGGGGTGTATTGACCGCACGGGGGTCAAAGCCGCCATTTTGCATGCCGTGCAGCATCCGCCAAAACCCGAAGCCTAAGGCGCTAGCCCCCACAATGGGGAGAGCCGTCAGGAGTTTACGCCGTGATGTCGTGCTCATGATGTTTTCTCCGCAAGGGCTGTTGCGCGGCGTGGGGCACCGATGCGTAGGCGGCGGTCAGACAGCGAGAGGCCACCCCCAATAGCCATAATCAGCGCGCCGAGCCACATCCATGGGGCGAGAGTGTTGTTGTGCAAACGCAAGACATAGGTTGTGTTCGCACCTGTGCCTTGTTGGTCACCGATGACGCCGTAGAGATCACGTAGGAAATTGGTGTGAATGGAGACCTCGGTTGTGGTTTGATGCTGTGAGGTGAAATCTCGCTTTTCAGGGTGCAAAATGGTGATGACATGCCCGTTATGGCTGATGGTGATGTCGGCTCGTAGGGCATTATAATTCGGGCCGCGCAGATGGCGGATGTTCGTTAAGGTCCAATCATCCCCGGCGAGGTGGGTTGTATGTCCGATGGGGACTTCAACAATGGCGTGCTGTGCGCTGGACATGCCACTCAGGCCGAGAACCGTAATACCCGCGCCGATATGGGCCAGTGTAGCGCCCCATGAGGAGCGTGGGAGTGAGCGCGCGCGTGAGAGCACGGAACGGAGAGTGCCGCCGGGCAGGCCGAGGCGGCGCGCCATATCCGCGATGGATGCCGCGATAACCCAAACAGATAAAACACCACAGGCGATGGGGAGAATGCCTGAGAAGTGCCACCAGCAGAGCGCTAACCCGACGAGGGTGAGGGGAATGGCTGTACGCAAATGAGCAAAGCTACGGGGGAGATGCGCACGTTTCCACGGTAGGGCGGTGCCGAGGCCCATGGCCAGCAAGAGCGGGAGGGTTAGCGGGATAGTGGCTGCATCAAAAAATGGTTTGCCGACGGAGATGGTCCGCCCGGCGAGGAGTTGCATAAAGGGCGGGTACATTGTGCCCGTGACGACAACGGCACAGATGGAGCAGAGCAGAATATTATTGAGCACCAAGGCGCCCTCACGGGAGACGGGAGCAAACAAGCCGCCCGCCGTGAGGGAGGGGGCACGCCATGCGAACAGGCTGAGTGAACCACCAATGACGATGGCTAAAAGTGCCAAAATGAACACGCCGCGTGCGGGGTCATTGGCAAAGGCATGCACGGAATTCAGGATACCGGACCGGACGAGGAAGGTGCCGGAGAGTGAGAAGGAGAAGGTGGCGATGGCGAGCAATACCGTCCAGATCTTTAGGCCTTCTCGCTTTTCCACCACGATGGCGGAATGTACGAGGGCCGTTCCCGTGAGCCACGGGATAAGGGAAGCGTTTTCCACCGGGTCCCAGAACCAATATCCGCCCCAGCCGAGGACGTAGTAAGACCACCATGAACCGAGTGCGATGCCACAGGTGAGGAAGGCCCAAGCCGCGACGGCCCAAGGGCGCACCCAGCGACCCCATGCGGCGTCAACGCGGCCTTCAATAAGGGCGGCGACGGCGAAAGCAAACGGCACAGCAAAGCCGACATAACCCGTGTAGAGAATGGGTGGATGAAAGGCGAGGCCAGGGTCTTGCAGCAAGGGGTTCATGCCTTGCCCGTCCATAGGCGCGGGGTATAGCCGCTCAAAGGGGTCTGAGGTCAGCAGGCAGAAAAGCTGAAAACCAGCAGACACACCGCCAAGAATGGCAAGGACACGGCCGCGTAAAATATCGGGGAGGTTGCGCCCAAAGAGAGACACAGCACCACCGCACAGGGCCAAAATTAAGGTCCAGAGGAGGACGGAGCCTTCGTGGCTGCCCCAAACGCCGGTGATTTTATACAGGAGGGGTTTGGCAATGGCGGAGTTTGCTGCGACGTTTTGGACGGAAAAATCATCGTGTACGGCGCATAAAATCAGGCTGAGAAAAGAGAGGCTGAGCGCAATAAGTTGGCCAACGGCTAAAGCTGGTGCCAGTGCGACCAAGCGTTGATGTTTGGCGCTATGAGCCGCCCAGAGCGGTATAGCGCATTGGAAAACGGCTAAGACGCAGCCAAGGGCGAGGGCAAAGTGCCCTTCTTCAGGTCCAAAAAACATGGGTCGTTAACCTCCCGTTTTTGTATTTTTGTGGGAGGAATCCTCGGAGGAGGTCATCGTGTTCCAACTTGCCGCATCTGGCGCTTTGCCAAAGCGTGGATCCCATTTCCCTGTGCGGCGCAGTTCTTCAGCCACTTCTTTGGGCATATAGGTTTCATCATGCTTGGCGAGGACTTCGCTGGCGGTGAAGGCTCCACCACGCTCTACGGTGCCAAGGGCGACCACACTTTGTCCCTCACGGAAGAGGTCAGGCAGGATGCCAGCATAGCTCACGGTGATGGCGGCCTGGCCATCGGTAATTTGGAATTCATTGACGGGTGTATTGTGTACCACAATCCGGTGCAGTGATCCCGCTACGACCATACCACCAAGCCGGATGGTGCGGTCTGGGCTTGGTGGGTGCGCTCGAACCTGTGATGGTGCCATGAAAAACACGATATTGGAGGAGAAAGCGCGGAGCGTTAGGCCAGCAGCAAGCCCCAAGCAGGCAAGGCAACTGATGACCAGCCAGAGGCGGCGTGTTTTGCGTGTCACGATGCTTCCTCCTGTGTGGTGGTGCGTGTGGCGGCGGGGGAGCGTCGGTGGTCAAGCTGGGCCAGACGTGCGCGGGCACGGCGTAAACGCAACGTGGCCGATACGCCGAGGAAAAGCGCGGTGCCCAAGACCAAGCCGTAAGATGCGACGATATAGTCCCAGTGGTGCGGCAGGGTTATCATAGGGGTGGGGCCTCTGGCAGTTCGGTGGCGTGCGCTGGTGCAGTGTGAGGAGTGGAGATGGATGCTGTACGATTGCGCGAGCGGGTGAGAATTTGCCGGGTGCGGCTCTCAAAAATGCCAGAGCTAATACGGGCAATGATGACCGCCCCAGTGCCGAAGCTAAAGCCGATCGTGGTGATGAGCAAAGGCCAGAGCATGCTCATGGACATGGTGGGGGCGCCGGTGAGGGTGATGCTGTCCGGCTGATGCAGGGTGTTCCACCATTGGACGCTGAATTTGATAATCGGCAGATCAATGGCGCCAGCAAGGGCGAGGATACCTGCCGCGCGTTGTCCACGGGCGGGGTCATCAAACGCACGAATGAGCGTGATATGCCCAAGATAGAGGAAGAACAGCACAAGCATGGAGGTCAGGCGTGCATCCCAAACCCACCATGCTCCCCACATGGGTTTGCCCCATAATGAGCCAGTGATGAGGCAAAGTGCTGTTGCGCACGCGCCGACGGGACCGATCTCAAGGGCGGCAAGGTCGGCTAATGGGTGCCGCCAGACGAGGGATAGCAACCCGCAGATAGCCAGGCTGAGATAACAGGATGAGGCCAGCCACGCTGTTGGGACGTGAATATACATAATCCGAACAGTATCGCCCTGCTGCCAATCGGCTGGAGCGTAAATAAGCCCCCAGATCACGCCGACGGTCAAAAAGATGAGTGCGAGGGCTGTGAAGATCGGAAGGACAATACGGGCCAAGCGTAAGAATTGGCCGGGATTGGCATAGCGATGCAGTAAGCTGGGCGTTGTTCGCACTGTTTCTCTCATCTCCGTTGCGCTAGGGCTTGTTCCAGATAGTCGTTACCGGTTTTTGCGGGAAGAGGTGTGCTGTCTCTTTCTTCCTATGACTGTTATCACAAAATCCGTGATCGGCGGTGGCAGGTTATGTCAGAGGCTTCATGAAGGAGAACGATGCAGTGGCTTATTGGTTGATTAAGTCTGAGCCTGAAGCGTTTTCATGGGCACAGCAA
Source organism: Neokomagataea thailandica NBRC 106555 (assembly GCF_001598495.1). GTDB lineage: Bacteria > Pseudomonadota > Alphaproteobacteria > Acetobacterales > Acetobacteraceae > Gluconobacter > Gluconobacter thailandicus_A. Next base: position 25,777 of record NZ_BCZB01000022.1, read on the forward strand.
GTTGAGAATGATGTCGAGCCATGGACGGGGGTGCGTAACTACCAAGCGCGTAATAATCTCTCTGCGATGCGCTGTGGTGATTTGGCGTTATTTTATCACTCTGTGAGTGAAAAGCAGATTGTTGGTGTCGTTGAGGTGGTGAAAGAAGCTTATGCGGACCCTACGACGGATGATGCGCGTTGGGTCTGTGTGGACGTGCAGGCTAAAGGCGCTTTTTCAGAGCCGGTGACGCTCGCGGCGATTAAATCCGACCCTGCTTTGGTGGATATGGCGCTGCTGAAGCAGTCTCGTTTGTCCGTCGCGCCGGTAACGGATGATGAGTTTGCGTATTTGACCCGTTTGGGGGCTTGGCACGGCAACAGATAAGGTATCACTGGAACGAGGCTAGCCTCGTTCCAGTGTGTTTGGTTAGTGAATGTCGGATGAATCACCATTTACGAGGAGGTCTGTAGAACCTTTGGTGGTCTGGCCGGCATAGCTGCTGGGTGTGCGGTCGCTCTGATAAGGGGCGATGACAGGCGCGTTAAATTTTACGGGCATGCCGAAGATACTGAAATGAGAGGGCAGATTATTGGGGCCATTTGTGCGCTGCTGTGCGTTGCCGCCGGGTAGGCCGAGTGGTGCGTGGGTGCGGGCTTGTGCGCTGAAATTGCTCAACGTTGCCTCTGTGTCTTCCACTTCTGTGTAGCCATGGGGTGGGGGTGGGGCGCCGCCATCCGGCAGGGCGACTTGCTGTGCCGGTGTGAGGGGTTTTGCTGGGCTATTGTTCAGCATATGCGCAGCGCTGGGGGGAATCTGCGGTAGGGTGCTTGTATTGCCAGCATGATGTGTGTGTGCGGCGTAAGCAAGGCATGGGGCCATACTGAACAGAAGGGCGGTTGCACGGAGTTTTTTGAGAACAGCAGCCCGTATATTTGAGGGAGCGTCCCTGTAAAAAGCGATGGTCATGCTGCCGTCCTTCACTGCGGGATTATTGAGCTTGATTGCCAAGTTTCCCAATACTGTATGAAACCTGCTATCCACTAAACGGTTTCCCGTCCAATAAACAGGAGTTTTGACCGTCATGACTGTAACGAATGGCGCACAGCTTCCGTCTAGCGAATTCGTCTCGCGGGCGCTGGATGGTGAGGCATTAGCCCAATTACAAGCTGTATTGGCGCGGGTTGAACAAGGGCGTGGGACTCTTGTGCGCTTAGCTGACTTGATGGGCGGTGCCGTGGGGCAGGTGACGCGTCTTGGTATGCGTGGCCTAGGGATGGCGCCTGCTGTTCAGCAGCGAATCGAACAAACTGCCGAGAAAGCGTTGCGGCATGCTTTTGACGTCGCGATTGTTGGGATGGTTAAGGAGGGCGAGGTCACGCCCTCTGTGTGGCGTGAGAATGCGAGCCAAGCCGTGGTTGCCGTTTCTGGTGCGCTGGGCGGCTTTGGCGGTGTGTTCGGGTTAGCGCCTGATATTGGCGTAACCACACTGACGATCATGCGCGAGATTGCGCGGATTGCGCGTGAAGAAGGCGAAGACCTGACATCAGAAGACACGCGCCATGCGTGTTTAGAAGTGTTTGCACTGCGGAGTTTCCCATCGCGCAATAGTGGTGAGGAGGGGGAGCTTGGTTTCTTCTCTGCGCGCGCGTTGTTGCGTGGCCGCCCGATTGTCATGTTGATGTCTGAAGTCGCGGCGCATTATGGCATTGGGCTGTCACGCAAATTTGCATTGCAGATGGTGCCGGTTGCGGGGGCTTTGTGTGGTGCGTCTTTGAATGCGGCGTTCTTGTCACATTATCGTGCGTTGGCACGTGCGCATTTTACCATTCGCCGTCTTGAGCGGAAGCATGGTCGTGCTGTGCATGAGGCCGCGGTGGATTTGCACGCGGCAGGCCCGGATTCTTCTGAAGCCTTTTAGAACACTCTGGTTTGAGCCGAATGTTCTGGGGGTTAGGACGTTCGGCTGAGTTTTCTGATCTCAAAGAGTGCGGAGACGAAAAAACCTGCCAGCATGAATTTTCCGAGCAGGAACATAAGGGGGGCAGCGTCCGGTTGGAGGACGCTCATAATGGCGGTGATCAGTGCGCCGGATAGATACACAAAGGCGAGCGGCATCGTGTAGGCTCCATAGTTGTGATGTGGGGAGGGTGGAAACCACGCATGATGCGTATCATATGCCGTGTTCATGGTGCTAGCGCACGATTCCAGGAGTATGGCGACGCATGATTGAAACGCTGTTGGAGCGTTTGACGCCGGATATGCTGCTGCAAGCTTATGCTGCGGGTGTGTTTCCCATGGCTCCAGACCGGGAAAGTCTTGAGTTGTCGTGGTACAGCCCGGAGGAGCGTGGCGTTATCCCGTTGGATGGGATGACGATACCGCGGCGATTGATGCGAACCGTTCGTTCCGGGGCTTTTACCGTAACGGCAGACCGTGATTTTCAAGCGGTGATCAGGGCCTGTGCGGAGCCTGCACCCGGCCGTGAAGAAACATGGATTAGCGAACGCTTGCAGCATCTTTATGAAGCGCTCTTCGCTTTGGGGCATGCCCATTCAGTTGAAGTATGGGACGGTGAGGCGCTGGTTGGTGGTTTGTACGGTGTGTCTCTCGGCGGTGTGTTTTGTGGTGAGAGTATGTTCTCACGTGTGCGTGATGTTTCGAAGATTGCGTTGGTGCATTTGGTTGCCGGGTTAAGGCATGGCGGATTTTGCTTGTTGGATACGCAGTATACAACGCCGCATTTGATGCGTTTGGGTGGGGTTGGTATTTCTGGGCAGCGTTATCGTGCGCTGTTGGAAAAAGCCTTGCCGGTTGAGGCTGTTTGGCCTGAGAATTTTTCATTGGCTGCGCTGCGGTCAGAGATCGAGAGACTTCATCCTTCGGAAGGGATACGTTCATGAAAGCAGCTCTAGACCGATTGAAGCGAACGGCACCGCAGGCATTGCGTCGTGGTGTGTGTGCGGCTGTTATTGGGGGGTTAGGCGCGGGGCAAGCCCTTGCTGCGACGGATGGAGATCATCCGCGCTTGGCACCGATGCGTGATGTGACGGTGGTATACCGCCTTTCGCCACAGACGGTAGGCGCGGTGGGGGCCGGTAAGGATGTGAAAGTTGCCTTTTCAGGCTCGGGCGACTTGGTGCGTATTGATTCTGCTGATGGGCAGGGTGTGACGATTTTGGATCGTCCGCATAATGTGGTCACGTTGATTATGCTGGAGCAGCATCTTTATACGCAACTGCACGCGAAGCAGGGGCTGCATAATCCGTTTTTGCTTGATCTTTCGATGACCTATACGCGCACGGGCCACGATGTGATTGCAGGGGTGCCGTGTGTGAGCTGGGACGTATCGAACACGCATGGCAAGGCGCAAGCATGCGTGACGGATGATGGCGTTATCCTTTCAGAAAATGGTGTGGATGCGGATGGTGCGGAAGGGTCTATTCGTGCTGTCTCTGTAACGTATAAGGACCTTCCAAGCGCGACCTTTGCGCCGCCGGACGGTTTCCATCGTTTGTCTGCTAAGCCCCATGCACCGGGCACGTCATCCGCGGTGGCACCGCCGCCTTCTGCGCCTTTGGTGGATGGTAATGGCACAGTGGTGCCTAATGTAGAGGGTGGGGAGCCGCCGGTGTCGAATGATTCTGTCACGGATGGGACGGTTTCTCAGCCGGATCAGCCACCAAGTCTTTCGGGGAGTGCGCCTGAGGGGGGGCCTTCGCCGAGTGTGGGGGGCGGGCAGTGACATTGTCGGTGAAGTCTTGGTTGGCTTGTGGTGTTTTGTGGTGTGGTCTGGTTGGGCAGGTCGTGGCGCAAGATGCAGGGACAGAAGGGCAAAGTGTTAGCCCACTTTCTGCACCGTATGTGACGCCCAGTGTTGATGCGGATATTGATTACGTCATGAACGGCCCCAATGGAGCAAAACTGCACCAGCGGATGCGTTGGAGTGCGGCTTTGTGGCGTCAGCGTGTTGAGTTGGAAGGTTCGGCCACGGTGATGCTGACCGATTACCGGAATCACCGTTTGATGGTGCTGAACACGGCAGATCATAGCGCGACGGTTGTACCGGCTCCCGGCAGTTCTTTTACGCCACCGGGCGTATCTGCGCCGGGTGTATGGCACCAGATTGGGCCAGCAATGATTGCGGGCCAAGCGTGTACCGTGTGGGAAAGTGGCGATAACGTGAAGCAGCCGACGGATTTCTGTTACACGACAGATGGTTTGTTGCTGGGCGCGACGCAGGGTGGGCGCTTGGTTGTTCAGGCGCATCGCGTGGAGCGTAAAGTACAGGATACGGCTCTTTTTGATCCGCCATTAGGGTATCATCGGCAAGATCAATAATGCTGCGTGCAGGGTGTTTGGTAAGGCATGGAGGGGTGTTACAATTTCTTCCGTTCTTGCCATGATCTGTGTCTTTTTCCGCCATGATCGGGGTGCAGTCTCCTCAAAATTAGGAGGGGCATCAGCAGAGTGATGTCCGGTCGGGCCAAGCGGCGCCAGTATTGCTGGCGGTGGTTTGTGCTCAGGATAACAAGGAGAATGGCCATGCGTCGTTTTGCACGTGCTGCAGTGGCTGCTGTTTCTGTTTTAGCTCTGTCGGGTGTTGTCGCTCCGGGAATGGGTGTGACGCAAGCTCATGCACATGGTGGCTGGGGTGGTGGCCCTTCCGGCTGGGGTGGGCGTGGCCCCGGTTGGGGCGGTGGTCCGCCAATGGGTGGTGGCGGCTGGCATCATCATAACAACACGGGTGCGGTGATTGGCGGCATTTTGGGTGGGTTGGCTGTCGGTGCTGTGGGTGGGGCAATACTGAGCCATCAGGGGCCGCCTCCTGTGATGTACGGTCCTCCGGCTCCGCCCGTCGTGTATGCGCCACCACCTGTCATTTATGGGCCGCCTCCGCCGCCTGTGGTGTATGCAGCACCGCCAACGGTTGTGTATGGCGCGCCGCCGGTTGTGATGTATCGGGGTTATTGATGATTTTAGGGCGCCTTTTCCTTGCTTGGGAAGGGGCGCTCAGGCAATGGTAGCGTATGACTGATACTGTGCTGAAACCGGGTGATCTTGCACCTTCTGTCTCTTTGTCTTTGGCTGATGGGCGCGTGTTGCAAAACGCTGACCTCGCTGGGCAGCCTTATCTTTTGTATTTTTACCCGAAGGCCGATACGCCGGGCTGTACGACGCAGGCATGTGCGATCCGCGATAGTAAAGACAGCTTAGCCGCTTTGGGTGTGACCATTATTGGGGTCAGCCCTGATCCAATCACGAAAATTCAGAAATTTGATACGAAATACACGCTGGGTTTCCCGTTAGCGTCTGACGAAGATCACGCTGTTGCTGAGGCCTATGGCACATGGGTGGAGAAATCCATGTATGGGCGTAAATATATGGGGATGGAGCGTAGCTCTTTCTTGGTGGACAGGGCCGGTGTGATCCGCTTTATCTGGCGCAAAGTGAAGCCAGCGGATCATGTGCGCTTGGTGACAGAGGCTTTGGCGCAGCTTTCGTAAGCGCTGATCGTGTTTGAGTGTCTGGCGTTTTGGTTTGAAGGGTTCTCGCTAGGCTGTTTCTGACGTTGAACCTAGGGAACCGGGGTGCCCGGATTTTTTGAACATGTCCTCCCGTCACAGACATGCGGCGCACTCTTATTATCACGATCTTATAGAGCATGGCCGCCGCTTTCGCGGTGGTGTGCATTTGCCTCGTCATTGGCATGTGGCGCGCTGGGTCTGCCTTGCGCTGATTTTGCCATGTGCGGTCTGTGCCGTGGTTGGCGCTGTATTGGCGTGGCGCTTAGCGCATGGGCCATTAGAGGTAACGCGGGTTTCGCATCTGTTGGGGCCGGTGCCTGTCGTGGGGGGGCGTGTACCGGGGCATCCAGCGGGGCAATTGGCGTGGGAGCGGTTATTCCTTCAGTGGCAGCCGACGCGTGATGGTGTGCCCGCAGGTATTATGCTGGAAGCACATGGCCTGACTGTACGGGGGCTTGATGGGCGCGTTGCTGAAAGTGCGGGTGAGGTTGATACGGTTCTCTCTCTGGCACCGCTCTTGCATGGGGTTATTGCGCCGCGACGGCTGCGGTTACAGCAAACGCATATTGCCCTGCGCTCCATGCCGGGTGGGGCTTTGGAGTTAGATTTACCCCAGCAGGGTCATTCTGGCCGAGGTGTGCCGACGCAGTTAGATCGCCTGGGGGTGTTGGATATTCATGATGTCACCGTGTCGGTGGCGGGGTTATTGCCGGGGCAGATGGTGGTATTGGGGCCGGTTGAAGCACATGGTATTTGCCGTGCCTTATCTGGTGGTGGCTGTGCATGGGTTGGGCGTTGGGCAAGTACCTTGCATGTGGGCGATGTCAGCTCAGATTTTCATGCGGAGGGAGTAGAAAAGGGGCAGATGGGGGCGTGGCATTTTGCAATGACGCCTATTGCGCCATCAGCCCTTGGGTCACTGCTTCCGTTAGCTGGGCAATGGAAACTTCCTGTTTCTTTGGAAGGTGATGCGCTTTTAGTATCACGCGGCTTTGAGGCGCGCCCCGCCCATTTGGCGCTGGCCGTACAGTTGGGTGATGGGCAAGTAGAGCAGGTTCAGGGGGATCCCATTCATGTGGTGAATGGAGGAGCGCACCTTGTTCTGGCTATGGATAAACCCGGTTTTTCAGGGGGGGTTAAAGCCGACATCACGGATGCTTCTATCGTGGTGCAAGATAGCGCCGGTCATGTCACGCATGTGACGGCGGCGGGTGAGGTGACTGCGGATAATGTGCGCGACCCGGTGCATCTGGATGGGCAAGCACATGCGCAGATTGATGCGCTCGATTTAGAGCATCTTAGGACGATTTGGCCTTTACGCTTTATCAAGGGCGCGCGGCAATGGGTGACACGTAACCTAACGTATGGTCAGGGTCATGCGTTGACGTTGGTGTCTCATGTTCATTCGGATCATGGTGTGGATGGTTTGCGCCCGACGGTGATGGATGGTCATTTTACGGCCGATGATGTGACCGTGAATTGGCTGCGGCCGGTTCCTCCGGCGGAGCATGTGGCAGCTGAGTTGCATTTTGATGGGCCAGAGACATTGGTGATTGATGTCGCCCATGGGCAGCAAGGGACGTCTGCCGGTGTGGTAACAATCCCAGATGGTGTGGTGCGGATTGAGCATCTCTATGATCGGGGGCCACCAGCCACCATTGCTGTGCATGTGGCTGGGCCGGTCGCAGGGGTGCAGAATATTTTGTCGCACCCGCGTTTGCATCTTTTAGCAAAACATCCTCTGCCGTTTACGGAATATGCGGGTGCGATGGATGGTCACCTGACGTTGACGATGCCGTTGCTGCCAAATGTGCGAGATGACGCAATGCATGTTGGGGTGCAGGCGTCTTTCCGTGATGTTGCATTAGGCAATGTACTTTTGGGGCGGCGTTTGGATGGGGCGGAAGGTACTTTACAGGCTGATGAAAACCGCTTGACGCTTCATGGTGCCGGCCGTCTTTCTGGGGTGCCGGTGCAAGCGCAAGTGCTGGAAGTCTTTCGGGCAGCAGGGGCGCAAAGTGTGATGCAAGACATCACGGCACATGCGTTGTTTACTCCACAACAAGCCGTGCAAGCTGGCGTGAATATTCCCGGTTTTGTTGCGGGGCAGTCTGCTCTTCAGGCGCATTATGTTCAGACGGCTGATCATCAGGCGGATATACGCTTGGGGCTGGATTTGGCATCTGCGACGGTGGATTTGCCTATGTGGTCGAAACCTGTGGGGGAGGATGCGCAGGTTTCCGCGCATATGGTGCTTTCCGGGAACGAAATGACGGCGCTGGACGGGTTGCAGGCGCATGGGCAGGGCTTGGATGTGGCCGGGCGCGCTTTTACGGATCATGGGCGTGTGAATCGCGTGGTTCTGGAAGGTTTCCGCGTAGGGCGGAGTTTGGGGGATGCTCAGGTGGATTTCCCAGAGGGGGGGGCGCCAATGCGCGTGCATGTGCATGCGGATCCTTTGGATATTATGCCTCTTTTAACACGGCTGAATGATCGTTCTGAGCATCATGCGGAGTGTATAAAGTGTACAGCGCAGCCAGTAACGCATGATGGGTGGTCAGTCGTGCTCGACGCGCCGCATGTTTATTACAGTGCGCGTGGCATGCTCTCGGGGGTTAAGGCACAGATGGAGTTGCGAGATGGGCAGTTACGGTCTGCACGTTTTGCGATGGAAACGCCAAGCCGCGTGCGTGGTGTTCTAGCAGATGCTGGGACGGAGCAGCCTTTGGTTTTGGATATTGATAATCTGGGCGCGTTATTGAGTGGCCTTGGGTTATTTGACCGGATTAGCGGTGGTGTAACCCATTTAGATGGGCGTTTTAAGAACGGTGATCGTGTGTTCGGCAGTGCGGGGGTGGGGCTTGGGTTGCCGCCTTTTACTGGGCATGTGGACGTAGGTGCGTTTGATGTTCTGAAGCCGCCTTTAGGGGTTACAGTCGCGTCAGATCTCTCGCCGTTGCATTGGGCGAGTACGCGTGTGGATCGGTTTACGATTCAGCGTTTTACCAGCAGTCTCGCGCTTTCAGATGGGCAGGTCATGCTGCGTGATGGGGCGATTGGCAATACGGCGCTGGGAGCGACGCTTGAGGGGCAGATCGGTGTTAATGATATGGCTTTAATGTTGGATGGAACGATTGTTCCTTTGTTTGGATTGAATGCGCTGCCCGGGCACTTGCCGGGGGTTGGGCGGCTGTTAAGCCCGGAGAAAAATGGCGGTTTACTGGCGGCGACTTTTCGTGTGCGTGGGCATTTATCGGACCCGGCTCTGACGATTAATCCGTTCTCGATGTTGTTGCCGGGGGCACTGCGTACGTTGGTGCATTAGGGGCTTATCAGGGTATGTGCCTTAAGCTGTTGGTGGGGCTGCGACAGTGTAGGGGTATTCTTGTGAAGAGGATTTTCTTGGTCAGTGTAAAGGTTCATCCCATTTGAGGGATTCTCTATGTGAGAGGCGTTAGGGGCTGTAGTGGCGGAAAAGGGTGATTGTGACGATGTCTGACTTGTTCGGTGAGATGCCCACGGCTCAGGGAAGGGGTACGTCTAGGAAGGAAAATGTCGGGCCGGGAGGGCAGGGCAGTGTGCGTCAGGCAGGTGCTGCGCCGCCCCATAGTGGAATGCGAACACCTATGCCTAATGTGCAGGCAGCGCCACGGACGCAGCCTTTAGCAGATCGTTTACGTCCCAAGCGGTTGGAAGATGTGTGTGGGCAGGATCATTTGCTGGGGGCGGAGGGTACGCTTACGCGGATGTTGGCGCGGGGGACATTGTCCAGCTTGATCCTGTGGGGCGGTCCGGGGTGTGGAAAGACAACGATTGCGCGGCTTTTGGCTGGACAATCGAATCTTGCTTTTGCACAAATATCGGCTGTTTTTTCGGGTGTAGCGGAACTGCGGAAGGCGTTTGATGAGGCCGAGCGCCGTCAGCAAATGACAGGGCGTGGCACGTTATTATTTGTGGACGAAATCCATCGTTTTAACCGGGCGCAACAGGATGGATTTTTGCCATTTGTTGAGCGGGGGACTGTGGTTTTGGTTGGCGCGACGACGGAAAACCCGTCTTTTGCGTTGAACTCAGCCTTGCTGTCACGCTGCCAAGTCTTGGTGTTGAATCGCTTAGATGATGCCAGTTTGGAAGGGCTATTGAAGCGTGCGGAAGCCGTGCTGGAGCGTGGTCTCCCATTGGACCGAGAAGCACGGGCGAGTATCCGAGCGATGGCTGATGGTGATGGGCGTTATTTGCTGAATATGGTTGAGCAGATTGCTGCCTTAGGGGATGTACCGTCGCTGACGCCGAAGGATTTGACCGGTCTGCTGGCGCGGCGTGCCGTATTGTATGATAAAGACCGGGAAGAGCATTATAATCTGATTTCAGCGCTGCATAAATCGCTGCGGGGTAGTGACCCGGATGCCGCGCTATATTGGTTTGCACGGATGCTCGAAGGGGGCGAGGACCCGCGTTATATTGCACGGCGTTTGGCACGTTTTGCGGCGGAAGATGTTGGGCAGGCTGATCCATCCGCGCTGAATTTGGCGGTGGCGGCGTGGCAGAGTTTTGAGCGTTTGGGTTCTCCTGAAGGCGAACTGGCATTGGCGCAACTGGTTGTACATTTAGCAACCGCGCCGAAGTCAAACGCTGTGTATGCGGCGTATAAAGCAGCACGGCGCTTGGCCCGTGATACAGGGAGTTTGATGCCGCCGGCTCATATTTTGAATGCTCCGACCAATTTGATGAAGGACATTGGGTACGGGCAGGGCTATGAGTACGATCATGATTCGGAGGGGGGCTTCTCCGGACAGAATTATTTCCCGGATGGTATGCCGCGCGCTGTGCTTTATCAGCCAACAGAGCGAGGATATGAAGGAAGATTACGAAAACTTCTGGACAGCCGGGCCGCGAAGAGGGCATCCCGCGAGGCATGAGAGTTAACAATCGTATCGTAACTGAAGATGAGGCCGATCTGCGCCTTGATCGTTGGTTCAGACGTCATTACCCGAACTTGACGCAAGGCGCGCTGCAAAAGCTGTGCCGTACGGGGCAGGTGCGTGTGGATGGTGGCCGTGTGCAGACCAATACGCGTTTGCTTCCGGGGCAGAATATCCGTATTCCGCCTATGCCGGATGTGAGCCGTCCAGCACCACCGCCGCCGCCTGATCCGCATTTGGTGCGCGAAATTGAGAAAATGGTCATTTATCGTGATGATCATTTGATGGTGTTGAACAAGCCATCTGGTCTGGCCACGCAAGGCGGTCCGGGGATCATGAAGCATGTCGACATGATGTTGGATGGTTTGCGTGGGGAAGATGGTGAGCGCCCACGTTTGGTGCATCGTATTGACCGTGACACGTCTGGCTTGTTGTTGATTGCCCGTACGCCGGGTGTTGCGGCGAAATTGGCTGAAGCGTTCCGTGGCCGGGATGTGAAGAAGACATATTGGGCGATTGTCGTTGGGCGTCCGCAGCCAGCATCGGGCGTGATTGATCAGCCTTTGGCTAAGGTTGGCGCGGGCGGTGCGGCGCTGGTTGTGCCTGTGGACCGTGGTGAAGAAGACGCGCAGTCTGCCAAGAGTGAGTATGAGACGATTGATGCGGCGGGCAAGAAGATCACATGGCTTGCCCTGTCTCCTTTGACGGGGCGTACGCATCAATTGCGTGTGCATTGTGAATCTCTTGGTACGCCGATTTTGGGTGACCCGCGTTATGGTGGGAAGACGGCGCATCCGGATGGGTTCTTGGACCAGTTGCACTTGCATGCACGCGAGTTGGATATTCCGCATCCAGCAGGTGGGCGTTTGATCGTGACAGCGGCACTGTCCCCGCATATGCGTGAGACGTTTCGGACGATGGGTTTTGTGGCGGGTGATACGCCAGCACCAAAACGCATTCGGGGTAAAAAGGCTTAAGCGCAGCTCTTAAGATGTTTTAAGGGGCGCGACTTTGAAAAAGGCACTGACCATGTGCGTAACGTGGTTCAGTGTCTTTTCGTATGGTGAGGGAAAGCTTCGGCATGAGAAAGTTGGTTGCTGCCGTTATCGTGTTTGTGGTGCTGCTTGTGAGTGTAAGCATCGCGGCCAATGTCCTAGTGGACCAAAAGGCCTTGCGTGCGCGCGTTGCGATTGCACTGAAGCAGGAAACGGGGTTGGACCTGAAGGTCGAGCAGTCAGCGGTTCAATTTTTGCCGTGGCCCTCTATTGTCGCGCAAAATGTGGTGTTGTCCCGGGCGGGTGATGTTCCGGTATTTCAGGCGCAGTCTTTGCATGCGGGTTTGTCTGTTCTCGCACTTTTGCAGCGTGAGATACGGTTTCAGGATTTTGTGGCTGATGGTGCGCGGATTTTTGTGCACCGGCGGGCTGATGGCCGTATGGACTGGATGGCGCATGCGTTGAACAGTCAAGAGGAAGAAGCCCCTCTGCCAGTCAATGGTTTTCAAGCGCGGCGTATTGAAGCGCATTGGGCTGTGGCGCTGGACGCGTTGCATCTGACGAATAGTACCGTGCAATGGGATGACCGCCGCTTGGGCGTGAGTGGTGGTTTTGCCGTTCAGGCTGTGGATTTGGCGGGGCTACGGACGCCGAGTCCATGGATCAATCTGGCCGGGCAGCATGCGGGTACGCCTTTTACCCTCAAAGGGCATGTGAGTGCGTTGGGCGCATTGTGGTCCTCTGCCTTGCCGGCGGGCGGGGCACCGTGGTCGTTTAGTTTAGCAGCAACATTAGGGCCGGACAGCCATCGTGATTGGTTGGAACTGGATGGTTCTTTGCAAGATCCGCGCCATGTGCAGGGAATGACGGTCCATCTGCGTGGAGAATGGTTGGATTTGCAGGATGCAGAAGAGCTGTTCCCGCACGCCGGTCTGCCGCATGTGCCGGCACTAGGGGGGGATGTGACCTTGGCAGGGAATGTGGATTGGTCCGCATTGCGTGCGCAAAAAGGCGGTGAGCGGCAAGGCTGGTGGCCCGTACCGGGTTTGACGCCGGTCGCGCTTCATCTTCATGTGGGGTCTATGCCTGTCTGGGGGGTAGAGCTGGGTCATGTGACGGTTGCGGCTGATTCTGTGCAATCCCCTTTGACGGTCGAAACTGACATTGAGTGGCGTGGCCGTGATTGGCATGCTTCGGGCCAGGCCGGTACATTGGGTGGCATGGTCGGGTTTGTGCAGAGTGCGGGGCAAGGGACTTCTGTGCCCGTGCAGGCAGAAATACGCAGCCAGTCTCTATCTCTTTCGGCAACGCTAAATGCGCCGCATGCAGCACCACCGTTGAACAGCCAAGATGCCTTAGTGGTGACGCTAAAGGGCGCTGTGGGTGCGGCCTCTCAGCTTATGGTACAGGGTCGTGCGGGTCAGTTGTCGACGCCGTGGGCTCTTTTGCATGATGTGACTCTCGGTGGACACATAGCGCTGGGTGGGGAAGGTGCATACGCCTTGAAGGGGCTGGATTTTGAGAGCCGTGAAGCAGCTTTGTCTGGGGATGTGAGTGTGGCGTTTCTGGCGCAGGGTACGCCCCATATTCATGGGGTGTTGACGTCTTCGCATTGTGATGTGGATGTGTTGCGCCAGATGGCTCCGGCAGAACCGGCATCAACAGATGAGCCTACAGCGCATGCTGCCACGGTGCCGCAAGCGGTTTTGAAAACGGCAATGGCGGCCGGGCATGAGGTGCAGGGGCCTGATGGTGTTTCTACCACTGCGGTGAGGAATACAGTATCCGTTCCGCATTGGGTGAAGCGACTGCGTGCGCAAGATATGGATGTAGCGGTTTCTGTTGATCAGTTGCATGTTGGTGGCGCGGATTATACGGGCGTATCAGGGCATGTGGCCTCTACGGCGGGGCATGCCATTCTGCATGTTGTGAAGGGGCAGGGAGCGGGTGTGACGTTGGGTGGTCTGGTCGATGTAGATGCTTCGATCTGGCCTATGCAGATGCATCTTCAAGCAGCTTCTTTAATGTTGCCAGCGCATTGGGTGCAGCAGGTGGTGTCTATGCCCGATATGCTGCATGGCGCCGTGCAGATTGTTGGTGACGTACGCGGGCAGGGTTATGATGTGCAGAGTGTACGTGACACGCTCGAAGGTGAGCTGGGCCTTTCTATGGTGGATGGTCAGGTGAGCGGTACGTTACTCGCGCGTTTGGCAGGGCCTCAGGCGGCCTCTTTCATTGGTTCCGGTCAGCATGGGTTGCGGTGTTTGGGGGCGCATATGGCTTTGCTTGGCGGTAAGGCTGAGATTGATCATTTGGGCTTGCAAGCCGGGAATGTGCAGGTGTCTGGTCAGGGGCAGGTCGGCTTGGTGGCGCAGACCTTGACCTTACATGTGCAGCCCTCCGTGGAGTTGGCGGGAGCCGCGGCTTCTGTGCCTTTGATGTTGGACGGGCCATGGACGAATGTGACGGTACAACCAGAGCGAGATGCTGATGGTAACGCGCAATTGACACTGGGTAGTGCAGCACCTGCGGAGCAAGACCCGTGTGTGGCGTGGTTGGCTGCCGCGCGGAAAGATCAGCCCGGCCCGCAGCCTGTTATGGCCGCGAAGCATCAGAGCCGCGCGGGTGATCTGCTAAAAGCATTAGGAGTATGGCATTGAGCGCGAAGAGACGGTTTTGGAAGACAGTATCTGTTCAGGAAAAGCAAGAGGATGGGCAGGGTCTTGTTTACATGCCGGTGCTGGATGAGCGCCCCATTCGTTTGCCCAAGGGCAGTGTGCTTGCCCTAGAGAAACGCGGATTAGCGGATGCCATTGCTGCGGAGTGGGCGCGTATTGGTGAAGGGAGTTTTCAGCCGGATGCTCTGCCTTTAACGCGCATCGCAGGGACTATGATTGAGCGTATACGGCCTGATCTTTCCGTGACGCGTGCGGCATTGCTCAGCTTCGGGCTGGATGATGCATTGTGCTATGATGGTGGTACTGGAGAGCCAGCCGTACAGGCTCTATTCGGCTGGTTGGAGGAGCGCGGGTTGCGCCCTGTGGTGACGGCGGGCTTGATGCCAGTTACGCAGTCTGATGCTTATGTTACGGCGTTAACGCAGTGGTTGGCGCGGTGTGATGAGGCAGAACTTGCCGTTTTGGGTGTCTTGGCTCAAGCGGGGGGGAGTTTGTTGGTTGGTTATGCGCTGCTGGAAGGCGGGCTGACATCTGAGCAAGCGGTGGCGATTATCACGGCAGATGAGCGCAAGCAGGAAGCTGTTTGGGGGGGCGATAAAGAACTTACAGCAACGATTCAAACCCGACAGAATGATGTACGGGATGCTGTGTCTTTTCTGCGCCTCTCTAGGTAAAGTTTTTTAGAAAATATGCATTCGTGGCAGGGTGGGGTTTGATTTTCATCTTGCCGCCATAATCTCCTGTCAGAGCATCAGCCAATGTGACATTTCGAGATGATACGTGACTGGCTTTTTACACCAGCAAGTCGTCATATCTGTTTCGAAAGAATATATGTGGCCCTGTGTCACATCGAGTGAATGAAGGCTGGATCTAAATGTCTGACGCGACGTGTAAATCGTTAAAGAATTTTCGTGCGCGTGCTGTGCGGTTTGGTTCATTGGGGGCGTGGGCTATTTTGGCCGCTACACCCTTAATTGTTATCGTATGTGCATTGCACGGTTAATTTTTATTGGGATTGCTTGCACAAGACAACTTGAACACTAAGCCTCTTAACCAATCTCCTTAAAAGGCGTTTACTAGCGCCAAAGCCAAGAGTCGCTGGAATGATGTGGCACTTGCGGCTTCGCTGATGAGCAAAGGAGCTTCCAATGGCTTACGCAACGATCAATCCCTATACGGCTGAAACGCTCAAAACCTTCCCTGAAGCGACAGATACAGAAGTGCATAAAGCACTGGATGATGCCCATGCGGCTTTTATCCAGTGGCGCGATGTTTCTTTTGCAGAGCGTGCGAAGGTTATGGCATCGGCAGCGTCTATTCTGCGTCGTGATATTGATAAATATGCACGTTTAGCGACGTTAGAAATGGGCAAGCTCTTCAGTGAAGCGAAGCTGGAAGTTGAACTCTCCGCTGATATTTTCGACTATTACGCGCAAAATGCTGAGACCTTATTGAAGCCAGAAGACCTGCCAGTTGCAAAGTCAACGGAAGGTAAGGCGAAGCTGGTTCATCAGCCGCAAGGTATTGTGTTCGCGGTTGAGCCTTGGAACTTTCCTTTTTATCAGGTCGCGCGGATTATTGCGCCGCAGCTTTCCGCAGGGAACACAGTGTTGTTGAAGCATGCAGGAAATGTGCCGCAATGTGCGGCTATTTCTGAAGAGTTGATGCTGGAAGCGGGCTTGCCTAAAGGGGCGTTCCAAAACTTGTATGCTGCCCGCCATCACACTGCGGTGATTTTGGAAGACCCGCGTGTATGTGGTGTAGCGCTGACGGGGTCTGAGGCTGCTGGTTCCGTCGTTGCGGGGGTTGCTGGTAAGGCACTGAAGAAAGCGACTCTGGAACTCGGTGGTGCAGATGCTTTTGTTGTGCTGGAAGATGCTGATGTTGAAAAATCAGCGAAGTGGGCGGCTTTTGGGCGTCACTGGAATGCAGGGCAAGTGTGCGTTTCATCCAAGCGCTTGATCGTTGTGGATGCGATTTATGATCGTTTTCTTGAAGTCTATAAAGCAGAGGTAGCGAAGTTGAAGGCGGGTGATCCGATGGACCCAGCCACGACTTTGGCGCCGCTTTCTTCTCAAAAGGCGGCTGACGATTTAGCCAAGCAGGTGGAAGAGGCCAAAGCTGAAGGTGCACAGGTTGAAGTGATTGGTGCGCCTGTTCCAGAAAAAGGTGCATTTTTTCAGCCACTGTTGATGACTGGTCTTCATGGTGAGAATAAAGCGCGGCATTGGGAATTCTTTGGGCCAGTGACGCAGCTTTATCGTGTGAAGGATGAAGCAGAAGCCATTCGCGTGGCGAATGACTCGCCTTTTGGCTTGGGTGGTTCCGTCTTTACGAAGGACGAGGCGCGCGGCTTTAAGGTGGCTGAGCAGATCGATACGGGTATGGTCTATGTAAACCACCCGACGATGGTGAAAGCCGATCTACCTTTTGGTGGTGTGAACCGTTCGGGCTTTGGTCGTGAACTGATTGGTCTGGGTATCAAAGAGTTTGTGAACCACAAATTGATTGATGTTGTGGATATTGATGCACCATTCTGATTGATATTATAGCACACAAACACTTAACCATTATACGGTTGAGTGTTTGTGTTCTTAATTAAATAATATAATTTTTATGTAATTATCATTTATATTTCCACAAAGTTGTGGTGTATTTCGTATCAATACTATTGTGTTCAACGTTGAATAGAGATGCTTGTTTTCCTAGAATAGAGGCTTCTTGATTCAGGGATGCGATAGCCGTCGTGTTTTCTTCGACGAGAGCTGCATTTTGCTGAATGGTTGATGTCATGTCATGTACGGTTGAATTGATGCTCTCTAAGGCCATTGATTGGCTAGTAGACGCTTTTGCAATTGAAGCAACAAGATGATCAATATCGTTCATTTGTTGAAAAATAGTGTTGAGAGCATTGCCAGCGCTGCGGACTAAATGAGCACCATCTGCCATAAAGTCTGCTGAATTTGAGATGAGGTTTTTAATATCGCGTGCGCCCTCTGCCGAGCGGAGGGCGAGGTTACGAATTTCTGTTGCAACAACTGAGAAGCCGCGACCTGCTTCTCCAGCACGAGCCGCCTCAATTCCAGCGTTGAGTGCCAGAAGATTAGTTTGAAACGCGATCTCATCGAGGAGGCGGACAACCTGATTTATTTCCTCAAACCGGGCTTCGATTTCGCTGATAGCTGTAACAGCAGAACGTACGATTTTGCCGGAATCCTCTGCGCTTTTACGTGCGCCATCAGTCACTTGTGCAGCTTGAGTCGCATTGGTTGATGATATACGCACCATTTCTACGACGCGGTTAAGCTCGCTAGAGGCTGTTTCAATATTTGCGGCCTGTAATTCTGTTCTCTGGGCCATATCTTCTGATGCGCTAGTGATTTGTTTTGCGCCGCTGCCGATGGTAATAACCCCTTTTTGTACAGCTGAGATAGTTTTTTGCAGTTGCGTGCAGGCGGCATTGAAATCGGTTTTCATGACTTGAAAGCGTTCTGGGAAGTCATCTGTAATACGATAGAGCATATTACCTTCAGCGAGTGCGGAGAGGCCCTCTCGGATTTTTTCGGATACGTGGTACTGTTCTTTCTCTTCCTGTTCCTTTTGCCGGGCGATTTGTGCGCGCTCTTGCGCATTTTTCTCGCGTTCTAGGAATTGTTGTTGGGTATTCTTCTCTGCTTGGGAAAGTGAAGAACGAAATTTTTCAAGTCCACGAGAAATGGCACCAATTTCATCAGTACTTTGCGTATTTTCAAATTTGTAGTTGTATTCTCCTCTTTCTAAAATGGAAATTTTATTTAAAACCTTTACTAGAGGATTTTTCAGTGAATTATTTAATAATTTTAACATTATAAATGAAGATAAGAATATTAAAAAAATTCCAGGAATAATGATTTTGGCAACATTTTTGTAAATTTGGATGTTAAGATCTTTTTTGGGAATGTTGGCAATGATAGTCCAATTTTCGTTAAATTCTGGAAAATTTATAGTTGAAAATATACGTATTGATGATCCATTATTGTATGAATAATCTATGTATGTTTTGTGATATTGAGTTGGTTTATTTTTAATATCCGTGGCTTTTTTAAGAATTATTTCTTTATTTTTATTAAAAATCCAAAAATCTTTATCAGACAATAAAGAAATAGATGAATTTGTTGTGATGTGTGTATTAGAAAGAAGATTGGATAACCAGTCTAGAGGAATGTCCACCCCGACGACAGCAATGCGTTTGCCATTGAGAGATATGGGGTAGGTTGGAGATACCATCGGGACTTTGGTTTCGAAATCTATATACGGTTCCAAGCCAGAGATTTTTCCAGTTTGGATAACGTTGTTATAAATATCACTGTAATGTTCTAAGGGAGTATGAACATCAATAGTATTGTTTTTATTTCTAATCAAATAAGGAAGGAATATACCGTGTTGGTTTGTACCTAAATTTGTTTCATCTTCCCTTTTGGGTGGTAATCCATTGGGTATTTCTTTGAAATCAATTCCATAAAGTTTTTTGTAGTCTTTCATATTTTCCATTAAAAGATCAAAAATTTCTTTTCGGCTTATCGTTTGGTTTTCTCCACTATTTTCAATGGATATTTTTAGTGAGTTAACTATATTGCATTGTTCATTTATTTCATTAATAATTGATTTTGATATATTGTCTAATTTTATAATAGATATTGTTTCTGTATTGTTTCTTATGTTTTTTATCATTAATATGCTGGCGATTAATGTTGCAAATATTTGAACGGATATTAACAATGACAACGTAATTATTAATATTTTTCTTGGAAGAGATGCTTTAATATAGTTTATCATGATAATTTCTGACTCCAAAACCATGACTATTATGGAGTTTGTTTAATTTTTTATTAAATTTATCTTTGGGCCGTAGAACGTCGATGATTATGTTGCGAGGAAAATCGCCTCAGAAGCTGCGAAGTCGCTGCTTCTGAGTGCTGTATTTAGCTTAAACCTCGCCGGAATCAGGCACCATAATACTGACGGTAGCCGTCGCGGCGATGCCCTCTTCACGTCCCGTGAAGCCAAGGCGTTCTGATGTGGTTGCCTTAACGGAAATACGGCTGGCGCTGACCTTGAGAAGATCGGCAAGGCGTTCTTGCATGGCTTGTGCATGTGGGCCGATTTTGGGGCGTTCACAGATCAGGGTGATGTCTGCATTCACTAAAAATCCACCGCGTGCGCGGATGCGTTCACCTGCATGAATGAGGAAGCGGGCGGAATCCATATCTTTCCACTCGGCTTCGCTGGGGGGAAAGTGACGGCCAATATCGCCTTCGTTCAATGCGCCATAAATGGCATCACAAAGGGTATGGATACCCACATCAGCATCAGAATGTCCGGCGAGGCCACGTGTGTGGGGGATTTCAATGCCGCAGAGGATCAGCTTACGGTCATCCGCAAAAGCATGAACGTCATAGCCCAGGCCAACGCGGGGTAGCATGTTTCCGGCGAGTATTCCTTCAAGGCGCATCATATCCTCCGCGACGGTCAGTTTAATGTTGTTTTCAGAGCCCGGTACGATAGCGACGTGGTGGCCACCTTGTTCCAGAAGGGCGGCATCATCCGTGCGGGCATCTGGGTGATTGCGGTGCAGGGCAAGGAATTCGTTGAAACGAAAACCTTGAGGGGTTTGGGCACGGTATACGCCATCACGTGGAACGGTGCCGGTGATGATATTGTTTTCAACTTTTTTAAGAGTATCGCTGACCACAACGGCTGGGATAGCCCCGGCATGTGTTTTGAGAGCGTGAATCACGCCTTGGACAACGTCTGCGGGTACGCAAGGGCGCGCACCGTCATGCACCAAGACAAGGTCCGGCGGTTCAGGCAGGGCGGTGAGGGCTTCTAGTCCATTGCGCACGCTGTCATGGCGCTCAGCACCGCCGGGAACGGGGGCAAGGATATCGAGCCCTGCAAGACTTTCGGCCAGTAATGGGTCATCCCCAACAGGCAAAAGAATATGGACATGGGGGAGCAAGGCTTCAGCCGCACGACGGATGACTGGCTTTCCGTGGAGCAGGCGGAATTGTTTGCTGGCACCGTCAGCATGCGGTGCAGATTCGACGAAGCGCCGACCACGGCCGGCAGCGAGGAGAAGGGCAGCGATACGCATGAAAGGAGGAATGGTCTGCCCATCGCGCTCCGTCAAGGGGAGAAGGGCTCTTTTGAGGGGTTATCTGCGCGCGCGTATGAGGGAACGGTGAATTGTAAGGTGATGGAGGGCGTTGAGGGGTATGCTGACGCGCTTTGGCAACAGGAGGTCAGCGGTATGAAGCGGTATCAATATGTCTGGGGTTTGGTCTTGTGGTCATTATATGCCGCACCTTTGGCGGTGGCTCATGATAAAACGGGCCAGACTGCGAAGGCGGATCGGTTGTTACAGGCTGATCATTCTTGGAACGGAGAAGCGTATCAAGCTTACCCACGAGGAAGGCCACAACTCACGGTATTAAGGATTACGATTGCGCCGCATACGGCGCTGCCGTGGCATACGCATCCGTTTCCGAACGCTGGTTATGTTTTAGAAGGTTCATTAACGATTGAGGATAAGGCCACAGGTCAGACAAGGACGTTCCATAAAGGGGAAGCCTTTGCGGAAAGTGTGAATGATCCTCATCGTGGTATTGCGGGAGATGAGCCAACAATTCTGCTGTTGACCTATGCGGGAACGTCGAACGAGCCGACGTCCATACCGTTGGCGGGTGAAAAGAAAGAGTATTAGTTGTTTGCTATAGGTCTTGGTGAATGTGTTGTCGGCGTTTTATGGAGTTAAATGGGCTGGTATCCTTGCCATTCTGCGTGCAGGGCGGTGCCGGTAGGGTGCGGTTCTAGATGGATGAATAGACCGTCGATTTTATCGATGAGGATGCAATCATCAATATCCATTAGGTTGTCGTGATGTTGTAAATTCCGGTCTGTGAGGAGGAGTTGTTTTGCCCGTGTTTTCGCCTCTTCTGCGGAAGGGGCGACGAGGAATGTGAAAGCGTGATCTTCACAGAGTGCTCCGGGCGTGTAGCCGCCCATATTGATAAAATAGAGCTTATTGGTGCTGGCTGACGGTGTTGTGTGGATGGATACAGCGTGCCCATCAGCCCATGTGACGATGCCATAGGCATCTAAGTGTAACGAATCTCGCGTGCCAAACCATTTTTCGATGAGGAGAGGATGTGCTTCTTCTGGGCGTTCAACTGCGGCGAATTGGACGTCATGGACCTCAATATTGGCTCCTGGTGCATCACCACCTAAGTAAAAAATGAAAAGCTTTTTTGATGAGAGCATGAGAACCAACTGGGAATTATATTCTATTTCGTTAGTGTACTAAACTATGCTCATGCGGGCTGTCGAGGCTAAAAACGGGGATTTTTATGTCGAAGCGTTGGCCTGATGTGGGTTCGACCATGTGATAGGTGCCGTGCATAAAACCGCTTGGGGTCGTGAGCATGGCGCCGGATGTATAAACATATGGTTCTGAGCGGCTGATGAAAGGTTGCTCCCCCACGACACCATCGCCGTGGACATGTTCTGTGCGTCCTAATCCATCGACGATTTCCCAACTGCGTGACACAAGTTGGACTGTGTCGCTGCGGGTACTCTCAATACTGATGTGATAGGCCCATGCGTAGCGGTGTTCTTCTGGTTGGGACTGATCCTCCAGCCAGAAGGTGCGTACAGTCACGGTGAGGTCCTGCGTGGTTTCTGAAAAGCGTGGTGCGCTTTCCATCGCCTCAGCGAGGGCCGTTTCCGGGTCGGTGACGATCTGCGGGGGGGAGGGCTTGTCTTGCATGGCCCTAGTGTAGCGCAGGGCCATGCAGATGTCAGGTTCTCTTATACGCTCTTTTGAGCAGCCTCTGCGCCGCGGCGGAGGTCATTAATCAGATCTTCCGGGTCTTCGAGGCCGACAGAGAGGCGAATAGCGCCGTCTGTAATGCCAAGGCGTGCCCGTTCTTCAGGTGCAACACGCATATGAGTGGTTGTGGCTGGGTGTGTTGCGAGGCTGCGTGCGTCTCCAAGATTGTTGGAAATAGCGATGAGCGAAAAGGCATTGAGGCATGCAAAAGCGCCTGCTTGTTCATTCTCAACGGTAAATGCGATGAGTGAACCGCCATTGGTCATTTGTTTCTTGGCCAGTTCTGCCTGCGGATGGTCCGCCCGACCGGGGTAACGCACGGATTTTACGCCGGGTAAGGTAGCGAGGGCATCAGCCACCTTCGCGGCATTATGTGCCATGGCGTCCGTGCGGAGTTGCAGTGTCTCAAGCCCTTTGAGGAGAACCCAGGCGTTGAAGGGGGAGAGGGCGTTGCCGGTGTTGCGGGTAAAGGGTTGGAGGGTCTCGGTAATCCAGCTTTTGCTGCCGAGTACGGCACCGCCGAGCACGCGGCCTTGCCCATCAATGTGCTTTGTACAGGAATACAGGACGACATCTGCACCCAGTTTAAGAGGGGACTGACCCAGCGGGGATGCAAAAACGTTATCCACCATGAGAAGGCCGCCCGCTTTATGCGTGAGGTCTGCGATGTATTGAATGTCCAACACATCAAGCATGGGGTTGGATGGGCTTTCAATCAGTACGGCCGCTGTGGGCTTGGAGAGAGCCTTCTTCCAGCCATCGAGATCATCACCATCAACCAGTTCGGTTTCAATGCCGTAGCGTGGGAGGAGAGATGTCACGATCCAGTAGCAGGAGCCAAACAGTGCGCGGGACGCGACAACACGCTCGCCTGTTTTGACGTGGGAGAGAATGGCTGATGAGACGGCGCCCATGCCGGTTGCTGTTGCGATGCACGCTTCGGCTCCTTCGAGGAGGGCGAGGCGCTCTTGGAACGTATCAACCGTTGGGTTGCCAAAGCGGGAGTATTGGAAGCGCTCGACATCGCCCGTGAAAGTGGCTGCGGCTTGTTCTGCGCTGTCATAGACGAAGCCGGATGTTAGGAAGAGAGCTTCAGACGTTTCGCCATAGGGGGTGCGGTTTGGGGCATCATGCAGGAGGCGTGTTGCCGTTTTCCAGTTGTTTGATGACATGGGGTCAGTCCCTCCAGTTGGGCAGGGTCCGCAAGGCGGGGCGCTGCACCGGTTGGTGGGCCGTGGAAGTCCTGGGGAATCGTGGGTGACCTCAGGGCCTCTTTAGCGCAATTCTTTAACCTCGCCGCAAGCCGGCCGCTCAAATCACGAGGGTGGTTCGCTGTTTGGCGCTTCCACAATCCATTACTATGTGCGTAGTTTTATCCCGCCGTCAACTGTAGATATCCGCAGGAATGTGGATTGCAGTTTCGGGCGGAAGGGATTATATGTCCGCCTGTCTGCGGGTGTAGTTCAATGGTAGAACGGCAGCTTCCCAAGCTGCATACGAGGGTTCGATTCCCTTCACCCGCTCCAGTTTTCCCTGAAAATTAGCGCAAATTCGGCATCGCTGGTGAATTCAGCGTGTCTTGATACTGGCTGCCATCCCAGACCCAGCGGTCATTACGGCCGACTTGTAGGTCACGCATGCCACGATGGCTGGTACCGAGGACTGAAATATCGCCGTTGACTGAGTCGAGTACGGTTGTCCAGTTATTGTTGTGCCGCAGATAAACGGATGTTGTGCACCCAGCAGAGCCACAAAGGCGCGCAGACTGAAGCTGTACGAATAAGGCTTCATCGCTTTTTTTGGATGAAAGCGGCGCTGAGCCGACTAAGACAACGGGGGCGTCATGGTGCTTGGCCGCGTCTGCCAGATCATCTTCATTGAGCGTCCGCGCGTCATGATCCAACGCTGTACCCGGATGCGCCGCGAGGATAACCGGGGCGGGGTAAGAGGAAGATGCCGTACTACGCGTATGTGATGCGCGGTGGCGGGCATCGGCAGGAGTGATGATAGACGCAGCAACAAGAATGGGCAGGGTAGCGCACAACAGGCGGTGGAACATGGAGTGTCTAGCCTTGGCTAAAATGTGGATGTGAGATGACTATAGCACGAAATGCGTGATCAGTTCCCTTTTGAGGGAGAGAGGGTGTTTATTCGTGCCGTAATGTGATCACAAGAACATCACGATGGGCGGGTTGTGTGGGGTCAATTGGGGTGACGGGGGTCACGCCATGGAAAACACGGTGATCATCCACAATGGCGGCGTCAAGCGGTTCGGTAAGGGTGAAGGAGCCGAGTAAAGTTTGGGCATCGTCATGGATTGTGGTGGTGCCTTGTTCCA